>JAYWBP010000093.1:0-14141 GCA_043781375.1 Novosphingobium sp.
TCGATCAAAATCGGCCGCAACGAACTCTGCCCATGCGGTTCAGGCAAAAAATACAAGCGTTGCTGCGGTCTCAACTGATCCTACCCGGAGCGGCCCTCACCGCATGCTTACGGCACCAACGGCTCGATCACCATCACGCAAAACTGAGGCTCGATCGCCTTCAAGACCCCGCCTGGAGCGATCTAGGCGGGGTTTGTCTTGTCCGTCATCCCCCTTGCCTCAGGCGCTGAGCCGGGCAATATGCAATTAGATCAGTGCGCGGCTTCGAGCTGCTTTTCGAGGTCGCCGAGCACGCGGTAGCAATCGAGCACCTGTCCGACCGAGGAGTTGGGCTCGCGCCCTTCGCGGATCGCGGCGATGAATTCGCGGTCCTGCAATTCGATACCGTTCATCGAGACCGCGACCTTACTCACGTCGATCGCCTCTTCCTTGCCGGTGAACAGGTCGTCGTAGCGCGCGATGTAAGTCGCAGTGTCGCCGATGTAGCGGAAGAACGTGCCGAGCGGCCCATCGTTGTTGAACGAGAGCGACAGCGTGCAGATCGCGCCGGTCTCGCTTTTGAGCTGGATCGACACATCCATCGCGATGCCGAGTTCGGGGTGATGCGGACCTTCGATTGCGTTGGCCGCCACGATCTTGCCCGCCTGGTACGCAAACAAGTCGACCGTGTGCGCGGCGTGGTGCCACAGCAGGTGATCGGTCCACGAGCGCGGCTCGCCCTTGGCGTTGATGTTGCGGCGGCGGAAGAAGTAGGTCTGCACATCCATCTGCTCGATGGCGAACTCGCCCGCCTTGATCCGGTTGTGGACGTATTGGTGGCTTGGGTTGAAGCGCCGCGTGTGGCCGACCATGCAGGTGAGCCCGGTGGCCTCCTGCTTGGCCACCACCGCCTCGGCATCTGCCCACGAGTCCGAAAGCGGGATCTCGACCTCGACGTGCTTGCCCGCGTCCATGCAGGCGATGGCCTGTTCGGCATGCATTTGCGTGGGGGTGCAAAGGATCACGGCATCGACATCGTCGCGGGCGAGCGCGTCAGAAAGCTCGGTCGACGAGTGCTTGGCGCCATATTTCGCGGCAACCGCAGCGGCCTGCTCGCCGGTGCGGCTGATGATCGAGGTGATCTCGACCCCGTCGATTGTCTTCAGGCCATCCAGGTGCTTTTCGCCGAAGGCGCCGGCACCGGCCATAGCAATACGCATGGTGTGGTCTCCATAGTCCCCCTCCCACCTGCGGGAGGGGAGAAAGTCAGGCCGGCTCCAGCACAATATGGCCGATCGCGGTGTTGCTGCACGGCACGTGGTAGTGGCGATGGAGCATTTTGGTGGCGGCCCCGAGTGCGCCGCGCATGATCAGCCACATCACCATCTCGATGCCTTCGCTGCCCGTTTCGCGCAGGTATTCGATGTGCGGAACCAGCCGCAGCGCGTCGCTGTCACCGATCAACCCGTCGAGGAACTTGTTGTCCCACTCCTTGTTGATCAGTCCCGCGCGCGGCCCCTGAAGCTGGTGGCTCATGCCGCCGGTGCCCCAGATCTGCACGTTGAGATCCTCGGGGAAGCTCGCCACGGCGCGCGCGATCGCCTCACCCAGCGCCCAGCAGCGGTTGCCCGACGGGACCGGATAGGTAACCACGTTGACCGCGAGCGGCACGACCTTGACCGGCCAGGCCTCGGGCGCGCCGAACATCATCGTCAGCGGCACGGTCAGGCCGTGGTCGACGTCCATCTCGTTGATGATCGTCATGTCGAATTCGTCGAGGATCAGGCTTTGCGCGATGTGCCAGGCGAGATCGGGGTGGCCGATCACTTCGGGCACCTTGCGCGGGCCCCAGCCTTCATCGGCCGGCTGGTAGCTTTCGCCGCAGCCGATCGCGAACGTGGGCACGATCTTCATGTCGAACGCCGATGCGTGGTCGTTGTAGACCAGGATCACCACGTCGGGCTTCTGCTCGCGCTCCCACTGCTTGGTCCATTCGTAGCCGGCGAAGATCGGCGCAAAGTAGTCGTCCTTGTCCTTGCCGAAGTCGGCAGCGACGCCGAGCAGCGGCACGTGGTTGCTGCCTACGCCGGCGGTGATGCGGGCCATGTCAGTTGCTCTTTGCTGGAGAATGGGGAGCGGCGGGGCCGAAATCGGCATCGGCGCCGGTGGTGTCGGCCAGCGCGGTCGCGAGGCCGGCCTTCGCCGCGGCATTGGCGCGGATCGAACGCTGCCCTTCGGGCGAACGGCCACCCGCAACCATCATCGCGGTATAGTCCTCGAAGCTCTTGTCGGTCATCGTCGAGACCGCTTGCGCGAAGCTGATCCCGTCGGTGGAGAACAGTTTCGACAGGAAATAGACGTTGCCGCCCAGATCGAGCAGCGTGTTGTAATCGCGCGCCGAAAGCGCGACCTTGGCCTCCTCGCCAATCGGCCATTCGTCGAGATAGGCGCGCTCGTCCGCCTTGAACCGCTCACGGTTCTCGGCCGTCATCAGGCTCATCGCAAACTGGTTGAGGTGGTAGCCCTTGCGCGCGCGCGCGGCGGTAAAGACGCGGGTGCCAGGGATATCCTCCAGCTCGCCCAGGTAGGCATGGATGTCGCGAGTGGCTTCGGTCAAAGCCCCATTCCTTTCAGCTTCTGGTCGAGCCGCGGGAACACGCGGCGGGCATTGCCCTCGAAGATCGCGTGGCGCTCGGGCTCGGGCACATCGAGCGCATCGACATAGCGCTTCGTGTCGTCGAAATAGTGCCCGGTCGTGGGATCGATCCCGCGCACCGCGCCGACCATCTCGCTGCCGAACAGGATATTCTTGCTGTCGATCACCTTGGCGAGCAGATCCACCCCAGGCTGATGATAGACGCACGTGTCGAAATAAACGTTGTTCATCACGTGACCCGCGAGGTCCGGCTTCTTGAGCATGTCGGCGAGGCCCCGGTAGCGACCCCAGTGGTACGGCACCGCGCCGCCGCCGTGCGGGATAATGAACCGCAAATCGGGGAAGCGCGCGAACAGGTCGCCCTCGATCAGTTGCATGAACGCGATCGTGTCGGCGGCGATGTAGAAGCTGCCGGTGGCATGGAGCGCAGGATTGCAGCTGCCCGACACGTGGATCATCGCGGGCACGTCGAGCTCGCACATCGCTTCATAGATCGGGAACCAGTACGGATCGGTCAGCGCGGGATGGTTGAAATGCCCGCCCCCCGGATCGGGGTTGAGGTTGCAGCCGATAAAGCCCAGCTGCTCGACGCAGCGGCGCAATTCGCGGATCGAGGAGGTCAGGTCGGCGGCCGGAGACTGCGGCAACATGCACACCCCGGTGAAGGTCTCGGGAAACAGACCGACCACGCGCGCGATCAGATCGTTGCACGCTATGCCCCAGGCCTCGCTGACCGCCTGGTTTCCGACATGATGGGCCATTGCCGAGGCGCGGGGGCTGAAAATCGTGTGATCGGCACCGCGCTCGCGGATCAGTTTGAACTGGTTCTGCACGATCGTTTCGCGGATCTGGTCGTCCGAGATCGCAGGGTATGGAGGCGCCGCCTCGCCCGCCTTGAACGCGGCCTTCTGCGCCTCGCGCCACGCATTGTGCGGCTCTGGCGCAGTGGTGTAGTGGCCATGGCAGTCGATGATCAGCGTCTTGCTCATGCCGCGTTGTTCCGTTGTTCGGGTGTCGGGTGCTGGCCCAAATGCTGGCTTTCACCGGCCATCGCGGCCTGCCGCGCGACTGTGCCGCGCGTCATGACCGGCTCCACCGCGAGCGCCGCCAGCGTCTTCGCCGACTCTTCCATTTCCGCCGCGCGCCGCGCACCGTGCGTGACCATGCGTTCAAGATTGTAGGCCGCGCGCCAGTCCCAGCCCAGCGCCTTCTCGCTGGCATCGAGCGAGGCGAGCACTTCGTCCTCCACCCCCGCGGCGCGCGCTGCCAGGACCATTTCGGCGGTCAAAGCCTCGATCCCCTTGACCATGACCGAACGGATCATCTTGATCGCGCTGGCGCGGCCAACTTCGGAACCGACCACGCGAATATTGCCGAAACCAGCCGCGCGCAGCATCGATTCAGCCTGGTTCGCCGCCGCACTCGCCAGCAGCAGCGGCACCGCCAGCCGCGCCGGATGGACCGGCGCCAGTACCGCCACGTCGACATAATGCCCGCCCGCCGCTTCGACTGCTTGCGCGGCCAGGCGCTTGGTCTCGGGCGCGACCGAATTCATGTCGCACCACAAGGCGCCCGGTTTCAGCAGCGGCGCATCGTCGCGCGCCGCCGCAAGCGCGGCGTCGGCGGTGACCAGCGAGAGCACGAGATCGGCATCCGCAAGCGCCTGAGCCGCATCATGCGCGGCAACCACGCGCGCCGGCGCCATCATAGCGCGACGCTGCGGCAGCAAATCCCACCCGCGCGCAGTCCCGCCCCAGTCCGCTGCACCGGCAAAGGTCGACCCGGCTTCACCGAAACCGATCATGGCGAGTTTGAAATCCATCACGCGCGGTCCTGTCGGTCCCGCCGACCAGGGGGAAATGAATTGATCGCCGAGGCCATAATTTTTCACGAAACTTTGGTGTCGCTGTCGATTTCGCGCAGCATTTCTACAAAGGCGGCCTGCGGCGCCGTCGGCCGCCAGCCCGCGCGGGTCGTGATCCCGATTGTGCGCATGACGGGGACCGGCGTCGGCAAAGCCACCAGCACCCCTGCTGCCAGTTCGACCGCGAGTTGGTCGGGCGAAAGCAGCGTGAGCGCGTTGCTACCCAGCAGCAACTGCCGCACCGTCAGCACCGATCCGCATTCGATCCGGATCGGCGGCGGAACCGCACCCGCCTCGGTCAGCATTGCCTCCCAATAGCGCCGCAGCGGCGTGTCGCACGTCGGCAGGATCCATTCGTGCGCGGCGAGCGCAGCGCCGGATGGCGGCCCCGCTAAGACCAATGGATGCCCGGCACGCGCGATCACTTGCGGCCGGTCGATGAACACCGGCGCCTGCGCCAGGTCGTCGAGCGCGGATGAATCGCGCAGCGCCCCCAGCATCAGATCGATCTCGCCGTCGCGCAGCGGCCCCGCCAGTTCGGCGTGGCTGCCTTCGACCACGACGATCTCGACATCGGGAAAGCGCGTCGAAAAGCGCAGGATCGTTGCGGGCAGCCAGCGCGCGCGGCTGAGCGGCATCGCGCCGACCACGATGCGGCCGGCCGTCTTGCCCTGCCACGCCGCAACTTCGGCCAGCCCGGCGCGCAGTTCGGCCATCGCCAGCCCGAACCCGCGCGCGCGGCGATGACCGGCGGGGGTCAGGATCACTTGCCGCCCACGCCGCTCGACCAGGCGCTGCCGCAACGCGAGCGACAGATCGGCGACGGCGCGGTGCAGCGAAGCAGCAGCAAGCCCGGTTGCTTCGGCCGCCACGGCGTAGCTTCCGCCGCGCGCCAGGGCCAGGAATGCGCGCAATTGCGTGCCGGTGACCCGGGGACTGCCGATCTGCCCGATTGCAGCCTCGGCACGGGGCGCGAGCAACAGCGCGGGCGCGGTGGGTGTCATGCCGCCGGCGCCGCGTTCGAACAGCGCACAACCAAGCTCCGCCTCGAGCCGCGCAATCGCCTGGGTCAGTGCGGGCTGGGTCAGGTTGACGCTGCGCGCCGCGCGCGTGACGCTGCCATGCCGCACCGTGGCGGCAAGCGCGGCGAAGTGTCGGATGTTGGGGGCCGTACCGTCCATTGCCCGAGCTTGTTAGCAAATTGTTATGATGGGCGCCAAGTTCGGATTGGCATTCCTCCTGCGCCGTCGCATGGATTTACAAGTGTGCTGCAACGGCACTGCATCGTCCTTGCAAGGGAGCCTGCCATGGCCGGAATCGTCGTCCAGCACATCGAACGCGCCGATCCGGCAGTGATCGACGGGCTTACCGAATGCGGGGTGGCCACCGTGCACGAAGCGCAAGGACGGACCGGGCTGCTGGCCAGTTACATGCGCCCGATCTACGCCGGTGCGCGGATCTCGGGTTCGGCGCTGACGATCAGCGCACCGCCGGGCGACAACTTCATGGTACACGTCGCGATCGAGCAGTTGAAGGCGGGTGACATCCTGCTGCTCGCGCCAACCAGCCCGTGCGAGGATGGCTACTTCGGCGATCTGCTAGCCACCTCGGCCATGGCGCGCGGGTGCCGCGGGCTGGTGATCGACGCGGGGGTGCGTGACGTGCGCGACCTGACGCAGATGCAGTTTCCAGTTTGGTCGAAGGCGGTGTTTGCGCAAGGGACGATCAAAGCCTCGCTGGGCTCGGTCAACGTGCCGGTGGTCTGCGCGGGCGCGATGGTCCAGCCGGGCGACGTGATCGTGGCCGATGACGACGGCGTCTGCGTGGTGCCCCGGCTCAATGCCGCAAAAGTGCTCGAAGCCGCGCGGGCGCGCGAGGCCAATGAAGGCGACAAGCGCGAGAAACTGGCCGCAGGCGTGCTCGGGCTCGACATGTACAAGATGCGCGAGAAGCTGGCCGAGATGGGGCTGAAGTATGTGTGAGGTGATAGTCCCCCTCCCGCCTGCGGGGCGCCGAAGGCGTTGGGCAGCAACAGCGGCTAAGGGTGGGCTGTTCCAGCGCTGCGCCAAATCGCTGCCGACCCCCAGCCCCTCCCGCAAGCGGGAGGGGAGCCGATGACTTCCGCACCCTGCATGTGGATGCGTGGCGGCACGTCGAAGGGCGGCTATTTCCTCAAGGCCGACCTTCCCGCCGATGGGGCCGGGCGTGACGCATTCCTCCTCGCCGTGATGGGCTCGCCCGATCCGCGCCAGATCGACGGCATGGGCGGCGCCGATCCGTTGACCAGCAAGGTCGCGGTGGTGAGCAAGTCCGAACGCGCCGGGATCGACGTAGATTACCTGTTCCTGCAGGTCTTCGTCGACCAGGCCCTCGTCACCGACGCGCAGAACTGCGGCAATATCCTCGCCGGGATCGGCCCTTTCGCGATCGAACGCGGGTTGGTTGCGGCCACGGGCGAAGAAACGCGCGTTTCGATTTTCATGGAGAACACCGGCCAGGTCGCGATCGCCACGGTGCAGACGCCGGGCGGCGTGGTCACTTACGCGGGCCACGCCGCGATCGATGGGGTGCCAGGCATGCACGCCCCCATCCCGCTCGAATTCCGCGACACCGCCGGATCATCCTGTGGCGCGCTGCTGCCGAGCGGCAACGCGGTCGACTTGGTCAACGGGGTGCGTGTCACGCTGATCGACAACGGCATGCCCTGCGTGGTGATGAAGGCGGCGGATGTCGGGATCACCGGCTATGAAGACCGCGACAGCCTCGATGCCAACACCGATCTGAAGGCGGTGATCGAAGCGATCCGGCTTGCAGTTGGTGAACGGATGAACCTGGGCGACGTCAAGGACAAGTCGGTGCCCAAGATGATGCTCGTCGCCCCGCCCAAGCACGGAGGCGCGGTGACGGTGCGCAGCTTCATCCCGCATCGCGCGCATGCCACGATCGGCGTGCTCGGCGCGGTCAGCGTGGCGACGGCGTGCCTGATCGAAGGCTCGCCCGCCGCCGAGGTCGCGGTGGTTCCCGAAGGCAAGCGCAAGACCTTGTCGGTCGAACATCCCACCGGCGAGATGAGCTGCGTCCTGGAGACAGACGAATCTGGCGCAGTCGTGAGCTCGGCGCTTTTGCGGACCGCGCGCAAGTTGATGGATGGAGTTGTGTTCAGATGAGTGACCGCATCATCAGTTGGCACGCCAACCCATCGAAACCCCGTTACACCCGCCGCCGGGCGCGATCGACGCGCATTGCCACGTGTTCGGGCCGATGGCGCTCCATCCGTTCAGCGCGAAGGCCAAGTATCTGCCCGAGGATGCCGGGCCCGACATGCTATTCGCGCTGCGCGATCACTTGGGCTTTGCGAAGAACGTGATCGTGCAGGCGAGTTGCGACAGCACCGACAACGCGGCCACGCTCGATGCCATCGCCAAGTCCAACGGGAAGGCGCGCGGCGTAGCGGTGGTCGATCCGATGATCTCGGAAGCCGAGCTTGAAGCGCTGCACGAAGGCGGCATCCGCGGCATCCGCTTCAACTTTCTCAAGCGGCTGGTCGACGATGCGTCCAAGGACAAGTTCCTCGAAGTCGCCGCGCGGCTGCCCAAAGGCTGGCATGTGGTGATCTATTTCGAGGCCGATATCCTCGAGGAACTCCGCCCGTTCATGGAAGCGATCCGCGTGCCGCTGGTGATCGACCACATGGGCCGCCCCGACGTGTCGCAAGGCCCCGATGGCCCCGACATGAAAGCCTTCCGCGCCTTCCTCGACAGCCGCGAGGACATCTGGTTCAAGGCCACCTGCCCCGACCGGCTCGACGCGATCAAGGAAGGCGGCGCGGGCGATCCATGGAACGATTTTGCCCATGCCGTCGCGCCCCTTGTCGCGGACTATCAGGATCGTGTGCTGTGGGGACCGACTGGCCGCATCCCAACATGGATACCGAGATCCCCGATGACGGGCATCTGGTCGACATGATCCCGCGCATCGCGCCCACGGCGGCGTTGCAGCAGGCGCTGCTGGTCGATAATCCTACGAAGCTTTACTGGGCCGATTGAGCGCGGTTGCCGCGGCGCCGGGGTGCGGGTAGCATTTCCCCAACCACCCGGTCCGGAGCCAGCCGCAACATGTCCAACTGTCCGTCGTCAGAACATTCGGCACACATCGCGGCGTAAATTAGCGGAGTGCGAGCCTCGTCTGGGGTTAGGTTTTAGGCGGCGAGCTTGCGGTGTTGCAAGCGCTGATGCTCGATAGTCTTTCCTTCGCGAACGCGCTCCACCAGGTAGAGATAGCGGTGCCCACCAGCTGCTTTTTCGACAACGTACATGGCACGCAAAGGCGCCAAAATCCCCGCAAAATGTCAACACTAAATCATGGATCGCGCGAAGATATTTTCACAACATCTCGAACTGACCGGAAAACCGACCCACTCATTTCTGCGCGCTTCAGCACACTTGTTCGCAATCCGTTCCAACCAAACTGTTGAAGTCGGGCCTAGTTTACCCCGGCATCGCGAACCGCCAAAGCGGCAAAGGCATTGACCAACAGCGGCAAGCAAAAGATCGCGAAGACAGCGAACAACGGTAGGCCACGTCCCATTGCAACGCCAGCGACCAGCGGCCCCGAAAGCGCTCCGATGCGCCCGATCCCCATCGCCCAGCCTAACCCCGTGGCGCGCATGTTGGCGGGATAGGAACCCGTTACCAGCGCATAGTTGCCGTTGACGCCGCCCTGCATCGCTACGCCGATCAGGAAACTGGTCACCAGAATGCCTGAAAGCGACATCTTCACCCCGCCGAACACCAGGAAAAGGGCCGCAGCGAAAACTAACATGGCGAAAATCAACTTGCGGACATCGACCCGCGTTGCGATTACACTCAGCGCAACCGTGCCGACAAAGGCGCCGGAGCTGTAGATTGCGCTGGCGATGATCGCTTGGCTGGGAGCAAGTCCTGCCTCGATCGCCAGCTTCGTGATCCAGCTGGCGATGAAATAGAGCACCATGAAACCGCTGACCGTCGAAGCCCACAGCAAGGCGGTGTTGCGCTTGCGGTCTCCGCCGAGCGCAGCGCGGATGCCGATCGTTGGTTCTTGGCCATGGCCGGGTGCTTCAGGAAGGACGAAAAAGCAGATTGGCAACAAAATTAGCGTGGCAAGACCCGCACCGGTGAAGATCGGCGACCAACCAAAGCGCGGCAAAGCCCATGCGGTAACGAAACCGGTAATTGTCGCCCCAACCGGATAACCCGCTTGAGGAACCCCGGCCGCCATATTACGATAGCGATCTGGCGCGAAGCCCGCTGAAAGCGCAGTGATGCTCGCAAGAACGGTGCCAATGCCGATACCGACAAGCAAGCGGTCGAACGAGAGTTCGGTAATTGATGCCGCTCTGCCGCTGGCGATCATGGCTCCTGCCATAAGTGCCAGGGCTAACAGGATTACTGGACGCCTTCCCCACCTGTCTGCCTGAGGCGCCAGCACAAGACCGCCGAGCGCCATGCCCACCAATCCGATACTGAACACGACTGAGAAAGCCTCCGGGCCGGCACCAAACTGCTTTTGAAGTTGCGGCGCAACATAGGTAAGCGCGAAAACGTTCATCCCGTCGAACATGTTCAGCACGAAGCAAAGGGCCATGACTGCCATGCCGCGCCGCGACCAGCTTGATTCGGCAAAAACTTGTCTTTGGTGTTGTTGGTCCGTCGTGATGATTGCCGAATCCATGCGGGAGGAACTCAAAAATTCACCCCGAGTTGAATCCATCGAGTCTGTTGCAAGTTGTGCATTATGAACACTCCCGGAAATTTTCCCCGCCTGGTTGCGAGTTGTGCAACTTGTAGCCCCTGGCCTGCACCAAAGCGCCTAGACCTTGGTCTAGCGGCGACAACTTGTGCCGCCTGCGAATTGCGAAGAAGATGCGTCTCGCTAGGAATTTCCGCGCAGAGCAATGAGACGGTCAATGAAAGTCCTTTTGATCGATGATCATCCCTTGTTTCGTCAAGCGCTTGCGGCAACGCTGGCGCAGCTAGCAGGAGCCCGAACGGTCCTGCAGTTTGAAACACTACGGGATGCCAAGGCTGCGTTGTCGGAGGATGCAGCGGTGACTTTGATACTGCTTGATCTCAAACTGCCCGACAGTGCAGGCATCGGTGGCTTGCTTTCACTTAAGGCCGAGTATCCCAACATTCCTGTTGCCATTGTATCGGCAAGCGATGACCCCGACACCGTGCAGACAACCTTGGCCTGCGGTGCTGCCGGCTTCATATCGAAGGCTGTTGGCGTCGATGAACTGTCTGCGGCAGTTGAAGCCCTGCTCGCCGGTCAAAGCTGGTTTCCCGATAATGGTGACGAGCAAGCGGGCATTCCGCTCAGCGACACGCAGACCCGGATTCTTGACGGTGTTCACCGCGGGCTAATGAACAAACAGATTGCATTCGAAACGCAACTTAGCGAGGCTACGATCAAATATCATCTGACCGGTCTTTATCGTAGGTTCGGTGTGCAGACCCGCGCCCAACTCACCGCCATGTCACGCGACCGGCCGGTAGCAAGTTAAGCCGGCACTTCCGCAGCCAGAACTGCGCGTAATTCCAGCGGAGCGATCGGCTTTGCAAGGCAGCGAATATTCGCTCGTTCGAGTTGCTCGTCCCAGCCCGGCTCCGGCGTGGCGGTTACTAGCAATCTGACTCGCGCCCGTTCGCCCAGTTCGCGAAGCAGGTTTAAACCATCGCCATCACCCAGGTGATAGTCGGCCAGGACGACATCCCAGTGCCCATCGAGTGCCAGCGCGTCGTTGCAGGAAGCTACTGAGTCAACTGTTGCCCCCCAACGTTCAATCAAGGCGCTGGTGCCGGCCAAGACATCACGCTCGTCGTCAACGCAAAGAACCCTCAGCCCTTCGAGGCTTACCGCCTTGCTAGCGGGTTTCAGACGGACGCGCGTTGGCTTTGCTACTGGGAGCAATATCGAGAAGACGCTACCCTTGCCCGGGGTAGAGCGGACTGCAACCTTATGCCCTAGGACGTCGGCAATCCTTGCTACTATCGACAACCCTAATCCCGATCCCGCTGCCAAGGAACGTCCTTCGTCCAGCCGGCTGAATTCCTCGAAAGCACTCGGCAGTTTACCGGCGGCAATTCCGACTCCGGTGTCACGCACCTCGATCCGAACCGAGTCTCCGGCGCGCCGGACGCAGACAACGACTCGTCCCGCCGGGGTATAGCGCAAGGCGTTTAGAACGAGGTTCCGCAGCATTCCCCGCAAGAGATCACTATCGGACCGAATCCAGTGCCGGGTCGGAATGACCGCCAGTTCGAGGCCGCGGATCTCGGCCTGCTGTGCAAACTCCTCTGCCAACGAAGCCAACAAGGCCCCGGCGTCGATTTCCTCCAGCTTGGGTTGGAGAGATCCGATCTCGAGGCGCGACAGATTGAGCAGCGCGTGCAGTAAGCGATGGGCGCCTTCGACCGCCTGGTCCGCCTTGTGCAGTAACCTTGCATGCACGTCGTCTTCGTCGGCGCCTACCAGCGCATTGCCGATGAACAGTCGCGCGGCGTGAAGCGGCTGGACGAGATCGTGGCTCGCAGTGGCGACGAACCGGCGTTGCGCGCCCATCGCCTGTTCGGCCAGTTGCTTAGCCTGCGCCAGCGCGAGGTTGGCCGAAACCAATTCCTCGGTACGGTCTTCGACAAGCGCCTCCAGTTCGGCCTTGCTGCGCGTCAGCACCTGCTCAGCCGCACGCAATTCGCTGACATCGGCAATAGTCAGTAGATAGTCGCGACTGCCCAGTGAACGGCCAGAAAAATGTACGACTTTGGTTTCGCCAACCAAATGTTCGATTTCAATCACCGATCCGCTACGCAGCGCCTGCGCACATTCCGACAAGCGCCGACGCACATCGCTGGCTTCGTTGAATTGAGCGCTCTCACTAACCAGTTCGAGCACCGATTTGCCGATGTGCACTTCATCGATCGACAGCGCCAGCAGACGAAGGAAGGCAGCATTCCAAGCCACCAGCGCCAGCTCTCTGTCGAACACGCTGACGGCCTGGGGCAGGCTATCCAACGTAGTCTGCAGCAATTCGCGGTTGAAGTGTACCGCATGCCCCGCTTCATCAAGAATGCGGCTGATTTCGTCCGCATCCTGCGAACCCGCGGAAATCGCGATTGCTACCACGTTGCGTGCCGAGGAAGCTCCGATTACCCCTGCCAATTGTCGCTCGGCCGAGCGAGCGATTGCCGGGGAAACCAAATCGCCGTCAGAGAAATTTCCGCGCCTTGTGTCAGACGCAAATTCCCGCAAAGCCTTGTCCGCCTCGGCGCTTCCCAGAAACTGAGACAGAAGATTGCGCAAATCGCTAATCGTCGCCTTGATCAGCGCGCCATTCCCAGCTTGCATCAGATCTGGTGCCAGGACAAAGCTATTAGCCTGGATCGTGTCGATCAGTCGCGGCGCAGAACGCGCCGATACGACCGCATAGAGCGCGCAATTAACGAGAAGGCTTGACCAGATTGCGAAATTGACGTGATTTCCCGTGTCAGGCCACAATATCGCAATCGCCGAAACATTGACTTCGCCCATGGTGCCCCGAAAAGCGGGGGCGGCGATTGCAATCGCCCAAACGGCCATTCCGCCGATAATTCCAGCAATCGCCCCGCCAGATTGCGCGCGGCGCCAGTAAACTCCCCCCAACAGCGAGGGAGTAAGCTGGGCAAAGGCCGTCAGCGCGGTCAGGCCCAGCTCTGTCGGCTGTTCTACCGAACGGATGCTGATGAAATAGAGCCAAGCCAGCGCTCCCATGCCAACAATCGTCAATCGCCGAACTCTGACAATTGACCGGCCAACATCGGATTCGCCGACGTGACCCCGCATTCCGCCCGCAAGCAACGGTAATAAAATTTCGTTCGAGATCATCGCAGATATTGCAATAAGTTCGACTACTACCATCGCCGCGCCGGCCGAAAGTCCGCCAAGCAAGGCGACGAGCACAACCCACGGATGGCCATGCAGACTGGGCAGCGCGAGAATCTGCATCTGCGCATCGGCGTGCGCAGAACCGAGCCCCATCCGGATGGCAACCGCAATAATTAGTGTCGACAGCGCCCATAAGCAGAAATAGGCCGGTACAATCCACGACGCGGTGCGGCTGTCATCGACTTTTTCAAGAGCGACAAAGCTGAGGTGGAACTGCCGGGGCATTGTGAAGGCGGTTACTGTACACAGCATCACCTGCGTGACGAAAGACCCACCAAACACGGCCGACACTGGCGGGACGGCATGCAACGCGAGCGACAAGCCGCCGCGGGTACCAAGGAATATTACCATGACAAAACCGGCGACCGACAACAGTCCCGCCAGCTTTACCCCGGATTCTAGCGCGAGGATGCCGACTAGACCGCGATTATGCTGGGTCAGGCTCGGCCGACGTGCCCCGAACAGGATTGCGATTCCTGCGAGCACGGCGGTAAAGGCGGCGGCAAGCCAACCGTCCTGTCCGCTCCCGCCGCCGACAAATCGCCATGCTTTGCCGAGCACGGCCAATTGTAGCGAGATATATGGCAACACTCCCAGCACTGCGACCACTGTGACGAGGATGCCAAGCCTGCGGCTCTTGCCGTAGCGCGCCGCCAGAAAATCGGCGAGTGATCCGACGTT
>JAYWBP010000094.1:0-4829 GCA_043781375.1 Novosphingobium sp.
AATTCCCCGGCCCAGAACGCGACCACTGATGCCGCGACGATCCGCCAGGTGTTGCCGAACACGCTCTCATATGCGGCTTGGCCGCTCCAGCCAGAAGCCGGCGGCAGCGCCACCACGACGTAGCTCATGAAAGCCATGAACAGCAGCGCAGCAAACCCGGTCCACACGCAGCGTCGTGCGTTGGCGTAGCCGTAGACTTCGGTCAGAATGTCCCCCAGCACATAGCTGATTGGGAAGAACATGATCCCCGCGCCGAAGATCACCGTATCGCTGGTCGGGCGGAACATGTCGGGCAGCCACGACAGGACCGAGGCCAAGCCTGGAATCACCACAAAGGACAGCTTGCTCGCCCCGATCAGGTTCGACAGCAACAAGATCGCGACGAAGGCCGCCATCATGTAGTCGAAATAGCGGAAGTGGCGGCGCGCGCCGGTGGTGCCGTCGAGCTGGGTGAGTTGGCTGGTCATGGGCCGCAGGCTTAGCTGCGTTTGCACGCCGCGCAAAGCCTGCCTATGGATGCCTCGGCGCGCGCCCGTAGCTCAGCTGGATAGAGCGCGAGACTTCTAATCTTGAGGTCGCAGGTTCGACCCCTGCCGGGCGCGCCATTACTCCTAACCGCGCGCCGCGCTTGCCAGCTTTTCGCCGTCGACCGGGTAACCGGCATCGGCCGGGATTACCAGCCACGGTTGGCCCTCGCGAACCTCCATGAACGGGGTGATCATGCACGAAGGGAACTGGCCGACATGACCCAGCGCATCGGCAAAACTGCCGAACTGCGCGAGGCGTTCGAGGTTGCGGCGGGTCGGGAAGATCACCTTGATCTCGCCGCTGTCGGCCATCGCCAGAGCTTCGCTCGCGCTGGCCCAGAACAAGTGGGTGTTCTCGGTATCGTCGACCGCCAGATCGACCGCGCCGGTGCCCAGGTCGGCAAGATAGAAGCGGGTATCGAACACCCGGATTTCCTTGTGCCGCGGCCGCCAGCGCGAAAACGGAACCAGCCGCTCGAGGTCGAGCGTCCATTTCATCGCTGCCAGCGTTGGAGCCAGTTCGCCGGTGTCGAGCAAGAGCTGGCGCGCCTGACGAGCCTGCGCAAGATTGGGGCTCTGGTGAAAGCCGACCGCCAGCCCGGTCTCCTCCAGCGTTTCGCGCACTGCGGCGATCCGCGCGGCAAGTTCGTCGAGCGCGTCATCGTCACTGGCGCCGAGCTCGCGAGCCAGGACGCGATCGGCTTCGTCGACCCGGCCACCGGGGAAGACCGCGGCACCGCCAGCAAAGCGCATCTCCTTGGCGCGCTGGACCATCAGCAGCTGCGGCGCGCCGCCGGCAGGGGCATGGCGGAAGATGACCATGGTGGCGGCAGGAATGGCGGGGGGCGCATCGTCGTCGTGCGCGAACATGTCCATTGGATCCATGCCGCCCAGCGTGGCGCGGAAGGGACGCTTTGCCAAGCGCTAATCCGCACCCGCGAGCTGTCGGCAGAGTTTACAGTTCGCGCTCGCCGACTTTGTCTAGCGGACCATAATTAACTGTAATACATGTATATTAGCTAGTTGGCACGACGTCTGCATAGTATCGGGTACCCCCAAGTAGTCTCGAACGAGGCGGGGCCGCCCCCTGGTCTCCGCGGTCCCGCCTCCCCGAGTTCTTCCCGAGGATCTCCAGATCACGAGCGCCGCGCAACGCCCCCATTTCAAGGCTTGGGGCTGGGGCTAGCGGCTGCCGCGCCGCAAATCAGGCGGCGGGGATAAGACCTGCGTTGGTGAGCGTTTGCTGCAATTCGCCGGCTTCGTACATTTCCATCATGATGTCGCTGCCGCCAAGGAACTCGCCCTTGATGTACAGCTGCGGAATTGTCGGCCAGTCCGAATAGGCTTTGATCCCTTGGCGCACTTCCATGTCCTGCAGCACATCGACGGTCTCGTAAGTCACGCCGAGGTGGTCGAGGATCGCAATCGCCTTGCTCGAAAAGCCGCACTGCGGGAACAGCGGGGTGCCTTTCATGAATAGCACAACGTCATTGCTGGTGACGATATCGGCGATGCGGGCGTTTGCGTCTGACATGTGAAACTCCTTGCCGTTCAGGTGGGAACGGCGGTGGTGAGTTGCAAGGCGTGGAGTTCCTCGCCCATTCGCCCGCCCAGCGCGGCATAGACCAACTTGTGCTGCGCGATCCGCGGCTTACCGACAAATTCCGCCGCAACCACGTGCGCGGCATAATGGTTTCCGTCACCGGCGAGGTCAGTGATCGTGACCGTGGCTCCAGGCAGCCCGGTGCGGATCAGTGATTCGATGTCAGTGGCGGCCATGACCATCGGATGATCCTCAGCCTTCGCCCATCAGGGCACGCTTGGCTTCGACCGACTTGGCCTCGAGCGCTTCGCGCACTTCGGCTTCGCTCGCCTCGATCCCGGCCGAAGTCAGGTCGCCGAGCAATTTGCGAACCACGTCCTCATCACCCGATTCCTCGAAATCGGCCTGAACCACGCTCTTGGCATAGGCTTCGGCTTCGACCGAGGAGAGCCCCATGCGTTCCGCCGCCCAGTTCCCGACCAGACGGTTGCGGCGGGCGTGCACGCGAAAGTGCATTTCCTCATCGTGGGCAAACTTGGCCTCTTCTGCGCGTTCGCGATCATTGAAGTCGGTCATGTCGGCTCCTGGTAATAATTGCGGCGGCGCTCAGCCCGGTTTGGCCGGCGGCGGCACCTTGAAGGCATCGTGGCAGCCCTTGCATGCCGCGCCAGTGCTGGCAAGCGCGGCATCGAAGGCGGGTTTGTCGTCGGCAGCAGCCGCGGCGGCGAGCGACTTGGTCGCGTCGATATAGGCCTGTGCTTTGGCGCCAAACCCGGCGCGGTCGGTGAAAACCTCTGGCTTCGCATCGCTCTTCGCGCCCTTGGTTGAATCCGCAAACAGCGTCGGCAGTGCGGTCGCCCACTTGGCCAGCCCGCCGGCCGGGAAGGCGAGGTTCTTGAGCGGCACCCCGTTGGTGCTGGCGTTCTTGAGCAGGGTCAGGGCAGACGCCGACATGTCCATCCCCGCCTGCCGTGCGGTGACCAATTCGGCGGCACTTGGCGCGGCCGAACGCGCGACCGGCTTGGCATAGAGCGCATAGCCCGAAGTGAGCAGGGCTCCGGCGAGGATGAGGCGTGCAGCGTTCATGGTCAGTCTCCCGAATTCATCGTCACCACAACCTTGCCGATTGCCTTGCGTTCGGCAAGCATCGTGATCGCCTCGCCGCCGCGCTCAAGCGGGAAACTGGCGGAAACCTTTGGGTTGATCTTGCCCGCCTTGAGCAGGTCGAACAGTGTCGCGATGTGCACCGCGTTGGCCTTGGGATCGCGCGCGGCGAATGCGCCCCAGAACACCCCGCAGACGTCGCAGCTCTTGAGCAAGGTCAGGTTGAGCGGCAGCCGGGCAATCCCCGCCGGGAAGCCGACCACGCAGAACCGGCCTTCCCACGCGATCGCACGCACCGCCGGTTCGGAATAATCACCACCGACGACATCGTAGACCACGTTGGCGCCGTCCGGCCCGCAAGCGGTTTTGAACGCCTCGGCCAGGGCCTTTGACTGATCCTTGTCGAGCGGGGCGACCGGGTAGATTACCACTTCGTCGGCACCGTGTTCGCGCGCGACCGCGGCCTTTTCCTCGCTCGAAACTGCGGCGACGACCTTGGCGCCGTAAGCCTTGCCGAGTTCAACTGCGGCTAGCCCGACCCCGCCGGCGGCGCCGAGCACCAGCAACGTGTCACCGGCCTTCAGGTGCCCGCGATCGAGCAGCCCGTGCATGTTGGTGCCGTAAGTCATCAAAAGCGACGCGCCGGTTTCGAAACTCACTCCGTCAGGCAGCGCGAACAGCTTATCGGCCGGGGCCAGCACTTGTTCGGCCAGCCCGCCGTTGCCCATCATCGCGATCACGCGGTCGCCGACCTGCCACTGGGTCACGCCTTCGCCCACTGCAGCAATCACCCCCGACAATTCACCGCCCGGCGAAAACGGCCGGGGCGGCTTGAACTGGTACATGTCCTTGATGATCAGCACATCGGGGTAATTGATCGCGCAGGCCTTGACCGTGATCCGCACTTGGCCCGGGCCAGGGACGGGGCTGTCGATCTCGTCGAGCTGCAGTGTCTCGGGTCCACCGGTGGCGTGGCTGCGTAAAGCTTTCATGCGGCTTGTACTCCCTTGGCGAGCCAGGGCAGCGTGGCCCGGGCTTCGCTTTCATAGTTTGAAATGGCGCTATCGCGCGCCAGCGTGAGACCGACCTCGTCGAGCCCGCCCATCAGGCAAGCCTTGCGAAAGGGGTCGATCTCGAAGGTGAAACGATCCTGGAAGCGCGTGGTCACGGTCTGGTGCTCAAGGTCGATGTGCACCGGATCGCTCGCCGCGACCGCCATCAGCCGGTCGATCGCGGCTTGTGGCAGCACCACGGTGAGGATCCCGTTCTTGAAGGCGTTGCCCGAGAAGATGTCCGAGAAACTCGGCGCGATCACCGCCTTGATACCGAGGTCGAGCAAAGCCCAGGCGGCGTGTTCGCGGCTCGATCCGCAGCCGAAATTGTCTCCCGCGATCAGGATCGGACTGCCTTTGAAGGTGGCGCTGTCGAACAGGTTGTCGGGGTC
Source organism: Novosphingobium sp. (assembly GCA_043781375.1). GTDB lineage: Bacteria > Pseudomonadota > Alphaproteobacteria > Sphingomonadales > Sphingomonadaceae > Novosphingobium. The sequence continues at coordinate 4,619 of JAYWBP010000094.1, forward strand.
TGCGCGCAGCGTTTCGAATGCGCCGCGCCCCAGCCCGTCGCGGGTAATCGTCTTGAGCCACTTGGCCGGGATGATCACGTCGGTATCGACATTCGCCGCGCCGAACGGGATCGCGCGCCCGTCAACCTCGCGCAGGGGTTCCATCAATCGGTTTCCGGCGCATCTTCTGGATGGGGCGGCTTAGTAGCCTTTTCGGCGCGTTCCTTGCGGT
>JAYWBP010000095.1:0-4706 GCA_043781375.1 Novosphingobium sp.
GAGGCGTTGGAAGGCAGCGAAATCAATGCCGCCAAAGTTGTGCTGGCCACCGCCGTCACCGCTCTATGCCGGGGTGGTGAAGCAGCTCAGGCGGCGCAAGCTACCGCCAGCACGACCTTTGCCGGTGGAGGACTCGGCAGTGACCTGCCTGCCTTCGCAGTCCCCATTGCCGGCCTTTCGCTAATCGATGCGCTGGTCGGTATCGGCTTTGCGGCGAGCCGTGGCGAGGCCAAGCGGCTGATCGCAGGCGGCGGCGCGCGGATCGACGGTGCAACGATCACCGACGAGGCCTATCACATTACCGCCGGACCCGCAGAACTGCGTATTTCAGCAGGCAAGAAAAAGCACGGAATCCTCCGTTCGGCGTGAAGAGATAACCAGCGAAACCGCCATTCTCCGAGAATTTACGCTTTCTTCGCCATTTCCTTCCATCATGTCCTTTCGCGAACCAATGCGATGACAGGACAATTCATGGGTGCAGGAGCACAACTTTCGGTAACCGACTTGCGCCGTGCGACCCGGCACCCGGCAGAATACCCGGTGATCGGCGAGCATCGTCAGCGCGGCGACATGCATATCAAGATCGTAAATATTTCTGCCCATGGGTTCATGGCTGACGGCGGGCTGGAGCTTGGTCGGGGCGAACGGGTGATCATTCGCTTGCCGGTGATCGGCCGGATCGAAGCCCACGTGATCTGGGTGACCGAGGACCGCTGTGGCTTCCAGTTCGAGCGAATCCTGCGGTTCGAGGACTTCATCAAGCTGATCGACGCGATCCAGCCCAACCCGCGCCTGCGCAAGGATCGCTGAGGCCGCCGCAGTAGGACCGGCCAACGAATACTTTCGCCGGTAAAACCTTGCCCGTGCTTGGCAAGCGCCAGGCTTGCTGCCATGCCCGAGCGGTGAAGGAACCGACCTCCCCGCTGCAAATTCGTGATTATCGGCTGATCTGGCTGTCACGCTTCTTCTCGACCATGGCGACCAACTGCATGGTCGTGTTCATCGGCTACCAGGTCTATGATATTGCCCGCAGCAGCTATGGCATGGGCATCGGACAGGCCGCCTTTCAGCTCGGCCTGCTGGGTCTGGCGCAATTCGTTCCGCTTTTCCTGCTCACCCCGGTCGCGGGCTTGGTCGCCGATCGGTTCGACCGGCGGATCGTCGCCGGAGCAGCCACCGGGATCGATGTGGTGGTCGCGCTGGCACTTGGGCTGACCACCCATTTTGGCAGCTTGAGCCTGCCGCTGCTGTTCGGACTGGCCGCACTTCACGGCACGGCACGGGTATTCATTGGCCCCGCAGTCAGCGCGATCACGCCCAATATCGTGCCTGTCGCGCTGATGCCGCGAGCGGTGGCGCTGGGTGCGATCGCCTGGCAAGGCGGATCGGTGCTTGGGCCCGCCCTGGGCAGTGTGATCTTCGCCAGCCGCCCTGCCCAAGCCTACTGGACGTCTGCCGCCATTCTGGCGATCTCGGCGCTGGCGATTCTGCTGATCCGCCGCGTGGCGCAGCCGGACTATGACCACGATGTTCATCCGATCAAACAGATTGCGCTAGGCATGCGCTATGTCTGGCTTGAGCGGTTCCTGCTCGGCTGTATCAGTCTCGACCTGTTTGCCGTGTTGCTCGGCGGCGCGACCGCGCTGCTGCCAGTCTTTGCGCGGGACATCCTTCACGTCGGTCTGGCCGGCCTGGGCCCGATGCGCGCAGCGCCCGCGGTTGGCGCCGCGCTGATCGCTGCGCTGCTCTCGATCCGTCCGATCAAGCACAACGTCGGCGCCAAGATGCTATGGGGAGTGGTCGTTTACGGCCTCGCCACCGCCGCCTTCGGCTTTTCGCGCAGCTATATCCTGTCGCTGACGCTGCTTGGTATATTGGGTGCTGCCGACATGATATCAGTGTTCATCCGCACGACTCTGATCCAGATCAATACACCCGACCCCATGCGCGGCCGGGTTTCCTCGCTCTCTACCCTGGCGATCTCAGCCTCCAACGAGCTAGGCGAGATGCAGTCCGGCGTAGCCGCGGCACTGATCGGCGCGACCGGCGCGGTGGTGTTCGGCGGAGTGGGCGCGATCGTCATTACCGGGCTGTGGGCCTGGCTCTTTCCCGAACTGCGCAACGCCCGTACATTCGATCCGCAACTTCCCAGAACGGAGCCCGCACCATGAAGGTCGACAGCATTCTCGCCACGATCGGCAACACCCCCCACGTCCGCCTTTCGCGGCTGTTCCCCGACCATGAAGTGTGGGTGAAGTCCGAGCGGGCCAACCCCGGCGGATCGATCAAGGATCGTATCGGCCTGGCCATGATCGAAGCGGCCGAGCGCGACGGCAGCCTTAAGCCGGGCGGCACGATCGTCGAGCCGACGTCGGGCAACACCGGGATCGGCCTGGCAATGGTTGCGGCGGTCAAGGGCTACAAGCTGGTCCTGGTGATGCCCGAATCGATGTCGCTTGAGCGGCGCCGGCTGATGCTCGCCTATGGCGCCAGCTTCGACCTGACCCCGCGCGAAAAGGGCATGAAAGGCGCGATCGAGCGCGCCCGCGAGCTGATCGCCCAGACGCCGGGCGCATGGATGCCGCAGCAGTTCGACAACCCTGCCAATGTCGAAGTCCACGCCCGCACCACCGCGCAGGAAATCTTCGCCGACTTCACCGACACGCCGATAGACGTGCTGATCACCGGGGTTGGCACTGGTGGTCATCTGACCGGCTGTGCCGAGGTGCTCAAAAAAGTATGGCCGGGGATGAAGGCTTATGCAGTGGAGCCGACACTCTCCCCGGTAATCTCGGGCGGCCAGCCCGCGCCGCATCCGATCCAGGGGATTGGTGCCGGGTTCATCCCCGGCAATCTTCACACCCAGTCGATCGATGGCGCGATCCAGGTCGATCCGGGCGACGCCAAGGACTGGGCCCGCCGCTCGGCCACCATCGAAGGGATGCTGGTGGGCATCAGCTCGGGCGCGACACTTGCCGCAATTTCGCAGCAACTGGCGGACTTGCCCACGGGCAGCCGCGTGCTGGGCTTCAACTACGACACCGGCGAGCGTTACCTGTCGGTACCGGACTTCCTGCCGGAGTAAGTGTGCGGTGCAACAAATATCCTACCGCGACGGTGACACCGAACTTACCGGTGTCCTCGCTCGTCCCAGCGGTAGGCCCAAGGCAGCGATTGCGGTATTTCCAACGATCATGAACCAGGCGCCCAACGTCGAGCGACGCCTGCAGATGCTGGCCAGGGCCGGCTATCTGGCCTTGATGATAGACTTCTATGGCGAGCCGATCACCGATCGCGAAGGTGCCATGCGTCTGGGCAATGCCTTGCGTCAGGACCCTGCGGCTTTCCGTCGCCGAATTGCTGCGGGGCTGGACGCCCTCGCCTCCCATCCCGAACGGGGGACACTGCCGATGGCCGCGATCGGCTACTGCCTGGGCGGCGGCGCCGTGCTGGAAGCCGCACGCATGGGTGCCGACCTTGCCGCAGTGGTCAGCTTCCACGGCCTGCTGGCAACCCAGCTGCCCGTGCCCGCCAGCCAAGTGATACGCAGCCGCATCCTTGTCTGTCACGGCGACGCCGATCCGCTAGTCCCCCGCGACCATGTCCGCAGGTTCCAGGAAGAGCTGGAGGCAGTCGGGGCGAACTACCACCTGCACATCTATTCCGGTGTCAAACACGGCTTCACCGACCCGAAGTCCGATGCAAGCGGCCTCCCCGCCCTGAGCTATGACGCCAGCGCCGACCGCCAGAGCTGGGCCGCGATGCTCGGGCTGTTCGATGAAGTGTTCGCCTGATCGGCGTCACGCCGTCGCAAACGCCTCCACCGGCAGCAGCATCATCGTGTCGGCCCCGCCTTCGATCTTGCGACGCAGGGCGCCGGCATCGGGCAGGAATCGCTCGGCATAGAAGCGGGCGGTGACCAGTTTGGCTTCGTAGAAGGCAGAGTCGCCCGAACCTGCGGCCAGCGTCTCAGCGGCAACTTTGGCCATCCGCAACCACATCAGCCCGAGCACGACCAGCCCGGTCAGGTGCATATAGCTATGCGCGCCGGCACCGATATTATTGGGATGGGCCATGCCGTTCTGCATGAACCACATCGTCGCCGTCTTGAGCTCGCCATTGGCCTTTTCCAGACGCTCAGCAAAATCGACAAGCTTAGCATCGGCCTTGGCCTCGGCGCAGTCTTTGTCGACCAGCGCGAACAGCGCCTGGATCGCCCGGCCGCCATTGAGCGCCAGCTTGCGTCCGACCAGATCCATCGCCTGAACGCCGTTGGCGCCTTCGTAGATCATCGCGATCCGGGCATCGCGCACGAACTGCTCCATGCCATTCTCGACGATGTAGCCGTGCCCGCCCCAAATCTGCTGCATGTTGGTAGCGACATCATAACCCTTGTCGGTCCCATAGCCCTTGATCACGGGGGTCAGCAGCGAAATCAGGTCGTCAGCTATCTGCCGGTCGGCCTCGTCGGCTGCCTTGTGGCTCAGCTCAACCTGCAAGGCACCCCACAGGCACAGCGCACGCATGCCCTCGGTGAAGGCCTTGGCCTCCATCAGCATACGGCGCACGTCCGGGTGGACGAACAACGGATCGGCCTTGGCGCTTGGATCTGCGGCGCCCGTGAGCGCCCGACCCTGGCGGCGGTCCTGCGCGTACTGCACCGCGTTCTGGTAGGCGACTTCAGCCTGGGCGAGGCCCTGGATACC
>JAYWBP010000096.1:0-4694 GCA_043781375.1 Novosphingobium sp.
GTATCTAACTGCCGATGCAGCCGACCTGCGGCCATCGTGCCGGCTCGCACCGCGCTGGCGTAATCCAACGCCATATATCAGGCCTGACCACTGCTCGATCGCGTGCGAAGATAGTCGGCAAAGCGACCCAGCTCCGCGCGGTCCTGAGCAGACAAATCGGCAACACGGCGCGCCAGATGCGCCACATCCGCAGGCAGGCTGGCCGACGCCTCATCCTCGCCGGTGAAATATCCGACAGATTGCCGGTAGAGGCGCGCCAACCGGGTCAGCTCTATCGCCTCCACTCGACGCTGTCCGTTTTCTATATCGGTCAACGCCGTGCGTGGAATCTTGAGATAGGTCGCCACCTCTTCCTGCTTGAGCCCGAGATATTTGCGGGCCTCGCGCAGACGATCTCCCAAGCGCCGCCGCTCCTCCTCGTCACCTTCGTGACGCAATGCGAGATTGGTCATGGCTTTGGTCCTTTCTTGCGAATCCACACCCGCTCGATCTTTGGAACAAGATGCTCCAGCGCAGCCTCGATTGAATCGTAGCCGCCGGTGCGAACGATGCTCTCGCGAAGCTCGAAGCCGACCACGGGCTCCACAGCGCAGAGCGCATCCACCACCGATAGGGAGTCCATCGGCACGGCCGCCTTGATTATGTTCGGCGCCTCGGGTGGCAGTGCGATTCCGCGCACCTGGGCCTCGGCGCGCGCGCATTCAATTAATTCTGCCGTGAGCGCCGCAATCACTTTAGCCTTCGGGAAGTCCTCCACTTCGGGCTTCGAAAGAGCAACCGTCGCCATACACGCCTCGCACGATTCGACTACATACCACCCTTATAATGTCGGAATAACCGACATGCAAGCGGTCAGTGTGGTGACGAAATTTCGGGGCCGCCAAACTGAATTACGGGTCGGCGGCGTCAATTCGTAGAAGAGACCGCTTTCCGCTCGTCGGCGAAATCAGCTAAGCTGCGTAACGCCCATCATCCAACCTTCGCGCCTGGCCGATGGCGGTCAGCGCGTCGAGGACCGGGATGACGCTGGCTGCACGCTTGCCGTCGAACGCGCGGGCGATGTCTCGCGGATGTTGCGGGGCGGGCGCGGCGGAGAGGAGTGCGGCGACGGCGCTGACCTGTTCGGGCAGGGTTTTTGGCCACGGGATGATCGTGGCAGTGACGGGTGCGGGTTCCGTATCGCCAAGGTCGAGATCGCGGTTGGTCGCCACACGACCTTCGCCGGGTGCCTGAAATTCGGGACGGAGCCAGCGGACCAACCCCTGAGCCTCCTCGGTGGCGCGCTCGCGGTTCAGCGCGACGAGGTTGGTCAACATTGCCTCGTCACTCAAATCGGACGCCCAATCGTAGGCTTCGGCGACTAGACGGTCGATTTCATCGTGGTGCTGGCCGATGATCGTCACCAGCCCGCGATCGTAGATATCGCGCTCTTTGTCTGTCAGAGCGCGACCGGCGCGGACTGCCTCTAGCACATTGTACAACCCGGTCAGTGTCAGGTCGTCATGTTCGCCGAGCACGCCTTTGCGCAAAGCGTCGAGTGCCTCAGCTTCGACCCGAATTGCGTCCGCGAGTGTTGTGGAGATATCGACAGGAAAAGGAAAAGGATCGAAGCACACTTCGTTTTGATACCGAGGATCGTTGCCCACTCCCATGCGCCCGCCGGCTTTCAGAGCCCAGAGCCGGTGAATGCGGCTGCTCAAGACGCCAAGGATAAACAGGTCGTCACTAGCGACGGCAATGACCGATCCGTCGATCAGAGTTCCTTTGCGAGGAATAATCACAAACGCGCGATGCTTAGCTGTCTCACAAGTAACAAAGTAAGAAGCCAAATCCGCTACAGCACTACGAAGCCGAGGTCTCGTCTCCACAAAGGTCCACCAGCTATTTTTATATGAATCCCGATCATTTTGATCTCGATCTGGTTTAACATAATCATGAAGATGCTGGTAAATCGCCGGGAAGTTGTCTCGCAAATCGGCTTCCGACAGGCCGTCAGTGTCTATTGCATAGACTTCGCTTTGGCGTTCAGTGATATCGCCCCCCGCGATCAGGAGCGGTAGACGTTCGATCGGGAATCCAGCTGCAAGCATTTTGACCCGCTTTTGGGCGTCGATTTTGAAGCCGTCTCCCGACATTTTAACGCCCATCCAGGACAAATTCCGGTTTGATTTGAGCGCCGACGCGGAAGCCACTTCCGCACCAATGGACAGATCAACCTGTATCTTTCCGACTTCACGCCTGAGGTTGAAGGTCGTTTCGCCCCTTCGTTTCCGTTCGTTTTCGACGTGCTGAATTTCGCCGTTTATCCAACCCTTGGTGAGAACCGTCATTGCGATGCGCACCGCTGCCGTGGTCTCGGTATCGTGCCATGGGTGATTGGGAACAGCGAAACTGATCGATACACGGTTAGCATTGGCAGTTAATCTATTCCGCAGGATCGGTCGATTGCTCGATTGCGCTATGGTTTTTGTAGTTATCAGTCCTGCGCCGCGCAGCTCTCCCCGCCCAACGAGTTCAGCGCATCGATCCCACCAATACATGACAAAATCTATTTCGGCCGAAAGGCGGGGATGGGCGGATCTTACGGCCTTCACATAGCCTCGACCTAACCGTTTGCGCATCCGCTTGTTGCCAACGAACGGTGGGTTTCCAACCACGAAATTCGCTTTCGGCCATCTCGATTGGCGGGCGTTTGCGTAGCTATAGAGCTCCATTCGCGCCGTCTCGTCGGGAATCAACTCGCCCGTGATCGCGCTTTTCTTAAATGTCGTGCCATCCCAGATGGTAAGTGGTGTGCCGTCGGCACTCTTTTCCAGAACGCGCGTGTCCCAATCAATCAGGGCGTCCCTGTTCTCGATCGTCTTCACGTCGCGCAACACCGGCTCGGGTGGCATTCGCCCCTCTCCGTTCACGCGAAAATGCCATTGGAGATAGCCGATCCACAGCACCAATTGCGCGATCGCGGCCGCGCGCGGATTGATCTCGATCCCCAGGAAATTTTCGGGCGTTATCGTATGGCCGCTGAGTTCCGCGACATATTGATCATCACCAAGCTCGGTCAGTAGGCCTACAACTTCGCCTTCCAACTCCTTCATCCGAGCCATCGCTACATACAGGAAATTGCCAGTGCCACAGGCGGGGTCGAGCACGCGCGTTTGTGCAAGTTGCCCGTGGAATTTCTCGACCAGTCCTCGCGCCTCGTCCGTCTTTCCTGCGTCGATCAAGCTGGCGGCGGCAGCCTGCACCCCCGCCCAGTCCGCGCGTAGCGGCTCGATTACCGTCGGCATCACCAGCCGTTCGACATAAGCGCGCGGCGTGTAATGCGCGCCTAGCTTTGCTCGTTCCTTCCCATCGAGCGCGCGTTCGAGCAGCGTCCCGAAGATCGCGGGTTCGACATGATTCCACTTGTGCTCAGCAGCCTCAATCAACAGGCCGATTTCCTGTTCGTCGAGCGGGAGCGCGGTGGTGTCCTTGAAAAGATAACCGTTGAACTTGCGCACGGTCTCGCCTGCTTCCCCAAGCGAACCGACAAACCCTCCAGTGTCCATAGCCTTCCAGAGGGCCGTCACCTGCGGCACAAAATTTTGCGGATGCCCCTTCACTCGCTTGAGCAAGCTGGTGAAGCTGGCTTCGGGAATTAGGTGTTCTTTGCCACCCGTATCTTCGGCAAACATTGTGAACAGGCAGCGCATCAGGAAATCAGTGACGCGGGTCGTGTTCTGCTCGCGCTTCTCCAGCCGCTTCGACAAATCGGCAAGGTTGCCGGCAATCAGGCGCGTGACGCGCGCTGCCTCCTTCGACGGGTCGAGGCCGAGCGGGTCGGTCCAAATCGCCGCCAGCCGCGCGCGCACGGCATTGTCGCGCAGATCGCCCAACATGATGCGGAACCGCGCGGCATCGGGAAACTGGGTGTATTGCTTTCCGGTGCCGCTGAAATCGGCATAGACGTCGATGCAATGGCCGATGTCGGTTACGATCAGGAACGGCGGCCAGCCGTGATCAAGCGGCAGCGCCTTGGCATAGCGCTCAGCCTGCCCCTTCGCCTTGAACATCGCTGATGCCCAGCCTGGTGTACCGCGTTTAGCCGTGCCCTGTTTTAACCGGTCGACGGCGGGTTTGCCGAAAAAATCGCGCTCACCGCGTGCGGCGGCCTCGCGGTCCGCATCGCTGCCCTGTTTGGCCTCCAGCACGAAACAGTCGCGCTTATAGGCATCGAGGCGGCCGAAGCTGATCGTACCGTCACCATTGTCCTGAAACACGCGACGTTCGAACACATAGTCGTTGTTTGCGTCGTCAGTCTGGCTGCCGCGCGGCGGCTCGACTCCGATCAACGCGCACAGCCCGTTCACGAAGCTTTGCGTGTTCGCCAGCTCGGACCCGCCGGTTGCAGCCCAATCAGCGATAAATGAGTTGGCATGGTTGTTGTCTGACACCGTTCATCTTTAGACGTCGATGATCGTTACTCGCAATCGGCAAACGGGAACGCGCGACTGTCGCGGCTTTCGAGAAGCGGTTGCTTGACGCACTCTTCCTTCTCGTCAGCGTAGCAGTCGGTCGCTGCTAGGAAGCCGCGGCAAGTTCTATCGCCAAACGGTAACGCGCATAGCGACGTTCGCCGGTTCGAACGAGCGCACCCTTGCTAACAAGGTCGCTCAGGTCGCGGGTCGCCGTGGCGAGGCTAGCCTCGGTGATCG
>JAYWBP010000097.1:0-4646 GCA_043781375.1 Novosphingobium sp.
CGCATGTTCCAGCGCATCGTGTGGATCATGTATTCGGTCAGCACGAACAGGATCATCGAAAACAGGAAGAACATGCCCGATTGCTGGAGCGACAAGGTCACCCAGCCAGGGGCGACATCGCGTTTGACTATGGCGATCAGCACCACGTACGCCGAATAGGCCAGATTGAGCAGCGCGCCGAGCAAGGTCGCAAGCGACACCAGCCGGATCGGCATCATGCTGTTGGCGACGACCAACCGCATTGCCGAGCGGATCCGTTCAAGCGTTGTTCGCCGCGCCTTGTCGGCGCGCGGGTCGCTGTAAACCAGCGTCGTCCGGACGAACCCGGCGCGCATCGGGAATGTACGGTATTGAGCGACCGGGTTGGGCTGATCGAGCAGGTAGCTGATCACCCGCTTGCTCATCAGCCGGCCGAGCGCTGCGTCGCGGACCAGATCGATCCGGGTGATCCGCTGGAAGCCCCAGCGAAACACCGGTCCGGCGATGCGTTGCACCAGCCCATGGTCGGTACTGGCGAGATTGCGCAGGAAGACGACCTCGCAGCCTTCGGCAATCTTGTCGAGCGCGGCGCCGAGCTGCGACAGATTCTCGCTGCGCGGATCGTAGACCAGGACATAATCGCCCAGGCTGTTCTCGATCCCGACGATGCTGGCGACGTCATTATCGACCTGCTGGAGCAAGCGGTAAATCTGGATGTTGGCGAAGCCGTCACCACCCAGCAGCGGCTGATAATCGCGGAATTCCTCGTTGCTGCTGCCGTTGTCCACCACGATCAGTTCATAGTCATCGACCAGCGGCGCAACCACCTCGATCGCGGCTTCGAGCATCGCCTTGGCCGAGCGGTCGAAGTTGCGAAACGGGATGACGACAGTCAGCAGAATAGGGTGACTTGTGAACATCATGAGGCTGCTAGCACACTCGCGCCAATCGGCAAGGCAAGGCGATTCCCATGGCGTCTGAGGAGTGGTGGCCTGCGGTCAAACAGCCGAATGCTTGAGTTGAAGCCATGGCTTCTGGCCGAAAGGAGCGAGGGGCTATGCAATCGCTCGACATCGGCATAGCCTGCTCGGAGAGCAATAAGGCAGCGCCGAACCCGCAGGTTTTCAGGCGCGCATACTGGGGAGATCGTCCGATGGCTGTTTCAGACCATGTCGACTTTGCCGACTTCATGGCGGGGGTAAAACGCCGCAATCCGCATCAGGACGAATTCGTCCAGGCGGTGCAGGAAGTGGCCGAAGACATCTACGACTTCATTTCCGACAAGGAGGAATACCACCGCCAGCAGATCCTGCGCCGGATCGCTGAGCCCGACCGGGTGGTGAGCTTCCGGGTGTGCTGGGAAGACGATGCCGGCAACATCCGCGTCCAGCGCGGCTGGCGGGTGCAGAACAACAACGCGATCGGGCCGTACAAGGGCGGGATCCGGTTCCACCCCAGTGTCACCGAATCGGTGCTCAAGTTCCTCGCCTTCGAGCAGACCTTCAAAAACGCGCTGACCGGGCTGCCGATGGGCGGCGGCAAGGGCGGTTCGAACTTCAATCCCAAGGGCAAGAGCGTGCGTGAGATCATGCGCTTCTGCCAAAGCTTCATGACCGAACTCTATCGTCATATCGGCGCCGACATCGACGTGCCAGCAGGCGATATCGGGGTTGGCGGACGCGAAATCGGGTTCATGTTCGGCCAGTACAAGCGCATCACCGGAGAATTCACCGGGGTGCTTACCGGCAAGGGCCTCGAATGGGGCGGGTCGCTGATCCGCACCGAAGCCACAGGATATGGCGCGGTCTATTTCCTCGCCTCGATGCTCGCCACCAAAGACCAGGATTTGACTGGCAAGACCGCCGTGATCTCGGGCTCGGGCAATGTCGCGACGCATGCTGCCGAGAAGATCGTCCAGCTCGGCGGCAAAGTGCTGACCTTGTCGGATTCGGGCGGATACATCCACGATCCCGATGGCATTACCCAGGAGAAGATCGACTGGGTCAAGGCGCACAAAACCCATCGCCGCGGGCGGATCGAGGACTATTGCGCGGAATTCAAGGGTGCCAGTTTCGTCTCGGGCAAGACTCCGTGGCACGTCCGGTGCGATGTCGCGCTGCCTTGCGCCACGCAGAACGAACTGCTCGGTGATGATGCCAAGGCGCTGGTCGCGAATGGCTGCATCGCGGTCGCAGAAGGGGCCAACATGCCGACCGACCTTGCCGGGGTGCACGTGTTCAAGGCAGCCAAATTGCTGTTCGCGCCGGGCAAAGCTGCGAACGCTGGCGGGGTTGCGGTGTCGGGGCTCGAAATGAGCCAGAACTCCGGCCGCCGCGCGTGGAAGGAGGACGAACTTCAGCAGATGCTCAAGGATATCATGGCGGGCATTCACACCAGCTGCCAGACCTATGGCGATCAGGGCGGCGGCTATGTCGATTATGTGCGCGGCGCGAATATCGCCGGATTCAAGAAGGTCGCCGATGCGATGCTGGCGTTCGGGGTGGTCTGAGCCGATGGCGCACGAACCCCACAAGTTTTCATTGCAAGCGGTCCATCTGGTCCGCACCGCTACCCAAACCAATCTCACGCTCAGCCAGATGGCCGACCAGAAGGCGAGCATCCTGATGGGCGCGACTTTCGTGGTCTTCACCATCGCCATCGGCCAGGCGCGCAGCGGTTCGGTGCCCTTGACCTTGCTGGTGCTGGCCGGGTTCGCGTTCCTTTCGGCGATGTGCGCGGTGGCGGCAATCCTGCCGTCGATCTCCGGCGGCGCGGGCGGCGGAAAACCCAACCTGTTGTTCTTCGGAACCTTCACCCAATTGAGCGAAGACGAATTCGCCGACCGGGTGCTCGCCGAACTCGGCGACGACGAGCGCATCTACCGGGCAATGCTGCGCGATATCCACCAGAACGGCATGGTCCTGCAGAACAAGAAATACCGCCTGTTGCGGTTCGCCTACCTGCTGTTCCTCACCGGGCTAGTCAGTTCGTTTGCGATCTTCCTGCTAGAAAGCCGCGCGCTGTTTGGCGCGGTGCGGTTCTAGCGCACGCCCAAGGCGGCCGCCTGTTCGCGCAGCTGCGCTGCCTTGCCGGGATTTGCCGCCACTGCCGCCGCCAGCGCCGCGCGCGCGAGATCGGGCTGGCCGAGCGTCATGCGGCTGCGAATCAGCATGATCCAGCCATCGACATTGGCCGGGTCGGCCTTGAGCTTGGCCTCGAGCCGCGCGACCATGGCTTCGGCCATTTGGCGCTGCTCGGACGGCCGCAGCGCCGAGGCGCGGCTGATGTCTTCGCGACTTGGCCCGGGCAAAGCCGGTGCCGGTGCGGGTAGCTGCGGGGCAGGCTGCTTGACTGCTGCAAGCTGGCCCGCAACCCCAATGTGATTGATCTTGCCGGCCTGTTCGATCGTCCGGCGCAAGTCCGCCTCCCACGCCGCGCCGGGCCGGGTATCGGCGAGCAGCGCCAGCCAGCTGTTGATCGCCCCGCGGTGATCACCGCTGAGGTCCTGTTTGACCGCCAGAAAATAGCGCGCGCGGGGATCCCTGGGATCGAGCGCGACCGCGCGTTCGAAATCGGCGGCGGCGGCAGCCGGCATCGGATCGTGCGCGCTGGCCATGACCCGCGCTTCGCCACGCCCCGACCATAGCGACGCTTGCTGCGGAGAAAGCTTGACCGCGGCGTCATAGGCAGCCGCTGCCTCAGCGAACCGCCCGGTTTCGAAATAACCCGAGGCGAGCGCTGCCCAGGCCTCACCGTCCTGCGGGTTGGCCTTGGTCCGGGCTTCGAGCGCCGTCAGCGGATCGGCGTCGCCGCTAGCTGGCGCGGTCTGCGGGTCGGTGGCGTTACCTGAAGCATCCGCATGGCGGCGCAGCGAAGTAGCGATGGCGAACCCGGCAACTGCCAGTGCAACCACCAACAACAAGGTGCTGAGCCGCCAGCGTCCGGTCTGAACCTGTGCCATCGCTTTGTCCGTCTTCCCTTGGCTGCGGCATTGGCCTTGCTGCAATCCTTCCGTTCCGGTGTGGATTAGCCGCTTCGATTATGCAACACTTGGGACGCAGACGGGGGTCTGCGGGATTTTCCCGGGGAGAACCAGTGGTGGATCGCGTGCGCATTGCCATCGTCGGGTCCGGTCCGGCCGGGCTCAGCGCTGCGGCGCGCGCGGCAGAGCTTGGGCTCAGCCACGTCCTGCTCGAGAAGACCGGGCACCTCTCGGACACGATCTACAAGTACCAGAAGGGCAAGCACGTGATGGCGACGCCCGCCGCGCTGGTGCTACGTTCCGACCTGCCGTTCGATGCCGGCAAGCGCGAAGCGGTGCTGGGCGGCTGGAACGAACAAGCCGCCGCGCAAGGTGTGAACGTCCAGTACGATGCCGAGGTTCAGGGCATCTCCGGGACAGCGGGCGATTTTACCATCAAGCTCAAGAACGGCGACGAAGTGCTTGCCGAGACGGTGGTGCTGGCGATCGGCACACAAGGCAATCCCAACCTGGTGCGCTGCCCGGTGGGTGACGGCGCGGTGGTCCAGTATCAGCTCGACGATCCCGCCGAATACAACGACGAACACATCTTCGTGATCGGCGGGGGTGACGCCGGGATCGAGAACGCGCTGGGTCTGGCGGCGGACGCTGCGCAGGGCAATGCGGTCAGCCTGGTCAACCGCTC
>JAYWBP010000098.1:0-34585 GCA_043781375.1 Novosphingobium sp.
CAGCGGCAACGCACTCTATACCCAGGTCCTGACCCGCGATTCGGCCGGTGCCGCCCTGACCACCTCGACGGTAACCACTTCGCTTGCCCCCGACGGCACGCCAAACACAGCGCAGGGCACGTCGATCCCGCCATTCCAGGAATCGTTCTTTGGCGACAGCGCCAAGCCGCGGCTCTCGATCGGTATCGGCTTCAACTGGAACTCGCCGTTCGGGCCGTTCCGCATCGACTTCGCCAAGGCGCTGCTGACCCAGCCCGGCGACAAGACCAAGTCATTCACTTTCAATGTAGGAACCCAATTCTGATGACGACTTTTCTCAAGACGGCGTTTGTTTCCGCACTCCTTCTCGGCACTGCCCAGCCGGTTCTGGCTGCTGCTCCCGCGCCAGCGCCCGCCGCTGTCCCTGCTGGCCCGGTCACACCCGGCATTGCGATCGCCAACCTCGATGCGATCATCGCCAACACCAATGCCTTCCGCACCGCCGCCACGCAGCGCCCGGTAACCTACAAGGCCCAGATCGACGCCGCCGAAGCTCGCCGCAAGGCCATCACCGCGCAGCTTCAGCCGCTGGTCGACAAGTTCAACCGCGATCGTGCCGCTCCCGGTGGCCAGCCCGCCGTGCTCCAGCAGCAGGCTCAGCAGATCCAGCAGCTGCAGGATTCAGCGAACCAGGAACTTCAGGGCCTCCTTGCCCCGGCCGCGCTGTCCGAAGCCTATGTCGAAGAGCAGATCGGTGACAAGCTCAACGCCGCGATCCAGGTGGCGATGACCAAGAACCGGGTCACCCTGCTGCTTTCGCCGCAGTCGGTGCTGGCCGCCAGCAACTCGTATTACCTTAACCAGGCGATTCTGGCCGAGCTCAACACTGCGATCCCCAGCGCCCAGCTGGTCCCGCCAGCCGGCTGGGAACCGCGCCAGCAGCGTGAACAGCGCGCTGCCGCCGCTGGTCAGGCGCCTGCAGCTGCCCCGCCGGTGACCGGCGGGCGTTGATAGCAGTATCGGGGCAAATATGAGCGATACCTCGGAAGCCGGCGCGGCACCCGCGCCGGCGACCAGTCCCACAGGTTTGGCATCTGGCGTGCCCGTGTTCGACATCGCGCAAATCCTGTCGATCCTGCCGCATCGCTATCCGCTGCTGCTGGTCGATCGGGTACTCGCGCTCAAGATCGGTGAATCGATCCACGCGGTAAAAGCGGTCAGTTTCAACGAGCAGTTCTTCCAGGGCCACTTCCCCGGGCGCCCGATCATGCCCGGCGTGCTCCAGATCGAGGCTCTGGCGCAGGCCGCTGCGATCCTCGCAATCGAAACGCTAGGCTTGGGCGGTTCGGGCAAGCTGGTCTATTTCATGGCCATCGAAGAAGCCAAGTTTCGCGCGCCCGTAGAACCCGGCTGCCTGCTCGATCTCCACGTTGGTTTCATCCAGAAGCGCGCGCGGGTGTGCAAGTTCTGGGGCAAGGCCATGCTCGGCGACAAGGTGGCGAGCGAGGTCAAGTTCACCGCGATGGTGGCGGATCCGCCTGCGGATTGAGGCTTGAGTGGTGGTCACGCGCCGACCTTGCCAAACATCCCACACCCCGCTAAGCGCCGCGCTCCCTTTTCAGGCCGGTCGGAACCGGCCGCAGCGAAAGTCCGATCCAATGAAGCCCGAAATCCACCCCGAATACCACATGATCAAGGTGCAGATGACCGACGGCACCGTGTTCGAAACGCGTTCGACCTGGGGCAAGGAGGGCGACACTCTGGCGCTCGACATCGATCCCACCTCGCACCCGGCGTGGACCGGTGGCCAGCGTCAGCTCGATCAGGGTGGCCGCGTCGCCCAGTTCAACAAGCGCTTCGGTGGACTGTCGCTCAAAAAGAGCTGAGCCAGACGACCCCGAATCACGAAAGGGCGGCCAGTGTGCCGCCCTTTTTGTTGGCACGAGCGGCGCATATGCTCTGCCCCATTGCCCCCAAACCCGCCTCAGGATGGGCGAGGTGGGAGAGGGCGGTGTTTCCTATCTCATCCCAGCCAGGGCCGCTCGCGGTACCACTTGGTGATCACGTATTTGACCCCCAGCCGCACTTTCATCCCGTGGTGGAGCGTTGCCGGGTTGGGCCGACCATCGGGCAGGCGGTTGTTCCACGCCAGCAGCTTGCCGGTCTCGGGCTGGACCAGCTTATCAATCGCCTTGAACCGGGTCGCTCCGCCGGCGTCGACGTCGTTCAGATAAATCATGAAGGTCCAGCTGCGCTGCCCTGAAATCGCGCAGTATTGCTGATAATCCAGCCCGTTCGGCTCGAAGTAATCGGTGTGCGCCTTGAATTCCTGCCCGGGCGCATAACGCTGGCCCTGGAGCGGCTCGCCATGCGCCGGATCGATCCCCGAAAGCGCTGCCAATGCGGTATCCAGCCGAATCACCTCGGGATGGTCCCTTGCCAGATCGCAGGTCTCGCTCGTCCGAAAGGCATTATCCCCGTTGGCGTCGGCGATGGTCGAGGGGCGGCGCAAGGCATCGATCTGCGCGATCAGCGCGGCGCATTGCTCGACGCTCAGAAAGCTGCGCAAAACGAACAGCTCCAGCTTGGGGCTGGGTACCCGCTGGAGACCGGGATGGGCCTGGAGGATCGCGGCGCTGGATTCGCCTGGTGGTTGCATCGCATCGTACTAAACCAAACCGCCGCGAAAGAAAATTACGTCTGCGGTAAGTCGACGCACTTTTCGCTTCCCAATATCCGACCCTTGTGTAACAGGCCGCAACCGCGCAAATCGACGCTTGCCGGTGTGCTCAGCGCTCCGTAACAGCGCGCACTTCTGAACGCGCAGATGACTATGGCGACCGTAGCTCAGTTGGTTAGAGCGCCGGTTTGTGGTACCGGAGGTCGGGGGTTCGAGACCCCTCGGTCGCCCCAGTCAGCACTCCCGCCCGTTCGCATTGATAAAGGTGCAACGGTGTGACCGCGTTCTGGAAAGAGCCCGATTTCGATGCGCATGAGCGTGTCCAGCTGGTCCATGACCGGGCGAGCGGGCTGACCGCGATCTTTGCGCTGCACTCAACCCACCTCGGCCCCGGGGCGGGCGGTACGCGGTTCTGGCACTACGCCGATCCGGCCGGTGCGATGCGTGATGCGTTGCGGCTTTCGCGGGGAATGAGCTATAAGAACGCCATGGCCGGGCTGCCGATGGGCGGAGGCAAGGCGGTTATCCTGGCAGATCCAGCGCGCACGAAAAATCCGGCGATGCTGGCCGCGTTCGGTGACGCGATCGAGGCGCTGGGCGGGGCTTACGTCACCGCCGAGGATGTCGGGATGAGCGAAGCCGACATGGTCGCGATTGCCCGGCGCACGCCGCACGTCACCGGGCTTCCCGCAACCGATGGCGGCGCGGCGGGCGGCGATCCGGGGCCATTTACAGCGATAGGCATCTACCTTGGGATCAAGGCGGCGGTGGCTTACAAGCTGGGCCGCGTCACCATGGCAGGCGTCCATGTTGCCGTGCAGGGCACTGGCAGCGTCGGCGGCGGGGTAGCCAAGCTGCTGGCGCAAGATGGAGCAAAACTCACGCTGGCCGACATCGACGAGGACCGGGCTGCCCAACTGGCGCACGTTCTTGGCGCCGAGCATGTCCCTTCCGACAGCATCATGGGTGTGGCCTGCGACGTGTTCAGCCCCAACGCCCTGGGAGCAATTCTCGACGATGCCGGGATCGTCCGGATCGAGGCGCCGATCGTGGCGGGCGGAGCCAACAACCAGCTCGCCCGGCCCGAGCATGGCCCGGCGCTGGCCGCGCGCGGCATTCTCTATGCGCCCGACTATGTCATCAACGCTGGCGGGATCATCAGCGTTGCCCTGGAATACCTCGCGCGCCGTTCGGGCGAAGTGTGCGAGATCAACGAGGTTCGGCGGCGTTTGGCAGAGATCCCCGAGCGGCTGACGGCAATCTGGCAGGAAAGCGCCACATCCGCCCGCTCGCCCGATCAGGTCGCCGATGCCATGGCGCAAGGTTTGATCGGGCGGTAGGTGGTGGACGAAATCCGGTTCCGCACCGCTGCACCCGAGCCTAATTTTGACCCCCAAATCCCAACTGGGCGGTAAGGTCAAAATCTTCGGGCCACCCATCATCCCGCATTCCGCCCTTGCCCGTTAGCATCGCAAGTGTCAGAGCTAACTCGTCCATGCACGGCTTCGCCAATCCCGCCCAGTTCCTGCGCATTGCCCGCTGGCTGACTCCGTCGATGCTGCTGGTGGGAATCGCGCTTGCCGCATCGGCGCTCGTCTGGGGCCTGCTGTGGGTGCCGCCCGATCGGCTGATGGGCGACACTGTCCGCATCCTCTACATCCATGTCCCCAGCGCCTGGTTGGGCATGGCCGGATGGAGCACCATCGCCGTCGCGAGCATTACCGAGCTAGTCTGGCGGCATCCGCTGGCGGGCATTGCCGCGCGCGCGGCGGCAGTTCCAGGGGCGGTGTTTACGGCGATCTGCCTGGCCACCGGATCGATCTGGGCGCGGCCGACCTGGGGCACCTGGTGGGTGTGGGACGGGCGACTGACCAGCTTCCTGGTGCTGCTGTTTCTTTATTTCGGCTATATCGCGCTGGCCGACGCGAGCCAGCGCGACGGGCGCAGCGATGGGCGGGTTGCGGCGATTTTCGGCCTGGTCGGAGCGATCAACATTCCGATCATCAATCGCTCGGTGGTGTGGTGGAACAGCCTCCACCAGCCGCCCAGCATCACCATGGGCAAGTCGGCGATCAACGCGACGTTCTTATGGCCCTTGTTGGCTGCTACAATCGGTTTCTCGCTGATCTTCGGCGGGGTGATCCTTGCACGAATGCGCGCGATCCTGGCTGATCAGCAGGCCGAGACGCGGCTGCGGCGCATGGCGATGAGCGCGGAAAGCTCCTGATGCGCGAGGCTCTCAATCAGTGGGATTTCGTCATCGCCGCTTATGCCATCGGCGTGGTTGGGACCGCGGTGATGATCGCCTGGTCATGGCTCGCCATGCGCCGAGCCGAAGTGCGGCGTGAACGGTCGCGTGGAAGATGAGCGCAATCAAGGCCAAGCACCAACGCCTCGTGCTGTTGCTGATCGCGCTGGTCGCGCTGATCGCGGCGGGGCTGCTTGCCGCCTGGGCGCTCAAGAATCAGGCTTCGTACTTCTTTGTGCCCAGCGAGATCGTCAGCCACCCGCCTGCTCCTGACCGCGCGGTGCGGCTGGGGGGAATGGTCGAGCGCGGCTCGATCAAGACGGCGGCGGATGGGGTGACGATCGACTTCATCGTCGGCGACGGCAAGGCACGGGTGCCGGTGCGCTTTCGGGGGATCGTACCGTCGCTGTTTGTCGCGGGCTCGGGCGTCGTCGCCGAAGGCAAGCTGAGCCCGGCAGGGATGTTCATCGCCGACAACCTGCTCGCCAAGCACGACGAGAAATACGTCCCGCGCGAAATGAAGGACATGACCGACGCTCAGGCGCGCAAGACGGTTGCGGAAACCAAATGATCGCCGCATCTCCATGATCGCTGAACTGGGCCTTGCCGCGCTGTGGTTGGCGGCGGCGCTGTCGGCGCTGCAACTGTTCGGCGGGGCCATGGCGCTGACCCGGCGCGGCGCGGCGATGGCCAGCGTCGTGCGCCCGGTCGCGGTGCTTCAGGGCCTGCTTGCGCTGCTCGCCTTCGCCGCGCTGATCGCGCTGTTCTGCCGGACCGACCTGTCGGTCAAGCTGGTGGCGATGAATTCGCATTCGGCCAAGCCGATGCTCTACAAATTCGCCGGAACCTGGGGCAACCACGAAGGTTCGATGTTGCTGTGGGTGACCGTTATGGGGCTGGCCGGCAGCTTTGTCGCGCTGGTCGAGCGCCGACTGCCCGAGCGGACGATGCTGGCGACGCTGGCGGGGCAGGCGTTTGTCAGCCTGGGTTTCTACGCTTTCCTGCTGATGGCCTCCAACCCGTTCGAGCGCCTGGTGCAACCCGCGCCCGAGGGGCAGGGGCTTAACCCGCTATTGCAGGACCCGGGCCTCGCCTTCCACCCGCCCACGCTCTACCTGGGCTATGTCGGGCTGTCGGTCGCGTTCAGCTTCGCGATCGGAGCTTTGGTTACGCGTGAGGTTGGCCCGGCCTTTGCCCGCGCAATGCGGCCGTGGGTGCTGGGTGCTTGGATTTTCCTGACTCTGGGGATCACTGCCGGCAGCTTCTGGGCCTATTACGAGCTGGGCTGGGGCGGCTGGTGGTTCTGGGACCCGGTCGAGAACGCCTCGTTGATGCCATGGCTGGCGGCGACCGCTTTGCTCCATTCGTGCGGTGTGCTGGCGGCGCGTAACGCGCTGCGGGCGTGGACCATCATGCTTGGCGTGATCGCTTTTTCGATGTCGATGGTCGGCACGTTCCTGGTCCGCTCGGGAATTCTTACCAGCGTTCATGCCTTCGCGGTCGATCCGCAGCGGGGGACCTTCATCCTCGCGTTGCTGGCGATCAACATCGGTGGCGCGCTGATCCTGTTCGCGATCCGCGCCTCCAGCGTGACCGAGGGCGAGCGATTTTCCGTGACCAGCCGCGAGGCGGCGCTGGTGGTCAACAATGTGATGCTATCGGGCATCCTGGGGATCGTCCTGATCGGCACGCTCTATCCGCTGTTCACCGAAGCGTTCGGCGAGAAAGTCTCGGTAGGACCGCCCTATTTCAACCCGATGAGCGCGGTGTTCTTCGGGCCGATGGTCTTGGTCATGGCGGTCGGGCCGTTGTTGCGCTGGCGGCGTGACAGCTTTGCCCGGGTGCGCGGGGTTTTGCTGATCCCAGCGCTGCTGAGCCTGGCCGCGCTGGTGGCGCTGCTGGTGTTTGCCCCGGTTGCACCGCTGCCGCTGCTTGGTATGGCGCTGTCCGCCGGACTGGCTGTGGCAAGCCTGCTGCCCTTGCGCGGGCGTGACCTGCGGCGCACGCCTCTGCCCACCTGGGGCATGGTTGTCGCGCATCTGGGGATCGCCGTCGCGCTGTTCGGGGTGGCCTGTGACAGCGCCTTCTCGATTGAAAAGCTGATCGCAGCCAAAGTCGGCGAGACTGTTGTGGTCGGGCCATGGCAGATCGAGCTGGCAGCAATCGAGCCGGTGGCCGGACCCAACTGGACCGCGCTCGAGGCCGAGATGAAGGCCAGCTATGCGGGCGGCATCCCCAGCGTGCTCCACCCCCAGGCGCGCAGCTTCTGGATGCCACCACAGCAGACCAGCGAATCGGCGCTCAAGACCCGCTGGAACGGGCAGCTGTATGTCGTGCTGGGTGAACCGGCCGAAGGTAATCGCTGGCAGTTGCGGCTGTGGTGGAAGCCGTTTGTGCCGATGATCTGGTACGGCGGCGCGCTGATCGGGCTGGGCGGGTTCCTCGCGCTGCTCGGTCGGGTGTGGAGCGATTGGCGCCGCGCCATCGCCCGCGGCAAAATCGCCTTTCGCCGCGAAAGACAGGGGCGATGAGCGCGCCGCGTCTCCCGATCCGCTGGGCGCTGTGGCTGCCCTTGGCGCTGTTCGGCGCATTTGTGGCGCTGGTCGTGGTCGGGCTCTATCGCCCTGCCGACCGCGAGGTGGCGAGCGGCATGATCGGCCAGCCGCTGCCGCAATTTGCGCTACCCGCCGCGCTGCCCGGCAAGCCCGGCCTGGGCGACGCCGATTTCGCCACCGGCAAGCCGCGCCTGCTCAACATCTTTGCCAGCTGGTGCGTGCCGTGCGCGGCCGAGGCCCCGCAATTGCAGGCGCTCAAAAGCCGCGGCGTCGAGATCGACGGCATCGCCATTCGTGATCGGCCGGAAGATGTCGCCCAGTTCCTCGCCCGCAACGGCGATCCTTTCGTTCGCATCGGCAAGGATGATGTCAGCGCGGTGCAACTGGCGATCGGCTCGTCGGGCGTGCCCGAGACCTTCGTGATCGATGGCGCGGGCACGATCCGCTACCAGCACATCGGCGATATCCGCGCCGATCAGGTTGACCTGATCCTGGCCAAATTGCGCGAGGCCGGAGCATGATTGCGCGCTTGATCCGCGCGCTGATCGTGGCGCTGGCGCTCTTCGCTACCCCCCTCATGGCCCAGGATTCGCTTCCCCCTGCGCCTTATGCCTATCGTCAGCTCGACAATCCCCAGCTTGAGGCCAAGGCCCAGGCGCTGATGGAAACACTGCGCTGTGTGCGTTGCCAGAGCCAGTCGATCGCCGATTCGGACGCACCGCTGGCCGGCGATATGCGCAACCAAGTCCGCCAGCGGATCGCCGCAGGCGAGGATCCCGAGGCGATCCGCACCTGGCTCATCGCGCGTTATGGCCAATACGTCAGTTATACGCCGCGTATGAACCGCGTCACCTGGCCGCTGTTTGCCGCACCGCTGGTGCTGCTGGCGCTGGCGCTGCTGTTGCTGCGCGGGCGCTTCGGCAGGAAAGACCCGGCATGACCTGGCTGCTTATCGCGCTGATCGTGCTGCTGTCCTTTGCCGCGATGGTGCTCGTGCTCAAGCTGCCGCGCGGCGCCTGGGAGATGGTCGGCGCAGCGCTCATCCTCGGTGTAGTCGGCTATGCCCTGCAGGGTCATCCGGGCCTTGCCGGTTCGCCCAAGGTCGCCAGCGAAACCCTGGCGGGAGAGGCGGAAGCCCTGGTCGGCGCCCGCCAGCAACTGGGCGGCGGCGCGGCTGGGCCCAACGACTGGGTGATTATTTCCGATGCGCTTGCCCGGCACGGCCAGTTTGGCGACGCTGCCGAGATGTTGCGCGGCGCGGTGGCAAAGGATCCGAAGAATGCCGAGGCCTGGTTGGCGATGGGTAATGCGCTGGTCGCCCATGCCGAAGGCGGGCTGACCCCCGCCGCCTTCTACGCCTATCAGCAGGCCGCCGTGGCCCAGCCCAACAGCCCCGGCCCGCCGTTTTTCCTCGGGCTCGCGATGGCGCAATCCGGGCGTCTGGCTGAGGGCCGGGCGCTGTGGGCCGGGTTGCTCGCCCGCGCGCCCAAGGATGCGCCCTGGCGTTCCGAGCTTGAGGCCAGGCTTGCGCGGTTGGACGCCTTCATCGCCTCGACCCAGAGCGCGCCGCCGACCCAACCTTAGGGCCGCCTGACGAAACGTTTCGGTGTAACCTCTTGGCGCTGTAGATTGCGGTGTCCCGCGCCTGCTGCTAAGCGACCTCTCCTTGCCAGCAGCACAGCGCTGCCGATGGCATGGGATCTTCGGAACGGACAGGCCGCATGAGCGAAGCTGTGCAGGATGGCGCGCAGGGCCTTGGGGCCGTGTCCCCGTCCGATTCCGCCCCTGACACTGCGTCGGCTGGAGGCCATGGCTATCGTCAGGGCGGCATGGTCAAGATGGCGGTTGGCGCGATTGGCGTCGTGTTCGGGGACATCGGGACCAGCCCGTTGTACGCCATGCGTGATACGTTCGCCGGGCATCACCGCCTGCCGCTCGACCAGTTGCACATCTTCGGCATCGTCAGCCTGATGTTCTGGTCGATGATGGTAATCGTGACGCTCAAATACGTCTCGATCATCATGCGCGCGGACAACAAGGGCGAGGGGGGCAGTCTGGCGCTACTGGCGCTGATCAACCAGAACATTTCGGGCAAGTCATGGTCGGGCGGGATCATCCTGCTCGGAGTCTTTGCGACCTCGCTGTTCTATGGCGATTCGATGATTACGCCGGCGGTTTCGGTGCTCAGTGCGATCGAGGGGCTGGCGGTTTACGAGCCCGGGCTCGGCAGGATGGTCGTCCCCTTGGTGGTCGGCATCCTGATCTTCCTGTTCTTTATCCAGAGCCGGGGAACCGCCAAGGTCGCCAGCTTCTTCGGGCCGATCATGCTGACCTATTTTGCGGTCATTTCGGTGCTCGGTGTGATCAGCATTGCGGCCCATCCCACAGTGATCTTCGCGCTCAGCCCGCATTATGCTGCGGCTATGTTCATTGCCGATCCGGTGCGCGGCTTCCTTGCCATGGGCTCGGCGGTCCTGGCCGTCACCGGGGCCGAGGCGCTCTATGCCGACATGGGCCATTTCGGCCGCTCGCCGATCCGCATTTCGTGGCTGTTTTTCGTCCTGCCGGCACTGGTTCTCAACTACCTTGGACAAGCCTCGCTGTTGATGCGCATTCCGGGCGCCCTGGCCAGCCCGTTCTATTATCTGGCGCCGGAATGGTTCCAATGGCCCTTGCTGATAATCGCCAGCGCAGCAGCGATCATCGCCTCGCAGGCGGTAATCTCCGGGGCGTTTTCAGTCACGCAGCAGGCAATCCAGCTTGGTTTCATCCCGCGCATGACGATTCGTCACACCAGCGAGACGGCCGCGGGCCAGATCTATATCCCGGTGATCAATTGGGCTCTGATGGTCGCAGTCATCATCCTGGTGCTGGTGTTCCAGCGCTCATCGAATCTTACGGCCGCCTACGGCATCGCCGTGACCGGGGCGATGCTGATCGACAATTTCCTGCTGGCGGTGGTGCTGTGGCATTTGTGGCGGTGGAAAAAGTGGACTGCGGTGCCTTTGCTGGCGCTGTTCTTCGCGCTCGACAGTGCCTATCTCGGCGCCAATCTGACGAAAATCCCGGACGGCGGCTGGGTTCCGCTGGCCATGGGTTTTTCGATCTTTACCCTTCTTACCACCTGGTCGCGCGGGCGTGCGCTCATGCGCCAGAACATGGCCGAGGGAACGATCCCGATCGAGGTCTTCGCCAAAAGCGCGCACGGCAGCGCGGCGCGGGTACCGGGAACCGCGATCTTCATGGCTTCGAGCAGTGCCGGTGTGCCTTCGGCCTTGCTCCACAACATCAAGCACAACAAGGTCCTGCATGAACGCGTGGTGATCCTGACAATCATCATTCAGGATGAACCGTTCGTCGATGCTGCCAACCGTTACACGGTCAAGGACCTGGGTCGGGGATTCTATCGCCTGACCATGCGCTTCGGCTTCCTCGAAGAAACCGACGTCCCCGCCGCGCTGCTCAAGGTTTCGCTGTGCGGCGCGCCGTTCGAGATGATGAAGACCAGCTTCTTCCTCTCGCGCCAGACCCTGCTGCCCTCGGCTAAGCCGGGCATGGCGATCTGGCGGGAAAAGCTATTCGCGTGGATGCTGCGCAATGCCGCCAGCGCGATGGAATTCTTCCGCCTCCCTACCAACCGCGTGGTCGAACTGGGCAGCCAGATCGAGATTTAAGGATTTGATGCGTGTCCGGGTTCAGCAAGCTGGCCCCTCGCGCGGCACCAGCCCGCCTCCCGCCAGGCCGGAAAAAACGCACAAATTTATCCGTCTTTGCCGGGAGAAGTTTCCCACCGTGGAGCGTTAAGCAGGAAACCCCCGACCCGATGGAGCAGCTTCCCCCATGCCCTTTACCCTGCCCAAGCTACCCTATGCCCCCGATGCCTTTGGCGAGACGATTTCCGCCGAGACGTTCGAATATCACCACGGCAAGCATCACAAAGCCTATGTCGACAAGGTCAACGAACTGGCCCCCGCCGCTGGTCTGGAAGGCCGCAAGCTGTCCGAAGTGATCGCCGCAGCCAAGGCCAAGGGCGATGCCCCGTTGTTCAACAACGCCGCGCAGGTGTGGAACCACAGCTTCTACTGGCAGTGCCTCTCGCCCGAGGCGCAGGCGCCGGACGGCAAGCTCAAGGATATGATTGCCAGTAGCTTTGGCTCGCATGAGGCGCTGGTGACGCAGCTGGCCGCAGAAGGGGTCAAGCATTTCGGCAGCGGCTGGGCCTGGCTGGTGCTCAACGGCGACAAGCTTGAGATTACCGCGCTCCACGATGCCGATACCCCGGCGGTGCATGAGGGAATGAAACCGCTGCTCACCCTCGATGTATGGGAGCACGCCTATTACATCGATTATCGCAACGCCCGGCCCAAGCACCTTGAAGCGCTGCTGGCCAAGGCGATCGACTGGCAATTCGTGGCGCAAAACCTTGATGGCGCGGGTGTTTCGCGCGCGGATCAGGGCTGAACTGCGTTAAGCGAACGAAAAAAAGGGCGCGGCACCTTTCGGTACCGCGCCCCCATGACATAAGTCGGTCTGCTCAGGTGAAGTTGGCGGCGGCCATGCAATACAGCATCGGCAGCGACAGCAGCAGATTGGTGCGGCTGGCGGCCAGTGCGAGCGGCGCAGCCTTGGCCTTGGCCTCGTCCGAGGCTTGGACCAGGCCCAGGATCTTCTGCTGAGCAGGCCAGATCAGGAACCAGACGTTGGCCGCCATGATGATCGCGATCCACATCCCCAGGCCGATCAGGTTGACCTTGCCAGCGCCGGTGAAGGTCATCGCCTGATGGGCATAGCCACCCAGGACGGCCACGGTCAGCCCGGTGACGACGGTCAGCAGTGCGGCATAACGGAAGTAGAACAGCACCTTGGGGGCGATGTAGCCGGTGACGCCCTTTTTCAGCTCTGCCGGAACGGTCGGCATGGTCGGCACCTGGACGAAGTTCAAGTAATACAGCAGCCCGATCCACAGGATCCCGAAAAATACGTGGAGCCAGAGGGTGATTCCGTAACCGGTGACCTCGACCGTCGGATTGTAAGCGACCATCACGATGATCGCCAGAACCAGCCCGACCACTAGCACCAGATGCAGATTTCCGAAAAACTTGGCCATGATTTACCCCCTTGGCGGATCGTTTGATCTCGACATCCGCGCATTATCGCCACTGATGCACGGCTTGTCACACAGTTTTAACTTCTGCTCAATCGTGCGGCAAGTCGCCCAGCACGTCCTTGCGGGCGTCCGCAGCCAGCCCGTGGCGCAGCAGCATCGGCATATGGGCAAAAGTAAACACGAAGGTCAGCGGCAGAAACAGCCATAGCTTGAGCGTCAACCAGGTCCCGAAATTGTGGTTCTGCAGGTTGTAGCGATGGCGCAGCACTTCGTTGAGCGCGGCGAGGAACAGGAAGAACCAGCCCCAGTTGCGTGACAGCAGCATCCACCCGCGATCGTCCAGGCCCTCGAAAGCGGCCTCAAGCAGGACCTTGAGCAAGGGCTTGCCCCGGCGCACCCCGATCAGCAGCGCGATCCCGAAGATCAGATAAATCGCGGTCGGCTTGACCTGAATCCAGAAGGTATCGTGGAGCAACACGGTCAGACCGCCGAACGCCACGATGAGCCCGGTCGAGAGCCACAGCATCGGCGAAATCCGCCCCAGCTTCCACTTCGAGACGATCAGCGCGATCACCGCGGCGACCATGAACACCGCTGTGCCGCGGATCACTGCCAGGACCTCGGCCACCGCATCTTCGCGATTAGCCGGCGAATAGTGGCGGTAGACCAGGAAGAACACCAGCACCGGGCCATAGTCGATGACCACATTCAGCCAGGCCGGAACCGGCTTTTTCGCCCCATCCATCACGCTACTCCCGCAATCACGCGCGCCAGCAGGTCTGGATCGAACGGGCGCAGATCGTCGATCTTCTCGCCCACCCCGATGGCATGGATCGGCAGCCCGAACTGCTCGGCCGCAGCGACCAGCACCCCACCACGTGCGGTGCCGTCGAGTTTAGTCATGATCAGGCCTGTCACTCCGGCGACTTCCTTGAAAGTGGCGATTTGTTGCAAGGCGTTCTGTCCATTGGTGGCATCGATCACCAGCACGACATCGTGCGGTGCGGTGGGGTTGAGGCGGCCGAGCACGCGGCGGATTTTGGCCAGCTCGTCCATTAGCTCGCGCTTGTTGTGCAGCCGTCCGGCGGTATCCACGATCAACGCATCGGTGCCGCGCTCGGTTGCCAGCTTGACCGCGTCGAACACGATGCTCGCCGGATCGCCGCCTTCAGGCCCGCGCACGATCGGCACGCCCAGACGCTCGGCCCAGACCGCAAGTTGCCCAATGGCGGCGGCGCGAAAGGTATCTCCGGCGGCCAGGACGACACTGTAATCCTGCTCCTGAAATAGATGGCCCAGCTTGGCGATGGTGGTGGTCTTGCCCGATCCGTTGACCCCGATCACCAGGATTACTTGCGGGCGGGGGAACGCGACGATCTCCAGCGGCTTGGCCACCGGACGCAGGATCGCGGCGATTTCCTCGGCGACCGCTTCGCGGATCGCTTCCGATGTTGCCCCCCGTTCAAAGCGTTCGTTGGCCAGCCGCTCGCGAATCCGCGCAGCGGCGCGCGGGCCCAGGTCGGACAGGATCAACGCATCCTCAAGATCGTCGAGCTGGGCCTCGTCGAGCCGGGTCGAACTGACGATCCCGGCGAGGTTCTCGGTCAGCCGCTCGGAGGTCTTTTTGAACCCCCCGAGCAGCCGATCGGACCAGCTTTCCGCGCTCATGCCAGCAGCCCTTCGTGGATCGCGGTGGGGATGATGGTGATCAGGCTCCCGGCAGGGGTGCATTCGGGCAGGCGTACCCGGGCAAAGTTTGCCGCGTGGCCGGTGCCGTCGCGTTCGGCGAGGACTTCCAGCGGCTGGTCGATCAGCCCGTCCAGCCAGCGTGATCGCTCCCGCGCCACCGCCGCGCGCAATGCCGCCGCCCGCTCGCGGATCAGCGCAGGTGCGACTTGCGGCATCCGCGCCGCCGGAGTGCCGGGGCGCGGCGAATAAGGAAAAACGTGGCCGTGGACGATTGCCAGCTCGGCGATGATCGAAAGGTTGGCTGCGTGCATCGCGTCATCCTCGGTCGGGAAGCCGGCCATCAGGTCCGCCCCCACCGCCAGCTCGGGCCGCCGCGCTTTCAGCGCACCAACGAGTGCCACGGCATCGGCGCGGGTGTGGCGGCGCTTCATCCGCTTGAGGATCAGATCATGGCCCGACTGCAGCGAGAGGTGGAGATGCGGCATCACGCGTGGTTCGTTGGCCAGCAGGTCGAACAGCTCAGCATCGATCTCGATCCCGTCGAGCGAGGACAGGCGCAGCCGCTGGAGCCTGGGGAAAACGGTGAGAATTGCGGTAACCAGCGCGCCCAGCCGCGGCGTGTTAGGCAAGTCATGGCCCCAGCTGGTCACGTCGACTCCGGTCAGGACAACCTCGCGCGCGCCCGCATCCCAATGCCGCGCAACTGCGTCCCGGACCTGCGCCACGCTCAGCGAGCGGCTCGGACCGCGGCCTTGCGGGATCACGCAGAAGGTGCAGGCATGGTCGCAGCCGTTCTGCACCGCGACAAACGCGCGGGTATGGCCCGATGCTACCGCAGGCGGGGCAGGCGCCGCGTTCCACGCGCGCGGATCGAGCTTGGCCACATTGGCAACCAGTCCGTCGACTTCGGGCATCGCCGCAATCATGCCGCGTTCGATTTCCACCGCGCAACCGGTGACCAGCAGGCGGACATCGGGACGGGCAAGCCGGGCACGGCGGATTGCCTGGCGGGTGCGGCGCAGGGCCTCGGCTGTGACGGCGCAGCTATTGATCACGGTGAGGTTGCGCTCTCCCGCCAGCAGGGCCCGCAGGTCCTCGCTCTCGGACAGGTTGAGCCGGCAGCCCAGTGTCACCACTTCAAGGCTCACTTCAACACTTCCAGGCTCATGCGGCGTACTCGACCGAATCGAAGCTGCCGCGAAAGCTCTCGGCCGCCGCGCCGGTCATCACGATGCGGTTATCGTCGCGCCATGCGATCGTTAGCGGCCCACCGCGCAGGACCACGCGCGCCTCCCGCTCGACCAGGCCCCGACGCATCGCGGCGATGGCCGTGGCGCAGGCGCCGGTGCCACAGGCGCGGGTCTCGCCCACGCCGCGCTCCCATACCCGCAGGCGAATGCGGTCGCGGCTCTCGATCGTGGCGACATTGACGTTGACCCGCTCGGGAAACAACGGGTCATGCTCAATCTGCGGGCCGAGGCGTTCGAGGTCGATGGCGTCGCAATCGGACACGAAGAACACCGCGTGCGGATTGCCGACATTGACCGCGGCGGGGTTTTCCAGTTCGTCCCAGCCAACCGGCAGCGCCGTCGTATCAAGGGCATAGGCCAGCGGGATCTGGTCCCAGGCAAAGCGCGGTTCGCCCATGTCGACTGCGATGCCGCCATCGGCGCGTGCGGTTTCAAGCATCCCGCCCAGCGTCTCGATCCGCACCGGGCCGTCATGCAACAGCCCGACCGCGCGGGTGGCATTGCCGCACGCCTCGACCTCGCCGCCATCGGCATTGAAGATTCGCATCCGCAGGTCGGCCAGGGTCGAGCGTTCGAGCACGATCAGCTGGTCGCAGCCGATCCCGGTGCGGCGATCGGCCAGCGCCGCGGCGAAGCTGCGGGTCACTTCGGGCAGGCGCTCGACGCGCGAATCGAGCACGACGAAGTCGTTGCCCAAGCCGTGCATCTTGATGAAAGGAACGCGCATAGTCACCGCGCTCTATGCGTTGGCGGGAGCGACGTCCAGAGTCAGGCCGTCCACGGTCGGGCCGTCCACGGTCGGGCCGGGCAGCTTCAGGCGGACTTGCCGCCCGCGACGCGCGCCCGGCGCTTGGGCTGCGGGTGTTCGATTGTGGTCAGGTCAGGTCCGGCCGGGCGGACCGCGCTGAGCAGTTCCAGCTCGGCTAGCTTGATCCGGGTCAGTTCGGCGGTCTGGGGCCGTCCATAAAGATAGCCCTGGCCCTTGAATTTGCCCAGCAGGCGCAGTTCCTGGAGCACTTCGGCGCTCTCGATCCCTTCAGCGGTGATCGGCAGGCCCAGACCCTGGCCGAGCGAGGTGATCGCCTTGACGATCATCGCGCTGTCCTGGCTGTCAGAGATGGTCGAGATGAAGCTGCGATCGATCTTGATCCGATCGAACGGCAGGCTGCGCAGCTGGGCCAGCGAGCTGTAGCCGGTGCCGAAATCGTCGAGGCTGATCCGCACACCCTGGTTCTTGAGACTGGTGATGAGCGAGCGGACCACACCGATATTCTCGTGCAGGCAGCTTTCGGTGACTTCGATGTCCAGTCGGCTAGGCGGAAAATTAGCCTCGACCAGCAGCTTGAGGATCTTCTGCGCGAACCATGGATCGCGCAGCTGGATCGGCGAGATATTGACCGACAAGGTCAGTCTGGCGTCCCAGCCCTTGGCATCTTCCAGGGCCTGGGCGATCACACTTTCCGACAGTTCGGCGATGACCCCGATTTCCTCGGCGATGGGGATGAACACCTCGGGGCTGACGATCCCCAGGCTCGGCGAATTCCATCGCGCCAGCATTTCAAAGCCAACCAGTTCGCCCGTCTCCAGGTCGATCTGCTGTTCGTAATAGGGCACAAATTCACCGCGGCCGATGCCGGTGCGGATGCCGCTTTCCAGTTCGGAGCGAAAGCGCAGTTCGTTCTCCATCGGCGCTTCGAACCAGAAGTAGCGGTTTCGGCCCTGCTTCTTGGCGTGATACATAGCGATGTCGGCCATGTGGAGCAAAGTCTGCGCGTTGCCTCCTGACGGGGTCTTGCAATAGTCGCTGCGGGTCACTCCGAGCGAGACGGTGACTTCGACCGCGTTGCCCTGGTTGACGACCGGCTTGCTCACCGCCTCGACGATGGCTGCGGCAACCTGATCGATCCGGTCGGGGCGCTTGGCATCGAACGGCACGACGCAGGCAAACTCGTCGCCGCCCAGCCGCGCCAGCAACGAGCGTTCGGGCAGCAGCGCGGCGATCCTGCGGGCGCTCTGATGAAGGATGTGATCGCCCACGCTGTGGCCGTGGAGGTCATTGATCTGCTTGAAGTTGTCGACGTCGATCATCAGGAACGCGACCAGTTCGCCGCGCGCCGTGCTGGCCGCGATCAGCGCATCTGTTGCGGTGCCGATGCTGCGGCGATTGAGACAGCCCGTCAGCGGATCGGTCTCGGCGAGCTGGCGGGCCTGGGCTTCGGCCTTGCGCCGCTCGCGCACCTCTTCGTTCAGTTCGCGGTAACGACGCCAGCCGAAGATGACGAGCGCGATGTTTAGCAGCAGGGCGTTGGTCAGGATCACATCGGGTCCGACGCCAATCCCGGTGATCGCGTCGACCACCCGTGGCATTACCGTTCCGCCGGTGCCGATGAACAGGATGATGCTGGCAACGGCGATCCCCAGCGCGACCACATCCCGCTCGGCCCTGCCCAGCCGGGCAGGACTGTTGGCGGCCACCAATGGTTCGTCCAGATCGATCATATGCGCTCGCGGCAGCTCCCGGATTTCATCCAAGACCTACCCGAGCTACGTAAATTTAACCTTAAACTCCGCCGCAGGCAGACCCCCGGTATTGTCGCGCCCTATTTCTTGAGGCCGATTTCGCGCAGCCGCTCTTGCAGATAGTCGTCTGCGGTGATCGACACCGGATAGCGATCGGGGTTCTGCGCAGTGATGCACTGGGGCAGGGTGACGAAGGGAAAATCGCTGCGCAAGTGGAGGAAAAACGGCATCGAATAGCGGCTGAACCCGGCGCGCGAGCCTTGCGGGTTGCGGACACGATGCGTGGTCGAGGGCAGCACGTGGTTGGTCAGGCGCTGAAGCATGTCGCCGATATTGACCACCAGCGCGCCATCGGGCGGATGGATCCCGATCCACTTGCCCTCGCGGGTCAGCAGCTCCAGCCCGGCCTCTTCGGCGCCAAGCAGCAGCGTTATCAGGTTGATATCCTCATGCGCCCCGGCGCGGATGCGCTCGCCCGCGTCGGTATCGACCGGCGGATAGTGCAGCAGGCGCAGCACCGAATTGCCCTCGAAGATCCCGGCCTCGAACCAGTCGGCGGGCAGATCGAGATAGGTCGCAATGCGCGAGAGGATCACTCCGCCGACCCGGTCGAGTTCGGCATAGAGCTCCTCGAAGGTCTCGCGGAAGCCGACGATCTCCGTGGGCCAGACATTGGGCGGCATCGAATCGGCCAGGATGTGGCCGTCGGGAAGGTCGCGGCCGACGTGCCAGAATTCCTTGAGGTCGTGCGCGGTCGCGCCTTTGGCGATCTCGGTGCCGAACGCGGTATAGCCGCGGGCGCCGCCCTGACCGGGGATCAGGTATGCGCGCTTGGCCGCATCGGGCAGCTTGAAGAACTGCTCGGTCAGGTCCCAGGCGCGCGCCACCAGCGCGGGATCGAGTCCGTGGTCCTTGATCAGCGCGAAGCCGTACTGGCGAAAGCTGTCGCCGATTTCCTGCGAAAGGCGGGCCTTGTCGGCGGCCAATGAAAGCACCGGTAGAGTGTTGAGGTCCATATCTGGCGATGTCCGAAATTTGAAGCTATGCGCTTCCTTTATCGCCTTTGGAAAAATCTTGCATGACCAAAAATCAGGAAGCGCCCAGCTACTGGCTGCTCAAGTCCGAGCCCGCTGCCTATAGCTGGGACGATCTGATCGCCGAGGGCGAGGGCACCTGGGACGGGGTCCGCAACCATCGCGCAGCCAACAATCTGCGGGCGATGAAAGTGGGCGACCAGGCGTTTTTCTACCACTCCAACATCGGCCTGGAAATCGTCGGGATCGTTAAAGTCAGCAAGGCTGGACTGGCTGATCCCAGCGACCCCGAAGGCAACTGGGCTTCGGTCAAGGTTAAGCCGGTGAAGAAGCTGGCGCATCCGGTCACGCTCAAGGCGATCAAGGCCGAAGCCGCGTTAGCAGAATGCGAACTGGTCAAGCTTTCGCGCCTGTCCGTGGCTGTAGTGCGACCGGATGAATGGGAGAAAATTCTTTCGATGGCAAAGACTTGATTGCGGGAACCGGGGGCCTGGTTGCGCGTATGTTGGGCTCACGGCCTGCACGCTGCGGGCCACGTTAGAGGAAACCCACCATGGGCGAACTGATCGACCGGACCAAGGGCGCTGCCAACCAAGCCATCGGCAAGGCCAAGCAGGAAATCGGCGCGAACAACCGCGATCCCGCTCTGCAGAACGAAGGCGCCACGCAAGAGGGCAAAGGCAAGGCCCAGGACGTGATTGGCAAGATCAAAGGCGCGTTCGGCGACGACGTCTGAGCGTCTCCACCTGACGTGAATGAAGAAGCCGCCTCCGGGCGGCTTCTTTGTGTCAGGGCTGAGCCTTGCTGAGCTGGGACAAGGTCAGCCCCGTCGCTGCCAGTTGCTCGATATCCGTCACCAGATGCAGCAACCGCAGCCCGCTGCGCCCCTTCGCCTCCGCCAAAGCTGCACTGAACTGTGCCGTCGTCTCCACCCGCTCGGCCCAGGCGCCATAGGCCCGGCCCAGCGCGGCGAAGTCGGGATTGACGAGGCTGGTGCCCGACACCCGCCCCGGAAACGTCCGCTCCTGGTGCATCCGGATCGTGCCATAGCTGCCGTTGTCGATCACCAGGATCAGCAGGTTGCAGCCGTACTGCGCCGCAGTCGCCAGTTCCTGTCCGTTCATCAGGAAGTCGCCGTCGCCCGCCAGCACGACCACGCTGCGCTCGGGAAAACGTCGCGCTGCGGCAATCGCTGCCGGGAGCCCATAGCCCATCGAACCCGCAGTCGGGGCCAGCTGTGAATTCCACGCCTCGTAATGCCAGTAGCGATGCCACCAGCCCGAAAAGTTACCCGCGCCGTTGCAGATTACCGTGTCCGCCGGCAGCGCATCGCGCATCGCCCCGACGCACAGGGCCAGGTCGAGGCGCGCGTTGGACGGCTGCGGCGTCGACCATTCGAGCCATTCGGCATGCGCCTGCGGCCCTGCGGCGAACGGCACGATCCCATCGTCCCACAGCGCGGCGGTTTCGGCGAATTCGGCCATGTCGGTGCAAAGCGCCAGGTCGGCGCGATAGACCCGGCCCAGTTCCTCGGGGTCGGGATGGACGTGGATCAGGATCTGGCCAGGATGGTCGGGCGTGACCAGCTCATAGCCGTCGGTGGTCGCCTCGCCCAGCCGCGCGCCGACCACCAGCACCAGATCGGCGTCGCGCACGCGCTGCGCCAGTTGCGCGCTCGGACCATAGCCCAGGTTGCCTGCCCAGGCGCGGCTGGCGTTGGGGATCGCGTCCTGGCGGCGGAAGGCGCCCGCCACCGGAATGCCGATCCGCTCAGCGAACAGGGTGAAATGTTCGCGCGCCTTGCGGTTCCAGCCAGCCCCGCCGATGATCGCCACAGGCGCTGCAGCGTCGGCGATCAGCCGCATCATGGTCTCGATCGCATCGGGGCAGGGGGCCTGTGCCGGGCGCACCACGGCAGGGCGGGGGACCACATCGTCGCCGACAAACTCGAGCAGCATGTCCTCGGGTAGGGCCAACACCACCGGCCCAGGCCGCCCGGCTATCGCCACCGAGAAAGCGCGAGCGACATATTCAGGAATGCGCGCCGCATCGTCGATCCGCGCGGTCCATTTGGCGAGCGGGGCGAACATCGCCTGGAGATTGACTTCCTGAAACCCCTCGCGGTCACGCATGGCCCGGTCGACGTCGCCGACGAACAGCACCATCGGCTGCGAATCCTGCATCGCCACATGGACCCCGATGGAGGCATTGGTCGCGCCTGGGCCGCGGGTGACAAAGCACACCCCGGGCCGCCCGGTGATGCTGCCATCGGCACAGGCCATGTAGGCTGCGCCGCCTTCCTGGCGGCAGATCACGGTCTCGATCGCCGCGCAATCGTGCAGCGCATCGAGCACGGCGAGGAAGCTTTCGCCCGGCACGGTGAAGATTCGGTCGCAGTCCTGAGCGACCAGGCAATCGACCAGAAGCTGACCCCCGGTACAACTGGCGGTGCGGCTGGGAGGGGGAGGCGATATCATTTCAAGACTCTAGCGCCGTGCCCGAGCCGGGGCAATTCCGCAGCGTTGCTGAACCCCTTGAATGGTTACCGTCCCGCTTCGGGATGAGCGCCAGATACCACGGTTACCGCTCTGGACGATGGTCAACATCGGCTTAATTCAAGGCTGATGAGAAGAGCCCTGGTCCTTAGCGACGAAACCGCCCGGCACCCGTTTTTGCAAACGCTGCCACGCCATGTCCGCCATGGAGCGCTGCCGCAACGCGCGTTCCGGATCACCGCCCAGGACTTGCGTGAGTTCCTGATGGCCTATTGCGCGTGCGTGCTTGGGGTGATGGCGTTTATCGCCTAACCCCCTCTGCCGCACACTCCGCCTTGAACAACAACTGCCCCAGCCACGCGGCGACCACGCACATCGCCGCGCTCAGCAGCAGCTGATGGACGATCGGCACGCCGGCCATGCTCAGGCCGATGGCCAGGATCGAGCCGACCACCATCGCCCCGGAATTGACGATATTGTTGGCCGCAATCGTCCGCGCGGTATGGGCCTTGTCGACGAATGTGGTCAGGAAGGCATACAGCGGCACCACGAACATACCGCCGCAAAAGGCGATGCCCAGCAAGGTTGCCATCAACGGCAGGGCGAGGTGCTCGGCGACGAATTCGGGCACGCTCAGCATCGTCCCCGGTGGATAGATCGGCCAGGCCTCGCACACGACATAGAACAGCGCGACGCAAGCCGACATGCCGAGCACCGACATCGGGGCGTAGCGCGCCGACACGCGCCCTTTGAGCAGCGCGTTGATCGAAACTGAACCCAGCGCCACGCCGATCGAGAAGATCACCAGGAACAGGCTGGCGACTTCCTTGCTCGCGCTCAGGACATTCTTGGCCAGCGGGGGAAACTGGATGAACAGCACCGCGCCGATGGTCCAGAAGAAGCTGATCGCCATGATCGCCAGGAACACCCGGCGATCGTGGAGCGTGTGCCCGACTAGCTTCACCGAGGAGCGGATCAGGTGAAAGTCGAGCGGCTCGTCAGGGATCTGCGCCGGGGCGGGAGGCACCTGACGACCTGAAAAATAGCCGATCACTGCGGTCAGTACCACGGCAACCGCAGCCCATTGCACCGGAATCCAGCCGGCCAGGATCGTGCCCGCCAGGATCGCGACATAGGTTCCGGCCTCGACCAGCCCGGTCCCGGCAAGGACTTCGCCTTCATGCAGATGCTGGGGCAGGATCGCGTATTTGATCGGGCCAAAGAATGTGGAGTGCACCCCCATCGCGAACACCGCGATCAGCATCAGCGGGATCGCCACTCTGCCCACGGCAATGCCCTGCCAGGCCAGTAGCAGTCCGGCGGCACCGACCAGCATGATGCCGATCTCGCACGCCTTGACGATCCGGATGATTTTCGACTTGTCGCGCATATCGGCCAGTTGCCCCGACAGCGCCGAGAGCACGAAGAATGGGACGATGAACAAGGTCGAAGCGAGCGCGCTGAACTTGGCCTCGGCTTTTTCCGAATTGTAGACGCTGTAGACCACGAACAGGATCATCGCGTTCTTGAACAGGTTATCGTTGAACGCGCCCAGCAGCTGGGTCACGAACAGCGGCAGGAATCGGCGACTCCGAATCAGATGCGTCGATGTCGTCATGGTCCCGTTTCATGCTGCTTCCCGAAGTGGGCGACCCTAGCGACTCAATGTCGGCGCACAAGCCTTGACCATGGGCTTTTGTCGAGCCGCCTTAATGGCTATGCCCGACAGAGATGTTGACCTTGCCCAACCTGCTGACCCTGTCGCGGATCGTCGCGGTCCCGGTTCTGGCGGCGTTGCTGTGGTGGCCGCAGTGGCAGTTCGGTTATGGCCTGGGCTTTGCGATGTACGTCCTTATGGGCCTGACCGATTATTTCGACGGCTATGTCGCGCGCTCATACGGCACGGTCAGTCGGCTCGGCGCATTCCTCGATCCGATCGCCGACAAGATCATGGTCGCCGCCGTGATCCTGGTCCTGGCCGCGCAAGGCGTGATGCGTGGACCCTATGTGGGCGATATGCACGTGATCGCCGGGCTGATCATCCTGATCCGTGAGATTGCTGTATCGGGCCTGCGCGAATTTCTCGGCGGGTTGCAGGTGTCGATCCCGGTGTCGCAGCTGGCCAAGTGGAAAACGACCTTCCAGCTGGTCTCGCTGGGCGCGCTGATTCTGGGCAATGCCGTGCCGTGGTGGACGGTCAGGTTCGGCGAGAGCCTGATCAATCTGCCGCACACGGTCGGGCTCGTGACGCTGTGGGCGGCGGCGGCGCTGACCGTGATTACCGGCTGGGACTATCTGCGGGTCGGCCTTAAGCACATGGATTGAGCGCGGGGGCGCACAACAACCAATTTCCTACAATCGAGCGATCTGCCAGGGGAGGGGACATGAGCCCGCACGCACTTTCGACACTGCCCGATCCGGATCGGACCGAGCAAAAAATTGCGCTCGCGGAAAGGTTACAGTTTGAAGCGCAAAAGACGCCATATTTCGATGCTGCTTCGGCAGAATTCCGGGCTTCCGGCGCTTGTGAAGCGACTGCTGGGGATTTTAATTTTTCGCCGTTGAGGGTGAAGCTAAGGGTTGCTCGATGACCGCTGCTGTTGCCGCCGCCACTCCATCCGGCCTGGCCCCCGACAAGCAGAGCCGCGCAACCAGCGTGCTGATCGGGCTGCTCGCGCTCGCGCTGTTCATCAATGCGCTCGATCGTGGCAACTTCTCGACTGCCGCGCCGCTGATCAAGGACGCGCTGGCGCTCAGTAACAGCCAGTTGGGCCTGCTGTTCTCGGCCTTCTTCATGACCTACGTGCCCGGCCACGCGCTGTCGGGCTGGCTGGCCGACCGGCTTGATCCGTACCGCACCCTGGCGCTGGGGCTGGGGCTGTGGTCTCTCGCCACATTGCTGACCGGGTTTGCCGCCAGCTTTACCGTGCTGCTGGTGCTGCGCCTGTTGCTGGGGCTGGGGGAAAGCACTTTCTTCCCGTCGAGTTCCAAGCTGCTCGCGCTGCACAGTCCGCCGCACAAGTTGGCCTCAGCCAATGCCTGGATTGCGACCGGGCTGATGCTGGGCAATGGCGCCGGGGTGCTGGTCGGCGGGCTGCTGATCGCGCAGTTCGGCTGGCACGCGCTGTTCTTCGTGTTTGGCGGGTTATCGCTGCTGTGGCTGGTGCCGTGGCTGACGATGACGCGGCCCGAACCGATGGCGAGCGCCGCGCCGACTGCGACGGGTCCGATCCCAAGTTACGGTCAGCTTCTGTCCAACCGCCAGTTGTGGGGCGCGGCAATCGCCCATTTCTGCGGCAATTACCCCTATTTCATCGTCCTGTCGTGGCTGCCTACCTACCTGGTCAAGCAGCAGGGCTTTTCGATCACTGCGATGGCGATGCTGGGCGGCGCGGTCTATCTGTTGTCGGCCGTGTTCAGTCTGATCGGCGGCACCGTCGCTGATCGGATGGTCGCCGCCGGACGCAGCGTCAGTCGGGTGCGCCTGAACACGATGGTCGCGTCCAATTCGCTCGGCCTGCTGTGTATGCTGGCCTGCGCCACCGGATCGCCGCAGGCTGCGGTGGCAGCGCTTCTGGCCTTCTCGCTGTCCAACGGACTAGGCGCTTTTGGCACCTTCGCGATCGGCCAGACGCTGGCCGGTCCGCGCGCGGCGGGCCGGTGGGTCGGCTTCCAGAACGGCTTTGGCGGCCTGGCCGGGGTGGTCGGGCCGTGGCTGACCGGGCGCCTGATCGATGCAACCGGCGACTATCGCGTTGCCTTCCTGATCGCTGCGCTGAGTTCCGGCCTGGGGGTTGTGAGCTGGACCATGGTGGTGCGCAAGGTCGAACCGATCGCCTGGGTTTAAGTCCCGGTCCACCAGGCATAGGCCATCGCCGCCAGCAGGACGACGATCCCCACCGCCGCGGCCATGTCCAGCGCAATCGGGTCAGCCGGTGCGCAGCTCCTCGGCGAGCAGGCGGAACTCATCCGAGCGGGGCGAATTCTTGCGCCAGATCAGCACGATCTCGCGGTTGGCATTGGGCGCCAGCAGGGGCCGGGCGACGACATTGGTGCCATTGAGGATCCCTGCATCCAGCGCCATCTCGGGCAGCATGGTCAGTCCCAGGCCATTATCGACCATCTGCACCAGGGTGTGCAGGCTGGTCCCGATCATCGTCGCACTGGCGCGCAGTTCCGGCCGGTTGCAGGCTGACAGCACCTGGTCCTTGAGGCAGTGGCCATCTTCGAGCAGGAGCAGTCGGCTCTGGTCGATCAGCTCGGGCGGGATCTGGTCGGGCGGATCGCGCGGATCGTCCTTGGGGAAGGCGACGTAAAAGGCGTCGAGCTCGATCGTCTCCACTTCCACCTCGCCGGTCGGGTAGGGCAGGGCGAGCAGTACGCAGTCGGCGCGCCCATGGTGCAGCGATTCAAGCGCCGCCGCGCTTGGCTCCTCGCGCAGGAACAGTTTCAGCGCCGGGCGTTCACGGCGCAGGCGGGGGAGCATCCGGGGCAGCAGGAACGGGGCGATCGTGGGGATCACGCTCATCCGCACCTCGCCGGTCAGCGGCTGACCGCTGGCCTGGACCAGCTCGGCCAGTTCCTCCGCCTCGCGCAGGATGCGGTGCGCCTTGGCCACGACCGCATTGCCCAAGGGCGTGAAGCGGACGGCGCGCTTGGTCCGCTCGACCAGGGTTACCCCCAGCAGCGCCTCCAGATCGCGCAGCCCGGCCGAAAGGGTCGACTGCGACACGAAACTGGCCTCGGCAGCACGACCGAAATGGCCATGTTCGTGCAGCGCGACGAGGTACTGGAGCTGCTTGAGAGTGGGGTGATAGACGGTCATGCGGATCGGCTAGCGCGGGGGCTTCGACGGGCTCAGCCTGAGCGGGCGTGGGTCCAGGAGGCTCGAAACGAAGCCCGAACGTAAATACCGCCCCGCTCGCCAACCCCCGCTCATGCTGAGCCCGTCGAAGCGTCCGCGCTGATGCCCGCCTTAACTCCCGCATCGATATCCTCAGCAGCCTCAACAGGCTCCTGAATCTCAGGCTCAACCACAACCGCATCGTCGATGTGGGTCTTCT
This sequence comes from Novosphingobium sp., assembly GCA_043781375.1. Taxonomy (GTDB): domain Bacteria; phylum Pseudomonadota; class Alphaproteobacteria; order Sphingomonadales; family Sphingomonadaceae; genus Novosphingobium. The sequence continues at coordinate 26,621 of JAYWBP010000098.1, forward strand.
TGAGCTTGCCGCCAACCACCGCGAAAGCCAGCTTGCCCTCGACCAGGTCAAGCGCATCGCGCCCGAACTGCTCGAACCGCCAGCCTTCCAGCATCGCCAGGCCCTTGCGCACCCCGGCTGCCAGCAGTTCCAGCTCCTCGCTGCGCGCCAGCAAGCGGGAGGCGACGTCGATCTCGCGGCTGCGGATCTTGAGCAGCAGCTTGAGCAGGTCGGCGACCAGGCTGCCCTCCTTGCCCAGCGGCGCGCCGCGCGCGGTGCGGGCGGGCATGTCGTCTTCGCTCAACGGTTCGGCCGAGGCGAGCACGTTCATCATCCGGCGGCCGATGTCGTTCTCCCGCCATCCTGCGGACAGCCCGCGCACCTTGCCCAAGTCGGCCTGGACCTTGGGCGGATGGCTTGCAATGTCGGCCAGGGTTTCATCGCGCGCGATCCGTCCGCGCGGGATGTTCTTGTCGCGCGCCTCCTGCTCGCGCCAGGCGCCCAGCGCCTTCAAGCGCCCGAGCATCGCCGGGTTACGGCCTGCCGCCTTTATCCGCAGCCAGGCCAGGCTCGGATCGTTCTTGTAGTTGGCCGGATCAGCCAGCTTTTCCATCTCCTGGTCGAGCCATCCGCCGCGGCCTGTTTTCCGCAGCCGGGCAAGTATCTTGGGAAAGATCTTGGCCAGATGGGTCACGTCGCCGATCGCATAGTCGATCTGGCGCGCATCGAGCGGCCGGCGCGACCAATCGGTAAACCGCGCGCCCTTGTCGACCTGGATCCCCAGCCACGATTCGACCAGGTTCTGATAACCGATCTGCTCGGACTGGCTGATCGCCATGGTCGCGATCTGGGTGTCGAATATCGGGTGCGGGGTGCGCCCGGTGAAGTTGAAGATGATCTCCACATCCTGCCCGCCGGCATGGAACACCTTGAGCACCTCCTCATTGGCGGTGAGCAGGTCGAATAGCGGCTTCATGTCGATGCCGTGAGCGAGCGGATCGATCGCTGCGGCTTCCTCGGTATCGGCGATCTGGATCAGGCACAGCTCGGGGTAATAGGTGTTCTCGCGCATGAATTCGGTGTCGACCGTGACGAAGTCGGCCGTCGAAAGGCGGGCACACAGGGCGGCCAGCGCCTCGCTTGTGGTAATCAGCGGATGTATCTTCATCGAACTTTTCTGGTAAAGCGCATTTCTGATAGTGTCCTGCGCGTCCCGGACCCGCGCTAGGGCGGCCGGACCGGGCAGGCGGCTTGACAATTCCGCGCCGTTCCCCTGTTGACGCCGCCTTCTCCCCTGCCTGATCGGCACGCGCTTGGAAAGAGTTTCGATGCATCCCTTTCGCTCACACCATTGCGGCGCGCTGACCGCCGCCCACGTCGGACAGACGGTCCGGCTCTCGGGCTGGGTCCACCGCAAGCGCGATCACGGCGGCGTGCTGTTCGTCGATCTGCGCGATCATTACGGAATCACTCAGGTTGTCGCCGACAGCGACAGCCCAGCGCTGCCGATCCTGGAAAGCCTGCGCAGCGAAAGCGTCGTCACCATCGACGGTGCGGTCAAGCTGCGCGCCACTGGCACGGGCAACACCAACCTGGCCACCGGCGAGATCGAGGTCTTCGCCCGCGCGGTGACGATCCAGTCGCGCGCCGATGAACTGCCGCTGCCGGTCGCCGGCGAGCAGGAGTATCCCGAGGACATCCGCCTCAAGTACCGCTTCCTCGATCTACGGCGGGAGAAGGTCCACGCCAACATGATGCTGCGCTCATCGGTCATCGCCAGTTTGCGGCGGCGGATGGTCGATCAGGGGTTTACCGAGTTCCAGACCCCGATCCTCACCGCCTCCAGCCCCGAGGGCGCGCGCGATTACCTCGTCCCCAGCCGGGTTCATCCAGGCAAGTTCTATGCGCTCCCGCAGGCGCCGCAGATGTTCAAGCAGCTGCTGATGGTCGCCGGGTTCGATAAATACTTCCAGATCGCCCCCTGCTTCCGCGACGAGGATGCCCGCGCCGATCGTTCGCCGGGTGAGTTCTACCAGCTCGACTTCGAGATGAGCTTCGTAACGCAGGATGACGTGTTCAATGCGATCGAACCGGTCCTGGCGGGCGTGTTCGAGGAGTTCGCAGCGGGGCGCAGCGTGACCCCGGCAGGCCAGTTCGTGCGCATCCCGTTTGCCGAAGCGATGCTCAAGTATGGCTCGGACAAGCCCGACTTGCGCAACCCGCTGTTGATCGCGGACGTGACAGATATTTTTAAGTCGAGTCAGTTCAAAGTTTTTTCGGGAATTGCCAATTCGGGCGGGGTCATTCGTGCAATTCCGGCCCCAGCTACAGGCGAGAAAGCCCGAAGCTTCTTCGACAAGATGAACGATTGGGCTAGAAGCGAAGGCCACGCCGGACTTGGCTATATTCGCTTCCTTGGAGGACTAGACTTCGCAAAAAGGGCGCTAACAGGATCCGTGCCGGATGATGAAACCTTTGCTCAGACCGAGGCAGGTGGATTCGGAGCCGTCGCAAGCGGGCCAATTGCAAATAGCCTATCGGCCGAAGAATTGGTTCGGATTGCTGACCGGTGCGGCCTTGCGTCGGGTGACGGTGTCTTTTTTGCCGCAGGCAAAGGGCTGCCCGCAGCTAAGTTGGCAGGTGCAGCGCGAACCAGAGTTGCTGAAGAACTTCACTTGATCGAACAGGGTGTGTTCAAGTTTTGCTGGATCGTCGATTTTCCGATGTTCGAATACGACGAGGACGCCAAGAAGGTCGACTTCAGCCACAACCCGTTCTCGATGCCGCAGGGCGAGCTTGAGGCATTGGAGACGATGGATCCGCTGACGATCAAGGCCTGGCAGTATGATATTGTCTGCAACGGGGTCGAGCTCAGCTCGGGCGCGATCCGCAATCACCGTCCGGACATCATGTACAAGGCTTTCGAAATCGCCGGTTACAGCCGCGAGGATGTCGACACCAACTTTGCCGGGATGATCAACGCCTTCAAGTTCGGCGCCCCTCCGCATGGCGGCTCGGCGCCCGGGGTTGATCGCATCGTCATGCTCCTGGCCGACGAGCCGAACATCCGCGAAGTGGTCGTTTTCCCGATGAACCAGAAAGCCGAAGATCTGATGATGGGCGCGCCGGGCCTGGTCTCGGCCAAGCAGTTGCGCGAGCTGAATATCCGCTTGGTGGAGCAGGCGAAAAGCTGATGCGCTGGTGAACGCGCCTGCAAAACTGCGCGCTGGCCGGGACGGTATTTCAGGCGTGGGCAGGTGGCGCCACTGGATGCCGCCGGCGTCCGAATCGGCCTATAATTCCAGGCTCGACGGCTTGCGCGCGCTTGCGGTCTTTGCCGTACTTTACACGCATTTGTGGAACGAGAACTCACTGGCTGGGGACCTTGGCGTCCGGCTGTTCTTCGTGCTCAGCGGTTACTTGATTACCCGGATGGTCATAGCGGCAAAAACCGGCGGATCGACAAGACTGACCAACTTCTATGTGCGGCGAGCCTTGCGACTGTGGCCAGCCTATTATGCCTTGATCGCCTTTTGCACCGCGACAAACTTCGGGATGTTCCGGTCGGTCGCGCTGTGGCACGCTTTGTATCTGTCCAATTTCCTGTTCGCCCTGCGCGGCGCATACGTGCCATTTTATACCGCAGCATGGTGGTCGCTTGCGGTCGAGGAACAGTTTTATCTGGTGTGGCCCGCGATCGTCATGCGCGTGTCCCATCGGGCGGCCCTGGTCCTTTGCGTTCTGGCCATCCCGGCCGCGCTCGCCTTTCGCGTCGTCGGGCACCATAATGGCTGGGCGGAACAGGCTTATTCGCTCATCCCCGCATCTATCGACGGTCTGGGTGCCGGTGCCATCCTTGCGTTGTGCGAACAGCGCGGCTGGTCTTGGCGCGCGAATGGCGCGATCCTGCTGGTTTGGATGGTAGTCATGGCCTGCATCGTTGCATCAGGAATGGAACAATACGCCTGGCTTCCCACGTTTGAGGTTGTCGGGCTTGCCGGGGTGGTCGCCGTTGCGATCACGGGTTTTGGCGGGGCCGTCGATCGCATTCTGGCCAATGGCGTCCTGGTTTATCTGGGCCGGATAAGCTACGGGATTTACCTGTTTCACCTGTTTGTCTGGGCGATCTTGTTGAGGTTTTTCGGATTTGCGCTGTTCGGGCAGCGTGGGTTTCTGCTCTTTGTTATCTGTGGCGGGCTGACAATCATCATGGCGTCGCTGTCGTGGTTTCTGGTTGAAATCCCCTTCAACCGCCTTAAGCGCCATTTCCCGTTTCCCCCACCTTCCGGATCGGGCCCGGTGCCCCTTGCCAGCGCCCGCGCCGCATATTAGGGCGACAGCCAACCAATTCATCTCCCGTTTAACAAAGGGCCTGAACATGAGCGACACCGCAGAGCGCGTTAAGAAGATCGTTGTCGAGCACCTGGGCGTCGAAGCCGACAAGGTTACCGAAGACGCCAGCTTCATCGATGATCTGGGCGCGGACAGTCTCGACATCGTCGAGCTGGTGATGGCTTTCGAGGAAGAGTTCGGCGTGGAAATTCCCGACGACGCCGCCGAGAAGATCAGCACCGTCTCTGATGCGATCAAGTACATCAACGAAAACAAGGGCTGATCGCCCTGCTTTCCGTCCGGCGACGGTCCCGGCCCTGTCGCGGGATCGCCGGGTGGCTGGACGGATAAGTATTTGAAATCAGGCAGGCCCGGGGCGTAAGGCTCCGGGCCTTCTGTTTATTGCGGAGAAGAACATGCGCCGCGTGGTTGTAACCGGACTGGGCCTTGTGACGCCGTTGGGTGCCGACGTCGAGACGACCTGGGCCAATATCCTGGCAAGCAAGTCGGGCGCGGGCAAGATCACCCGCTTCGATGCCTCGAACCAGAAGTGCCACATCGCCTGCGAGGTCAAGCCGACCGATCACCCTTACGGCTTCGATCCCAACAAGCGCGTCGATCACAAGGTCCAGCGCCAGGTCGATCCGTTCATCATCTATGGCATCGACGCCGCCGGACAGGCGATCGAAGATGCTGGCCTGACCGAGATGGATGAGGCCACGCGGTTCCGCGCCGGCTGCTCGATCGGCTCGGGAATCGGCGGATTGCCCGGAATCGAGAGCGAATCGCTGGTTCTTGCTGAAAAGGGCCCCGGGCGCGTCTCGCCGCATTTCGTCCATGGCCGCCTGATCAACCTGATCTCGGGTCAGGTCTCGATCAAGTACGGCCTGATGGGCCCCAATCACGCCGTCGTCACCGCGTGCTCGACCGGCGCGCATTCGATTGGCGACGCGGCGCGGATGATCCGCGACGACGATGCCGACATCATGCTGGCCGGCGGCGCGGAGGGCACAATCTGCCCGCTGGGCATCGCCGGCTTCGCCCAGGCCCGCGCGCTGTCGACCAATTTCAATGATCAGCCGGAAAAGGCCAGCCGACCCTATGACAAGGACCGCGACGGCTTCGTCATGGGTGAGGGTGCCGGGGTCGTAGTGCTCGAGGAATACGAACACGCCAAGGCGCGCGGGGCCAGGATCTATGCCGAAATCATCGGCTACGGCCTGTCGGGCGACGCCTATCACGTAACCGCTCCACATCCCCAAGGCTCGGGCGCATTCCGCTCAATGCAGATGGCGCTGAAGAAGGCCGGGCTCGAACCGTCGGAGATCGACTACATCAATGCTCACGGCACCTCGACCCCCTTGGGCGACGAACTCGAACTGGGCGCGGTGCGGCGGCTGTTTGGCGATGCCATCGGGACGGTATCGATGAGCTCGACCAAGTCCGCCATCGGCCATTTGCTGGGTGGGGCCGGAGCGGTCGAGACGATCTTCTGCATCCTTGCCATCCGCGACCAGATCGTGCCGCCAACGCTCAACCTCGATAACCCGAGCGAAAGCTGCGAAGGCGTCGACCTGGTCCCGTTCATCGCCAAAAAGCGCATCGTGCGCGCCGCGCTCAACAACAGCTTCGGCTTCGGCGGGACCAACGCCAGCCTCGTCATCCGCGCGATCTGACCTGACCCGATGCTTGACCGACGCAAAGGCCTCTGGATCGGCCTCGCTGTTCTGGTGCTGGTGCTCGGATTGCGCGTGGGCAGCGCCGTGGTCGGCTGGCGCGCTGACGGGCCGCTACCCCGCGCTACCGCTTTCCTGGTCCCCGAGGGCGCCAACCTGGTGACCATTTCCACCAAACTCCAGGCCGAAGGCGCGATCACCTCGGCTAAGCAGTTCCGCCTGCGCGCGCGCATCCTGGGCAGCAGCACCGCGATCAAGGCCGGCGAATACGAGCTTCCCGCGCACGCCAGCGAAGCCCGCGTGCTGGCGGTGCTGACCGGGGGCGATACGCTCAATCGCTTCGTGCTCGTGCCTGAGGGAATGCCCGCGGCGATGGTCTATGACCGGCTGATGGCGCGCACTTTGCTGAGCGGTCCGGTGACGGTCCCGGCCGAGGGCTCGGTCCTGCCCGACAGCTACGCATTCGAGCGGGGAGAGCCGCGCGCGGTGGTGCTGAGCCGGATGCAGGCAGCCATGGCTCGCACGCTCCAGACGCTGTGGGCCAAGCGCGCGGCAGATACAGTCGCCAGGACCCCGCGCGAGGCGGTGATCCTGGCCTCGATTGTCGAGAAGGAAACTGGCAAGCCGTCCGAACGCGCAATGGTCGCCGGGCTCTATTCCAACCGCCTGCGCCAGAAGATGCTGCTCCAGGCTGATCCGACGATCATCTATCCGATCACCGCAGGCAAGCCGCTGGGGCGGCGAATCCGCCAGTCCGAGATTCAGGCGGTCAACGGCTACAATACTTACACCATGGTCGGATTGCCGCAGGGCCCGATCACAAATCCGGGCAAGGCCTCGATTGAGGCGGTGCTCCATCCCGCGCATACCCAGGCGCTGTACATGGTCGCCGATGGCACCGGTGGGCATGTCTTTGCCGACACGCTGGAACAGCACAATGCCAACGTCGCCAAGTGGTTCGCATTGCGGCGCGCGCGCGGCGAAATCTGAACGGCGCGGGTCCCCGCATCCCGGGAACTTCTGGCAATCTCCGGGATTGGTGCAAGGCATAAGTCACCGTCCAACTAATCGCCAAAAACGATCAAACTATCCGTAGTTCAAAGTTATGGCGATCGGCGGTCCGACCCTATCTGGCCAGCAGTTCCTGCCCATTGGAGAATCCCCGTGATCGACCGCATGATCCCCGACGTCACTCTCAAGACCCGTGTACGCGACGAAAACGTCGACGGCCCCAATCCGTTTTCCTGGCAGGACTTCAATGTCCGCAAAGAATTCGCTGGCAAGAAGATCGTCGTCTTCTCCCTGCCCGGCGCCTTCACCCCGACCTGCAGTAATGAGCAGTGCCCGGGCTACGAGCAGATGTACGATCAGTTCAAGGCGGCCGGAGTGGACGAGGTTTACTGCATCTCGGTCAACGATGCCTTCGTGATGTTCCAGTGGGGCAAGAATCTGGGCCTTGAGAAGGTCAAGCTGCTGCCAGACGGCTCGGGCGATTTTACCCGCCGGATGGGCATGCTGATCGACAAGTCGCACCTCGGTTTCGGTCAGCGCAGCTGGCGCTATGCGATGGTGGTCGAGGACAACACGATCACCCACTGGTTCGAGGAACCGGGCATCAATGATACCGGAACCGACAGCGATCCCTACGGCGAAACCGCGCCCGAGAAGGTTTTGGCGGCGCTTCAGGGCTGACTTTCCAGCGCAGCTTGAGGGCGTGACAGCGGGCGGTGTGCCGGGGATCATCGGCACGCCGCCTGAGCCTGTTTCCTGCCAGCCCTTCGCGGTTGACCGGCACCGGAACCCACCGTAAGAGCGCCGCCTGCCCCGCCCCGGCGCGCGGCAGCCCCATGGGGCGGAGTAGCTCAGCTGGTTAGAGCAGCGGAATCATAATCCGCGTGTCGGGGGTTCGAGTCCCTCCTCCGCTACCACCCCGGTTTCAGCCTTCCATGACAAGTGCGCCCGGCATTCTCTTGGCACG
>JAYWBP010000099.1:0-4586 GCA_043781375.1 Novosphingobium sp.
CGGAGTATGCCCGTTCGGTTTGGCGTCGGCCTTGCCGATTATCGCCGACCGCTCATTGCTGGCCTATCCCACAGTGTTCCCCGCCGCCGGATCGCGCACCAGCTCGATTGAAATCGAGCCCCAGCGCCTCGCCGAATTGATCGGCGCGCGCTGGGCCGAGGTATGCAAGCTGCCGGAATAGTCGCTCAGGCAGTTGGGATCAGAATTTGGTCCCGATCTTCACGCCAAACTGCTGCGGTTTGACTGGATAAAACCGCCGACCCCCACCGCAGATGCTAGGTACGCAGACGGTATTTATGCTGAGAATTCCGCGTTGATCAAAGGCGTTCTGGATAAACCCTTCAATCGTAAACTGGCCAAAATTAGCCCCGACCGAGAAGTCAAAGGTGGTGAAACCCTTGGTCGGCCCAAGCAGGTTTGCTTCCAGATCGGTCAAGTACGAACGGGTGCCCGACTGGTGCAACATCGAACCTTGGACAAACGCAGTCGAGCTACCGAAATCGAACTCATAGCGAGCAGTTGCGTTTCCTTTGAACTTTGGCTGGACCGGCAGCGAAGTCCCGCGCGGCACAGCAACCGTGCCCAATGTACAATCGACATTGCCGGCCGCTCCGATTGAACAGAAATCGGTGGTCAATTTGGCGTCTATATAGGAACCAGAAGCCGAAAGCGTCAGGTGGCCAAGCTGCAGATTGAAATCCGCTTCAGCACCATACACCCGCGCGTCGCCAGCGTTGTAGATATTCGTCACCCCGGCCGACCCGATCGGGCTCAGGCCGTATTGCAGATCCTTCCATTTTTCATAGAACACCGCTCCGTTGATCCGCAGCTTGTGATCGAACCAGTTGGTCTTGAAGCCCAGCTCATAGTTGGACAACGTGTCTGGCTTGTAAGGGTTGATCCCCGGACGGCGGTTGTTGCCTCCGGGCCGATATCCGGTTGAGTAAGTAGCATAGACCAGATGCTCGGGATCGATCCGCCAGGTCAGATTAGCGCGGTGTGTCTCACCCGATTGGACCGACTTCTTGTTGAAATTGTTGCAGACTCGGTCCGGCTGATTGACCGGGATGCAGTTGGCGGCAGCCGCGCTGGAGGCAAAGCCGGAGAAGCCGACGAAGGTGTTGTTCGCTATAAACACTCGCAGGCCGCCGGTTAGCGTCACCGACGGAACGATATCCCATGAGGCTTCGCCGAACATCGCATAGTCACGGTCAACGCGGTAGGCGCGGGTCGCGAAAAAATCGTCGCCCGCCTTGGGCACCGCGGGTGTGTTGGGAATTCCGGCTAGACCCGGAATGATATAGTCCGCCACGATCGCGTCGGTTTGGCGCTGATAGAACAGCCCAGCCACCAGCCGAACCGAGTCGGTTGCAGGTGAAGCAACGCGCACTTCGTGCGATTGCTTGGTGTAATTATCATGGCCATGGAACGATTGCGTTGGATCCAGGAATCCCCCGCTGGCGGTGCTGAAATAGGTGTAATATGAACCGGCCAGATTGTCGTAGGCCACTGTATATTCTGAATAATCTGCCTGATTATCAACCCGGCGATCAAAATAGCCGCCAGCATATGTGACATCCCAGTTGCCCAGCTTGCCCTCAATCGTCAGCGCGGCCTGAACCCATTTGTCTTTGTTGAGATCGGGCGTAAAATCGGTCACCCGCAGATCGCCCAGCCGCGGATCGAACAGGAACGCGCCTTTGGCTTCCTGATGCTGGTAAATGACCTGCGGTGTTACCGTCCAGCTGTCATCCAAATCAACCCGCAACGCTGCGCGGCCGCCATAGGTATCGACCGTGTTGAAGTCATTCTTGACATAGGCCGCGTTGTTCACCGTGACATTGGTGGTCGGATCGAGATCGCCGAGCGTATAAGTGCGTGTGCCGGGCACATTATCGATATACCCGCCGTCATGCTGGTAGAACGCCGAGGCCCGAAATGCGGCATTGGCTCCCAACGGAATGTTGACATAGCCTTCGCCGGTCCCGCCGTAGCCGCCTTTGCCGAATTTGGTGCCCTGCACGTCCATCGCGCCCGAAAACCCGGCGGTGCTCGGCCGATTTGTAATAATGCGCAGCGTTCCGGCCAGCGAACTCGCCCCAAACAAAGTCCCTTGCGGGCCGGACAGCGCTTCGACGCGCGCTATGTCGTAGATGTGCAGGTCAACCGCGCCGGCAATCGTGGTGACCGGGATTTCGTCAATATACAGCCCGGCCGTCGGCAACGAGCCGCCGTGCAGTCCATCGCCGCCGCTGGAAATTCCGCGAAACGAAAGCTGGGATTGCCCAGGTCCGAACGACTGAAAACTGACGCTAGGGAGAAGTTTGGCGTAATCGTCGAAACTTGCGACCTGATGCTCTTGCAACTTGGATCCGCCCAGCGCCTGGATCGAAATCGGAACGTTCTGCAGACTCTCGCTACGTTTCTGCGCGGTCACGACGATGTCGCCGTTGGCGTTGTCGGTTTCGTCAGCAGGCGGCGTATCCTGCGCGAGCGCCGGTGCGGCGATCAGCGAGGTGGTTGCCAGCAGAGCTGCAAGAGTGCTTCGGCATGAGCGATTGGACATATTGGAACCCCTGGTTACTCTATTGGTGCGACAGTGATTCCGACCTCGCCCTCCGTCAAGGCTAGCGCATTAACAAATGGCATATGGCAATCGAGCGTGGCACTTTTACCACTTATCAGGCGACTCCGGATAACTTTGGAGGACCGGACCGAGCGCGTTGCGTAACGGATCGAGGTGATCGCTGAACGATTTCCACGCCTCTATACCTTCGCGAAAGATCGGTTGGCGGACCTGTTCGGAGCTGGCGGTGCGCACTGCTCGTTCGGTCTGGTGGAAGGACAGGCAGGCGGGCTCGAATTCCACCCCGCAATAGGCGAGCAGGCGGCGCACCTCGGCCTCGGTATCATCGACCATGTCCTCGTATATGACGCGGTGCACCGCGCCGGGTTGAACCCGGTCGAGATGCGCCATCAGCCGGACGTAGTCGGCGTAATAGTGCCCCATATCGTCGAGGCTGTAGCTGAACGCTTGCCCGCGCGCGAAGTGCTGCTTGAAGTTCGAAAAGCAACAGCCGAGCGGATGCCGCCGCGCGTCGATGATCTTGGCATTGGGCAGGATCAGCCGGATAAACACCACATGCGCCCAGTTGTTGGGCAGCTTATCGATGAACAGCGGCCGCTCGCTTTTGCGCTGAATCCGAGTGCGCTGGAGGTATTCCTCGCCCAGCGCGCCCAAATGCTCGGCCGAAAGCTCGGGCAGGTTGGCGGGGTAGCGCGGGTCGCGCCGCGCCAGAGCCGGAATGTCGGGCAGTTCGCTGGTGCCCTCGATCAGGCTGTGGCTGGCGAGGATCTGTTCAACCAAGGTTGAGCCAGCGCGCGGCATGCCGAGAATGAAAATCGGATCGGGCGCGTCGCAGCCCTGCCCGGCGCGCACGGCCATGAATTCGGGTGTGGCCACTTCGATCAGCTTGTCGACAAAGCGGGTGGTCTCGTCCGCCGAATAGTCGAGCGACTGACGGCGCAGCACATTGCCCGCCGCATAGTGCGCGAAGGCCGCGTCCGCCGCACCGCGATCCTCGAGCGCCTTGCCCAGCGCGAAATCGAGGTGGAAGCGATCCTCGCCCGCAATATCGCCGCGCGCCAAGGCGGCCTCCATCGCGGCGATGTCGGCATCGCTGAACTTGACCGTCTTGAGGTTGGCGAGGCTCCACCATGCCTCGCCCAGTTCGGGCAGCAGCGCGATCGCTTTACGGTAAGCTACGACCCCATCGGCACTACGCCCCACCGTCTTGAGCATATGGCCATAGCTCATCCAGATGCGCGACTGGCCCGGGGCCTGTTCGAGCACCCGTTCGTAAAGCTGCAAGGCATCTTCGAACTCGCCAATCCGGCCATAGGCTGCCGCTTGTAGATTGAAGTGGCCGGTGTTTTCAGGCTCTTCCGCCGTGACCAGGTTGAGCTCGGCAATTGCTTCTTCGGGGCGGTTCTGGCGGTATAGCACCAAGGCCAGATTGGCGCGCGCGGCGGTGAACGAAGGCGATAGCTCGAGCGCTCGGCGCAGCAAATTCTCGCTATCCTTATACCGCCCGAGACGCCCGGCCAGTTCGGCGAACAGCCGGATCGCCGCGACATCGAACGGAAACTCCTTAAGCTGTGCGCGCAGCAATGGTTCGGCGCGCGGAACGTCGTTCTCGTTCATCGCCAGCGCAGCCTCGATCAGCCGCGGATGATATTTGCCGAGCCGCGAAAGCCAGCTGTGCGTGGTGACGGTTGCCATGGGGAACTCAGAAACATGGTGACGCGGCGAGTTCAAGCGATAGTCTGCCGGCAAAGGGGATAACGCATGACCGCCACGAGCAAACGCGCGCTGGGCTTCTGGGCTTTGCTTGCGCTGGTGATCGGCAACATGATCGGATCGGGCATCTATCTGCTGCCCGCAACGCTGGCGCCGCTCGGCTGGAATCAGGCGATCGGGTGGATCATCACGCTGGGCGGCGCGCTGTGCCTGGCAGTGATCTTCGCCGGGCTCAGCGCCAAAATACCGCGCGCTGGCGGTCCCTATGCCTATGCCGATGCCGCGT
>JAYWBP010000100.1:0-34562 GCA_043781375.1 Novosphingobium sp.
CGCGCCCTGCGGCTGGAGCGCGCCGCCGATGCGTTGAGCGATGGGGCCCGCGTGACTGATGCAATATACGACGCGGGCTTCAGTGCGCCGTCGCGGTTCTATGCGGCAAGCGAGGGGAGGCTCGGAATGACACCATCGGCATGGAAGGGTGGCGGCAGGGGCGTGACGATCCGCTGGGCCGTGGTGGCGACCAGCCTTGGTGACATGCTGGTTGCGGCGACAGACAAAGGGGTGTGCCGCCTGTCGTTTGGCGAAGGGCGCGATGCGCTGGAATGCCGCTTCCCCCATGCCGAGTTGGTTGCGGGCGGCGGTGAATTCGCTGCGTTGTTGGAGGAGGTTGTGGCTGCGGTCGAACAACCCGGCAAGCCCCACGCCATCCCGCTCGATGTCCAGGGTACCGCCTTCCAGGAAGCGGTGTGGCAGGAACTGCGCAAGATTCCGCCCGGCGAGACGCGGTCCTATGCCGCGATCGCCGCAGCCGTCGGCAAGCCCAAAGCGGTCCGCGCGGCGGGCAGCGCCAATGGCGCAAACAACGTCGCGGTGCTGATTCCCTGCCACCGGGTGGTGCGCAGCGACGGCGGGCTGGGCGGTTATGCCTGGGGGCTGGAGATCAAGCGCAAGTTGCTCGATGCGGAGAGGCTATCGCCCAAGGGGAAAGCGCGATAGGCTGGTCTCCGCAACCGGAGATAAACGACCATGACCAATCTCATTCCCGCAGGCGCACCGGCCACCATCGGCGAGGCCTTCGCCCATATCAACAAGGTCACCGCGCCGACCATCGATGATCTGAAAGTCATGGTGCTGCTCGAAGCGGCAGGGCTCGATCTCTATCGCGGCATGGTGCCGGGCACCGACAACGCCGAAGTCGCCGCACTGCTGGAGCACAATGGCCGCGAGGAGCTGGCCCATGCCCACCGCGTCGCTAAGGCGATAATGGAGATCAGCGGGGAAGAGTTTCTTCCGCCCGAATCGGTGGACAATCCCTATCTCGCTTCACCGTTTCCAGCCATGCCGATCACCGCCGAAGCGTTGCGCGGGCTCTCTCAAGGCGAATTTGGCGGCGAAGGTCTTTATGAGCGCTGGGCGGCGAACACCGACAACGCTGAGGCGGCGCGGCTGTTCCGGCTGAACGGCGGCGAAGAGCGCGATCATGGTAACCGGCTGATAGCTGCGGCGGCGTTGCTCGAAGTGTGACGAAGTGGCCCAAATTTCTGATCCTTGACCGTCTATGCTGAGCTTGTCGAAGCACTGCTCTTGGCTTCATGCCTCTCGCGCAACCGCTTGAAGAAAAAAAGCAGCCCTTCGACAAGCTCAGGGTAGGCGGGTGTGGGATAGGGCAAGGGCAGCGATTGGCCTTCAATTGCTTTACAAGCGGCGGCGTTTTTCTTCGAAGTGCCGCTCCGAATTTTTTCTCATGCTGAATGCGCCGTAGATGAGTCGTGCAAATATGAGGGCGCACAATCCACAGAAACCCAAAGCGAGGTAATTCGTCAGCCCTTCACTTCTCAATCCCAGACCCAAAATTCCTACGGCAGCGACTTGTATCAAAACCGTCAGATTTGGATGGTTTTGGCGAACGAGCGCTGGCATCGGCCCTGAGCGCGCAAAAAGCGGATCCACAAACTGCCTTGTTCCATTTCCACAGACTACCGGCGGGCAATTAATGAGCGGTAAAGGGCGTTTGACCGCAACAATTTGTTTGCGAGCAGCGCGCGGCCTTCGAAGGGCTCAGGCTGAGCGGCGTTGGGTTCAGCTCAAACAAAACTATAAGGATCAATATCCACCGCCACCCGCACCCCCTGCGGAAACCTCAGCGGATCGAGCCAATCGCGGATCACGCGTTGCAGCTCGCTCGAACGCCGCGCGTTGATCAGCAGGCGATAGCGATACCTTCCTCGTAGCAGCGACATCGGCGCAGGCGCGGGGCCGTGGATGGCGATGTCGGGCAGGCGGGGGCGGACACCGCCGATGGCGCGGGCGGCATCGCGCGCCTCCGCTTCGTCTTCGGATGAGACGATGATCGCGGCCCAGCGGCCGAATGGCGGGGCACCGGCGTCTCGTCTTGCTTCGGCCTCGGCAGCGTAAAAGGCATCGCGGTCGCCGGCGGCAAGGGCAGCGATGACCGGGGCTTCGGGGTGGCGGGTCTGGATCAGCACTTCGCCCGGCTTGGCCCCGCGTCCGGCACGGCCGGCGACCTGGGCGATCTGCTGATAGGTCCGCTCGCCTGCGCGCAAGTCGCCGCCTTCCAGGCCCAGGTCGGCATCGACTACGCCCACTAGAGTTAGCTCAGGAAAGTGATAGCCCTTGGTCACCAACTGGGTGCCGATGATGACATCAATCAGGCCAGCTTCGGCATCGGCGACGAAGCCGGCGATCTTCTCCGGCGTGTTGAGCGTGTCGGAGGTGACCAGCGCGGTCCGCGCCTCGGGCAGCAGCGCGGCCACTTCATCGGCGATCCGCTCCACCCCGGGCCCGCAGGCGACCAGGCATTCGGGCGTCGCGCATTCGGGACAGGCCTCGGGCACCGGCTCGGCATGGCCGCAGTGATGGCACGCAAGGCGGCGGGACAGACGGTGCTCGACGAGCCAGGCGCTGCAATTAGCGCACTGGAAGCGATAGCCGCAGTTGCGGCACAGCGTGAGCGGAGCATAACCACGGCGGTTGAGGAACAGCAGCGACTGCTCGCCCCGCTCCAGCCGCGTGCGCATCTCCGCAACCAGTCGCGGCGCCAGCCAGCGGCCCCGTTCGGGCGGCTCGGCGCGCAGGTCGAGAATGCCGATGCGCGGCAGTTCCGCTCCGCCAAACCGCGCGGGCAGGTCAATCTTGCGGTAGATCCCGGCCTCGGCCAGTTGCATCGATTCGAGCGCAGGGGTGGCGCTGGCCAGAATCACCGGCACTTTTTCGAACCGGGCGCGGATTACCGCGACGTCGCGGGCATTGTAGCGGACCCCATCGTCCTGCTTGAACGAAACCTCGTGCGCCTCATCGACCACGATCAGGCCGAGTTTGGCGAAGGGCAGGAATAGCGCCGAACGCGCGCCGACCACGACTTGCGCTTCACCTGTGCCGATCGCCCGCCAGGCGCGGCGGCGTTCGGTCGATTTGACCGAGCTGTGCCATAGCACCGGTGGCACCCCGAAGCGGCCTTCAAAACGGCGCAGGAAGTTCTGGGTCAGGGCGATCTCGGGCAGCAGGACGAGGACCTGGCTCCCAGCACGCAGGGCAGCGGCAATGGCCTCGAAATAGCATTCGGTCTTGCCCGATCCGGTGACGCCGTCCAGCAAGAACGGGGCGAAGCTATGCGCCGCGACCGCCGCGACCAGGGTATCGGCGGCGGCCTGTTGATCCGGGTTCAGCTCGGGCACGGCGAAATCGGCGCAGGCGCGGTCGTACCGGCGATTGAGATCGACCGTCACCGGCTCAAGCACCCCGGTGTTGACCAGCCCCCGCAGCACCGCCTCGCTGACACTGGCCAGGGCCGCCAGCTCGCGGATGGAGGCCTGCTCGCCGTGGAGCGCGTCCATCGCCGCAGCGCGCTGGGGGGTGAGGCGCTGGGGTTCGGAGCCGCTCAGGCGGTATTCGGTAGTCGTGCCTCCGCCACGCAAGGCCGCGCTGCTGCCCAGCGCCATGCGCGCGACGGCCGCCAGCGGGGCACAATAATAGTCGGCGGTCCATTCGATCAGGCGGCGTAAAGCCTCGCTCAGCGGTGGCACCGGCAGCACTTCGAGCAGGCCCCGCAGCCGCGCATCCGGAACCTCAGTGCCCGGCAAACGTTCCGCTTCCCAGACGACACCGAGGATTTGCCGCGGGCCCAGCGGAGCGACCACAATCGAGCCCGGCTCGACCCGCATCCCCTCGGGCACGCGGTAGTCGAGCGGACCAAGCGCGGCATTGAACACAAGGAGTCGGACGCGGTTCATCTGGGTCGCATATAGGCATTGCACGAAAGGGCGACACCCCGGCGCGATGACGCCGACCAGCCCCTAAGGAGTTTTTCATGGACAAGCCGCACCTCACCCCGTTCTCGCGTCGCGCCTTGCTGGGCGGCGTTGCCGCTGTCGGCGTACTCGCACTGCCGGGCTGCGTGACTTATGTGCGCTGGTCGATCATCGATGCGGTGCGGCGATTGTTGGAGCGCGCGAGCCGGATGGCCTTTGCGCGACTGGTTGCGCCGGGCGGCTTCTGGGACAGTCAGGTCGCGCGGATTGATCTGCCCGGCACCCTGGGCGCACGCGGCGATGCGCTGAGCCGGATCCTGACCTCGGCGCTGTTCCGCGACCGGCTGCAGCACCAGCTTAACATCATCGCCGAGGATGGCGCGCGCCGCGCCGCGCCGATCGTCGCCGATACGGTCCGCATTATCGGCATCGGCAACGCCATGGAGATCGTCCGCGGCGGGCCGACTGCGGCCACCGCCTTCCTCCGCGCCGAGATGGCCAACTCCTTGATCGATGCGATGATCCCCGCGCTGGGTGAGAGCCTGCGGCTGGTCAACGATCCGCTAATGGGCGAGGCGCTTTCGGCGCTGGCCGGGGTCGACGTGCCGCGGATGGTCCACGAATTGTCGGCCAAGGTCGACGATGTCATTTGGGCGGAGATCGGCCGGGCCGAAGCACTGATCCGCAACGACCCCAGGCCGACCAATGACGAGGCGCTGATCGGGACGTTTGGGCGGCCGTAAGTCCGGTCCAGGCGCAGCTTGGGGACAGTGATGGTCGATAGGGTGGTCTCGCGCCAGCCGCCAGCATATAGCCGCACACGACTCACCTGCGCCCGGAACCCGCCTGATGAAATTCTTTGCCGACACCGCCGACACCGCCGACATCGCCGAGCTGGCCGCCACCGGGCTACTCGACGGGGTGACAACCAACCCCTCGCTGATCGCCAAATCGGGCCGCGATTTCATGGAGGTAACGCGCGAGATTTGCGGGCTGGTGTCGGGACCGGTCAGCGCTGAAGTCGTCGCGCTCGATCACGCAGGAATGATGCGCGAAGCCGAGGTGCTGCGCAAGATCGCCGCCAACGTCTGCATCAAGGTACCGATGACGATGGACGGGCTGAAGACTTGCAAGGCGCTGACCGGCGACGGCACCATGGTCAACGTCACCTTGTGCTTCTCGGCCAATCAGGCGCTGCTAGCGGCCAAGGCTGGGGCCAGCTTCGTCTCGCCGTTCGTCGGGCGGCATGACGACAACGGATTCGATGGGATGGAGCTGATCCGCGACATCCGCCTGATCTATGACAACTACGCCTTCGCCACCGAAATCCTCGTCGCCAGCGTGCGCCACCCGATCCACGTCCTGGAAAGCGCGCGGATCGGCGCCGATGTCGCGACCATGCCCCCCGCGGTGATCCGCAGCCTGGTCAAGCATGTCCTGACCGACAAGGGGATCGAGGGGTTCCTGGCGGATTGGGCCAAGACTGGGCAATCGATCTGAGCTTGTCGAAGCCCCCGCGCCCACGCTAACCCAAACTCCGATGTCCGACGAAACTCCTCTTGATCGCTTCAAATCCGTCCTCGCCGGCGCCGCGCGTGCGGTGGCGCATGAGCCCGAAGTCGAGGTGACCTGGACTTCCGACGCCCCGGTCCAGGCTGGCAATAATTTCCGCCTGCCCATGCCCGGGCGCAGTCTGCCCCATGCCCAGGCGATGGAAGTGCGCGGATTTGCCGACAGCTTTGCGCTCCGCGTGCGCCATCACAACGAGGCGCTCCACGCCCGTCACGCCCCCGCCGAGGCTTCCGCTCGCGCCTGCTACGATGCGGTCGAGGCGGTGCGGTATGAGGCGCTGGGGTCCACGGCCTATGCCGGAATGCGCGATAATCTCGATGCCGCAACCAGACTGCGTACCGCCAGCGATCCCATCACGCGCGCCAGTTCGGCGCAGGACGTCCCCATCCAGGCGGCGCTGGCGCTGCTGCTGCGCGAGCATTTGACCGGCCAGCCAGTGCCCGAGGCGGCGCAAGGCGGGGTCGAGATGCTGCGGGAATGGATCGAGAGCAGGGCCGGATCGGATTTCGACGCGCTGGCCTTGTCGATCGACAACCAGAAGGCGTTCCAGTCGCTCTCGCTCGACATGCTTCAGCATCTCGAACTGACCCGCGCCGACCCGCTCGACCTGCCGCCCGACGACGCCAACGACCAGGACGGCGAGGAGGACACCGAGGATGACGAGGAAGGCGGCGACGATGGCCAGGACCAGCAGCCCTCCGAAGTGGCCTCCGATGCCGCGCAGGGTGAAGACGATGGCGACAGCGACTCCGAGCAGGAACTGGGCGACCAGGACCAGGACGCCGAAGCTGGCGATGAGGGCGATGAGGGAATGCTCCCCGTGCGCCCCAACCGGCCGTGGACCGACCTGCCCGGCAGCTTCGATTACAAAACCTATAGCCAGGCCTTCGACGAAGTCGTCAACGCCAGCGACTTGTGCGACGAGGACGAACTGACCCGGCTGCGGGCCTATCTCGACGCGCAGTTGAAGGGTCTCCAGGGCATCGTCACCAAGCTCGCTAACCGGCTCCAGCGTCGCCTGATGGCGCAGCAGAACCGCAGCTGGGATTTCGATCAGGAAGAAGGCTTGCTCGACGCCGCGCGGCTGGCGCGGGTCATCGTCTCGCCCGGCTCCTCGCTGTCCTACAAGGTCGAGCGCGATATCGAGTTCAAGGACACTGTCGTCACCCTGCTTATCGACAATTCGGGATCGATGCGCGGACGGCCTATCTCGATCGCCGCGATCAGTGCCGACGTGCTCGCCCGCACGCTCGAACGGTGCGGGGTGAAGACCGAGATTCTGGGCTTCACCACTCGCGCCTGGAAGGGCGGTCAAAGCCGCGAGGCGTGGCTGGGTGGGGGCAAACCGGCCCAACCCGGTCGCCTCAACGATCTGCGTCACATCGTCTACAAGAAAGCCGACGAGCCGTGGCGCCGGGCCAAGCGCAACCTTGGCTTGATGATGCGCGAGGGCCTGCTCAAAGAGAATATCGACGGCGAGGCGCTGCTGTGGGCGCATTCGCGCCTGCTCGCCCGGCCCGAGGACCGCCGCATCCTGATGGTCATCTCCGACGGCGCCCCGGTCGACGATTCGACGCTCAGCGTCAACAATGCGGGTTACCTCGAACAGCATCTGCGCAAGGTGATCGACTGGATCGAACGCCAATCCCCGGTGCAACTGGTCGCGATCGGCATCGGCCACGATGTGACCCGCTATTACAAGCGCGCGGTGACGATCATGGACGTCGAGCAATTGGGCGGAACGATGATCGAGCAACTGGCGGGGTTGTTCGAGGACGATTGAACTTTTGCAGGCTCGGCTCTAGGCCGCGCAACGCATGACCACCACCACCCCCCTCCACCTCTTCAACAGCCTTACCCGCCAGCTCGAGCCGTTCGAGCCGGTCCATCCCGGCGAAGCGCGGGTCTATACGTGCGGGCCGACGGTGTATAATTACCCGCATATCGGTAATATGCGGGCTTATGTTTTTGCCGATGTGCTGGGGCGGGCGCTGAGCTTCAAGGGCTACAAGCTCACCCACGTCATCAACATTACCGACGTCGGCCACCTGACCGACGATGCCGATGCGGGCGAGGACAAGCTGGAAAAGGCGGCAGCCCAGAACGCCCAATCGATCTGGGATATCGCGCGGCATTATACCGAGGCTTATTGGGCCGATGTGACGGCGCTCAACATCCGTGAGCCGGCGCAGTGGTCGATCGCGACGGATTATGTTCCGGCGATGCTTGAATTTGCGGGCTCGATCGCGGCGGAGCATTGCTATGAGCTGCCGTCAGGGCTCTACTTCGACACCTCGACCGTGGCGCATTACGGCCAACTCGCTCGCGCCCGGACCGATGAGGGCGAGAGCCGGATCGACCCGGTCGACGGCAAGCGTAATTCGGCCGATTTCGCTATCTGGCGTAAAACCCCCGAAGGTGAAACGCGGCAGATGGAGTGGGATTCGCCGTGGGGCAGGGGCGCGCCGGGGTGGCATCTGGAATGCTCGGTGATGAGCGGGCAATTGCTTGGCTTCCCGTTCGATATCCACACCGGCGGGATCGATCACCGCGAGATCCACCACCCCAACGAGATCGCCCAGAACCAGGCGTTCTGCCACTCCGACCAGTCGGGGGCGAAGATCTGGATGCACAACAATTTCCTGGTTGCCAAAAAGGATGCGGGACGCTCGGGCAAGATGAGCAAGTCGTCGGGCGAATTCCTGCGGCTGCAACTGCTGATCGACAAGGGCTACCATCCGCTGGCCTACCGGATGCTGTGCCTGCAGGCGCATTATCGCAGCGAACTGGAGTTTTCATGGGAGGGGCTGGGGGCGGCCTTGACGCGGTTGAAGCGGATGGTGATGGCGGTAAATAAATTTCTACCGCGTGAAGGGTTTTCAGCGAGCCTCGCGCAAACCGCTTCGGTTAGTGCTGCGGACAACGCGATTGAACGTTTGAACGCTGCCATCTCGGATGACCTAAATACATCAATTGGCTTAGCCACATTTGAAGAAGTCTTAGGCAGTACGGATATCGATCCATTGCATCGGCTCCGCGTACTCGAAGCGTTCGATGATGTTTTGGGGCTTAACCTGCTGGCATTGCTCAGAGCCGACCTCCGCCTTCGTCCAATGGCAACAACCCTTACCGAGCCCGAAATCGAAGCCATCCTCACCCAGCGGAAACAAGCCCGCGCCGCCAGGGATTTCGCGACGTCCGATGCCTTGCGCGATCAACTCACGGCTCAGGGTGTCGAAGTGATGGATGGCGATCCGCTGGGCTGGGAGTGGAAGCTGGGAGGAGAGTCCTGACCTCGACACCGTTTTTGATCAAAGCGACACGAACGGAATTTGGGATGATCCCGTTTAACGAGGAGCGCTGTTTCTAGCTTTGGCGAGTGTCTCTATCGCCCGCCGCTGCCTGATGTTGCCCCACCGGCGGGCTGATCTCGATCGCCTGCTCCACTGCCGCTTCGGTCGCCGTGGCCACTTCGCCCACCGTGGTTTGCATCTGGCCCAGTTTGTTGAAAACCTTGTCGATCTTGCGATGAAGCGCTTCGGGACTGGTATCGAGCTTCATGGCTAGGTTCTCCGTGCCGCAGTCTCTCGCCGCCGCAGTCTCTCGCCGCCTCAGTCTCTCCTCGCCAAGGCCTCCGCGATCAGCTTGCGGGTGTTTTCGATCCCGTACAGCGCAATAAAGCTGCCCATGCGGGGTCCCTGGCTGGAGCCGAGCAGCGTTTCATAAAGGGCCTTGAACCAGTCACGCAGCGATTCGATCCCGTAGTGCGGATCTTTGCCGATTTCGTAGACCAGGCTCTGCAGCGTTTCGGCGCTGGCACCTTCATCGCTCGCAGCCAGTTCTTCGTCGAGGGCAGCCAGAGCGGCAGCTTCGTTGGCTTCGGGTGCGCGGTGGGTGAGCGTGGGCGCAACCAGATCGCGGTTATAGGCCAGCGCCTTGCCGACCAACGCATCGAGCGCGGGGTGCGGGTCCGGGCTGGCCTCGGCGATGTAATTTGCAAGATAGGACCAGACCTGCGCCCGGGTTGCCCCAGCGCCGAGCACGCCGACCAGGTTGAGCAACAGGCCATAGGTCACCGGTAGGGTGTCGCCGCCGCCCTTGCGCTCGGGATCGGTCGTGCCCAGCAGGTGCCATACCGGGTTGCCCAATTGCTGCTCAATCGGTTGGGTCGCCAGCTTTTCGCGGAATTGCCAGTACTCGTCGACTGCGCGTGGGATGATCCCGGTGTGGAGCGATTTGGCGCTCTTGGGCTCGCGGAACAGGTAGAAGCCCAGGCTTTCGTCGCTGCCATATTCGAGCCATTGCTCGATTGTCAGGCCATTGCCGCGCGACTTGCTGATCTTTTCGCCGTTTTCGTCGAGGAACAGCTCATAAATCAGCCCTTCCGGCTTGCGGCCACCCAGCACCTGCGCGATCCGGCCCGACTGCACGCCGCTATCGGTCAGGTCTTTGCCATACATCTCGTAGTCGACGCCCAGCGCCAGCCACCGCATCGCCCAGTCGACTTTCCACTGCAGTTTGGCCCGGCCGCCCAGGATCGACTGCTCGATCGTCTCGCCCTGATCGACGAAACGCACGATCCCGGCCTTGGCATCGACGACAGTTACCGGAACCTGCAGGACATGGCCGGTGGTGGGCGAAATCGGCAGGACCGGCGAATAAGTCGCGGCCCGCTCGGCGCGCAGGGTCGGCAGCATGATTCTCATGATTGCGTCGAAATGCTCGAGCACGTTGACCAGCGCCGTGTCGAACCCACCCGAATTATAGCGCTCGCTGGCTGACACGAATTCATACTCGAAGCCGAAGCGGTCGAGGAAGTCGCGCAACATGGCATTGTTGTGATGCGCAAAGCTTTCGAACTTGCCAAACGGATCGGGAATGCGGCTGAGCGGCTGGCCCAGTTGCTGGCCGAGCATTTCGGCGCCGGGAACATTGTCGGGGACTTTTCGCAACCCGTCCATATCGTCACTGAACGCGATCAGCCGGGTCGGCGCGCCATCGCTGAGCACCTCATAGGCGCGACGAACCAGGGTGGTTCGCAGGACTTCCTGGAATGTGCCGATATGTGGCAGACCCGACGGGCCATAGCCGGTTTCGAACACCATCGGCCCAATTTCACCGTTGATCTGGGCTTTGCCCTGCGGATAGCGCTTGAGCAACTTGCGCGCCTCCTCGAAAGGCCAGGCCTTGGAAACTTGCGCGGCGGCGAGGAGGGCAGGATCGGTCATGCCGCCAGCCTTTCGCGGCTGGAACGGCGAAGTGCAAGTACCAAGCCCGCGCGACCGAAGCTTGCGATTGAGTGACGCACCGGCAAATGATACCTAGCTGGGTGATGAATGTTCCGACCAGCAATGATGACCGCGCCAAGTTGATCGCTGCGCTCGATGGCGTTGCCGGCGGCGACCGCGCCGCGTTTCACGAGGTCTATCGTCGCACCTCGGCGAAACTCTTGGGGGTGTGCCTGCGTATCTTCACCGACCGGAGTGAGGCGGAGGACGTTTTGCAGGATGTGTATGTAACAATCTGGCAGAAAGCCGGGCAGTTCGACCCTGCGCGAGCGAGCCCGATTACCTGGCTCGTCACGCTGACGCGCAATCGCGCGATTGACCGATTGCGCTCGGGAGGACGCCGGATCACGACTCCGATCGAGACGATCGATGAGCCGGCCGACGAAAGCGCCAGCGCGCTCGATAGTCTGCTCGAAATCGAACAGAGCCATCGAATTGGTGAATGCCTCGAAGAACTGGCGCGGGACGATGCTGCCTTGATCCGCACCGCCTTTTATCAAGGGGCGACCTACAACGAACTGGCTGAGCGGGCTGCGGTGCCGCTCGGCACGGTCAAAAGCCGTATTCGCCGCGCCTTGATTCGCCTGCGTGAGTGCCTGTCGTGAGCGAGGACGACGATATCCTTGCCGCCGAAATCGCACTCGGCGTGCTTGATCGGGACGAGGCACTGGCAGCGAAAGAGCGGCTGCCAAGCGATCGCCCACTGGCCGACCGGGTCGAATGGTGGCGGATGCACTTTGCCGCGCTGACAACCGATGCGAGCGCTCCGCCATCCGAGCAGCTGTGGATCAGAATTGTGAAGGCCCTGCCGCACAATGACAATATGGTAGCCGTCCTCCGCCGCTGGCAGGCAGGCGCAGTAGCAGCGTCGCTGGTTGCGATGGTTCTGGGAGCTACTTTGCTTTTGCAGTCACCCGTGCCTGTGGCCGGCTCGGGGACCGTGCCAACCCCGCTGCTGGCAACGCTGGACGGAGCACAGGGCGCTTCGGCGACGCTCGCTTACGATCAGGACAGCGGCCAGCTGACGATCGCCCCGAGCAAGCTCGATCCCGGAAAGCGCGCGGCCGAGCTGTGGATCATCCCGGCGGACGGCACGCCGCGTTCGCTGGGCGTCATCGATCCGCATCAGGCATCGGCGCGAACGATCAGCGCGGCTCGCCGCACATGGATCGTGTCGGGGAGCAGCTTCGCGATCACGCTCGAGCCTGCCGGCGGCTCGCTCAGCGGTTTGCCGACCGGCCCGGTGGTTGCTTCGGGAAAAATATTTGGCGTTTGAAGCCGAGGCGCTGCATCCGCTTGGCCCAGTGCTTCGTAGCTAATTCCCGAGGCAGCTTCATTCCAAGTTTGCCGTTCCCTGGAGGAACCCTTCGATGACACGTTTCACTTCGTTCGCGGCAATCGCTGCACTTGCCATTGCACCGCTTGCCGGTGTGGCGCTGGCCAATCCGATGGTCGGCGGAGCGCCGATGCTTGCGCAGAAGAATATCATCCAGAATGCCGTCAATTCGCGCGATCACACCACCTTGGTCGCTGCGGTCAAGGCCGCCGGGCTTGTCGATACGTTGCAGGGCGCCGGGCCGTTCACGGTTTTCGCCCCGACCAACGCCGCGTTCGCCAAGCTTCCGGCGGGCACCGTCAACACCCTGCTGCTTCCCGAGAACAAGGCGACGCTGACTTCGGTGCTGACCTACCATGTCGTTCCAGGACGCCTGACCAGCACGGTCATCGCCCGCGCCATTCGTCGCGGCCATGGTCATGCCATGTTCAAGACCGTCCAGGGCGAAACATTGACCGCGACCATGCACGGGAGCCGTCTGATGCTGACCGATAGCAAGGGCGGGATGTCGATGGTGACCATCGCCAACGTCATGCAGTCGAACGGCGTCATCCACGTCGTTGATACCGTTCTGATGCCGTAAGCGGCCTGGAGTATCCCGGAACGCCGTCAGCATTTCGCGATGAGCGTTTCGGGACCCTCTCTGCCGGCATCGGAGGGTGGGCAGCGCAGCAAGTTCTCGCCGATTTCCCCTGGGTGAGTGCCGCCTGGTCGCCAAGCGTCCTCCCGAACCGGTGTGCTCCAGTTCGGGAGGATTTTGTTGGGAAATCAGTACGCAATCCAGCCCGCGCGCCGCTGCGGAACCGATCGTGTGATTGCGCGTTGCGACAGACGATAGAACATATTTCCGAAGATTGTGTCCCGTTTGTTTGCAGGGGTAGCCGTGATTTCCATTAATTCCAGCTCCGCCAGCGTTGTTAGCAAGCCTGCTCAGCGCCAGCCGATGGATCCGAGCCAACGCCGGATGACCTATGGCCCGATCCGACCGATGGACGACGGTCGCACCTGGCTTTCGCGCCTGTTCGCACGCTAACCCCTGAATAAGCGCTTTTTGCGCTCATCCGTATTCTCCTCACTTGCCCGGCGTTCGAGTTTCGTTCTAACTCCGCCGAGTGACCTCTTCCCAGCCATCGCTTTTGCTTCCTGCCCTGCATGCCAGCCATGGCGGTTGCTGGCTGCTTGCGCGTGAGCACGGCCTGCGCACCGTTGCGAAAGGCGATGCGATCATGGCCGCGGCGGATACGCCGTTGCTGCTGCTCAATGCGCCGCTTGTCGCCAGCCGCCTGGGCTATCCTGACCTGTCGGGGCTCGATCTGCTCGAGCTCTATGCATTTGTGCACCCCGCGCGGTTCATGGTGCCAACGCCAAAGGGGCTCGCCAATGCCTTGGGCTTGGTCGAACCTGCGGGTGATGAGCATGTCCCGGCTTTGCTTCAAGCGGCCGCCGGAGCACTTATAGCGCAGTTGGACAGTGGCGCGTGGACCGAGCGCGAAGGGGCGTGGAGCGCGCTTCAGGCACTGACGAAACTGCGCTGGCCTTGGGCGGGAGTGCTGGCGCCGCACATTGCCCGACCGGAGAAGGCCGAGCGCTGGCTCTTCGCGCGCCTGCCCGAATGGGAAGAAGCGGCGGAGCGCCCCCAACCCGCTCAGCTCCAGCTCGATTCCGCTGCAGTTCAGGCGCGGCTGGCAGAGCTGACCGGCGCCAAAGCCGAAGCGCGCCCCGGCCAGCAAGCCTATGCCAGCGAGGCAGCGCAGGTTTTCGCCCCCCGCCGCGCCGAGGGCGTGCCGCACGTGCTGCTGTCGCAGGCGGGGACGGGGATCGGCAAGACCCTGGGCTATCTCGCTCCGGCCTCGCTGTGGGCGCAAGAGAGTGGCGGCACAGTCTGGGTCTCGACCTTCACCAAGGCCTTGCAGCGCCAGCTACGCCGCGAAAGCCGCCGCGCCTGGCCCGCGCCCCGCGCCGATGGCAGCCAGCCGGTGGTGGTGCGCAAGGGCCGCGAGAATTACCTGTGCCTGCTCAATCTGGAGGATGCGCTGCAGGGCGGCTTCACCGGGCGCGCCGCGATCCTGGCGCAACTGGTCGCGCGCTGGGCCGCCTATAGCCAGGACGGGGACATGATCGGCGGCGACTTGCCCGGTTGGCTGGCGCCCTTGTTCCGTCAGCGCGGGGTCGCCGCCCTGACCGATCGGCGCGGCGAATGCGTCTATGCCGCCTGCCCGCACTATCGCAAATGCTTCATCGAACGCGCAACCCGGGCCAGCGCCCAAGCCGATCTGGTGATCGCCAATCACGCTCTGGTCATGGTCAGCGCCGCGCGCGGTCGCGATCCGGCCTCGCGCCCGACGCGGATCGTGTTCGACGAGGGGCACCATGTATTCGAAGCGGCGGACTCGACTTTTGCCGCCGCGCTCACCGGGGCCGAGACGATCGAACTGCGCCGCTGGGTGATGGGCCCGGAGCGCGGCTCGCGCGGGCGCAGGCGCGGGCTGGCGGCGCGACTGGCGGACGTGACCAGCTATGACGAGGCTGGGGGTAAAGCCATTGCCGCAGCGATCGCGGCGGCCGAGGCATTGCCCAGCGAAGGCTGGCTCCAAAGGCTGAGCGAAGGGGTGCCATCAGGCCCGATCGAGGCCTTGCTCAGCGCGGTGCGCGCGCTGGTCCATGCCCGCGATGAAAGTGGCGGACAGGAGGCGGGTTACGGTCTGGAGACCGAGGCGGCGCAGCTCGACGGGGCGTTCACCGAGCTGGCGGGTCAGGCCCAGTCGGCCCTGGCCGCGCTGCGCCAGCCGCTGCTCCGACTCGGGGTGCGGCTCGAGGCGATGCTCGCGGAGCCGCCTGACTGGCTCGACGGCCAAGGCCGTGCCCGGATCGAAGGCGCGCGCCACGCGCTTGGTTGGCGGATCGATACGCTGGCCTCATGGGAGGCCCTGCTCGACCGGCTGGAAGGGTCGGCCCAGCCCGATTTCGTCGACTGGCTGGCGGTCGACCGCTCCGAAGCACGCGAGTATGACATCGGCCTGCATCGGCGTTTCCTTGATCCGATGAAGCCTTTCGCGCGAGTGGTGATGGAGCCCGCGCACGGGGTGATGCTGACCTCGGCTACGCTGTGCGATCATGGACCCGAGGGCGAAATCTGGGATTCCGCGGTAGCGCGCAGCGGCGCCGGGCACCTCAACATCGTTCCGCGCCTGGCTGCGTTTAACAGCCCGTTCGACTATGCCGCGCAGGCCGAGGTCCTGATCGTGACCGACATCGCCAAGGGCGATCTCGCGGGTCTGGCCGGAGCCTATGCCCGGCTGATCGAGGCGGCTGGCGGCGGCGCGCTGGGGCTGTTCACCGCGATCCGGCGATTGCGCGCGGTCTATGGCCGGATTGCCGATCGCCTGGCGCGCGCCGGGCTGCCGCTATACGCCCAGCATGTCGATCCGATCGACACCGGCACGCTGGTCGACATTTTTCGCGATGATCCACGCGCCTCGCTGCTCGGGACCGACGCCCTGCGCGACGGGGTCGATGTTCCAGGGCGGTCGCTGCGGCTGGTGGTGATGGAGCAGGTGCCCTGGCCCAAACCCTCGATCCTCCACCGCGCGCGGCGGCTGGCGGGCGGCGGCGCGCGCTATGACGACCGGATCATCCGCGATCGCCTGGCCCAAGCGTTCGGGCGATTGATCCGCAGCCGCGACGATCACGGCCATTTCGTGGTGCTGTCGCCAGCCTTCCCGTCGCGCCTGCTCGGTGCCTTTCCTAAAGGCACGCCGATCCACCGGGTGACGCTGGACGAGGCTTTACAGCGCGTCGCGGCGGGTGTCGCGCAGGCGCCCGCAAGTGTCGAGGCGCGCACGTGAAGACTTTGGGCCTGTTCCGTCACGCCAAGTCCGACTGGCACGATCGCCGGGCCCGCGATTTCGATCGCCCGCTCAACCCGCGCGGTCGCCGCGGGGCCGAGCTGATGGGGCTGCACATCGCGGGCTATGATGTTGCCTGGGAGCGGATTGTGGCTTCGCCCGCAGTCCGTGCTGCCGAAACGATCGAACTGGCAGCCAAGGCGGCCGGGCGCAGCTTTCCGATCAACTGGGACCGCCGGATCTATCTCGCCAGTTCGGCGACATTACTGGACCTGCTGCGCGAGACTGACGACGCGCTCTCATCGATCCTGTTGGTCGGACACAATCCGGGGCTGGAAGATGTGATCTTCGATCTGGTCCCCGACGACGGCAGCAGTCCGCTGCGTGACAGCGTCGAGGAGAAGTTTCCTACCGCCGCTTTCGCGGTGATCGAGTGCGACGCGGAGCATTGGTCCCAGCTTGGGCAAGGCGCGGCTCGGCTGGTCCATCTGATCCGGCCGCGCGATCTCGATCCGGCACTGGGGCCAGAGGCGATCTAAAGCGATTAATCAGCGAGCGCGGCGGCCAGGTTTTGCCTGATCGCCCGCAGTTGCGGCAAGATCGAATCACTACGCATAGCGGGGATCGGATGGCTCATTACCGCAACAGCAAGGGCCGCCACCGGGGTCCGCCTCGGGCTCGATTCCAGCGCCAGTCGTGCGCCGCGAAGTGTATAGCCTTCATGGTGCACGAGGCGGTTGATGGTTTCGACAAGCTGGACATCCTCGGGCCGGTAAAGACGCCGTCCGCCGCTGCGCTTGAGCGGGCGCAGCATGGGGAACTGTTCTTCCCAATAGCGCAGCACATGCTGGCGGACGTCGAGCGCTTTCGAAACTTCACCGATGGTGCGCAGCGCATCGGCTGCCTTGCCATCGTGAAACTGGACCGAGTGGGTGCTCATGCTCCGACGATTCGGTCTTTGAGCATCTGGCTGGCCCGGAAGGTCAGCACGCGACGAGGCGTGATCGGCACCTCGATCCCGGTCTTGGGATTGCGCCCGATCCGCTCGCTCTTGTCGCGCAACAGAAAGGTACCGAAGCCCGAAATCTTGACGTTTTCGCCCTGCGCGAGCGCGCCGCCCATATGGGACAGGATCGATTCGACCATCTCAAGCGCTTCGGACCGCGAGAAGCCGAGCTTGCGATTGATCGCATCGGCCAAGTCTGCACGCGTCAGCGTACTCATGGAACGCATGGTATTTTCCCCACCTCTAAACCGACCCTCGAATCGAAGGATAATACAATTCAACGCAAAAGCAAGGCAACGGCTTGGTAAGGCAGGACAAATGATTCAGCCCAAATCGGCTCAGGCGCCTAAATTCGGATCAGGCTGGCACCCCAGGTGAAACCGCCGCCCATCGCCTCGAGCACCACCAGCTGGCCCTTACGGATTCGGCCATCGCGGACTGCGGTATCGAGAGCGAGCGGCACCGAAGCCGCCGAAGTGTTGGCATGCCGGTCGACCGTCACGATGACCTTTTCGGGTGGGAGGCCCAATTTGCGCGCGGTGGCGTCAAGGATCCGGGCATTGGCCTGATGCGGCACGACCCAGTCGATATCCTGCGCGGTCAGGCCAGACTCGTCGAGCACTTCGCGCAGCACGTCGGCCAGGTTGGTAACCGCGTGGCGGAACACTTCCTTGCCCTTCATTCGCAGCTTGCCGACAGTCCCGGTGGTCGACACGCCGCCATCGACATAAAGTAGTTGGTTGTACGTCCCGTCGGCATGGAGCCGGGTGGCAAGGATACCGCGCGCTTCGGACCCAAAGGTGTCTTGCGCTTCGAGCACGATCGCGCCGGCACCGTCGCCGAACAGGACGCACGTGGTGCGGTCCTCCCAGTCGAGAATGCGGCTGAAGGTTTCCGCGCCGATTACTAGCGCGCGCTGGGCCATGCCGGTGCGCAGCATCGCATCGGCGACAGCCAGCGCATAAAGGAAGCCCGAGCAGACCGCCGCGACGTCGAAGGCAATGCCGCCGGTGCAGCCCAGCTGAGCCTGGACCAGGGTGGCGCTGGCCGGAAAGGTCTGGTCGGGTGTGGCGGTGGCCAGAACGATCAGGTCGATCGCGCTGGCCTCAATCCCGGCGGCGGAAAGAGCTTCGCGCGCAGCAGCCGTCGCGAGCGATACCGTCGTCTCGTCATCGGCCGCAATGTGGCGGTTGCGGATGCCGGTCCGCTCGACAATCCATTCGTCGGTAGTGTCGACTTGTGCCGCCAGCTCGGCGTTGGAAACCGCCCGCCGGGGCAGAGCCGAGCCCGTGCCGATCAGGACCGAACGCCGGGTCATGCCCCAGTTCCGGTCGCGGCCGGAGCCTTGACCGGACGCCCCGCGCCAACCCGGGCGACGTCGGCAGTGATCCGCTCGGTCAGGCTTTCCTCAAGCAGCCGGGCGGTGACCGCCACCGCATTGGCAACTCCGGCAGCGTTGGCGCTGCCGTGGCTTTTGACGACGATCCCGTTGAGCCCGAGGAACACCGCGCCGTTGTGATTGTTGGGATCGAGATGATGCTTGAGCAACTCGGTCGCCGGGCGCGAGATCAGGAAGCCGATCTTGGAGCGCAGTGAACTGGCGAAGCTGCGGCGCAGCAGGTCGGCCACGAACCGCGCCGTGCCCTCGACCGCCTTTAGCGCGATATTGCCTGAAAATCCGTCCGACACGATCACGTCGACATCGCCGCGGCAGATCTTGTCAGCCTCGATAAAGCCGTCAAATGACAGCGCCAGCTCGCCCGCTGCCGCCTTAAGCTGCGACGCGGCATCGCGCAGGGTGTCGGTGCCCTTCATTTCTTCGGTGCCGATGTTGAGCAGTCGCACCCGCGGTGCTTCCAGGCCGGTAGCGATCCGGGCATAGGCCGCGCCCATGATCGCGAACTGCACCAGGTTGCGCGCGTCGCACTCGGTATTGGCGCCCAGGTCGAGCATGACCAGATCGTTATCGCCCAGCGTTGGCAGCAGCGCAGCCAGTGCCGGGCGGTCGATCCCGGGCATGGTCCGCAGCGCCAGCTTGGCGATCGCCATCAGCGCGCCGGTATTGCCGCCGCTGACTGCAGCTCCGGCCTCGCCAGCTTTGACCGCGTTGATTGCCATGCCCATGGAGGTCGTGCGTGCCCGGCGCAGCGCCTGGCTGGGCTTTTCCTCACCGGTGATGACGTCGTCGGAATGGAGGATTTCAGAGGCGGCGCGCAAGTTGGGGTGCTTATCCAGCGCGGCCTTGATCTGCGTCTGATCGCCGACCAGCAGGAATTTGAAGCGTTCATGTCGGCGCCGGGCGAGGGCTGCACCCTCAACCATCACGCGCACGCCTTCATCGCCGCCCATCGCATCAACGGCGATCCGCGGCAGGCTCATGCGCGAAAATTCCTTAGCTGGAAAAGATTACAGCCCGACCGCGATGATTTCGCGCCCGTTGTAGTGGCCGCAGGCATTGCACAGATTGTGCGGACGCTTGAGCTCACCACAGTTTGTGCATTCGTGGAATGCCTCAGGCTTCAGCGCATCGTGGCTGCGGCGCATACCCCTGCGCGAGGGGCTGGTTTTTCTTTTTGGGACAGCCATTGCGGCACCTGTTCCTGCAAATATCTAAAGGGCAAATGAAGCCCGGCCAAGCCCAAAGCGGGCCGGCGCGGCGAAGGCGGGCCTATAAATCATTTCACGTGCGTTGCAAGCCTCGTGCCGCTAGCGGGACGGCGGGCGATATAGGGGAGAGCGTCGATGATACTTCCGGTGACTTTGTGCATGGCCGCTGCGGCCGCGATTATCAACATCTGGTTGGGCCTGCGCATCGGCAGGGTGCGGATAAGCGAGAAGATCGAAATCGGCGACGGCGGCAACGAAGCACTGATCCGGCGGATGCGGGCGCAAGCCAATTTCATCGAGAACACCCCGCTTGCGCTGATCCTGGTAGGCGTGATCGAAGCAGCGGGCAGGGGCGGGCGGTGGCTGGCGATTGTGGCAGCGCTGTTCATCATCGGTCGGGTTGCGCATGGCATCGGTATGGACGGAAACTTCAATGCAGGGCGGCCTGTAGGCGTTCTGACTGCGATGCTGGCCTCGCTGGGTCTGGCCGTGGTTGCCGTGCTGATCGCACTGGGGCGGATGTAAAGAAGAAGGAAAAAACTTCTCCGGCAGGTCCTTGCCGGACCTGCCACCTCCCCATTTGCGCTGACGCGAAAGCAGGCAGGATCATTGCCTTCGCCTGATCCTCCCTGCCTTTTGCAAAACACAAACGGCGAGGGGTCCGCCGCCGCAAGCGGTGGTGGAGGGGTATTTCTACCTCACCCGAATCGTGCGTCCGCCACGAATGGATTGGTCCGCCGCTCCTGACCGAAATTGCTGGTCGGGCCATGGCCGGGCAGGAAGGTCGTGTCGTCGCCCAGCGGCCACAGCCGTCCGGTGATCGAATCGAGCAGATCCTGGTGATTGCCTCGAGGAAAGTCGGTCCGTCCGATCGATCCGGCGAACAGCACATCGCCGACGATGGCAAAGTGCGAGGGCGCGTGGTGGAACACGACGTGGCCCGGGGTGTGGCCAGGGCAGTGGATCACGTCGAGCACCAGATTGCCGACAGTGACGGTGTCGCCATGGACCAGCCAGCGATCGGGCTCGAACACCTCGCCGGGGATACCAAACCGCTGTGCCGATGTAGCCAGGCTTTCAATCCAGAACCGATCATCCTCGTGCGGGCCTTCGATCGGTACACCCAGGTCCTTGGCCAGCACCCCGGCCAGGCCGCAGTGGTCCATATGGCCGTGGGTGACGAGGATCTTCTCAAGCGTCATCCCGGCGCGTTCCACCGCCAGCTTGAGCCGGTCGAGGTCCCCGCCCGGATCAATCAGCGCCCCGCGCATGGTGGCGGTGCACCAGATCAGCGAGCAGTTCTGCTGGAACGGGGTCACGGGGACGATGGCTACGCGCATCGGGGGCTGGGGTTCGGTCATGGCGCCGAGATGGCGGGGGCCGGGGAGGATTGCAAGGCGAGTGCGTCGGTTAGAGGCGTCCGCTCTTCCATACGACCCGACCGATCACTTCCAGCTCCCCCGGCCCCAGCTCGATCGTGCGGTAAGCCGGATTGTCGCTGACCAATGCGACGCGCCCGGGCCGACCGGTATCGAGTCGTTTGACCAGCAAGGCATCATCGAGGCGGACGACATGAATTCCGTCGCGAAGCCCCCGCGGCGTGCGATCGACCAGGATCTCGTCGCCGTCGCGCAGGGTCGGCTCCATCGAATCGCCGGCCACCGCGATCGCCGAAAGCATCGCCGGATCGAAACCCTGGCCACGCAACCAGCGCGAGGCGAAGCGGAACGCGCCGATCGGGGCTTCCTCTGCGGCAAGCGCGCCCGGACCTGCGGAGGCGCCGAGCGGCAGGCGAGGCACGTCGACCCAGTCGCCGCGTGGGACGCCAGGCATACGCACAGGGTAAATTCCCTCCGGAGCCCCCAGCTCCGATTCGGCAACCCCGAAGAATTTGGCGAGGGTCCGGCGGTCATTTTCTTCCAGTTTGCGCGGCGATCCTTTGCGAACAAACTGTTGTAAATATGTTGGATTCCTACCGATTAAACCGGAAAGTGCCGCAAGGCTGACATTCCTCTGCTCGGACAGAGCAAGCAAGTACTCGCGCGGATCGAGGCTTTTCATAGTTATTTCCTAGACGATGTATTTTTCCTAGACAAGTAGGATTTCACCCGTGACGAGGGGCCATATGCAAAATGCGATTCGTTATGGGAGACCTGTCATGCTCATCCGCCAGATCGAACAGTTCCTGCGCCGTACCGGCATGGCCTGGACCAAGTTCGGGCGCCTTGCCACTCACGATCCGCGCTTCGTCGGCGACTTGCGCAATGGCCGCGTACCGCGTGGAGACACTAAAAAGCGAGTGGAACATTTCATGAACACTTATATCGAGACCAACCATGCAGGCTGACCCTCAAACCACGCGCGAGATGGCCCGCGCAATCAAGCCGCCCCGCGCGCGGCAACCGTGGATGCCGCTGGTGGGCGCGGTGCTGAAGCTGGCTGGGCCGGATGCCCAACTGCTCCGCCACATCGAACGCCCGTGGTCGAGCGTGACTTTCAGCGGGACGCGCCACACCATCGCGCTGGCTTTCACCGGAAACGTTGCGCAAGCTCAGGGCGAGGCATTCATCGCGGCGCTGCCCGAGCATGAATTTGCCGTGCCTCGCCAGATCGTTGCCGACGCTACCGTGGTTGCCGTAACCCACCAGCTCGTGCCCGAACCGCGGATCGAGGTGGAAATGGAACTGCTGCTGGTCGAAGATCTTTAGTTTTGCGCATCAGGACGCCCGCCTATTTGCCTGGATCCAACGATCGATCTTGGCTTGCAGGATCGGCAGGGGCAGGGCGCCGCTATTCAGCACCGCCTCATGGAAGCTGCGAATATCGAAGCGGGGACCCAGCGCCGCTTCGGCTTTGGCGCGCAGGCCCTGGATCGTCAGCGCACCGATCTTGTAGCCTAGCGCCTGCGCCGGATTGGCGATGTAGCGATCAACTTCGGACGTAGCATCGCTACGGCCCATGCCCGAGTTGGCGAGCATATAGCTGATCGCCTGGTCGCGGCTCCAGCTCTGGGTGTGCAGTCCGGTATCGACCACCAGGCGCATGGCGCGCAGCATCTCGTCGTCCAGTGTGCCCCAGTGCTGCATCGGATCGCGATAGAATCCCATTTCATAACCCAGGGTCTCGGCATACAGCGCCCAGCCTTCGACATAGGCCGTATTGCCGTCGAGCCTCTGGAACGAGGGCAGGCTGATGTCCTCCTGGGCCAGGCTGATCTGGAAGTGATGACCCGGGGCGCCCTCATGCAAGTAAAGCGTGGTCGTTCCGCTCAGGAACCGGCTGGGCAGGTCATAGGTGTTGAAGTTGAAGACCCCGGGCCGGGAGCCGTCGGCTGAGCCCTGATGATAGCCGCCGCCGGCTTCGTACTTCTCGCGATAGGCAGGGAATGGCTCGATCAATAATTTGGCCTTGGGCACGCGCGCGAAGTATTTGGGAATCTGCGCGTCGACCGCGCGACCGACTGCGGCAAAGCCCTGCGCCAGCTGTTCCGATGTGCGGGGGTGAAAGCGCGGATCGGTGCGGATCGCGTCGAAAAATTCGCGCAGGGTCCCGGCGGAGCCGAGTTCTCGCCGAACGCTGTCCATTTCATGCTGAATGCGGGCAACTTCGGTCAGGCCCAGGCGGTGAACATTGGCTGGATCGAGCCGCAGTGTAGTCTGGCGTTCGATCAGCTTGCGATAAAGCCCCAAGCCGCCCTTCATCGCCGACAGGCCGACAGCTTCGCGCGCGGCGGGCAGATATTCGTCGTGGAGAAAATTCCGCAGGCGGCGGTAGGCTGGGTACAGCTGGTCGCGCACCACCGCGCCATAGGCCCCGCGCAATTGCGGCCGGGGCGCGGCCGGCATGGTGGCCGGAAACGCGGTGACTGGCGAATAGAATGGCGATTGCTCAACCGGCTGGGCCAGCAAGGCATCGATCTGGATGATCATGTTGCCGACAGTCAGCCGCGATTCCACGACCCCGCTGGCCATGCCCTGGCGAAACCGCACGATCGCGTTGTCGAGCACCGCGGGGAAGGCCGCATCGAGTTGGAGCGCGCGGCGATAGTCGGGCTCGCTGTCGTACTTGACCGAGGCCTCGTGCGCCATGAGCGAGGGGAACTCGACATGCAGGCCGCCAAAATGGTTGAACGGGCGCACTGCGGTCAGCGCCTCGAGATCGGGCTGGAGCCATTCGATCTCCTCGCGCTTGGCCCGGGCGAAGACATCGTAGGAGATCTGCCGCGCGGGGCTGAGCCGGGCACGGTTGATCTTCTGGACCTCGCGCAGGCTCTGCCTGGCCGAGGCCAGAACCCGGCGGTCAAGCCCGTCCGTATAAAGTTGAGCGAGCAATTGCGGATCGACCGCCTCGCCGCGGTACAGGGCATTGAGCGGATCGAGCAGGTTCTCGCGCCGGGCATCGTCGTTGAACAGCGCCATCAGCCTGGCTTCGGACATCTGCTCGGATACGGCGACCGCCCCGTTGGTCAGCAGTGGCAGAGACGCACTGGCTCGAGCGGGCGTCGCCAGCGCCAGCGCGGCGCTGACGAGCGCGACCACGCCCCTTATCGAAATCTGCAATTCAGTGCCCCCATCGCCGCGTGCGATACCATTTGGTAAAGATGTATTTGACCCCGCGCACAACTGGGCGACCGGCATGGAGGGTCTCGATATTGGGCAACCCGTCGGCCTGCGCATTGTTCCACAGCAACAGCGCACCGGACTGTGGTGAGATTGTCAGGCCAAGGCGGGAAAATTCGGTCGCCCCGCCTTCCTCGACCGGGTTGAGATAGGCCATCGCCGTCCAGCTGCGTTGACCGCCCATGCGCTTTTCGCCGGTCCAATAGGGCGTATCGACATAGAACCAATCGTGATGCGGCTGGAATTCCTCGCCGGGGCGATAGCGCTGGCCCTGGACGGTTTCGCCATATTCGCGGGGCAGTCCGAGCAAATCGTCGATCCGCCGCTCGATCATCTGCACAAAGGGGTCGGCGGGATCGACGTCGCCGCTGTGGCTGGTGCGGTAGGCCACGGGATTATCGGGATCGTACGTGGGCGAGGGGCGGGCGGTCTGGTCGATCAGGGCGATGAACCGCGCGCGTTCCGCCGCGCTGAGAAAGTCTCCGACCGCGAAGAGTTCGATTTCCTCATGCGGGACGCGGTAGACGGCGGGATCGGCTGCCAGCCGCGCGCGAACGATCGCGCCGACCCGCGCCAGCGCGGCCTTGTCGGGAGCGGGCGAAGACTTCATCGACAACGGGATAGGGCAACGGTCATGGTTAGCGCGACTGCTATCGCAACCTTGCGGCAGGGCAAGCCAAATGGTGCTTGATCAAGCCTGGGCTATCGCCCACCCTAGCGCCAATGGAAACCGAACCGACCCGAAGCCTGGCCCGCTACTCGCTCGGCGCGATCGCCTTTCACTGGACAATCGCGCTGCTGATCGTGCTTAACTATGCTGCGGTGTGGACTGCGGAATCGATGCCCAAGGCGCAGGCGATGCAGATCATGGGCAACCACAAGGCCATCGGGATCACTGTTCTGATCCTGAGTAGCGGCAGTCTGTTCTGGCGACTGACTCACCGCCCGCCGCCACTCAACCCCGATCTCAAGCCGTGGGAGAAGTTGCTGGCGAAGACCGTGCATCGCCTGTTCTATGTGCTGATGATTGGCATTCCGCTGGCGGGATGGCTGCTCCATTCTGCGTTCAGCGGAGGCAAGCCGATCCCGGTATTCGGCCTGTTTTCCTATCCCGGGCTGCCGCTGGCGCAGAACAAAGCGCTGGGTGAGACCTTCGCTTCGGTCCACGGGACTTTGGCGACAATCCTCTTGGGGGTGGCTGCGCTCCACGTCGCCGGTGCGCTCAAGCACCAGTTCCTCGATCGCGATGGCGAGATCGGGCGAATGCTGCCTTGGCGCCGGGCATAAAAAAGAGCCCCCGTCGGCGCGGGGGCTCCATTTAAGGGAACACAAGCTTGCTTCTGGCTTACCAGAAGAAGTTGCGGATCACGTCCACCACTTCGCCCGAATAGACATCGACCAGCAGCACGTCGTCGTAATACCGCACCCAGCGATAGGGCCCGTCGACTTGGGGCAGGCGATACGACCACGGATCCTCGATCCAGTAGCGATCGCTGTAGAACAGCGAACCAAGCGTCACCCCGATGCTTAGCGAGCGATAGCTGTAGTTGCGATACGGCGAGTAATAGCTGCCGCTGCGGAACACATCGCGATGCTGATTGCGATAGGCCGACCAGTTATAGCGATTGTCCTGCCGCCAGTTGCGATTCCAGCGCTGGTTGTTCTGGGCATAATTGCCCTGATAGCCCTGGGTATAGCCAGGGTTGTAGCCCTGGTTGTAACCTTGGCGGTTCTGCCAGCCCCGCTGCGTCTGCCAAGTCCGGCGGTTCTGGTCATTATGCCAGGTGCCGCCATCGGAACGATCGCGGTTCTGATCGGTGTAGCTGCGGTTGCGCCCGGCCCAATCCCCGCGTTGCTGCTCGGAGGCGTTGCGACCCTGCCAGCCCCGCGAAGCCTCAGCCTGACGCTGGGCCTGCTGCTGTCGTTCGACTGCCTGGCGCTGCTGCTGCGCTTGCTGTTGGGCGGCCTGCTGCTGGGCCTGCTGCTGGTCATCGCGACCGCGCCAGCCATCCCGATGCTCGCCATCCCGATGCTCGCCGCCGTTCCAGCGGTTGCCCTGCTGGGCTTGAGCCTGAGCGATGCGTGACTGCGCCTCGGCCTGGGCCTGTTGCGCTTGGGCCTGTCGCGCATCCATCTGCACCTGTTGCTGCACCTGAGCCTGCTGAACCTCGACCCGGGCTTGAGCCTGCTCAGCCTGAGCCTGCTGCTGCATGGCCTCCTGGCGCTGACCGCTATCGCCACCGCCGCGCTGGCCACGATCTCCGCGATCGGCCTGCTCGTCCGGTTGGGCGCTGTTGTTCCAGTGTCCGCGATGGTCACGGGCCTGGCCTTCGTCTTGAGCCATGGCGACGCCTGGCACGGCAACCGCCGCAATCCCAAGCGCAAGGGCGGCCAGACCGCTCGATCTCAAGAAAGTCCTGACGGCCATCGCCGTATCTCCATCCTCACGCGCCACACCATCGGCGGCGACCATGACTGTTGGAATAGGCGAGTCGCGCTGTCGCGATGGTGAACCGGGTGTTAGGCCTGCCGTTCATGTTGGGGCAGGCGGGGGTGAATGGGATGCGCGCGTTGGTAGCTATGATATATTGACGAAATTGTGCATATAAACAGGCAATAGGCGCGACATTCTGAGATTTGAATAGGACCCTGACAAGACGCGATCCAACCTGGCCAAGCATGGTCTGAGCTTCGAAGTGGCGGAGCTGGTCTGGGACGATCCGTTGCACCTTATCAACTTCGACCGGATCAAAGGCGAAGGTGAGGGCTGACACGCCATCGGCCTGGTCCGCGGGATTGTAATCGTAACTGTCGTCCGATCCCATCCGCACCCGCACAGCGAGGACCTGATCAGGAAAATCGTATTTCACTCGCTGTTGGATCGGCCAACGAGAATGAGAACTATGATCCCCTGCAACCATCTTTCCAGTTTTGGCCCATTCAATCAGCTCCGCATCATAAGCAGCCATACCCATCCATTCAGTTCCAGGGTCCAAGGCATGCGGTAAAGGTTTACCCCATTGCCCTTCCAGTTGATTAATTGTTGACGAACGGGAACTACGATGCCGGTATTTGTGGTACAGATTTGGAAATTGCTGGAGCGATAAATTTGTAATAGTGATAGACCTATCACCACGATTTGTTATTCGACGGACAGATATAGATGTTCATCTACGACCTGGCCACCGAATAGGTTTGCTTGAGCGATGACGGTGAGGATCAATCTTGGTCCAGATTCAAACCAGCGTCTAATTTCCAACGCGAGCGCACCTGTCGCCACAATCGTAGCATAAATCGCAATGGCATCCGTGATCGTGGTGTCAGGGAGAACCAGTGTCACCTAGTCAGCTTCTTGTACGCCAGCCTGGTCGGCCGATCCGCTGCATCGCCCAGCCGACGGCGTTTGTCTTCTTCATAGGCGTCGAAGTTCCCCTCGAACCATTCCACGTGGCTGTTGCCCTCGAACGCCAGGATGTGCGTCGCCAGGCGATCGAGGAAGAAGCGGTCATGGCTGATCACCACCGCGCAACCCGCGAAGTTCTCGATCGCGTCTTCCAGCGCGCGCAGGGTCTCGACATCGAGATCGTTGGTCGGCTCATCGAGCAGGAGGACGTTGCCGCCGGTCTTGAGCATCTTGGCGATATGCACGCGGTTGCGTTCGCCGCCTGACAGCTGCCCGACCTTCTTCTGCTGGTCGGTGCCCTTGAAGTTGAACGCGCCGACGTAGGCCCGCGTGCTCATGTCCTGCTTGTTGACCTTCATGTAGTCATGCCCGCCAGAGATTTCCTCCCACACGTTATGCTTGGGATTGAGGTGATCGCGGCTCTGGTCGACATAGCCCAGATGGACCGTCTCGCCGATCGCGATGGTACCCTCGTCAGGCTGTTCCTGCCCGGTGATCAACTTGAACAAGGTCGACTTGCCCGCGCCGTTGGGCCCGATGATCCCGACAATTCCGCCCGGCGGGAGCAGGAACGACAGGTCTTCGAACAGCAGCTTGTCGCCGTATGCCTTGCTCAGCCCCTTGGCCTCGATCACCTTGCCGCCGAGCCGCTCGGGCACCTGGATGACGATCTGCGACTTGCCGATCGGGCGGTTGTCACTCGATTCGACGAGCTGGTCGAAGGCCTTGATCCGGGCCTTGCTTTTGGTCTGGCGACCCTTGGGGCCCTGGCGGATCCATTCGAGTTCATCCTTGATCGCCTTCTGGCGGCTGGTGTCCTCGCGATCTTCCTGCTCGAGCCGCTTGGCCTTTTTCTCCAGGTAAGTCGAATAATTGCCCTCGTAAGGGAAGTACTTGCCACGATCCAATTCGAGGATCCAGTTGACGACGTTGTCGAGGAAATAGCGATCGTGGGTGATCATCAGGACGTTGCCGGCATAGGCGGCGAGGTGGTTCTCCAACCATAGTACGGATTCGGCATCGAGGTGGTTGGTCGGCTCGTCGAGCAGCAGGATCGAGGGCTTCTGGATCAGCAGACGAGTCAGCGCGATGCGGCGCTTCTCACCGCCCGAAAGATTGTCCACCGGCCAGTCGCCCGGGGGACAGCGCAGCGCTTCCATCGCGATCTCGAGCTGGTTGTCGAGCGTCCAGCCGTCGACTGCGTCGATCTTTTCCTGGAGCGTACCCATCTCTTCCATCAACGCGTCGAAGTCCGCGTCCTCGGGCGGATCGGCCATCAACATCGAGATTTCGTTGAAGCGATCGACCAGATCCGCCGTCTCGCGCGCGCCGTCCTTGACGTTTTCCAGGACGTTCTTGCTCAGGTCGAGTTCGGGCTCCTGCGGTAGGTAGCCGACGGTGATATGCTCGCCCGGCCAGGCCTCACCGGTATAGTCGGTGTCGATCCCGGCCATGATCTTCATCAAGGTCGACTTGCCCGCGCCGTTGGGGCCGACGATGCCGATCTTGGCGTCCTGGTAAAATTGCAGGCTGATGTTCGACAGCACCGGCTTGGGCGCGCCGGGGAAAGTCTTGGTCATGCCCTTCATGACATAGGCGTATTGGGCGGCCACTGGGGATTCCTCTGAAAATCGGGCTGAGCTTCGCGGCGGCCTCTACAGACGGGCCAAAGGCGGGGCAAGCGAAGCTGGAAAGATGCGGACGGTGGCAGCGCGGTGCACGTCCGTGTTCAGCGATGATTTCGACAAGGGCAGTTTCCTTTCACCCCCCTTGCCGCGAGCCACCGGATCGTGGACTGACGATGGGATGAAGCAGAACCTAAAAGGGGACAAAAACGTGAACCCGCAATCAGCCGTACGCTATAAGCAGGATGGTCACGTCGTGGTATTGACGCTCGATCTGCCGGAACTGCGCAATCCCGTGACCGAACCCGCCGTCATCGAAGGCTTGGTGGAGGCGTTCGACCGCATGAACCGGGACAAGTCCGTTCGCGTCGCGATCCTCACGGGTGCCGGCACAGCGTTTTCGTCGGGCGGGAACTTGAAGGCCATGGCGGCGCCGGGCGGAAATGCCGATGCGCCGCCGATCGAAAATCGCGAGTGGTACACGACCGGAATCCAGCGCGTGCCGCTTGCGTTCGAACGGCTCGAGGTCCCGATCATCGCCGCAGTCAATGGCCCGGCAGTGGGTGCCGGGTGCGATGTCGCCTGTATGTGCGATATCCGCATCGCTGGTCGCAGTGCCAGTTTCTCGGAAAGCTTCGTGAAAGTCGGACTGGTGCCCGGCGATGGCGGTGCCTGGCTGCTGCCCCGGGCGATCGGCCAGTCACGCGCCCGGGAAATGGCCTTTACCGGCGATGCGATTTCGGCCGAGACCGCGCTTGCCTGGGGTCTTGTTTCGCAGGTTGTCGAGGATGACGACCTGCTGCCCGCGGCGCTGCGGCTGGCCGCGCGCATCGCGGTCAATCCGCCCCAGGCCGTCCGGCTAACCAAGCGGCTGATGACGATCGCTCAGGATTCGACGCTTGAGCGCGTGCTCGATGTCTCGGCGGCAATGCAGCCCCTGGTCCATGCCACGCGCGATCATCGCGAGGCGCTCCAGGCCTTTGTCGAGAAGCGCAAGCCCGTGTTCGAGGGGCGCTGACACGCCTCGTGCATGGAATCCTTGCTGCCGAAGTTTACGAAAGTAACTGTCGCCAAAAACCTCGCCACCGTCGAAATGCGTTGCGGCGGCTGGCTGCACGTCGGCGACGTGGGCAAGCTGGACGGGCACGGCTTCTACCAGCACCTGCCGGACATAGGCCTCAACCCAGTCGCCGTCGATCGGCCCGTTGAGGACCATCGGCGCAACCATTCCGGTCGTTCGCAACTCCGCGACCAAGGTGGTCGTCTTGCGATGCCCATGGGGAAAGCGGGGCCGGTCCTTTCGGCGAAGCTCAAGACAAGCTTTTTTTGCGTGCCACGCCAAACCGCACAGCCGCCGAATGGCAACGCATCCCCCCATCCATTCTGGCCGCCATATCCCAGCCTGCATTGTGAATCAGACTTTCAACCTCGTGGGGATCTCCCGGCGATTCAGCTGGTCGAAATCCGCACTCGTCAGGCAAACCCTAATACGCGGCTTGGTCAATCTTGCGATCCGCATTCGCCCATGCCTCACGCAATT
Organism: Novosphingobium sp.; assembly: GCA_043781375.1. Classification (GTDB taxonomy): domain Bacteria; phylum Pseudomonadota; class Alphaproteobacteria; order Sphingomonadales; family Sphingomonadaceae; genus Novosphingobium. The sequence continues at coordinate 30,780 of JAYWBP010000100.1, forward strand.
GAAGGTTTATCGAGACAGCTTCTTGCTCGCGCCGTTGCGCCGCGAGAGCGGCCTTCAAACCGGCAAGAGCCCAGCCGTTCTTCGGGTGCCGTTTTAGATCTTCGCGGAAAACGGTTTCCGCTTCGGTCGGTCGACCAGCATCAAGCAGCATCGCACCCAGCACGTGACGAACAGGGAAGAAAACATCCTCCGGTTCGTTGTACGCCAGCTTGTCCTCCCGCACCGACGCCTGGCGCAGCAACGGAATTGCCGTGGCATAGTCACCCATGGCTGCCGCCAAGCGAGCGGTAGCCTTGCGTTGCCCGATCTCGTAGACGGATTGCGCGGTATTCATCCCCTGGACAGCGTCGCTTGGCACCGTTGCCATCAGTGCTTGAGAGGTGGCAAGCTCCCGCTCCGCTTCGGTTGTCCGACCAGTGGCAGCAAGCGCCGTCGCGCGGGCCTGGTGGAACGCGATAGCCAGGCCGCCGAGACGGGGGTCCGGAGCCGCCTCGTGCAGCATATCATCCCAACGTCCGAAGCGGATAAGCGCATCGTACACATAGCCGATCGACCAATCCAGTCCCGGCATAACCAAAAGCATGGCATCGGGCATGGCCGCGCGCGCGGCGCGGCTCGCCGAGATGGCCTCGGCCGATCGCCCTTCCATTGCCGCGGCGAAAGCGAGAAACTGGTAATTGTGCACCAGATACATCGGATAATAATCGGGCGGCGCGGTCTTCTTCAGATAGGCTAGATCGGCAGCCGCACCGAGGCGATTGGCTTGGGCGGCTTCCTCGTAACGTCCAACGCGCTGCATGATGTGTGACGGCATGTGCACAAGGTGGCCAGCGCCAGGCATCATGGCCTTGAGCGCTTCGGCGGATGGTAGCGCAACTTCCGGATTCTTTGACGCCTCCACGGCGTGGATCAGATAATGGTTCGCGCCAGGATGGCTTGGATCGGCCGCCAGCACGTGCCTGAGCGTTGCGACGATCTCCGGCGTTCCAGGTCCGGGCGAACCGTCGGCATTCCACAGTTTCCAGGGATTGGTGTTCATCAGCGCTTCGGCAAAAAGTGTCTGCACGTCGTTATCGTGTGGAAATCGCTTGGCGACCGCGCGCATTGCCGCAACGTATGCCTTCAAGCGGGGCGCACTGTTTGCAGGATCGAGCGGTGCGGGTCCGGCAAAGCGGTTTGCCAGCGCAGATATGAGCGCCCGCTCGACCGGCGTGGCTTTCGCCGCCTTGACCCGCGCCCTGCCGAGCGCCTCCCAGCCGACACGCGCCCGCGCCTCGGCCATCGTGGGCATGTTGTAGTTAGGGCCTAAAGTAAGTGCGACACCCCAGTAGCAAAGCGCGCAGCCGGGATCGATCTGGGCGGCCCGAGCGAACGACCTTGTCGCCTCGTCGTGGTTAAAAGCCCAGATGAACCGCATGCCCTGATCGAAATAGCGCTGGGCCTCCAGAGAAGAGGTCGAGACAGTTCGGTGAAAGGTTCCGAGCCCCTCGAACAGTTGCGCCCCCCGCGCCCAGGCGGACAACGTTGGTCGCGGAGCGGGCTGGGCATGGTTATGCGCGTCCTGCGGAAAGGCAGGATTGTAAGCCAATGCAAGGACCGCAGCGGCCCCCAGGGCAAACCTTCGAACCATAGACATTGCGGCACTCCTGGAGCGACCCAAACAAAACTTACGCCCTGAACCGCACACCTCGCAAGTTTCAAGCGCACGGCAGGATTTTGTGTACGTCTCCCATCCCGGCAAACTCGCCCGGATGCGGGCCATTTGTTGCCGGTCGAAGTGCAGCGGCAAGGTAGTCTCATCAACGCTGAGACTCGGCAACCAGGCGGGCTCGATCAAATAACCAATTATACTTGCCAAGCTCCTGGACGCCCACACCGGACAACGACCGGACCAAGCCGCCTTGATCAGACGTTATTTCAGAGGGGCCGTCATCGCGGAAGCGGGCAGTCCTTACCAGGACTGCCCGCTGCATCTTCTAATGCGTTGTGACGGTTGCCGTTGTGTGGACTGTGTGCCGGACCGAGCGGCTGTGGCGATGCGCAGCCTTGTGAACTATGCGACGGTGCGTCGGGGCTGCGGCGTGCTCGTCGGTGGTGGTCGTGCTGACCGTCGTGGTGGAGGGCGCAGCGGCGGGGGCTGCGGCGGGGACCGCGACCGGGACCTGGACGATCACCGGTGGCGCAGAGCGCGCGGCAGCGGCGTCGGCTTGCGCACGGGCGGCGGCGGCCTGCGCATCGGCGGCGCGGGCATTGGCCTGGGCGGCCTGATCCTGCGCGGCTTCGGTCGCCGAGCGCTGATCGTTGATCCGTGCGCGCTGCGAGGCGGCGAGCGCCTGGTCCGCAAGCTCGGACGCGTGGGTCGCGTCGCGCACCGCATCGAGCTTGGCATGATGATTCAGCTCGTCCTGAGCAATGCGGAGTTCCCTGACCGCCTCGGCATAGAGTCGGGGAGCATCGCCCGCTGCACCGACGATGTTGACTGCGTCGATCTTGGCCTGGGCCGCGGCGATGGCCTTGCGCGCCAGGGCGGTATTGCCTTCGGCCGAAGCGGCGGTGGGTAGCGCGAAGAGGGCTGCGGCCAGGCCGGTCGCCAGAGTTTGCTTGAAAGTCATGATTTCGTCTCCATTGTGATACCGCTCTCCAACGAGTGGTTTCTGGGACCGTTCCGACGTCGCTCCGTTCAAAAGGACAGCTCTTTGCTCGCCCGATTACGAAGGCTTGTGCATATCAATTGAAACCGTTACTTATCAATGTATTCAGGCTTAATGCGGTTGGTTCGCCGGGCGCCACTCAAACATCACCCAAACTCGCCTGAGCCAGGATACCTGCATTTCTCTATCCAAAGCACTCGGCTCAGTCGGTCCGCGTGAATCGTCCCTGGCCGAACCCACCAGCTCGGTGATGCCACCCGCCCTGAAATGAAAAAATGCGGTCGGACTTTGCAAGGGGCGACCGTCGGGCCGCCCCTTTCGTAAGCAGCAATAGGCGCACGGTTGCAAAGCTGACCGAAACGCTGCTTCACGTCGAGTCTATCGCAGAATATTGACGATGCTGCGGATCAACTGGGTCGTGGGGTCGATGACGTAAACGCGATCGCCTGAGTAATAGTACCGCTGAGTCGAACTGTAAGCATAGTGGTCGCGATAGTAGGACGGGAGGGTGCGGTAATCGACATAGCGATCATTGCTCCAGGGCGCCCGCTGGCCGATGCGCCAAGCTTGCCCCGGGGGAAGGCAGCCGCTGTGCTTCTTGGCAAGTCCCGGCGGGCAACCGTGTCGATAGCCGTTGCCGCGATCGCCACGGTCATGGCGATCGTATCGGTCAGAGTCGCCAGCGCGCTCCTCGTACCGGTCATGACCTTGTCCATGCCCGCCACCGCCGGGATCCTTGGCCACTGCGGCAACGGGCAGCGCAAGGATCGAGGCGGCTCCTGCTAAAATCAGTAACTTGCGCATGGGATTTTCCAATCATGGTGGTTCGTTGATTCTTCATCAACAGCGGGGCGGCCATGATGTTCCCATCAGTTCCCCGTCAGCAGCAATGAAACAGGTTTCCGGTATGAAACAATGGAGGGTTATGGTCTCATCGCACAGACCAAGGAATGACGATGAGAGCATAACCCTTTGCCGCCAAAGGGTGGCAAAATCTGCCGGTCCTTGTCGGTTCATCAGACGAAACGCGTTCCAGCATCCTGCTAAACCGCCCTGATGTGCGCATTGATCGTCAATACCAGCTCTTCATCCACATCCAGTTGGTCCATGTATCGTCGAGCGGGAGCGGTTG
>JAYWBP010000101.1:0-13427 GCA_043781375.1 Novosphingobium sp.
GCAACAGCCCCGCTCCGCTTTCCGGGGCGTTGCGGGGTGTCCCCGCAGAAGGGGTAGCCGGAGACAGTGCAGCGGCTCCGGCTCAGGGGAAGGCCTTCCCCACCAAAAGACTCTAATTGTGCGCTGAACTGCCCGTTGCGGTGGACGCCGGGTGGACGCCACAGCGAAAATCACTTCAAAGCGGCCTTTCAGTGCCGCCCGAGTGTATTGATTTTCCTAACAAAAATGGAGCGGGCGAAGGGATTCGAACCCTCGACCCCAACCTTGGCAAGGTTGTGCTCTACCCCTGAGCTACGCCCGCTCGAACGTTCGTTCCTGCGGCGCGAAGGCGCTGCAGGTCGGGGAGAGGCGGGCGGTTAGCATTGGCTTTCGCGCCCGGCAAGGAGAAAATCGCCGCGGGCAAAGCAGCGGCGCTCGCCGAAACGGACGAAGTTATACCCTTCACAAACGCCCACGAAACGCCACATTGGGAGCTACACAAAAACCATCCCGATGGAGCACCCCTTGGCAAGTCACGGCCTCAATATCGACGAGCAAAAAGCCGTCGAGCGTTTTCGCAAGGAGATCGTCGAGCCGTCGATGACCAGCCTGGTGATCCTCGATTTCTGGGCCGAATGGTGCGGGCCATGCAAAGCGCTGACCCCGCTGCTGGAAAAGGTCGCGGCCGAATATGCCGACCAGGGCGTGATTCTGGCCAAGGTCAATGTCGACGAGGAACAGTTTATCGCCGCGCAGTTCCAGGTGCGCTCGATCCCCACGGTCTTTGCGATGTTCCAGGGGCAGCCGGTCGCCGACCTGACCGCGGCGCGCACCGAAAGCCAGCTCAAGACAATGCTCGACCAGCTGTTGGAAAAGCTGCCGGTGGCATCGGGCGGGGCCGATCCGGTACAGGATGTGGCGCCGCTGCTGGCGATGGGCGATGAGGTACTGGCCGCGGGCGATGGCGAGCGCGCGGCGGGGATATTCGCCCAGATCGTCGAGCTCGCTCCGGAAAACGCCGCTGCCCATGCCGGGCTGGTGCGCGGGCTGACTCTTGCAGGCCGCACCGGGGAAGCCCAGGCCGCGCTCGATGCGATCGATCCGGAGCTCGCCAAGGATCCCGTCATCGAACGGGCGCGAACCGCCCTGACCCTGGCGCGCGATGCTCCGGACCCGGGCGAGCTGGCAGTGCTGCGCGCTGCCGCGACCGAGCGTCCAGCGGACATGGATGCGCAGTTCGCTTTTGCCGGAGCGGCCTTTGCCGCAGGTGAACGCGATGCTGCGGCCGATACCCTGCTGCGGATGGTCGCCGCCGATCGCGCGTGGAACGAAGGCGCGGCGCGGACCAAGCTGCTCCAGATGTTCGAGGCTATCGGGCTGGAGGACGGCTGGGTTGCCGCGACCCGGCGGCGGCTGTCGACGGTTCTGTTCGGCTAATGGAGCTTTTCTGATGTCCGGCGATCGCACCCGCGTCTCGATCTTCCCTCTGGCCGGGGCGCTGCTCTATCCGGGGCTGCAACTGCCGCTGCACGTGTTCGAGCCGCGCTATCGCTCGATGATCACCGATGCCTTGGCGCGCGACCGGCTGATCGGGATGATCCAGCCGCAGCGCAGCAGCGACGACGCGCCGCTGTTCTCGGTCGGCTGCCTGGGCCACATCGGCGAGGTCGAGGCGCTGGAAGACGGGCGCTTTAATGTGGTGCTTGAAGGCCAGGCCCGGTTCAAGGTGCTGCGCGAGCTACCGGTGACCACACCTTTTCGCCAGATCGAAGCCGAATTGCTGCCCGAAGCGCCCAACCAGTTCCTCGCCCCGGTCGAGCGCGCCGGGTTTGAGCGCGAGGCCAAACGCTTCGCCGATGCGCAGGGCTATCGGGTGGACTGGGAATCGGTCCAGCGGCTCGATGACTTAGCGCTGATCAACGGCGTCTCGCAGATCGCCCCGTTCGATGCCGCAGCCAAGCAGGCTTTGCTCGAGGCGGATGACGTTAATGCCCGGTGCGAGCTACTGATCCAGCTCATGCAGTTCTTTGGGCTGCGGGATAGCGAGGACCCGAGTGTGACGTTGCAGTAGGGGCATTGGGTTAGGTCATCGCAAACGCCCACCTCGTTAACCGGCCAGCACTGCCCGCAACCCGTCGATCACATACTGCGCTGCCAGGGCCGCCAGAAGTACCCCCAGCACCCGCGTAATCACTGCCTCCACCTTGGTGCCAAGCAGCTTCATCAGCGGCCCGGCAGCAGCAAGCGCCACCAAAGTCAGCGCCATCACCGCCAGCAATGCCGCCAGGATCGTCAGAACCTGCTCGGTCCCCTGGGCCTTGGCCATCAGCAGCATGATCGTGGCGATCGAGCCGGGTCCGGCGATCATCGGCATGGCCATGGGGAAGACCGAGACGTCCTCGACCTCGGGCGTCAGGTCGTTGGCGGCACGGATCTTTTCGGCGCGCTCCTCGCGGCGCTGGGTGCGCTTTTCGAAGACCATGTCGAGCGCAATCAGGAACAGCATGATCCCGCCAGCGATGCGGAAACTGTTGAGTTCGATATGCAGCGCGTTCAGCAACGGCGCGCCGAACAGCGCGAAGACCAGCAGGATCAGCGTGGCGATGGTGCTGGCGCGGATCGCCATGGAGGTCGCCTGGCGGCGGTTCGCGCGGCTGGTCAGCCCGGCATAGATCGGCGCGCAGCCCGGTGGATCGATCACCACGAACAGGGCGACGAAGGCCGAGAGGAACAGGTCGAGCATCGCCGATCAGCCCTCGGGCGCCGCGACTTCTTCGATCACGATCTGCTGCATCACCCCGTCCTGGCGCATCTCGGCAGAGAAATTATGCGCGCCATTTGGCTCGGCAGTGATGGTCCAGGCCAATGTGCCGTCATCCGATGTGACCGAGCGTTCCCTCGGATTGAACGGAGAGGCAACGGCTGGGCTGTATTTGGGGGGAACGCCGCGCGCGCGTTTGGGGCAATCGGCAACCTTGGCGGCGATCATCTCAGGTGCGTCGAGCGGCAGGGCCAGACTGTCGCCATGGTCGAACACCCACTTGTAGCCGCCGTCGCGCTGGCGCTGCCAGACCGTGGTGAAATAGCCGCTGCGGCCCGGCCCGCGCTGCCAGGCGCCGTGCGAGATCGCAACTGAGCCGTCGCAGCTCGACCACACCTGATGCGGTTGCCATTTTACCGCGCTGGCCGGATCGGCGCGGCCCTTGAGCCAGGGTTGGGCGAGGATCATCGTCGGCTGGAACATCACCGCATCGGGCGTCGCGGTTGCGCGGAAGGCGGTCCATTGCCCCTTGTCCTGCGCCAGCTGGGCAAAGGCCAGCTCGGCCGCGATCACTGCGCTGGGATTGGCGGCAGGACGCAGCATCGGCTCAGCCATGTGCGGCTCGCCCGAACAGGCAGCGAGAGCGAGGCTGGCCGCCAGTGCCAAGCCGGTTTTTAACATGTGCATGGATGAGAGGCTTACAGCGCCTCCGGCGCCAGCGCCACACCCGCGTTGGCATAGGCTGCGACCAGGCAATTGCGCAGCAGCACCGCGATGGTCATTGGCCCGACCCCGCCCGGGACCGGGGTGATCGCGCCCGCTACTGCTCTGGCCGAGGCCATGTCGACATCGCCGACCAGCCGCGTTTTGCCCGGCTCGGAGCCTGGCCCATTGGCGGGAACCCGGTTGATCCCGACATCTATTACCGTCGCGCCAGGCTTGAGCCAGTCGCCTTTGACCAGTTCCGGACGGCCCACGGCGGCGACCACGATGTCGGCGCGGCGGACGACGTCGGGCAAGTCGCGGGTGCGGCTGTGGGCGATGGTGACGGTGCAGCTCTCAGCGAGCAGCAATTGTGCCATCGGCTTGCCCACCAGGATCGAGCGGCCGATGACGACCGCATCGAGCCCGGACAGTCTGCCCAGGCGCTCCTTGAGCAGCATCAGCGAGCCCAGCGGGGTGCATGGCACCAGGCCGGGCAGGCCGAGGGCGAGGCGCCCGCTGCTAAGCGGAGTCAGGCCGTCGACGTCCTTGTCCGGGCTGATCCGTGCGACCACTGCCTGTTCGTCAAGAGTGCCGGGCAGGGGCAGTTGGACGAGGATGCCGTCGACCAGCGGATCGGCATTGAGCGTTTCGACCAGCGCCTCCAGTTCGGCCTGGCTTGTCTGGGCGTCCAGACGATGCTCGAAACTGGCCATGCCCGCTTCCAGTGTCGCCTTGTGCTTGCTGCGGACATAGACCTGGCTGGCCGGATCCTCGCCCACCAGAACCACCGCTAGCCCGGCCTTGCGCCCGGCGGCGCGCTCGAACGCGGCGGCGTGGACGGCGACCCGCTCGCGCAGGGCGAGGGCAAAGGCCTTGCCGTCGATCAGTTCAGCCTGGCTCACGAAATGGTGGCGTAGGCGAGGTTCTTGAGCACGATCTGGATGATCGTCAATCCGACAATCAGCACCATCGGCGATAAGTCGATCGATCCGGTATCAGGCATGATCCGGCGCACGGGGCGCAAGATCGGCTCGAGGATCGCGTTGACCGCCTTCCAGATCGCGGCGACAAATTCATTGTGGGTGTTGACCACGTTGAACGAGATCAGCAGGCTCAGCACGAATTGGACGATCACGATCACCACTACGATGTTGATCAGGTAACCGACAATCTCGAACAGCGTCATGAACAGCATCTGCGCGCACCTTCCCCGGAAACAATGCGGGCTGATAGCCGAGTGCAGGGGCTTTGGGGAAGGGGGTTCTAGGTGGGCGCCCGCTCCAGCGTGCTGCGCTCGATATGCCAGCGCAGTTGCGCGGGGGTAGCGCCGTCGACATCGTTGACCCGGCGCAGGGTGATCGTGCCCTTGCGCACCACCACGCCCGTCTCGTCGCGCTGGGTGATCGAGGTTTCGTAATAGAGCGAGCCCGCCGCGCCCTCGGCAGTACCGGTGCCGAAGCGCAAGGTCTTGCGCGCGGGGCCATAAAACCAAGCCAGCTGGGCCCCGGTCATGCCGCTACCTTCGCCCCAGACGCGTGCCGCCACATCCCAGGCCTGCGCCTCGATCGCGCTGCCATAGAACCGCAACACGCGCGCTGGGTCCGTAGTCTGGGTCAGTGCTGCGGTGTCGAGCACCGATCCAGCGAGGGCCATCTGGGTTGGCGGAGCTTCGGGCGTGGCGGCAGCGTGGAATTGCGACGAGCGATCACATGCGCTATGCGAGGCCAGCGCCAGGGTCACGAACCCGCCAAGAATTGCGCTCCGCATCGTTGAGGGGACGCCTGAAGCGGGGCGGGGTTCCCGATTACTTAGGGGTTCCCTAACCCTTGCGGATCAGCGTTCCGGCGCCGTGGGCGGTGAAGAATTCCAGCAGCATTGCGTGCGGCACCCGCCCGTCGAGTACCACTGCCGCCTCGCACCCGGCCTCGACCGCATGAACGCAGGTTTCCAGCTTGGGAATCATCCCGCCGCTGATCGTGCCGTCCGCCTGCAACCGGGCGATGTCCGCCGGGGTCAGGTCGGTGAGCAGGGTGCCAGCCTTGTCGAGCACCCCGGTGACATCGGTCAGCAGGAACAGCCGTTTGGCGCCCAGCGCGGCGGCAATGGCTCCGGCCATGGTGTCGGCATTGATGTTGTAAGTGTGGCCGTCCCTGCCCGCTGCGATCGGCGCAATCACCGGGATCATTCCCGCAGCGCAGACAGTTTCCAGAAGCGTAATGTCGACCGTCTCGGGCTCGCCGACGAAGCCAAGGTCGACCGCCTGCTCGATCTGGCTATCGGGGTCCTTGACCGTGCGGGTGACCTTGCGGGCGTAAACCAGCCCGCCGTCTTTGCCCGAAATGCCGATCGCCTTGCCCCCGGCACCGGCAATCCAGCCGACCAGCTCCTTGTTGATGGCGCCCGATAAAACCATCTCGGCGACCTCGGCGGTGGCCTTGTCGGTCACTCGCAGGCCGTCGACAAAGCGCGATTCGACGCCAAGTTTCTTGAGCATCGCCCCGATCTGCGGTCCGCCGCCGTGGACCACCACCGGGTTGATCCCGACTGCCTTGAGCAGCACGACGTCCTCGGCAAAATCGCGCGCCAGCTCGGGATCACCCATCGCGTGGCCGCCGTACTTCACCACGAAGGTGCAACCGGCATAGCGCTGCAGGTACGGCAACGCCTCGATCAGCGTTTCCGCCTTGGCCAAATATGGATTGGCTGGCAGCGGATCGGTGGAGGGCGAACTGGACATGGCGCGGCTTTGGCGAAGGATGCGCGGAATTACAACTTTGGCGTTGCCGCGTCGCCATCCAGCCGCCGTCCAAGTTTGACCACTACCCAGATAATCGCGGGCACCAGCACGGCCGACAGCACGACTTTGGCCAGCATCTGGCCGAGCATCAGGTCCATGATCGGGCGCACGCCGATAAACGAGATTGAGATGAAGATCAAAGTGTCGACGATCTGCGACAGCGCTGCGGCGATGAACCCGCGCACTGCGGCAAAGCGCACACCGCTGCGCAGCTTGCTGAAAATCCAGACGTTGAGCGTGACCGAGGTGCCGTAAGCGAGGATGCCGGCGGCCATCATCCGCCAGCTTTGCCCCAGGATGATCGGGAAAGCTTCCTTGGCCGGCGGGTACATGCCCGGGTCGGTCGGCAGCTGGAGCACGAAGAAGGTCAGCAGGATTGCGGCCACCAGCGGGGCGAAGCCAAAGCGCACCAGCCAGTTGGCAGTTTCCTTGCCATGCAGCTCGGCGATCCCGCTCGATATGCCCACCAGCGTCAGGAACGGGAAGATCCCCGCTTCCACCGCCAGTTGCCCCAGCGCCACCTGCTTTGCTCCAAGAACGCCGCCAATGGTGACCATCCCGCCATAGAACAGCGCGAAGAACAACAGCGAGCGCGGGATTGGGTGTCCTGTCTGATCCATCGCCAGAGCTTAGCGAGGCGGGGCGGGTGTGGGAAGTGGTCTGGGCCTGTTGGACTTGCTCGGTCCGCCGGACATTTTCGCTAGGCGCATCCGCCGCGCGCAACTAGGAACCACTGAAACCGGTCGCGAGGGGAAGTCCGCCGATGCATATCGTCCTGAGCCTGCTGGGCATGGTGCTGATCCTGGCGATCGCCTGTGCCCTGTCGAGCGATCGGCGTGCGATCCGCCTGCGGGTGGTCGGCGCAGCATTTGCGCTGCAGGCTGGGTTTGCCGCGCTGGTGCTTTATTTCCCGCCAGGCAACATTGCCCTGCAGGGCGTCGCCCGCGGGGTCAGCAATCTTCTGGGCTATGCCAAGGCCGGGGTCGACTTCCTGTTCGGTTCGCTGGCCAAGCCCGAGATCGGCGGGACCAGTTTCGCCATTTCCGCCCTGCCGGTGATCATCTTCTTCGCCGCGTTGATCTCGATCCTCTATTACATCGGGGTGATGCAGTTGGTGATCCGCTGGATCGGCGGCGGGCTGGAAAAGATTACCGGGATCAGCAAGGTTGAGAGCCTGTGCGCGGCTTCCAACATCTTTGTCGGACAAAGCGAATCGCCGCTGGTGATCCGGCCCTACCTTGCCGCGCTGACGCCTTCGCAACTGTTCTGCGTGATGACGGTGGGCATGGCCGGGGTCGCGGGGACGATCCTGGCGGCCTATGCCAGCATGGGCATTCGCATCGATTTCCTGGTCGCCGCCGCGTTCATGTCGGCGCCCGGCGGGATCGTCATGGCCAAGCTGATGATGCCCGATCCTCGCGTGCTCCGCATCGATTCCCCCGCCACCCGCGCCGAAGCCGAGGCCATTGCCGCCGAGGTCAACGAAGGCGGCCGGGCGCTACCCAACCCGCATGACCCGGCGACAATCGAGCCGATCGCGGTGGAGCTGGAGGAAGAACGCCCAGCCAATATCATCATGGCCGCCTCGCAAGGGGCGCAGACCGGGGTCAAGCTGGCGGTCGCGGTTGGCGCGATGGTCCTGGCGTTCGTCGCACTGGTGGCGCTGGCCAACGGCATTGTCGGCGGGATCGGCAGCTGGTTCGGTCATCCCGAACTGTCGTTCCAGATGGTCCTGGGCTACGTATTTTCCCCGATCTTCTACCTGCTCGGCGCGCCCGACTGGCCCGAGGCTTTGCGTGCGGGGAGCTTTTTCGGGACCAAACTGGTGCTGAATGAGTTTGTCGCCTTCATCGATCTGGGCCACGCGCAGGGCTTGTCGGAGCAAACCCTCGCTGTTGTCACGTTTGCGCTGTGTGGCTTCGCCAACTTCAGCTCGATCGCGATCCAGATGGCGGTGACCGGTGGCCTGGCGCCCAACCAGCGCCCGGTGATCGCCCGACTGGGTTTGCGCGCACTGCTGGCGGGAAGCCTGTCCAACCTGATGAGCGCGGCACTGGCGGGGCTGTTCCTGAGGCTTTAGGGGCCGGGCTGGTTGTTGCTGCCTTTTATTGGGGCGGGTGGCATCTCGAGGTATCGCTCGGATAGTTATCGAGCCAAGTGAACGGCACGAGATGGATTTCGCTGTGCCATCCCGCTTTGTCTTGGAACTTGATCATCACGATCTGACGAGGATGTGGGTCACTTAAGCATCCCGGATTGGGATAGGTGGGCTGCACCACGGCAGTAGCGCTTTTTCGCCCATTGCCGCTATCCGCAAGCTGCCAGTCCTTCCCCTCGTAGCCCCGGAAAACGTCGTAATCGCCTACGAAAATGGCGCCTATCCCAACGCTGCCAATAACAGCGCGCGACGTGCTGATTTTGACGTGGACTAAGGCACTCGTCGCCATGGGACTTTGAGCCGGCTCGATCTCGAACGAATCCCCCCGAAACTGCTGGCAGGCGTATCTCCCTCGCCACTCCCGCCGCCATTGCGATGCCCCGACTGATCTGTCGCCTGCGCCGGGTGGGCAAGTGCAGCGGGCGCGGTGGATGCCAGCATCAACTCCGCCAATGACCCCAAAGTCTTCAAGTTACGCATAGCCCCCCCCTGTTGTCAGGTGTGGCCAACTCGGTTCGGCAGCGTGAATCAAGCGTCGTTCGCAGTTGCCTTTTTAGGGCAGTAATTTGTCAAAAATGCCGTATTTTCGTGTGCTAAAGCTCCATTTTGGACAAATTCGCGGTCTTACCCCGATACTCGCTAACCCCCCCGGCGCGCCACCTTGGCGCGCATGGCACTTCCCCTCACCCTGCTCGCCGCGACCTTTGCCTTGTGCACTGGCGCTCCCCGCAACACGTGCGTCGTCGATGGCGACACCTTCTGGCTGGCTGGCGAGAAGATCCGGATCGAGGATATCAACGCGCCCGAGACCCACGGCGCCCAATGCCCGGCCGAACTGGCGCTGGGTGAGGCGGCGACCCGCCGCCTGATTGCCTTGCTCAACCAGGGGCCGATCACCCTGGGGGGTGGCTGGCGTGACCGGGATCGCTATGGGCGCTTGCTCCGCACGGTCGAGCGGCAAGGCCAGAGCCTGGGCGCCGAGCTGGTCCGCGAAGGCCTGGCCGAGCCGTGGCAAGGCTTCCGCCGCAGCTGGTGCTAAGGTAACCGTGCAACGCTATGCGCGGGCCATGGCGCAGGCAATCGTTCTAACCGACTGGCCCAAGCACACTTCCGTTCTTGAGTTGCGGCGATCAATCCTAGCCCCGCGCCTTGCCCGGGCTGACATCGTGCCCGCCCCAGGCGGCGAAGCGCACGGCGTCGGGATTGTGCTCGATCCGGTCGGCCAAGTCGTAAACCTTCACTGCGCGCGTGGGCACCGTATATTCAGGCCAGCCGCCACCCGGATCGCCCTCTGCCACGAACCGCGCCACGTCGATGCGCATCCGCTCGCCCAGCGCCTTGCGCTTGCCCCGGTTGGCCCCGCCGCGGAAGAAGGCCATCTTGAACCCGGCGAAGGGCCAGAACAGCAGCAGGTCGAGGCCGTGGGTCGGCCCGGCAATCGGGTGGCTGTAATCGAAGCGATAGTACCAGACCCTGGCCTGTCGCGACTCCGCATTCTGCGTGGCCTGGCGCTCGGCGAAGTTGCGCGTCGGCATCGCAAAGCTCAGGTCGGAGGCCAGCGCGCGCCGCCCCTGCTTGGTCCGGGGATAGGCCGCGACGATCCGCGCCGCCTGTTCGCCCGGCAATTGCAGCCGCAGCAGTGTCTCCAGTTCGTCCCAGCGGCTGGGCAGGATATGCCCGGGGAGCAGGTCGAACAGGCGGATTTCCTCGGCCGTCGCGCCGGCCATCACCGGCACCGGGGCGAGCGGTGCGCGCATCGCGGCGTCGAGCGAGGCGGGCAGCAGGTCGCCGTCGAACCACGGCGCGGCGGGAATGCCGCTGGCCATGGCTTTGCCGATCGCGGCCTGCGCGGCGAGCAATTCGCTTACCGGCATTGTCGTCAGCCGCTCAAGCGCGCCCTGGTCGAGGTCGAGTTCGCGCGCAAAGGCGCGGGCGTCCTCCAGGCTGCGGTCGCGTTCGTGGATCAGGCTCTGCGCCCCGCTTTGCAACAACGCGCCATGGAACAGCGGCCAGGCGCGGCGGCACAGCATCAGCAGCGACACCGCCAGCGAGCCCGCCGACTGCCCGCCCAGCGTCACTCGCCCCGGATCGCCGCCGAACGCCGCGATATTGTCGCGGACCCATTCGAGCGCCGCGATCTGGTCACGCAGCCCCAGGTTGGACGGGATCATGGGCAAGCCCAGCGCCTCGCCGAAGTTGACCCAGCCGAGCACGCCCAGGCGATAGGCGATGGTCACCACCACGATCCCGCCTTCGCGGGCCAGCGCGGCGCCGTCATAGGGATTGGTGCTCCCCGCCAGGAACGCCCCGCCGTGGATCCACACCAGCACCGGGCGCGGGCTTGTGCATGCGGCGTTGGGCACCCAGACGTTGAGCGACAGGCAGTCCTCGCAATAATCGTCGCTGTCCAGCACCTCCGGCCGGACCTTGCCGCCCAACTGCTGCGGGCACTGGGCAGCATAGACAGTGGCGGGGCGCACATCGGGCCAGGGCGCGACCGGCAGCGGCGGGGCAAAGCGCTCGGCCCGGGCATAGGGCACCCCCAGCCAGCGGCGGACGCCGTGTTCGATCAAGCCTTCGATCTGGCCGGATGCGGTTTGGACGATCGGTCCGGTCATGGTGTTTGGGTTCCCGCGGCGCAACCTGGCCAATGCGGGGGGGGTGCCACCCTGCGGCCAGCACCGCAAGTGTGGCTTGCTACCCTGTCGCCGGATGCATCTCGCAGGCTATGCCTGCACGCGTCGCGCTGTGGGCGGCGGAGGAGAGCTGGTCCGATCCGAGCAGGACGAAGCCCGGCTCTGCAACTTCCTGGCGGCAGCGCAGCGAGAAGCCGGGAGCGGGGCGATCGGGGGAGACGGCCTGATCGGGGGAGACGGCCGGATCGGGGGAGATGGTGGGCGCACCAGCGACCGGCGCCGCCGCCGCCACCCCATCTGCAGGCCACGGCGCGCCCAGCACCGCGATCAAGCCCAACCCGAAGGCGCCGCTTGCCAGCCCCCATCCCCAAGATCTGCCAATCTTCCCCATGACCAGCAGGATAGCGCCCCAGGGGTAAGCGAATGATGCAAGGGCAAGGTTGCCGGAGCCGGAGCGCCACAATGCCCAAACCCGCGCATTTCTGCCGCCAAGGTCCTCAATTTTAGGTTAACGCGCCAAGGGCTCGCCCGCCGCTCACGGCTTACATTTTCGCGAAAAGTCCCTATATCGATTTCACCACCCGCCGTAACCCCTCGTAGGCACGGGTGGCTGAGAGCCCGTCCGTGCTCCCGCTTACGCCGGAGATCACGCATGAGCCGCGCAATGAACATCGCCTTGGCCGAAGCCGCGGTGACCCAGCACTGCCTGACCGCCAAGGTCTCGATCAGCGCGATCGAGACGCTGCCTGCAGGCGGCACCCACCTGGTTTGCACCACCCCCGACGGCGCTGATACTATGCGCCACAAGCTCAAGAAGCACCTGATCGAAGGCCCGGTGCGGCGGTTCGCGTTCTATAACCCGGGCCGGCTGGGCTGAGGCGTTCGGGCTGAAGCGGGGGCGGTAAACTTACTAAGCTTGCAGGTCCCTAGGGGAAAACATTCGGTACGGTTTAGCATTCCCAAACCTGCCCCCTCGATGGGGGAAGGATACGCATCCTTGGCAAGCGCAGCGCGTCTAGGCGAAGTTGGATGGGGGTGCCTCGACCTGGCGCTATATCCCGCCTCCAGCACCCCCTCGCATGTCCGGCTAACCAGCGCGCAAGCCTGCGTATCCGTCTCCCAGCAAAAGGGACGGTTTCAACGGTACCTGTGCGGTCAGGGCGGCGGGGCGAGTCACCCTGGCGGAATGACACAGCAGCGGGGCTGTAAAACAACGAAACCGCCACCAGAAAGGCACGGCGATGGCACTTCGGCAGGCGCAAGCGGCTCTCCCGCAAGCAGGAGCGACCGGCGCGGCCCTGCGCGCGGGGCTGGCCTACTGGGCGATCGTCTTCACCGCGGCGTTCGCCATGGGCACGGTGCGCACACTGTGGCTGGCGCCGCGGATCGGGCCAACCGCCGCAGTGCTGTGCGAACTGCCGCTGATGCTCGCCGTCAGCTGGCTTACCGCCCGTATCCTCCTCAATCGCCATCCCCTCCCGCGCGCCAGGGATCGCGCGATCATGGGCCTGACCGCTTTTGCCGTGCTGATGCTGGCCGAATGCGTGCTGGCGGTGTTCTTGTTTGGCCAGACCGCCGGCCAATGGGCGGCAGCCCTGGTTACGATGCCCGGCCCGCTCGGCCTGGCCGGGCAACTGGGGTTTGCGGCGATGCCGTTGGTGGTGGGGCTTTATCCGTCGGCCGAAACGGCTTAGGCCAGCGAAGCAGCCTGTGCGGCATTCCGGTTCTGTCCGGATGCCGACCTAATCCCGTCCTAGGCGGGGCCCCAGGCCGCAAACCCCGGTGCAGAGGAGCCAGCCCGCACGGCAACCCGGCGCCTGTCCGTAGTCCGTGCCGGCGGGGATTCTCTGGTGTACTCGCGTAATTTTACAGCGGCTTCTCTTCGATCCTCGTCTCACCGTCACAGGCATGACAATGGGCATGGTCAAACACCGTTCGTATCGTCCATTCCTGCGACGAGATATCCCAATCGCCCCAAGCATCGCGTGACACATCCTGCGATCCGCACCGCGCGCAGATCATGCGGTCCTTTGGTTCTTCCCTGTCTTTTGCCATTAGCGCATGATGGCATAACGGTAATGGGAGGGAAGTGTTGGCGGGCAAAGATTGGTCCAAAGCGGTAGAGGATGCTGTTCAACGGTTGGTCGCGCGCACCGGCAAGACAGAGTTTACGAGACAGGCTTTGATCGAACAGGAGCTTGCGCGCATTGTCGATGAGACCGGATCGGACGGCAAGACTCCGGCAATGACCTTAAGTCGTGAGTTGCAACACTTGCGCGACGCAGGCGAAATTCAGGGCACCTCGAACAATGGCATTTCCGGGATGACGCTGGTCGCCTAATTGGGTGACGGCGGTTCGGGCTGTCGATTACGGGCCTATTTGTCGCCGTA
>JAYWBP010000102.1:0-4538 GCA_043781375.1 Novosphingobium sp.
GCTAGCCATCGGCCCGGGCCACCGCCCGCGCGCTCACATAGTCCACCACCGCTGCGTAATCTCCCGAAAGCTCGGCACAGCGTTCCTCGCGCTGGAATAGATCGCCCATGCGCGCGGGGAGCCCGGGGCGCTGGCCGGTGGCGCGTTCGACGGCGTCGGGGAATTTGGCCGGATGGGCGGTGGCCAGGGTGACTACGGGCACGCTCTCGGGAAGCCCGGCAGTGCGCGCGGCGTGGAGCCCGATTGCAGTGTGCGGGTCGATCAGTTCACCCGCCGCGTCCCACGCCCAGCGCAAGGCGCGCGCCATGTCGTCAGGATCGGCGCGGGCGCTGGAGAACAGCGCGGCGGCGCCTTCGCGCTGGGCATTGGTCAATTGCATCGCCCTGGTCGATTCAAACTGCGCCATCTGCGCGGCCAGCGCCGTGCCGTCGCGCCCACCCAGATCGAACAGCAGGCGCTCGAAGTTGGAGGAGACCTGGATGTCCATCGATGGCGCGGCAGTCTGGGTTACGGTTCCGGCCGAATAGTCACCATTGGTCAGTGCGCGGTGGAGAATGTCGTTCACATTGGTGGCGACGATCAGCCGCGCGATTGGCAGGCCCATCTGCGCCGCAACATAGCCCGCAAAGACATCGCCGAAATTGCCGGTCGGCACCGCGAAGGCGACTTTGCGGGCCGGCGCCCCCAGTTGCAGCGCGGCGGCGAAGTAATAGACCACTTGCGCCATTAGCCGCGCCCAGTTGATCGAATTGACCGCACCCAGATTGTACCGCGCGGTCACTGCCGGATCGTTGAACATGCGCTTCACGGTCGCCTGGGCATCGTCGAAACTGGCGCCGGTGAGTGCAATGTTGTGGACGTTGGGAGCCAGCACGGTGGTCATCTGGCGGCGCTGGACTTCGCTGACCCGGCCATGCGGGTGGAGCATGAAGATGTCGATTCGCGCGCGGCCGGCGACCGCGTCGATCGCTGCCGATCCGGTATCGCCCGAAGTTGCTCCGACGATGGTCAGGTGCTGGTCTGAGCGCGCCAGGAACTCCCCGAACAGCAACCCAAGCAATTGCAACGCCACGTCCTTGAACGCTAGCGTCGGCCCGTGAAACAGTTCGAGCAGCCAGTGCTGCTGATCGAGTTGTTTAAGCGGGGTCACGGCGGCATGCGCAAACCGCCCATAGGCAGCCTCGCACAGTTCGAGCAGGCGTTCGGGGGTCAGGCTGTCACCGACAAACGGCTGCATGATCCGCTGAGCAAGCTGGGCATAGGGCAGCCCGGCCATCGCCTGGATTTCCGCCTCGCTGAACTTGGGCCAGGCGCAAGGAACGTACAGCCCGCCGTCGGAGGCCAGGCCCGCGAGCGTGGCGCCGGCAAAGTCGAGCGCCGGTGCGCTGCCGCGGGTGGAGATATAGTCCATGGTGCGCGCGGTTAGCGGCAGTGCCGCTCAAAGGGAACCCTTCCTGTTAGGGTCGAGCTAACCGATCAGGCGGTCCCCAGTCGTTTCCTGACCGCGATCCCATAGATCACCAGCGCGGTGGCGGCGAAGAGGAACCATTGCACAGCATAGGCGAAGTGATTGTTGGGCAGGTCGCGCGGATCGGGGGCCGCATTGGCTTGGAGGCCCGCGAGCGCCGGCGCGGCGATCAGACGCACGGCCTTGGCATTGCCGGCAATGAAGCCCCGCGCCGCGCCGCCGTTCCAGACCACCGGTGCAGGATCGCGTGACCAGCCCAGCACGACCTGTGCCTCACCCGTGCCGTCGCGGCAGGTGGCCAGGTGCGCCCAGCCGCTTGCCCCGCGCGCATTGCGCCCGGCCATGGCCGACTGGCTCAGGACCTGGCTGCAGGTAAAGCTGCCGTGGCGGTATAGTCCCGCCTCGCGTTCGGTGGCATTGCGCGGCCACGCCACATCCGAGTTGAGGGCCAGCGCGGCGGTATAGCGCGTGATCATCGCCTCCTTCTGGTGGAGCCGGTCGATCTGCCAGAGGCCCAGGCCGATCATTATCGCCACGGCCAGCAGCACTACCAATGTGGCCGCCACGGGCACGCGCCGGATCATCACTTCTTTTCCCGCCCCTCGCCCGCGCGGCGCTTGAACTCGGCCGCGAGCAATGCGGCTTTGCCAGCCCTCAGCCCCCAGATCGTGGCCGCTGCGGTGATCGGCACCCACAGGATGACGTGGACCCAGAACGGCGGATGTACCGAAACTTCCAGCCACAGCGCCAGTCCGGTGATCAGCGCGCCGATGATCAGGGTCAGGAACGCCGCCGGACCATCGCCAACGTTGAACTGGAGAAAATCGAGGCTGCACTGGCTGCACTTGGGAGCAAAGGCAGTCAGCCCCCCAAACAGGCTGCGCGCGCCGCAGCGCGGGCACAGGCCAAGCAGCGCGGCGTTGAGGAAGCTTGGCGGGGTGTGGTCAGTCACGCCCGGACGCTCTCTGCGCCATCCCCTGCAAACCCGCCATCAATGCGTCGGGTAGCCCCAGCCACCCCAGACATAGATCCACAGGTACAGGAACAGCCAGACCACATCGACGAAGTGCCAGTACCACGCCGCCGCTTCGAAACCGAAATGCTGGCGCGGAGTGAAGTCGCCATTGTAGGTGCGCTTAAGACAGACGATCAGGAAGATCGTGCCGATGACCACGTGAAAGCCGTGGAAACCCGTCGCCATGTAGAACGCCGAGCCATAGGTGTTCGCCCCGAAGGCGAACGGGGCGTGGGCATATTCGTAGGCCTGGATGGAAGTGAACAGCAGGCCCAGCAGAATCGTCGCCCACAGACCCTTCTTCAGCCCGTCGCGATCGCCGTGGATCAGGGAGTGATGCGCCCAGGTGACGGTGGTGCCCGAGCACAGCAGGATCAGCGTGTTCAGCAGCGGCAGATCGAACGGATCCATCACCGCCTCGATCGCCTTGGGCGGCCAGTGCCCGCCGATCACGTCGCTCAGCGTCGAGGGGAACAGCGAGAAATCGAAGAACGACCAGAACCAGCCGACGAAGAACATCACTTCGGACGCGATGAACAGAATCATGCCATAGCGCAGGTGCAGCTGGACCACGGGCGTGTGATCGCCCGCGTGCGCTTCGGCGATAACCTTGGCCCACCACGAATACATCGTCAGCAATATGCCGAAGAAACCGAGCAGCAGGATCGCCTTGCCACCGGCCATGCCGTGCATGGTCAACACGCCGCCGCTGGTCGTGGTCAGCGCGGAAATGGCGCCGACCAGCGGCATCACGTCGGGCGGGAGGATGTGGTATTCGTGGTTCTTGGTACCGGACATGCTCGCGGCTTTCCCGTTTGCTGTGACTGATGACAAGGCGCGCGGTAGCCCCTTGTCGAGGATGATCTTGCGCCCTTATCCTGCCGTTCTGCCATGGTCCAGAGGCTTCGCGCCCCGATCCGTGGCCTCATGGAAAGTATAGCTCAGAGTGATCTCGCCCACGTCGCGCGCGTCGGGATCGTCCTTGATCTTGGGATCGACGAAATAGACTACCGGCATCTGCACTTCCTGCCCCGGCTGGAGGGTCTGCTCGGTGAAGCAGAAGCACTGGATCTTGTTGAAATAGCGCGCCGCTTGTTCGGGCTCGATATTGTAGCTGGCGCGGCCCGTTATGGCATGGTTCGAGACGTTGCGCGCCACGAACTGCGCCATATGGCGCCCGCCCAACTGCACGGTGTCGGTGGTCCGCAAAGGACGGAACTGCCACGGCAAGCCGCGCTCGACATTGCCGTCGAAGCGAATGGTGATGGTATCGGCCACCGCGCCGATGCGGGCGGCCTGGGCCTCGGTGGCGCGCACGGGCGTGCCGTTGAAGCCGGTCGCCTGGCAGAACATCCGGTACAGTGGCACCGCGGCGAAGCCCATGCCCAGCATGAGTAGGGCGAACGCCAGCGCCAACAGCCCGACGCGGCGGTTGCGATGATCGACGGAGGCAATGGTAGCCACGATCAATGCTTCATCTTGACGATGGTGATGAAGAAGAACAGCACCGCCAGTCCCGTCAGCACCAGCCCCATGGCGCGGTTGCGGCCGCGCTGGATCATCTTGCGTTGTTCGTCGGACATATCGTTCATGGCCATCATCCGTACATCTGGAGCGAACGATCCGCCACCAATGCCGCAAACAGCGCGAACAGGTAAAGGATCGAATATTTGAACAACTGCTTTTCGGGCTTCATGGTATCGCCCTCGGCCGCCGTGCGGCGGACCCCGACGCGAATCGCCAGGAGCAGAAACAGGCCCGACAGCACCGCTGCGCTGACCCCGTAGATTAACCCGGTCCCGCCTTGGCTTATCGGAATCAGGCAGGGGACGAGGCTGAGCGGCAGAAGCAGCACCGAATAGATCAGGATTTGCCGCCGGGTAACGACTTCGCCCGCTACTACCGGCAGCATGGGGATCCCGGCCTTGGCATAGTCGGTGGTCACGAACAACGCGAGCGCCCAGAAGTGCGGCGGGGTCCACATGAAGATGATCGCGAACAAAATCACCGGCATCAAGGTGATGTGGCCGGTGACGGCGATCCACCCGATCAGCG
>JAYWBP010000103.1:0-4520 GCA_043781375.1 Novosphingobium sp.
CAAATGAGCCGATCCGGCTGGGCTGCGAACGACCCGATAGCAGACGTTGACCTGTAACAGTCCTCGCGCCCGAATCGGGCCGAGCGCGGCTCGATGCGCTCTATTTCCACCTCTACGGCCTGAGCAAAGACGATGCCGCCTACATCCTCTCAACCTTCCCGATTGTCGCGCGACACGAAGAAGCCGAGCATGGCCGCTTCCTCACCCGCGACCTGATCCTCGCCCAGATGGACGCGCTGGCGGCTGGGGGATTCCGAAGCGGTAGTGATGCCGCGTTAGGGGCTCTCCGCAAGCCTCAGGAGGTCACGCTGGCCATTCTGGGGTGTGCCGGACGGACCGACTGGTCGAACCACTCAGGATACGGCTGGTGCGCCATATACAGAGATTCTCGGGCAGCCCCGCCTTGGCAGAGCCCGCTACGATAGGTGCCGATCAGATCGCACATGTGGTTTCGGCTGCAAGCACTTTAAAGTCGATGTCTAAAGTCGTCTGCGGATTGGTCAGCCTTCTCGATGACATCGCGCCTGGTGATGGAAAGGTAGGTTACGAGCGCCAGGATCACGATCAGGAATAAAGTGCTGGTGCCGACGGTGCCGAGACCCATGCCGCCGTCAGCTTTGGCCTGCGACAAGAGATCGCCGCACGAGGCACCGAACGGGCGCGTCAGCACATAGGCAATCCAGAACGCCCAGATCGCGTCGAGCTTCAGCCAATAGTGTGCGGCTGTTACTGCAGCGATCAGGCCGGCGAATATCAACGCCGACGTCAGATATCCTAGCTGTAGCCCTTCAGCCACCAAGTCGCCTGCAGCCGTGCCGAGCGCAAACGTGAACAGGATCGCGGTCCAGTAAAACAGTTCGCGCCGCGTTGTGAAAATAGAGTGGATCGACAGGGTTTTCTCGCTCGCATACCAGCCGGCAAAGGTGGCGATCAGGGCAATGCTGAAAATCGTGGTGGTGGTTGTCAGCGCCACGCCAAAGTTGTCGGACAGGTTGTCGGTGATCAGGGTTCCAAACACGCTCAGGAACACCACAGCGATCCAATAAACCGCCGGGATATATCGCTTCGAGCAGAGCTGCACCGCCAATGCGACGACCAGCAGGACGCCCATCAGGATCGACGTATTGGTCAGGCCCATATGGAGGTTGAAATTGAGGAAGTCGGCTGCGGTCTCGCCCACCGTTGTCGCCATGATCTTGATGACCCAGAAGTAGAGCGTAACCTCGGGCACCTTGTTGAGCATCTGGCGGACCGGGTTGCTGGTCGGTGCGTTCATCGGGCGATCCAATATGTTGTTGGGACGGTTATCCGGGAAAGGGCCGTGCCGACAGTCGGGGCGGGCACAAGCTTGGCAAGCCACGAACTCAAGGGTCGTCTTGGTCGCGTGTCATCGGGCCAAAATCCGCCAAGTCGCGAAAGGTGATCTCGGCGCGAAGTCCTGGGCAATTGTCCGACAGAAAGAGCTGCGTTTGATGGAGTGCGGCAATGGCGGACACGAGCGCCAAGCCCAGCCCCGCACCCGGTGCGTGGCGGCTGGCGTCGAGCCGGTAAAACCGCCGGAGAACCTTACCGCGCTCATCAATCGGAATGCCTGGGCCATCATCGGCTACGGTCATCACAACGCCGCCTGCTGTCTGCTTGACCGACAAGCCGATGTGACTGCCGCTCGGGGTATGAACCAGCGCATTTTCGATCAGGTTGGTGACCGCCTGGGTGAGCAACTCTGGATCACCCATGACCTTCACTGCAGGCTGGATAACGGCTGACAGGATGTGATGCGCATCTTCAGCAACCGGAATATAGGCGTGGAAGACCCGGTCCAGCGTTTCGCTGAGATCGACCTCGGCAAAGCGTTGTTTCCCGGCCCCTGCCTCAAGCGAGCTGATCCGCAGGAGTGCGCGAAAGATCGCTAGAATTGAATCGGTTTGTGCAATCGCCGCCTCAATCTGTTCCTCGGTAACCGGCTCCGGCCCGCTCAAACCTCCTTTCATCTCCTCAAGCCGTTGCCGCAAACGGGTCAACGGCGTTCTCAGATCGTGGGCAATGTCGGTCGAAACCTGCCGCATCCCTGCCATGAGGCCTTCGATCCGGTCGAGCATTAGGTTCAGGTTGATCGATAGATCGTCGAACTCAGCGCTCATGCCGATCGCCGGAAGTCGCTCGGACAAGCTGCCCTGCATAATCCGCCCGACTGCGTGATTGACGCGGTCGAGCCGACGCAGGAAAATCGTTCCAACCACCAGGCCGCCGATCAAGGCCAGCAAACTGATCCCGATCCCGAATTCTATCGTCGACAGGCCCAAGGTCTGCCGCAAATCCCTCAGGTCAGATGTGTCGCTGCCGACGACCAGAATCGCTCCGTCACTCAGGCGAACCCCCATGGTCATCAGCGACACCGCCGCGCCGTCGCCTTCACCGCCGCGGTCAATCGAGGGCAGGACCAGATCGTAGCTTCCCACACGCGCTGCATCGGCGGGAATGCTGCCCACGAGGCGATGGGCTTGACCATCGACCAGAAGGTAACGGATCTGATGCTCGCGCACCGCCCGCTCACGCAGCGTTATCGACCGGATCAGCTCTGCCCGCCCCGCAGTCCGGTCTTCGCCCTGCAACACGGCGAGCTCGGCTGCGACGCTGTCGCTGGCCACTTCGGTGGCGTAGCGGTTGACCGATCGTTCGACCTGGGCAAGCAGAACGCCGGTCCCAATCGCGAAGATTGCGGCGATCAGGATAGCAAAGCGGAATGCGCCGCTGCGCAGAAGGCTACCTTTCCGCATCGAGCCGGTATCCTGCGTTGCGCACGGTATGAATCAGGTCACGATCGAATCCGCGATCCACTTTCGCACGGAGTCGGCTCATGTGGCTCTCGATCAGATTTGTGCCCGGATCGAAATGGAACGACCAGACATTTTCCAGCAGCATGGTGCGGGTCACGATCTCACCGGAATGGTGCATCAGATATTCCAGCAATTTGTATTCCTGCTGCTGCAGATCGATCCGGCGTCCGGCGCGCGTAACCGTGCGTTTGAGCAAATCGACTTCCAGGTCGGCCAGCGTCAGCCGGGTTGCTGCGTCGGCAATTGGTGGCCGCCTGCCAAGCGCTGCGACGCGCGCGAGCAGTTCGCTGCCAGCGAAAGGCTTGACCAGATAATCGTCCGCGCCTGTTTCCAGTCCTTCAACGCGGTCATCGACATTGTCCATGGCGGTCAGGAAGATCGCAGGCGTTAGGTTTCCCGCCGATCGAAGCGCCTTGAGCACAGCCAAGCCATCGACGCCGGGCACCATCCGGTCGAGAATGAGCACCGCATAGCTGTTGGTTGTCCCCAGAAAAATGGCATCCGGCCCGTTGGCGCAGGCGTCGATGACATGGCCAGCTGCGCGCAGGATCTTGCTCACATGCTCGCGCGTGTCTGGGTCATCTTCGAGCAACAGCAGCTTCACTTCCGTGGCCTTTCGATGCGGCAATTCTCCGATCGCTCACAGACAGCGCCAGGACGCGCCGCAACACAAGTTGGCAATTCCCAATCCTGGCGCGAGCGTGGGCGAACGTCCGGTCCTTTATCAAACAGCGCAAGGCACTTCAGCCTTTGGAGAATGACCATGCGTAAGTTTCTCGTTCTTGGCGCAATTGCCATGTTGGCTGCCACTGGCGCGACAGCAGCCCCGGCCAAACACGGCCTCACGGGGGCCAAACTCGCCCCGCAAGCCCGTGTCACTTTGGCCGCCGCACGTGCCGCCGCGCTAAAGGCGCATCCCGGCGTGATCACCGATCAAGAGCTCGAAAAGGAAGCGGGCGGAACCGGCCTGCGCTACTCGTTCGACATCAAGAGCAACGGCAAAACCTTCGAAGTAGGGGTCGATGCCCAGACCGGTCGGGTCCTCGAGAATGCTGCGGAGGGACCCAACCCCGATTGAGCCACTGAATCAAAGCTTGTCTGGCGGGATGCGGCATCGGTCGCATTTCCGCCGGCAAATAGGTCGATCAAAGAAGCTTAATCTCAGGTCAGCGGTTACTGTGTTGAGCGCGTGGGGAAAAAACTTCTTCAGACCCAAGATTGGGCGCACCCTTCAAGACCGTCTGCTGAAAGATCTTTCATAAAGGATTGAAGCCATGATTAAGTCTGGTCTTACGATTTTAGCGACCGCGCTGACACTTTCGGCCTGTGGCAGTAACAACAATGCGGCCAGCAAAGCCGACGCACCTGGCTCGACGGCCAGTCAAGCAGTCGCGATAAACCAATCTGAGATGGCCGCGTCCTTGACTGCGGCAGGTGAACCGTTTGAGGTCTTGGCTGAGACAGCATTTACTGCAACGGCAGCAGAACTCGACAAGTCGATACTCGCGGCCGACGGCGCCGCTAACATGCTGAAAACCATCGTTCCAGCCACGCTGTCTGCGAGTCTGCAAACGCGGCTTACCGCCATCCGGCAAGCGCGTAAGGCCGACCAGAGAGTCGATCTCTCGCTCGCCTCGATCGAAGGTTTTCGCGATATTGTGAGTGCGGTTCCCGGCACCCCTG
>JAYWBP010000104.1:0-4514 GCA_043781375.1 Novosphingobium sp.
CCCAGCCTCAATCCGTCATATGTCTCAGGCAGGCATTTCTGGGGGTTGTTCGTCCGGCGGATGACGGAGCGCGCGTCAGAAGCGCAAGTCTTCCAGGAAATGCGCTGAGAATTCCGATCGGTTGGGGATCCCGGATTTGGCGTAGATCGCTTGGGCTTGTTGCCGGACGGTGCGCTCACTGGTTCCGCGGGCGGCAGCGATCTCTTTGAACTGGAGTCCCTTGAGGATCATCCAGCCGATTTCCAGCTCGGCACTGGACAGCCCCCACGCCTCCATCTGCCGGGCAATTGCGGTCCGCTCTCCGGCGTTGGCCTGTTCGCTCGCATCGCCGCGCGATGCCATTTGAGCGCGAATCTCGTTCAAGGCATCGAGCGCCCGTTTCAGCTCGCCGGCCTTGACCTTGGCAGAGCGCCGCTGCCACGCCACCGCCAAGGCCAGTGA
The DNA here is from genome assembly GCA_043781375.1 of Novosphingobium sp. Taxonomy (GTDB): domain Bacteria; phylum Pseudomonadota; class Alphaproteobacteria; order Sphingomonadales; family Sphingomonadaceae; genus Novosphingobium. The sequence continues at coordinate 442 of JAYWBP010000104.1, forward strand.
CGCGGCAATCGCGAATCCGAGCAGCGCGTAGCGCCACGGCCGGACCAGCAGATCACGCAGTCCCCCATCCCACCGCGAGGCAGGCGCGGGACCAGCCAGCAACACCTTCACCATCTGGCGGTCGGCCGCAATTCTGGCCTTGAAGCCGCCTGGCGGGTTGTTCGGGGATCGCCAATTTTGCGCTGCGATTTCGTGCGACCAAGCAGGACTGGCAAGCAAGCGCGCGAAGACAAGATTGATCGCCTGGCGTTGGGTTTTTGGCGCTTTGGGTGAAACAAATGCGCCCTTCCAATCCGCTACGGCCAGATCGAAGCCCGACTCGCGCAGCGTAGGCAAGGCAATACCGGGGAAACGATCGGCCGTGGAAATCGCCAGCAACCGCAGCTTGGTTCGTCCGGGATAAGAGGCGAACTCCTCGTAGCTGCGAATAGCCACGAATTGCGGCCCATTCGACAAGCTATCGAGGACTTGCTGCCCGCCGCCCGGAACGGCGATAAATCTGAAGTGGTCGCGGGCTATGCCCAGCTTTGCAGCCATCGCCCACAGCAGCACTTCGTCTGCGCTGCCCGGAGAGCCGCCGACCCAAATAAGGCGATCAGGCGCGGCCCGCATCGCTTCGATCAAGTCACCGACCGAGCGAATTGGGCTGTCTTCGCGCACTCCGATCGCCAGGGCGACTTCGCTGAGCTGACACACCGGCTCAAGATCGATCAGCGAGACCATAGAATGGTTCACGGCTTCCGCTCCGAGGATTGTAACCCCGCCGATGAAGATGGTGGGTTCGAACGGAACGGTCTGCCCCTCGAACTGGGCAAGCCCGATCAGACCGCCTGCGCCGGGCGAGCGGCGTATCTCCACGGTCCGCACAATGTCTTCAGCCATCAGCGCCTTCGCCACCGATTGCGCCGTCTTGTCGAAACCGCCGCCAGCCGAAGCGGGGACGATGATCACCAGGCGATCGAGCACAGGCGCTGCGCTGCCGGGAACGGACACCAGCAACAGCACAAGCACGCCAATGAACTTCAACAAGCGCAGTTTGACTTCCTCCCCCGATTGCAGTCGTTTTAGAAGCCCTCTGCCGTCTTAAGCAAGACTTGGCTCGCTCGTTCGAATGCGCCCGATAAGTCATCTGGCGGATTGGCCAGTTATAGCCGGACCCATAGTCGTCGTGGCGCATAACAGAGGACCGGTCGATAGCTTAACCGGCGGAGAAGATAATTGACCAGATCACCTGAAAGCGCGGCGCCGTCACGCGCTGCTATCATCGGCAAAGTGCTGCGGGTCGCCAGTGGTAACTTCCTGGAACAATACGATTTCTTCGTATACGGTTTTTACGCGACCTACATCGCCAAAGCCTATTTCCCCACCGACAGCGAAACCGCCTCGATCATGCTGTCGCTGGCGACTTTCGGGATCGGGTTCCTGATGCGCCCGATCGGCGCGATTGTGCTGGGCGCATACATCGACCGGGTTGGCCGGCGTCAGGGGCTGCTGGTGACCTTGGGGATCATGGCGATCGGCACGCTGACGATCACCCTGACGCCGGACTATTCACGGATTGGCCTGCTGGCCCCGCTGATCGTCCTGGCTGGCCGGTTGCTCCAGGGCTTTTCGGCCGGAGCCGAACTGGGCGGCGTTTCGGTTTACCTGTCCGAGATCGCCACGCCGGGGCACCGCGGCTTTTACGTCTCGTTCCAGTCGGCCAGTCAGCAAGTCGCGGTTCTGGCGGCGGCCTTGCTCGGCTTTGCCCTGACCCTGAACATGTCCGAGGCCGAAATGGCGGATTGGGGCTGGCGCATTCCGCTGGGGGTGGGCTGCGCGATCATCCCGCTGATTTTCTGGCTGCGCGGGTCGCTGCAGGAAACCGAAGTGTTCGAGCATATGGCGCACCGGCCACGCAGCTTTCGTGAGGTTTCGGCGCTGCTCATGGCAAACTTCCGGCCGATCCTGATTGGCATGATGCTGGTCGCGTTCACCACCACGTCGTTTTACATGATCACCGCTTACACCCCGACCTTCGGCAAGGCCGAACTGAAGCTCGCCCCCAACGCCGTCCTTGGGGTTACCGCCGCAGTGGGCTTGGCCAACTTGTTGTGGCTGCCGGTCGGCGGGGCGCTGTCCGATCGCATCGGCCGCTTTCCGATGCTGTTTGCCATGCCGATTGCCGCGCTGCTGACGGCCTATCCGCTCATGTCGTGGCTGGTCGACGCCCCCAGTTTCTCCCGGTTGCTGATCACCGTCCTGGTGCTCTCGACCTTTTACGGGATCTACAACGGTTCGATGGTCGCGTTCCTGACTGAATTCATGCCGCCGTCGATCCGCACCGCGGCGTTTTCGCTGGCTTACAGTCTGGCCACTGCGGTGTTTGGGGGGTTCACTCCGCTGGTTGCGACCGCGCTGATCAAGCAGACCGGGGACAAGGCCATCCCGGCGGCGTGGCTGGCCTTCGCGGCGGCGGTCAGCATCATCGGCGCGTTGCTGGCCCGCAGGTCACACGCACGGTCTCGCGCAGCACCACTGGACCTGCCGGCATGATCTCGCGCATTTCAGCCCGTCTCATCGCGCTCGGCGCATGTGCCGCGTTGACCGCGAGTGCCTACTGGCCAAGTCTGGCGACGGCCCGGAAAGACGCGATCCCGGCCCAATTTTTCCGCCTGCAATCGGCCGTCAAACTGCCCGGCGCAGAGCCCGACTGGGACTATCTGGCATACGACCGGCAGCACGCGCGGCTGTTCATCGCCCGCCGCGACGCCGGGCTGTGGGTGTTCGATACGCGCAAGCAGCAGCTCATCCGCAAGATCGCCCAGACCCAGGGGGCCGGTGCAGCGCTGCTGGTGCCTGAGCTGAAACGCGGCTTCGCGATCAACGAGGACGGATCGATCACCATGTTCGATCTGGCGAGCCTTGCCCCGCTGAAGCGGGTGCACATCGCCGACGATGCCGACGCGGCCAGCTACGATCCGGTAAGTGGCCGGATCGCGGTGGTCTCGTCAGATAGCCGCAAGGTAACCTTCGTCGATCCGCGCAGCCTTGCCGTCATCGGCACGGTCGCATTGGAAACTGCCAAGGCCGATGGTTCGGTTGCGGACGGACGCGGCGCGATCCTGCTTAACGAACGCGATCGCAACGCCGTGTTGAAGATCGATGCCCGGACGATGAAGATCCAGGCCGAATGGCCGATCACCGGCTGCACCCAGCCCACCGGCATCGCCTATGATGCAGGCGCGCGCCGCGCTTTCATCGGCTGCCGGGGCGACCATCCGGTGCTGGCGATTCTCGATGGCGATAGCGGGGCCACGATCATGACCCTGCCGCTGGGCCGCGGCAATGACGGCGTGGTATTCGATGCGGCGCACAACCGGATTTTCACCACTAATGGCGTCGATGCCAATCTGGTCATCTTCCGGCAGGACGATGCCGATCACTACCGGATGGAGCAGGCCGTAACCACCAGGCCGCAAGCGCGCACAATGGCCTACGATCCCGACCTGCAGCGGGTCTTCAGCGTGACCGCGGAAGGCGTGCTTGACCCTGCCAAACCGGCCAACGCAGGCCCTTCGGCGTTTTACCCCAATGGCCATTACGCGGGCAGCTTCGTCGTGCTGACCTATGCCCAGGCGCGCCGTTAGGCCGCGTTCCAAAAGCCATAGCGGCGTGAACGCGGGAGCGCGGGCCCGGGAGGAGCGGAATGACGAAGCGGGGCGGGGAGGGGGCCAAGCAAGCCATGGTGGAGGGGCAACGGCCCAATTAGACTACCCCGCCGAACCGCCCCGCTTGCGGTTAAAGGACGCGAACGCCGCCCGTGGGACTTGCATGACCAATCCCACCAAATCGCTTCTTGGGGCCTCTCAGGGCCAAATTTGGGGTCAGATTGCCAATTCAAATTAGCACATTGATTAGCATACTAGCGCAGTGTTGTGATATATAATTTAGTAATATCAGCTGTTTACGTTAATTTCAACCTGACTCAAAAGCGATTCAAAATCCCGTTCCGCAAGGAGTGTGGGTTCGATTCCCACCGCCCGCACCATCTATGTTAGCAGGCTCTGATAAGCCCACCACACGGGGGCCGG
>JAYWBP010000105.1:0-4499 GCA_043781375.1 Novosphingobium sp.
GGAATCATAATCCGCGTGTCGGGGGTTCGAGTCCCTCCTCCGCTACCACCCCGGTTTCAGCCTTCCATGACAAGTGCGCCCGGCATTCTCTTGGCACGCGTGGGCCTTGCCCGAGGTGATCCGTGGCATCATTAAGAAACCCACAAGGTCGGCTGAGAGGCAACGGTCCTGGCCCACTTCGCCCCGGCAACCGCCACCTGCTGGTTGAGCCCGGTTGGCGTTCGATGACAGTTCGAACGAGATTTTACGCTCGATCCTCACCCGCCAGCTGCGCAACTAGGCTGTTGGTGCTGAACCCCGAGGTCAGGGCAAGCGCTCCGGTCTGCAACTGAAGAAGCCCGCGTCATGAAGCCGCGGCGATTGTTTCTGTTCATCCCCGGATACAGCGAGAAAAAGCCGCCCAAGATCGATGGGCGGCAGTGCGTGCGGGATCTTTCGGGACGGCTTGACCGCCTGGAAGCCACCGCCGGGATAGGCTCGACCCATGATCCACCTCTAACGACGGTGATTCACATCTCCAGCCCCGTGGAACCCCCTCGATTCCTATTTCATGCTCAATGCTCGAGAGCGCAACCGAAGGTCTTTTTAGGCGTTCACACCGTCACTCCCCTGCGTCATTGCAAGCGAAGCGAAGCAATCGAGAGGCCACCGCGCGGTGCTCTGAATTGCCGTGGGCCTGCGGTCCACGCCATGACGAGGGAAGAATTGGACGTGTCCTCGCGCCTGCTGCTCAAACTTTGACGCGGACCTTGCCCAGGAAATTGCCCTTGCCCAGCGGCACTCCCGCCGCGCGCAGGATGTCGTAGGCAGTCGCTGCGTGGAAATAGAAATTGGGCAGGGCGAAACTGAGGAGGAAATCCTCGGCGGTAAAGTCCATCCGCCGCGTACCGAAAGCGAATGCGGCGTCTTGCCCGACTTTGCTGTCGATCTGCTCGGGCGTAACCGCCTTGAGCGTTGCGCTGGCGTCGGCAATAATCGCGCGCAGGCCGTCAAAATCGGTCGGGTGGGGATTGAGCGGCGGATGAAACACCCCTTCGTCCAGCGATGCCACCGCACCTGCGGAATGCGCGGCACATACCGCGACCTGCTTGCCGAATGGCCACATATCGTCAGCGAGCGTCTTTTCGATCAGGGCCTCGGGGGCGAGACTGTTGCTGGTGCAGTACTCCTCGGCCTTGTCGATCAGCCCTGCAATGGCCGGCAGGATCTGCAGATAGCTAGGAATAGTCGCGGAATAGAGCGAGAAAGCCATCGATATTGTCTCCGTGGGGTGGGGATGCGAATTCGGTTGGCGGTCGGTCAACGGCCCAGGCGCTTGGCCGCCTCGAGCAGTTCGGTCGGGAACATCGCGATAATTGTCGAATTGTGCTCAACCCCGATCTCGGTCAGCGTCTGGAGCCGCCGCAGTTCCAGCGCACCAGGCGTCTCCGAGATGATCCGCGCGGCATTGGCGAGGGTCTGTGAGGCTTCGAGTTCGCCTTCGGCCTTGATGATCCGGGCGCGCTTTTCGCGAATCGCCTCAGCCTCGCGCGCGATGGCTCGCTGCATCTGCTCGGGAATGTCGAGATCCTTCAGCTCGACCGCATCGACCGCCACGCCCCACTGGTTGCAGGTCTCGGCCAGCAGCGCCAGCAGGCGGGTGTTGATCGTGGTGCGCTCCTTGAGCATCTGATCGAGGTCACTTTGCCCGATCGCATCGCGCATCCCCGTCTCGGCCGCCTGGATCACGGCGCCCTGCCAGTCGATCACCGCGGTAATCACTTTGACCGGGTCGATCGCCCGAAACCACAGGACGGCATTGACCCGCACCGCCACGCCATCGCGGGTCACCGTCTCCTGGCTTGCCAGGGCAAAGGTGACCACGCGCAGGTCAACCTTGACGACCCGGTCGATCAGCGGGATCAGCCAGAACCAGCCCGGCCCCTTGGTCTCGACGATCCGGCCGAGCCGAAAGACCACCCCGCGCTGATACTCCTGGTTAATCCCGAAGCTCTTGAGCGCGAGCATCACCAGCAAAGCGAAAACGACAAAGCCTACGCTCGAAAACGCCTGAAACATGGCAAGACTCCTCCGATCCCGCATGGGATCGTCACCGTCAGTTTAGGACCGCTCAACCCGGGAGTCGCGCCAAATCGGAGTGGAGCGCAAACGGCTGCATCCACACCCGCACCGCATGGATGGCGTTGGTGGCGTGGGCAGAACTAACGCAGCGCCAATTACCGAACGCGCGGACCGCCGAAGGGCAGGGGCGGCGGGGGACGGCGCGCGCCGCGCGGCAGCTGGGCCTGATAGGCCCGGCCACAGTGGGGTACGCAATACGGGAAGCCGGGGTTCACTTTCTCGCCGCAGAAGTGGAAGTCGGGCTCGCCGGGGTGGCCCATCGGCCAACGGCAAATGCGCTCATTAAGGTCGAGCAGGCTGGTCTTGGCGGCGATCTCGGCGCTGGGTTTTGCTGGGACCAGACGGCGCGGCGGGGCAGGGGGGATCGGCGCCTGCTGGTCGCCAGGGCCCTGGCGGAGGAATCCGCCCGGCCCAACCGAAACAATCCGTGGCTGCGGCGCAGGTTTCGGCGCATCGCCCGTCGCGCTCGGCACAGCGGCCTGCGGGGCTGGGCGCGGCGCATGAGCCACCGGTGCAGCGGCGCGCGGCGCGGCGGGGCGAGGGATCTCGCTGACCGGACGGGCGGGCTTGGCCGCTGCCGGAACTGCGGCAACCTCAGGCTTTTCATTGGGCTTGACCGGCGAGGGCCGCGCCTTGAGACCCAGGCGGTGAGCCTTGCCAATCACCGCGTTGCGGCTGACCCCGCCCAGTTCGTCGGCGATTTGGCTGGCGGTGGAGCCGCCTTCCCACATTTTGGTCAGCGTCTCGATGCGTTCGTCAGTCCAGCTCATCAACGTTCCTAAGTCCTGTCGCGGGCTGCATCAGCCTGCCGTGCTTGCCACGCGCTGTGGCACCCGATAGTCGGCACCCCATGGCCGATCAACCCCACACCGTCGCCCCCACCGCCAATGCGATCAAGCTGGCCACACCCCGGCAATTTCCGGCGCAGGGCGTGCCGGTGATCCATCAGGTCAACTGGCTGGGGCTGTGGACTCTCTATATGAAGGAGGTCCGCCGTTTCTTCAAGGTCCAGACCCAGACGATCTGGGCCCCGGCGATCACGACGCTGCTGTTCCTGGTCATTTTCACCGTTGCGATGGGGCGTGGTGGGCGGATGGTGCTGGGGGTCAACTTCGCCACGTTCGTTGCTCCCGGGCTGATTGTGATGGCAATGATGCAGAACGCCTTTGCCAATTCCAGTTTCTCGTTCCTGTCGGGCAAGATGATGGGCACGATCATTGATTTCCTGATGCCACCGCTGTCCGAGGGCGAACTGATGCTGGCGATGATCGGCGCGGCGATGACCAGGGCGGTCCTTGTTGGCCTGGCGATGAGCTTGCTGATGCTGGTCTGGCCCGGCGTCAGCCTGCACATGGCACATCCCTGGGCTGTCGCCTGGTTCGGGCTGATGGGGGCGATGATGCTGGCGCTGATCGGGCTGATTTCATCGATCTGGGCCGACAAGTTCGATCACAACGCGGCGATCACCAACTTTATCATCGCACCGCTGTCGCTGCTGTCGGGCACTTTCTACGTGATCGACAACCTGGCGCCGACCTTTCAGGCGGTCAGCCGGGTCAACCCGTTCTTCTACGTGATCTCGGGCTTCCGCTTCGGATTCCTTGGGCAGAGCGACATCGGCAGCACCAACCTGGCCGTGTGGCACGGCGCTGCCGGACTAGGCGTGCTTAACCTGGTACTGGGGGCGGTGTGTTATTTGCTGTTGCGCTCAGGCTGGAAGCTGAAAAGCTAAGGTAATTCCGGCTCAATGAGTCAGCCCGCGCCGAAGCTGATAACGCCCGTTCGCAAAATCCTCGAACAACTGTTCGACCGAAGGATGCTCCACCGGGCCACCGTCGGCATCGTCGAGCAGGTTCTGCTGGCTAACATACGCCACATAGCTCGCTTCGCCGTTTTCGGCGAGCAAGTGATAATACGGCTGCTCACGCTTGGGCCGCACTTCCTTGGGGATCGATTCGTACCATTCCTCGCTGTTGGCAAAGACCGGATCTATATCGAAAACTACCCCGCGAAAATCGTAGAGCCGGTGGCGAACAATATCGCCGATCCCAAAGCGCGTCACTGCGTGACGGGGTGCCTCGATCCGTCGGCCAGCCTGGGGTGAGAAGAATGTCGCGCGGTCCATAAGTGCTATATATGTTTTGTGCGTTTGCGAAACAAGCGAGGTCAAGCAGTGGTTCCCACTTATCCGCGCCCGCGTCGTCTGGAAGGGCTTGGCAAGTGCAGCGGCTTGGGCTAACCGCGCCGCTTCGTCGATCGGACCGGGCTCATGCCCCCATGGCGCTTCGCGGAGAGGTGGCAGAGTGGTCGAATGCACCGCACTCGAAATGCGGCATACTCGCGAGGGTATCCAGGGTTCGAATCCCTGCCTCTCCGCC
>JAYWBP010000106.1:0-4480 GCA_043781375.1 Novosphingobium sp.
AAGCCATTGACGCTGACGCCGGAACGCGCCTTGGCACCCTTCTGGCCGCGCCCGGCAGTCTTGCCCTTGCCCGAGCCGATGCCGCGCCCGACCCGCATCCGACCCTTGCGGGCACCGGCATTATCGCGAAGTTCATTCAGTTTCATGTCGGTGCACTCGCTTTCGCTTTAGTCGCGCGTTGATCTCTCGCTGGGAGAGAGGAATGGGTCAGTCGACCACCGCCACCATGTGCGGCAGCTTGGCGATCGCGCCGCGGACTTCGGGGGTGTCCTCAATCTCGACCACGCGGTTCATCTTGCCAAGGCCGAGACCGATCAGCATCTGCTTCTGCTTTTCGGGGCGACGGATCGGTGAGCCGATCTGCTTGAGTTTGATCTTGGCCATCCGGGTTACTCCACGACCGCCGCGGCGTCGGCTTCCGCCTCGGCCTGGGATCCGCCGCTGCGACCGAGCAGGTCGGCGACTTTCTTGCCACGACGCTGGGCGACCGACTTCGGCGAAGTCTGGTCGGTCAGCGCGTCGAACGTGGCGCGGATCATGTTGTAAGGGTTGGACGAACCGACCGACTTGGTCACCACGTCGGCCACGCCCAGGCTTTCGAACACGGCGCGCATCGGGCCACCGGCAATGATTCCGGTCCCGGCAGGTGCCGTGCGAACGTTGACCTTGCCCGCTCCGAACCGGCCCTTGCCGTCATGGTGCAGCGTGCGGCCTTCCTTAAGCGGCACGCGAACCATCGCCTTCTTGGCGGCCGAAGTCGCCTTGGTGATCGCCTCGGGCACTTCGCGGGCCTTGCCCTTGCCGAAGCCCGCACGGCCCTTGCCGTCGCCAACCACGACCAGCGCGGCGAACCCGAAGCGCTTGCCGCCCTTCACCGTCTTGGACACGCGGTTGATGTGGACCAGCTTTTCGATCAGTTCTTCGCCGCCATCATCGTCGCCGCCACGGCCACGACCGCGATCGTCACGGCCACGGCCACCACGGTTGCGATCGTTGCCGCCGCCGGGGCCGCTGCGGTTGCTGCGGTTGCGGTCGTTGCGGGGGGCACGGGCCTCACGCGCATCGGTCGGAGCAACATCGGCACCCTGAGGATGCTCGGCAGCGATCGGCGTGTCGACTGCTGCGGGGGGGGTGTTGGTATCATCAGCCATCATCAGAACTCCAGCCCGCCTTCACGCGCGGCGTCGGCCAGCGCTTTGACGCGACCATGAAACAGGAAACCACCGCGATCGAACACGACCGTGGTGACGCCGGCCTTCTTGGCCGCTTCGGCCAGGGCCTTGCCGACCTGCGCTGCGGCGTCGACATTGGCGCCAGCGGTCTTGCTGCCCAGGGTCGAGGCGGCAGCAACGGTGTGACCCTGCTTGTCGTCGATGATCTGGGCATAGATGTGCCGACCCGAACGGTGGACCGAAAGCCGCGGACGGCCCCCGGCGCGAGCCTTGAGCGCGGTCCGCACACGGCGGCGGCGGCGATCGAAAAGGGAGACTTTGGCCATTACTTCTTCTTCCCTTCCTTGCGGAAGATATACTCGCCGCGGTACTTGATGCCCTTGCCCTTGTACGGCTCGGGCTTGCGCCAGCGGCGAATTTCGGCGGCAACCTGGCCGACCTTCTGCTTGTCGATCCCGGAAATCTCGATCGTCGTGTTATCCGGGGTCTTGATCTCGATCCCTTCGGGAATCGCGAAGTCGACATCGTGGCTGTAGCCAAGCTGGAGCTTGAGGTTCTTGCCCTGGGCATTGGCGCGATAACCGACGCCGGTGATCTCCAGCACCTTGGTGTAGCCGGCGGTAACGCCAGTCACCAGGTTCTCGACCAGCGTGCGCTGCATACCCCAGAACGCGCGGGCGCGCTTGGTCGGGTTGGCCGGCTGCACCGAAATGCTGCCATCTTCAACCTTGTAGGCAATGTCGTCGACCAGGCTGAGCGTCAGGGTGCCCTTGGGGCCCTTCACGGTCAGCACACTCGAAGCGATTTCGGCGCTGACCCCACTGGGGATCGGAACCGGGCGTTTACCGATGCGGCTCATCAGAATACCTCCGCGAGGACTTCGCCGCCAACGTTCTGGGCCCGCGCTTCGGCGTCCGAGAGCACGCCACGCGGGGTCGAGACGATCGAAATGCCCAGACCGTTGCGGATCACGGGCAGCTCGCGGCTTCCCGAATAGACCCGGCGGCCAGGCTTGGACACGCGCGCGACGTGCTTGATCGCGGGCAGGCCCTCAAAATACTTGAGCTCGATGCGCAACTGCGGGTGGGCGCCGGTGGCGTCCTCGCTGAAGCCGCGGATATAGCCTTCGCGCTGAAGTACTTCGAGCACGTGGGACCGCAGTTTTGAAGCTGGCGAAAGGACGGAGTCCTTCTTTGCCTGCTGGCCGTTGCGGATACGGGTGAGCATATCACCCAGGGGATCAGTCATCGCCATCGTGAATTCCTTACCAGCTCGACTTGGTCACGCCGGGGATCATGCCTTTGTTGGCAAGATCCCGCAGCTCGATCCGACACAGGCCGAACTTGCGATAATAAGCGCGTGGGCGCCCGGTGGTGGCGCAACGGTTGCGGACCCGGGTGGGGTTCGCGTTGCGCGGTATCTCGGCCATCTTGAGGCGCGCGATCAGCCGCTCGGTTTCGTCGAGCGCCTTGTCGTTGGCCTGGGCCTTGAGCGCGGCATACTTGCCGGCATACTTCTTCACGAGCATCTTGCGACGCTCATTCTTGTTGACTGAACTCAGTTTCGCCATGGACTTAAGCTCTTCTTTCGTCATCCCGGAGAAACCCGGGATCGTTGTCGTATCAGGTGGGACCAGGCCGCCAGTAGTCCCGGCTTGCGCCGGGATGACGGCCCGATTTAGGTCAGGCCGCCTTCTGCTCTTCTTCCTCTTCCCGCGGGAAAGGGAAACCGAACAAGCGTAGCAACTCGCGCGCTTCGTCGTCGGTATTGGCCGTGGTGGTCACAATGATGTCCATGCCGCGGACTTTCTCGATCTGGTCGTAGCTGATCTCGGGAAAGATGATCTGCTCCTTGAGACCCATCGCGTAGTTGCCGCGCCCGTCGAAGCTCTTCGGGTTGAGACCACGGAAATCGCGGATGCGGGGCATGGCGACAGTGATCAGGCGGTCAAGGAATTCGTACATCCGCTCACGGCGCAAGGTGACCTTGCAGCCGATCGGCATGCCTTCGCGCAGCTTGAACTGGGCGATCGACTTCTTCGCAATGGTGATCACCGGCTTTTGCCCGGCGATCAGCGCCATCTCGGCTGCGGCGGTCTGGACCTTCTTCTTGTCCTGGCTCGCCTCGCCCACGCCCATGTTGATCGTGATCTTCTCGATCTTGGGGACTTCCATGTGGTTTTTGTAACCGAACTTTTCGGTCAAAGCCTTGACGATTTCGGCGTCGTACTTCGTCCGCATCCGGGGGGTGTAAGCATCAGCCATCGATCTTCGCTCCGGTCTTGACCGCCACGCGGACCTTCTTGCCGTCCTTGCCCGTTTCGAAACGGACGCGGGTTGCCTTGCCATCGGCGCCAGCAATGGCGACCTTGCAAATGTGCATCGGTGCCTCGCGGCGGTCGATCCCACCCTGAGGGTTCGCCTGGCTCGGCTTGCGATGACGGGCCGCGACGTTCACGCCCTGAACCAGCACTTTGCCGTCCTTGGGCATAACCTGCAGGACAGTTCCAGTACGGCCCTTGTCCTTGCCCGAACGGACGATGACGCTGTCACCCTTCCGGATCTTGGCGGCAGCCATTACAGCACCTCCGGCGCGAGCGAGATGATCTTCATGAAGCCCTTGGCGCGCAGTTCGCGCACAACGGGGCCAAAGATACGCGTGCCGATCGGCTCTTCGTTCTTGTTCACCAGCACCGCGGCGTTGGTATCAAAGCGGATCACGCTGCCATCGGCGCGACGCACGTCCTTGCGGGTACGCACGATCACCGCGCGGTGAACGTCGCCCTTCTTGACCCGGGCACGCGGCTGCGCTTCCTTGATCGACACCACGATGACGTCGCCGACGCCGGCCACGCGGCGCTTTGATCCGCCCAGCACCTTGATGCACTGGACGCGCTTGGCCCCGCTGTTGTCAGCGACCTCAAGCTGGGATTGCATCTGGATCATCGATCCGGTTCCTTTTCAGTTGGCTTGCCGAAACCAGTCCGGCAGTTCCAAAAAATCTGACGCTTAAACGTCGGCCTCAACAGCGGCGGTCTTGCCGGCGGTCACCCGCTCGATCACCTTCCAGGTTTTCAGCTTCGACATCGGGCGGGTCTCTTCGATCCGCACGGTCTCACCGGCCTTGAAGCTGTTGTCCTCGTCGTGCGCGTGATACTTCTTCGAGCGGCGGATGATCTTCCCGTACATCGGGTGCTTCACCTTGCGCTCGACCTGCACGATCACGGTCTTGTCGGCCTTGTCGGAAACCACGGTCCCGATGAGAATTCGCTTGGGCATCGTGTTCTCCTTACGCCGTCTTGGACTGCG
>JAYWBP010000107.1:0-86706 GCA_043781375.1 Novosphingobium sp.
CACCCTGTCCGCCAAGAATGGCTTATTTACTGGTTATTTAATGGATTTACGGCGATATTCCCATAAACGCTCCCCGATAGGGTACGCGCTTGACGGCTAGGTATAGTGGCCGGATTGCTAGAACCTGCCAGCGAGGGGTGTTATGTCCCTAGTTTAGATCGGGGGAAATTATGGCAACTCAGCAATGGCTCGGGAGAGCGGTCGCACAAGTGCTATTGCTTGCAAGCATGACACCCGAGGGTGCGTCGGCAAAGCAATCGACTTCAATCAGCCAGCCGGAAAACAAAGAAACCTATGTGAGCATCGGCGATGTGCTTGTGAAGGTTGCACTCCGTGAGAGCCTTCCAAATGCCTTCGGAGGAGCCGATATTTTCGGCAGGAAGCGCGACAGAGGCTATGTCGAAATTCGTTACATGGGGCTGGACGGAGATGGCCGGGCGGTTTTCCGCCGTCGGACTGTGGACATATATTCTAATGAAACGACCATGTCCCGCTCTGGAATGCGCTTCGGGTCTGCAACCGTCACGCCGAACGGGAATGGTGCCAATATCACCGGTTTTAGCACTGGTCCGGCCCAAGCTACGGTTGCAGCATTGCCGCCCGACACAATCGAGTTTGCGCTCGATCTTGCGAAAAATAAGATTCTCACAGTCGAAGATCGCCAGATTGAAATATTGGAAGCTGATTCGGGAGGCGTCAAATATCTGATTAGAAAGCGCTGAGCCTTAGGAGCCTTTTTGTCGCACCAACCGCGCCAACTTCCGATGCGCATATGCGGCTTTCTTAGTCGCTCCTGAGCGCCCGCTATGCATCCATGCGTTGCGGTTGCCCTTGGGAGCGCCAGGTGATGGCCCGCCATGCTTCGGGTGTTGTAATTGTCTTCGGACGCCGCCGGAATGGTCTCGCCGTGCAGCCTGCACCGCTTCTGGCCCAATACCCCCTGTTCCCAAGCGCCTGTAATCGTGGGACAGTGCTCTGGATGAATCGCACCGCCCGTTCCTGTCTGATTGTTGCGCTGGCCCTATGCGCCGCGCCTTTACCGCCTGTTCCGGTCGCCCAGGCGCAGGAGAGTGAGGAGGCGGGGTTTCAGGGGTATCTCCAATTGCTGGCCTCGCGAGCCCGGGCGCAGGGGGTGAGCGAGCAGACGATTGTGCGGATGACGCAGGGGCTCACTTTCAATCCGCGGGTAATTGCGCTCGATCGGGCGCAGCCGGGCGGCTCGACCGCTACGCCCGCGCCATTTGCGCCCTATCGCCGGGCGCACGTCGATGTCGCGCGGATCGAGCGCGGGCGGGCGATGTATCGCAGCGCGGCGGACGTCGTTCCTCGGATCGAGCGGCAATATGGTGTGCCTGCTCAGATCATGCTGGCCATCTGGGGGAATGAGACCAATTACGGCAGCTATTCAGGAGATTTCGACCTTGCGCGCTCGCTCGCGACGCTGGCCTATGAGGGCCGCCGCCGGGCGATGTTTGCCGACGAATTCATCGCCCTGCTCAAGATGGTCGACCGCGGAGTTCCGCGCGAACGCCTCAAGGGCAGCTGGGCCGGGGCTTTCGGCAACCCGCAATTCTTGCCCAGCGTCTACTTGCGCCTGGCCGCTGACGGCGACGGCGATGGCGACCGCGACATCTGGGGTAGCCGAGCCGACACCCTGGCTTCGATCGCCAACTATTTCCGCGATGCCGGCTGGCGCAGTGGTGAGCCCTGGGGCGTGGCCGCGAGCGTTTCCGCAACGCTTGACCGAAGCCTTGTCGCAACCCGCTTGAACAGCCCCGTCTGCGCCCGCGTCCATGCAAGATATTCAACATGGCGGACGGTGGGCGAGTGGCGAAGAATGGGTGTACAGGCGCTCGCTCCGATCGGCGAAAATGTCCAGGCCACGCTGTTCGAGCCGGACGGCCCGGACGCCCCGGCCTACCTCTTAACCGGGAATTATCGGGTGATCCTGCAATATAACTGCTCCAACTATTATGCCTTGTCTGTAGGATTGCTGGCCGATGAAATTGCCCATTAATCGCACCTGTGCGCTGATCGCCGTGGCCAGCCTGGCCCTGAGCGCACCAACATTCGCCCGTGAGCGACCCGCAGATGTCGATCCTCTCGCGACCAGCGGACCGGCAGCCGACTATCCGATCGTCCTGGGTGCGCCGTTCACAGTCGAAGGGAAGACATACACTCCAGCGGATACGATGAACTATGATGCGGTGGGCTATGCCAGCCCTTCCAGCGTCGCAGCGGGCAGCGTGATCTCTGGTGCCCATCGGACTTTGCCATTGCCGAGCTATGTGGAAGTGACCTCGCTTAACAGCGGGCGGACGATCCTCGTCCGGCTTGAGCGACGCGGTCCGATGAGCGGCGATCGCCTGATCGAGCTATCAGCAGCCGCTGCCGAACAACTAGGGGTCGCAGCTAACCCCAAGGCGCCGGTGCGCGTGCGCCGGGTCAATCCACCAGAGGCCGAACGCGCGTTACTGCGGACAAACCAGACCGCGCCGATGCGGATGGAAACGCCCAAGTCCTTGCTTGGCGTGCTGATGCGGCGGCTCGATCCGCAGGCTCCGATTGTTCTGACCTGGCGCGCGCCCGACGTAGCTGATGCCGCGCCGACGACGATGGTGGCCAAGCCGATCAAGCCGGTCAGCGTCCATGCCGCAAAGTCTGCTGCAACCAAACCGGCCATCGAGAGCAAGCCCGCTCATCCGGCTGAGTCGCACCCCAATCCTGCCGCTCGATCAAGCGCGATGCCGCCAGTGTCCTCGGGCAGTGCGGTAATTCAGGTTGCGGCCTTCGCCAGTAAAGCCAACGCGCAAAGAGCGGCGGCCGCTGTTGGTGGCCGCGTTTCCGCTTCGGGCAAGCTGTCGCGGGTGGTGATGGGGCCTTTTGCCAATGCGGCCCAGGCCTCAGCCGCACTGGCGAAGGCGCGGGCGGCGGGCTATATGGACGCGCGAATCCAGCACCCCGATTGAGCGTGAGTTCCTCTCGCGCGCGGAGCTGATCCGGCGCGAAGGAGCGGAACGCATGCCTGTTCAATGCTTCGTTCGATTGAATTTATGAGCCCAGGCAAATTCATCGCCTTCGAAGGTGGGGAAGGGGCGGGCAAATCCACCCAGGTCCGTCTGTTGGCCGATGCCCTGCATCAGCAAGGGTATGAGGTCGTGGTCACGCGCGAGCCTGGCGGGACCGCTGGGGCAGAAGCAATCCGCGCGCTCTTGCTCGGGCTTGACGGCGAGGGCTGGCAGCCGCGCGCCGAAGCCTTGTTGTTCGCGGCGGCACGGTCGGACCATGTCGAGCGACTGATCCGCCCCAGCCTTGAGGCAGGGCGTTGGGTCCTGTGCGACCGTTTCGTCGAATCGAGCCGAGCATATCAGGGCGGCGGCCTGGGCATCGGCGATGCGGACGTGCTGGACCTGCACCGGATCGGCAGCGGGGGTCTTCTGCCCGACCTGACCGTGCTGATCGCGATCGATCCGGCAGTGGCCAAACAGCGCCTGATCGCCCGCGATGGCGGTGCCTCGGACCGGATCGGCGGGCGCGATCCTGCTTTCCATACCGCCGTAGCAGCCGCTTTCCGCAAGTTCGCCACCGCCGAGCCCGAACGCTTTGCCGTGATCGACGGCAATGGGACGGCGCAGGAAACCCACGTGGCGATCTTGGCCGCACTTAACCTTCATGCAGCTCCCAAGCGGTGAGCCTGGTCGGCCACGATAATGCCTGGGACGAATGGCGTGCGGCGCTGGGCTCGGCGCGGATGCACCACGCCTGGATTCTGGCTGGAAAGCGCGGCATCGGCAAATCCGGTTTCGCCCGCGCTGCTGCTCTTGAACTGGTTACCGAGCCGGGCATCGCCCAGCCAGCGGTCGACGCCCATCCCGATATCATCACGCTGAACCACGGCCCGGCAAACGAGATTGAGGAAAAAAAACGGGCCGAGGGCAAGCCCTATGAATTGCGCCGCAATATCACGATTGATCAGGTGCGCCGGATGCAGCAGCGGCTGACCACCCGGCCCACGCTCGGTAGTCGCCGCGCGATCATCATCGATCCGCTCGACGATCTTGAGAAGCACGCCGTCAACGCCCTGCTCAAGAGCCTTGAGGAGCCGCCATCGGGCACCTTCTTCCTGCTCGTCGCACATCGCCCGGGTCGGCTCCTGCCCACGATCCGCTCGCGCTGCCGGATGCTCCGCTTTGCGCCCCTAGCCGACGAGCAGGTCAGTCGGATCGTTGCCAACGAAGCCCCTGAGACGGATGGAGCCACGCGCGCAGCCGCAGTGGCCGCAGCCGAAGGCTCCCCCGGGGCCGCGCTGATTTTCGTCGGTCAGGACCTGGGGCGGCTCCACGAACTGATGCTCAAGATCCTCCACCAAGGCGATCCCGGCTTCGACTTGCGCGGCGCCCTGGCTGAAGCGATGGGTGCTCGCCCTGATCGCGAGCGGATTCTCGCAGCGCTCGAACTGGCCCGCGCCGTGCTGCATCAGACCATCGCCGGCGCCGCTCCCGATATGCAGGTCCGGGTCATCGAGGCCCACGCTGCGCTGGTCCGCCTCGCTGGGCAGGCGCCGACATATAATTTCGACCCTGGGCTGCTGATCATGGAAATTGGCGGGTTGCTGGCCAGTGCTGCGCTGCCTAGAGAAATGACCTCTTGATCCCGCTTCCTGCGAAAGTACCCCAAGCCGTCATGGCCGAACCCTACTATCTGACCACGGCCATCAGCTATCCCAACGGCAAGCCCCACATCGGCCATGCCTATGAAGCGATCGCGGCCGACGTCATGGCGCGGTTCAAGCGGCTTCAGGGCTTCGATGTGCGCTTCCAGACGGGGACCGATGAATACGGTCTCAAGATGGCGCAGAAGGCGCGCGAGCTGGGCCAGTCACCACGTGAATTGGCATCAGAAATGTCACAATATTTTATAGATATGTGTGCCAAACTTAATGTTCGATATGATGTTTTCCTGCGCACTACCGAAGATCGCCACCATAGCGCAAGTCAGGCTTTGTGGCAGCGGATGGCGGCCAACGGCGATCTCTATCGCGATCGCTATGAGGGCTGGTACTCGGTTCGAGACGAAGCCTATTACGACGAATCCGAGCTGACGAAAGACGCGGGAGAGGGCATGCTCTCGCCTCAAGGAACGCCGGTCGAATGGACGGTCGAGGAAACCTGGTTCTTCCGACTCTCGCACTACGGGGACCGCCTTCTAGCGCTGTACAACGACAATCCACACTGGCTGCAACCCGACAGCCGCCGCAACGAGATCATGCGCTTTGTCGAAGGCGGCTTGCGCGATCTTTCGGTGTCGCGGACAAGTTTTGACTGGGGCGTGGCGGTGCCGGGCAGTCCGGGTCATGTCATGTACGTTTGGGTCGATGCCCTGACCAATTACCTGACGGGGCTGGGTTTTCCCGATTCTAGCGAGGACATGGCACGCTACTGGCCTGCCGATCTTCACATTATCGGCAAGGACATAGTCCGCTTTCACGCGGTCTATTGGCCAGCCTTCCTGATCAGTGCCGGTTTGCCGCTGCCCAAGCGGATTTTCGGCCACGGCTTCCTGCTCAATCGCGGCCAAAAGGAGTCCAAGTCACTCGGTAATGTGACCGATCCGATCGATTTGGCCGAGCGCTACGGGGTCGATACCTTGCGCTATTTCCTCATGCGAGAAATTCCCTTTGGTCAGGACGGCAGCTATTCGGCCGAAGCAATTGTGCTGCGCACCAATGCCGAACTATCCAACAGCTTCGGCAATCTCGTTCAAAGGGTCCTGGCATTTATTGCCAAGAATTGCGGCGGCACGTTTGAAGCCAGCGCACCGGTTCTCGAAACCGACGCTACTCTGCGCACCCGGGTCGCCGCCGCTTGCCGTGACGAATTGCCTGCCGCGTTTGAAGACTTGGCCTTCTCGGTTGGAATTGAAGCCTGGATGCGGGCAGTTTTCGCCTGCAATCAGTACGTCGACGAGCAGGCGCCGTGGGCCCTGCGTAAGACCGATCCAGCGCGGATGGAGCGGGTCCTGGCAACACTGTGCGGCTGTATGCGCGATCTAGCCGTGGCAATTTCTCCTGTAGTCCCAGCTGCTTCTAAACGAATGCTCGACGCCCTGTGTATTCCCGGCGACCAACGCGATTTCGCCGCCTTGGCGCATGACCCATCGCTTGGTGCAATCAAAGTGGACAATCCGGTGCCGCTGTTCCCCCGCCTCGATCCTGTAAAACCGGACGCCTGACGTGCTGATCGATTCGCACTGCCACCTCGAATACAAGGGTCTGGTCGATGATCAGGCTGGCGTCTTGGACCGCGCGCGGCAGGCGGGGGTAGGGGGTTTCCTCAACATCTCGACCCGGCTGCGCGAATGGGACCAGGTGGTCGCGACCGCCCAGCGCGAGCCAGACGTCTGGGCCAGCGTCGGAATCCACCCCCACGAGGCAGACGAACATGCCGATCTAGGCGAGGCAGCCTTGCTTCGCGCGACTGAACATCCGCGCGTAATTGCGATCGGCGAGACCGGCCTCGACTATTTTTATGATCACTCCGACCGGGCGACCCAGCAAGCCTTGTTCCGCACTCATATCCAGGTTGCGCGGATCACCGGACTGCCGTTGATTGTCCACACCCGCGACGCCGAGACTGACACCGCCGCGATCATAGCCGATGAAATGGCCAAGGGTGCTTTTCCGGCTCTGATCCATTGCTTCACGGCGTCGAAAGAATTCGCAGGGCATATGCTGGACCTTGGCCTGACGATCTCGCTTTCGGGCATCGTCACCTTCAAGAGCGCCGCCGATCTCCAGGAAACCGCACGTAATCTGCCCGCAGATCGCATCCTGGTCGAGACTGATTCTCCTTTTCTTGCGCCAGTACCGCATCGCGGGCGGCCGTGTGAGCCAGCATTCGTGGTCGATACCGCGCGGTTTGTTGCCGGCCTGCGCGACATTGAGCCGGAGCAGCTGGCCGCGACGACTACCGCCAACTTCCGCCGCCTGTTTGCCAAGGCTGCCGTATGAAAATGATTATGCTCGGTAGTGGCACGTCGACCGGGGTGCCACGGATCGGCGGCGATTGGGGTGCATGCGATCCTGCCGAGCCGAAGAACCGCCGCTCGCGTGTATCCATTGTGGTCGAAACCGGCGCCGGAGCACGGCTTCTGGTCGACACGTCGACCGACCTGCGCAGTCAATTGCTGGCCAATAAGATCGACCGGATCGACGCCGTCTTCTGGACTCATGACCACGCCGACCACTGCCATGGTATCGATGACCTGCGGCCGTTACGCTATGGTCGTGGAGGTCCGATCCCAGGCTTTGCTGCCGATGAGACCGTGCGGCGACTGCGGCAGCGGTTCGGTTATGTTTTTGCCGGACAATTCGGGTATCCCACAATCGTGGCGCTCGATACGTTCGACCGGCTGCGAATTTGCAATGGCGTCGGCGTTACGACTTGCCAGATGCCGCACGGTCCGGCCCAGTCCACTGCTTTCCGGTTTGAAGCTGACAAAAAATCAATTGGTTACGCAACTGATTTCAGCGAGATTACCAAGGATATGGTCGATTTGTTTGGCGGAGTTGACTGCTTGGTTGTCGATTGTTTGCGGCGAGATCCGCATCCAACGCATGCGCATCTGGCTATGGCGCTCGAATTGGTTGAAGCAACCCGCGCTGAGCAGGCTGTGCTCACACATCTCGACAAGAGCATGGACTTTGAGACGCTGAGCAGCGAAGTTCCGCAGCACGTTTGCGTGGGTTACGACGGCCTGGTGGTGGACCTGTGATGGCAGTGGGTACGCTGGCAGAGTCAGTTGTATTTAACATAATACATATTATCATTCCAAGATGACCGAACCGCTCGACCGCCTTCTCCGGATCATGGAACGGCTGCGCGATCCGTTGACCGGATGCGAGTGGGATCGCGTTCAGACCTTTTCATCAATCGCGCCTTATACAATTGAAGAAGCCTACGAAGTTGCCGACGCGATTGCTCGCGAGGACCTGGCCAGCCTGAAAGATGAGCTTGGTGACCTCCTGCTCCAGGTGGTGTTTCATGCGCGCATGGCTGAAGAGCGCGGCTCCTTCACTTTTTCTGACGTTGCCGAAACAATTTGCTCAAAATTAGAAGCGCGACATCCGCATATTTTTTCGGATGCAGAACCCGAACCTGCAGGCCAGTCTATTCAGTGGGAACGGATCAAGGCGGACGAACGCCAGGCCAAGGGCGCAACCAGCGCGATCGATGGCGTGGCCAAGGCTTTGCCGGCGCTGATGAGGGCGGACAAACTCCAGAAGCGAGCGGCCCACCAGGGCTTCGACTGGCCGGATCGTGACGGCCCCTGCGCCAAGCTTACAGAGGAGCTGGCCGAATTGCAGGCGGCGTCGACTGCAGACGAGCAGTTGGAGGAGGCTGGCGACCTTCTGTTTTCGGCAGTGAATGTCGTTCGCGCCTTCGGCGTCGCGCCCGAAGATGCTCTCCGTCAGGCCAATGCCAAGTTCGAACGCCGGTTTCGCGCGATGGAAATTATCGCCCAACAGGCCGGACTTGCCTTCGCAACCTTGGACATCATCGAGCAGGAAAAATTGTGGCAGACAGTAAAAGCCGGCGAACGGTTATAATCGCGCAAATCGTCCAAAGTCGCGTGGCGCCAGGCGCACCTTGAGTCGACGAACCGGCTGGCCTTCCTTGTCGGCTCCTTCGATGTCCTGTGTGACCTCGCCGTGGGCATGGAGCCAGGCCAGTCTAAGCCCATCGCTCGATGCGATAGCGAAGCTATGGATGCGCGAGTCTGCGGTCAAGATATCGGCGACGATGCTCACCATTTCGTCGCAGCCTTCGCCGGTAAGTGCTGAAACTATAACCACTTTCTCACCATGGTTGAGCCTGGCCAAGTCTCTGACCTGGCGCGCCTGATCGGGTTCAAGAAGATCAACCTTGTTCCATACCTCGATGATCGGCGAGCTGGTCACAACGCCGTCAGTTTCGATCAGACCGAGTTCGCCAAGGATCTTGAGTACGTCGCTTTTCTGGGCTGCGCTTTCCGGGCTCGCGATATCGCGAACGTGAACAATACAATCCGCCGCTGTTACTTCTTCCAATGTCGCGCGGAACGCCGCAACCAATTGAGTCGGAAGGTCCGAGATGAAGCCGACGGTATCCGACAGGATGGCTTTGTCTACCCCGGGCAGTCGGATAGCCCGCATCGTCGGGTCGAGCGTGGCGAACAAAAGATCCTGCGCCATGACGTCAGCGCCGGTCAGACGATTGAAAAGGGTAGATTTTCCCGCGTTAGTATAGCCCACCAAGGCCACAACCGGCCAGGGCGCCCTGCCCCTGCGGTCGCGGTGCAAGCCGCGAGTGCGGCGGACTTGCTCAAGCTCGCGGCGTAGCTTTGCCATCCGGTCGCGGATCATTCGCCGATCCGCTTCGATCTGGGTTTCACCGGGGCCGCCAAGAAATCCGAACCCACCACGCTGGCGCTCAAGATGCGTCCAGCTGCGTACGAGGCGGCCGGCCTGGTAATCGAGATGGGCGAGTTCGACCTGGAGGCGCCCCTCAGCCGTAACCGCACGTTCGCCGAAGATCTCCAGGATCAGCCCCGTACGGTCGATGACCTTGCGTTTGAGCTTTTCCTCGAGGTTGCGCTGCTGAATCGCCGTCAGCGACCCGTCGACCACAACCAGTTCGGCATCGTTCTGGACGCAGATGGTGGCGATGTTTTCGATCTGACCTTCGCCGAACAGCGTGGCTGCGCGGGGCTGGCGGATGGAAAGCATCATCGTATCGGTAACGTCGAGCCCGATTGCTAGGGCGAGGCCCCTTGCCTCTTCCATCCTTGAATCGCCGTCGCGTTGCTCGCGACCGCGCAAGACCGGACAAACGATAAGCGTCGAAGCGCCGCGCGTAAAACCTTCTGGCGGCTCGCCGGGCTGCGTCAGGTGCCGGAGCCCCCATCCTCTTCGCCATCATCCCACTCCCCGGTCAGGTCGACGGGCGTTACGGGCTGGATGGTGGAAACCGCGTGCTTGTAGGCGAGTTGGACGTAGCCTTCGCGCTCGAGAAGCATACAGAACAGGTCATAAGCAGCGACGCGGCCCTGGAGCATGACGCCATTGACAAGGAACATGGTCACTTGAACGCCGGCGTTTCGCACGCTCGAAAGGAATACATCCTGTAGCAGCCGCACCTTCTTGGCGCTTTCGGGCGCAATCCCGAACTGGCGGACATCGAGCGGCTGACCAGGCATGATCGTGGAAACGGCATGCTTGTAGACCAGTTGCGACTGACCATCCCGACGCAACAGGATCGAGAAGTTGTCAAACCAGGTAACGATACCTTGGAGCTTGACGCCTTTTACAAGGAACATCGTTACTGGTGTCTTGTTTTTGCGCAAAAGGTTGAGGAACAGATCCTGTAGGTTTTGACCCTTGCCCGCCACCAGCACCGGGGGAGCTTCACCCGGTTCAGGGGTCGCACGTGGGCGCGCTGTCAGGGTTCGACCGCTCATTCATCGGCTCCTTTTGTTGGCAGGAACTGGGTCCCTGCAATCTGAAGTGAACCTGCACGGTTCACTCCGCTATTTGTATTTGTCCGGCCTAATTAATCGGCGACCGGTGACGATTACATGACAGAATTCAATCTTTCGAGTCGGTTTCGTCCTCAGGGCGGTCCGCCATGCCCAACAGCTTGAGTTTCCGGTGCAGAGCCGAACGTTCCATGCCGATGAACACCGCTGTGCGCGAAATGTTCCCGGAAAACCGACGAATTTGCACCCGCAGGTACTCGCGTTCAAAATTTTCACGCGCCTCGCGTAGGGGCACTCCCATCAGCGTTGCAATCCTGGGTTCGCCATCGATCCGGCCGGTGGAAATTTCCGGTGGGAGCATATTGGCCTCGATTCGGCCGAGTTTTTCGCGCGGGGTGAGGATCACCGTGCGCTCGACGACGTTGCGCAATTGCCGAACGTTGCCCGGCCATTCGCATGTTTGCAGTGCGGCCATCGCTTCGAGGCTTATTCCAGGTGGCGGCACGCCTTGGTCGGCAGCGTAGCGAGTGAAGAAATGCGCGATCAGAGCAGGAATGTCCTCACGGCGTTCCGACAGAGCCGGTACAACTACAGGCACGACATTCAGGCGATAGAACAAGTCCTCACGAAAGCGGCGTTCGGCAATTTCCTTTTCGAGATTGCGTGAGGTCGATGAAACAACGCGCACGTCGACCCGGATCTGGCGATGACCGCCAACCCTGACGAAGGCCTGTTCGGTCAAGACGCGGAGAATTCGTGCCTGGGTTGAGAGAGGCATGTCCGCGACCTCGTCAAGGTATAGCGTCCCCCCGTCCGCCATCTCCAGCAGCCCGGCGCGAACCAGCTTGCCTCCGGCTTCTTCGCCGAACAGTTCCTGCTCGAACCGCTCGGGCGTGATCCGTGCCGAATTGACGCTGACGAAGGCATGCGAGGCCCGTGGGCTCCAGCTATGCAGCAGCCGCGCGGCGACTTCCTTGCCTGCGCCTGCGGGGCCCGAGATCAACAAGCGGCTGCCGGTATTGGCGACGCGCTTTAGTGTCGCGCGGACCTGATTGATCGCCGCACTGTTGCCAGTGAACTCCTCGGCTGAACGAAATCCCTGGCGCAACTGCGCGTTTTCGCGGCGCAAGCGCTCGGTCTCAGTCGCGCGACCGACGAGGTGGAGCAGGCGTTCAGCCTCGAACGGCTTCTCAATGAAATCCATTGCCCCGCGGCTAATTGCAGAGACGGCCGTGTCGATATTGCCATGGCCCGAGAAAATGATAACCGGCAGTTCGGGCTCGCGGGCCTTGATTGCGTCGAGCACTTCGAGCCCGTCCATCGGGCTCCCGTGGAGCCAGACATCGAGCAGCACCAGTGAAGGCCGCCGCTGGTCGACCGCTTCAAGTGCCGACTGGCTGTCACCGGCCGTTCGGCATTCATAACCCTCGTCACTGAGCACGCCCGCCACGAGCTCGCGGATGTCGCGTTCATCATCGACGATCAGGATATCGAGTGCCATGGGGCCTCCAGCTGAGTAAGTCCGGTCATTCCGCTGCTTCCGAGGTTGCGCCACCCGCCAGCGGATCGCAGGCGAAGCGCAAGGTCACTGTGGTCCCGCCACCAGGCACGGTCGCGAATGTCATGTCACCACCGTGTTCCTCAACGATCTTGTTGACGATCGCCAGGCCCAGTCCAGTGCCTTTTTCTCGCGTGGTGACGTAGGGCTCGACAATCCGTTCGCGATCCTGCGGGAGGCCGATGCCATTGTCGGTAATGGTCACGAGGATGGCCATACCTTGTTTTTGCATATCCACCGCGATCCGGCCGCGATAGTCGATGTCAGCATATTTAGCTTGCGCTTCAATTGCTTCAACGGCATTCTTGAGGACGTTGGTCATGGCTTGGCCAAACTGGTGGCGATCGCAAGCGATAACCGGCAACTCACCATGTGCAGCAAATCCGAAGTTGATGTCGGGCCGCGCCACTTCCTGCAGGAACAGCGACTGGCGGGCGAGATCGACCGGATCCTCATTCCGGAACACCGGTTTGGGCAGGCGCGCAAAGGATGAGAACTCGTCGACCATCTTGCGCAGTTCGCCGACCTGGCGAATGATCGTGCTGGTCAGTTCCTCGAACAGTTCTGGATCGGTCTGAATTTGCTTGCGATAACGCCGACTAAGCCGCTCTGTCGCGAGCTGGATCGGGGTCAGCGGATTCTTGATCTCATGCGCAATTCGCCTGGCGACGTCGGACCAGGCGGCTTGCCGCTGGTCGAGCAGCTGACGGGTGATATCTTCGAACGTAATCACCCGGTCATTGCCATCACCGCTGACTTTGACTGCCAGAGTCAGCAGTTCGCCGCCCTTACTGTGCTGGACAATACCGCTGGCGTTGCCGCTGGCCACCAATGATGCAATTTGCGGCCCGAGTTCCGTCAGTTTCACACCAACCGGCGCCGCCCCGATACGATCTAGCAGCAGCTTCTGCGCCGAGCTATTCATCAGCTGCACGGTCCCGTCGCCATCGAGTGATATGATCCCTGCCGTCACCGACTCCAGCACGGCTTCGATGAACGCCCTGCGCTCGTCGAGTTGCTGGTTGGCGCCCACCAGGGCCTGGGTCTGGCGCTCGATCTGCGAAGTCATGCGGTTGAAGGCCCGGTTGAGCAGGCCGATCTCGTCCGCGCCGCGCCGCCCTTCGACACGCAGCGCGAAGTTGCCGCTGCCCACCCGCCGCGCCGCCCCGACGAGGTCGTAGAGCGGTTTGACCTGGCGATCGGCGAAGCGCAGCCCGAACCATACCGCCAATCCGACCAGCGCCAGCGAGGCCACGAAAAGCGCAACGTTGAATCGTAATTGCAGTGTACGCGCGCGCTGGGTCAGGACCTCATAAGCGCGAACGATGTTTTCCGCGCGCTGACCCTGGCTGAAAGCAAGGAGATCCGAACTGCGCGCAGCGTAAAGGTAGATCCCTGCATTACGGTCGATCGGGGTGACTGCCTCGATCCGGTTGGCGTTAACGTTGACTTCGATCGGCTCGCCCCCGTCGATCCGGGCGAGGACCGAGGGGGAGACCCGTTCGCGCGAGCCGGTGTTGCCGGGATCGACGATTGCCGCGGTGCTCAGCTTGCCGTCCTGGCCCTTCTGGAGAATCGCGACCTCGTCCAGTTTGCGCTGGACGACCTGGTAGGAGAAGCTTTCCGCAAATGACGGACTGACGATCGAGGTCTGGCCCAGAATATAGCGCAGGTCGCTAGCCATCGCGATTGACTCGTTTCCGACATCGCGCAGGTTTTGTTCGTAATAGCCGCGCGCCAGCTTGTTAGCGTTTTCCAGCAGCCCGCGAGAATTGTCAGAAAACCAGAACTCGACGCCCGACTGGAACAAGAATGAGGCGAAAACCACCACCAGCAGCGTCGGCACCGCAGCGATCAGCGAGAACAGGAACACCAGCTGCACGTGGAGCCGCCCGGTGCCGCCCAGCGTTTCAGCTGCCCGGCGCAAGGCCATGCGACGGCCGAGCAGAACCAGAATCGCCATTGCCGGAACCAATGTGCCGACAAGCAGCGTTGCCGATACTCCCGACGGGAGCAATTGGTTGTGCTGGCTCCCGGAATTGAGCGTGATCCAAGTGGTCACGGTCATGATAAGGAAAGTGATTACCGAAATGATTTCAACCGCGGCAAAGAAATTGGCGCGTCGCGCAGTGATCTGGGCGCGGCGCCACCACCGCGGCCAGCGCCTGTCTCGCGAGATTTTGGAAATCACCATCGTTGCCGGATTACAACTGGACTGTGGCATATTTGCAAGGTTTTTCGCAAAATGGCTGGCTAACTTCGCCGCAAATAGGGTTCGATATCGATCTGCAGTTCATTAAGACGTTTGCGCAGAGTGTTGCGGTTGATCCCCAAGACTTGCGCCGCGCGGAGCTGGTTGCCCGCGTTCGCCTTGAGAACTTCGATGAACAGGGGTCGCTCAAACGCTGCGAGGGCTTGATCGTACACCGATCCGGCTTCGGGCTGTTCGCTCCTCAGCCATCCGGCCACGGCGCCTTCGATATCGGAAGGCGCCCCCTCCCCTTCGCCATTGCGCGAAGCGGCCAGCAAGGGGGTGATACTCGATGCATCGATCCAGTCCTCGCGCGCGAGCAAAGCCAGGCGATAGATGAAATTGCGCAGTTCCCGAACGTTACCACGCCACGGCTGCGCCATAAGGATGGCGCTGGCCTCGCTCGACAACTGCCTCCGGGGCAAGCCCTCGGTCGTGGCCAGCTGAAGGAAATGGCGGGCTAGAGCATCAATGTCATCGGGCCGGTCGCGCAAGGGCGGCAGAGTGATCGGGACGACATTGAGACGATAATAAAGATCCTCGCGGAACTGTCCCGCAGCAATCAGGGGTTCCAGATCGCGGTTAGTTGCAGCGACAATCCGTGCGTCGATCGCAACTTCATCCCGTCCGCCGACGCGGCGGATCGTCCCCGACTGAAGTGCGCGGAGCAGCCGGGTCTGCGCCTGGAGCGGCATGTCGCCAATCTCGTCGAGAAACAGCGTGCCGCCTGCGGCCTGTTCGAACTTGCCGATGTGGCGCGCTACCGCGCCGGTGAAGGCACCCTTTTCGTGACCGAACAGTTCGCTCTCGATCAACTCGGCAGGGATCGCCGCAGTATTTACGGCAATAAACGGCCCGGCGCGACGTTGGCCAAGCTGGTGGATCGCCTCTGCGACCAGCTCCTTGCCGGTTCCGGATTCGCCGAGGATCAGTACAGTTAGATCATTGCGCAGGACGCGTGTTATCATCCGGTAGACCGTCTGCATCGGTGCGCTGCGGCCAACCAGCGGCAGATCCTGGCCGACTGGCTCCTCTGCCGATGTTGACTGCGGGTTCCCGCTCGACCCGACTGCCTGACGGACGGTTCGGGCCAGTTCGTCGATATCGAACGGCTTGGGAAAATACTCAAAGGCGCCGGTGTCGCTCGCGCGGACAGCGGTATCTAGTGTGTTCCGCGCCGAAAGAATGATGACCGGCATGGTGGAATCTAGGGCACGGACTGTGCTCAGGGTCTCGATCCCATCGCCATCGGTGAGCATCACGTCGGTCACCAGCGCCGCAAAGGTCTGCACAGAGAGCAGGCGGTCCCGCTCGGCGATGGAATCACAGCGGGTTACATCAAAACCCTCGGCTTCTAACGCAGCGGTAATGACGATGGCGATCGACAGATCGTCTTCGACCAGAAGCACGCTCATGCAGATTTCCACAGTTTAGCGGGGCGGACCTGCTCGGCCATGGGCAACTGGATGCGCAAGTGCGTCCACCCTGCCACCTCATCGCGCTCGTAAACGATCCGCCCGTTCATATCGCGCACCAGCTTGCGAACCAAGGCCAGACCCAGACCCTGCCCGGTCTTCTTCGAGGTTACGAACGGTTCGAAAATATGATCGCGCATCGCTGCTTCGACGCCGGGTCCGTTGTCGCTGACCCTCAGTTCGATCGGCAAGCGCACGGGGGCCCCTTGGTCGAGGGTGTAGAGTTGCAGGCCGCTGGCGAAGCGGGTGCGCACCACCACCCGAGGCGCACGAGCGCCGCGACACGCTTCGGCGGCGTTGGAGATCAGGTTGATGAGGACCTGGACCAGCCCATCGCTGCTGCCCAGAACCATAGGAAGCGACGGATCAAACTCCTCCTCGATCCACATTGCCCCCTCGCTGGCCGCGGCCATGACGGCGCGGGCCCGGCGAATCGCCTCGTGAAGATTGCAGGGGGCGACCGGCTCTGTAATCTGACGGCTGAGCGTCTGCATCTGGTCGATGAGCGTGGCGATGCGATCAACCTCGTCAACGATCAAGCGGGTCAGGGCGCGGTCGCCCTCGCCCACTTTGCGGCCCAGTAATTGCGCCGCACCGCGGATCCCGGCGAGGGGGTTCTTGATTTCGTGGGCCAGGATTTCCGGCCCGCGCAGGATCTTGGCGTCGCCGACACCCATTTCCTCACCCATAGCCTCAACCGCTGTGCTGTCATGCAAGGTGAGCACCTGCCAACCCGGCTGATCAAGCAGCGGGGAAATTGTCAGATCGAACCGGCGCGGCCCCTGGCCTGCAACAACCACGCCGACGTCGCGCGCCGAGAGCGGTGCATCGCTGTCCGAAAGGCGTGCGCCCAGCCACGGTTCGTCAAACCGCATCAGATCGCTGAGTGGACGGGCAGAAAGACGGCGCAGGCTCTGGCCGAAGAACTGCTCGGCGGCCGGATTGGCAGAAGCGACCCGCTGTCCCGGCGCGAGCAGGACAATCGCTTGCGGCAGGCTGGCAATCTGCCGCTCGGCGTCGGCGCTCACGCGGCCTGGCGCTGCAGAAGTGGACCGTAGAATTCGGAGAGCGCGGCGACGACTGCGCGAGGATTGTCGATGAAGTTGACGCGATTGCGGAACTCTGCCGATCCGGGCAGTCCCTTGGTGTACCACCCAAGATGCTTGCGTGCCATCTTGACCCCGGTGTCGCTGCCGTAATGGTCAAGCATCGCCTGGTAATGTTCGACAAGCAAACTGAATTGCTGGTCGATCGTGGGATCGGCCAGGGGAGTGCCATGGGCGAGCCAGTGCATCACCTGCCCCAATAGCCAAGGCTTGCCATAAGCACCGCGCCCGATCATCAGCCCATCCGCGCCGCTCTGCTCGAGCGCTTGGGCAACGTCGGCGATCGTACAGATGTCGCCGTTGACGATGACTGGCACCGACACCGCCTGCTTGACCGACCGGATGAAGGCCCAGTTGGCGCTATCGCGATACATCTGACAGCGGGTGCGCCCGTGAACGGTAATCATCCTGACGCCAAGATCCTCGGCAATGCGCGCCAGTTCGGGTGCGTTGAGCGAGTGGTGGTCCCAGCCCATCCGCATCTTGACTGTTACTGGCACATCGACCGCTTTGACCGTCGCCTCGATCAGGGCAGCGGCCAGCGGCAGGTCGCGCATCAGAGCCGACCCGGCCTCGCCATTGACCACTTTTTTCACCGGGCAACCCATGTTGATGTCGATGATCGCCGCGCCGCGATCGGCGTTCAGTTTGGCCGCCTCGGCCATCTCGCGCGGCGAGCACCCGGCAAGCTGCAGCGAGACTGGCTCTTCCAGCGGAGCCCAGGCGGCCTTTTGCAGGGACTGCCGGGTCTCACGGATCATCGCTGGGGAGGCGATCATCTCGGTCACATTGAGCCCGGACCCGAACCGGCGGACCAGCGTGCGGAATGGCATATCGGTCACACCGGTCATCGGCGCGAGGATGACCGGGCTGGCGATAGCGATCCCGCCGATGGCGATCGGGGCAAGGTTGGGAGGGGTGGGCAGCGAGTTCATGACCTTGCCTAAAAAACAGGCAGCGCTTAGTGGATTGCCCTCGCCCCGGCAAGCGATTAACCGCGACGGAGTGGCGCAACCCCCTTCTTCCTCTTCAGTTGCTGCGGTAGTGGTCGCAGCCGGCAGCGGGGAGCGTGCGGCGCAGGGTATGCCCAAGCAATTTGCTCTCTGGCGAGGCAAGCCGGTTGTGCGGCATTCGGTTGAAGCGATGGCGCGAGCCGGGGTTGCCCCGATCGTGGTTGTCATTCCTTCGGGCGGTGAAAGCGATGCCGAGGCGGCGCTGGCAGGTGTCCCCGGGGTAAAGCTGATGATCGGCGGGGCTACGCGGCAGGCCTCGGTGCGCAAAGGGCTTGAAGTTTTGACAGCCACGCCCCCTGCCCTCGTCCTGATCCACGACGCAGCGCGGCCTCTTCTGCCGGAAGCCGTAATTTTGCGGTTGGTCGACGCTTTGCGCGAGCGTCAAGCCGCAATACCGGTCCTTCCGATCGCGGACAGCCTTGGATATGCCGAGCAAGGATCGATCGGCGCACTCGCCCCGCGCGACTCCTTGCGGCGGATCCAGACCCCGCAGGCGTTCCACTATCCGGCAATTCTGGCCGCGCATCGAGCCTGGCAAGGCCCAACCGATGCGCCCGACGACGCCCAGGTTGCCAGAGCCGCCGGGATAGATGTCGCCATGGTCGAAGGAGACGAGGCTTTGAGCAAGCTGACCTACGCTACCGATTTCGACGTCCCGATCAGCCTCGTCCGCATCGGCAGCGGCTACGACGTCCACCGCCTTGTGGCGGACGGTCCGTTGTGGCTATGCGGGGTCAAAATTGAGCACAGCCATGGCCTGTCCGGGCACAGCGATGCCGACGTGGCGATCCATGCGCTGGTCGATGCCTTGCTGGGCGCGATTGGGGCAGGAGATATCGGCCAGCACTTTCCGCCCAGCGATCCGCAGTGGCGCGGGGTAGCGTCTTCGCTGTTCCTTACCCACGCTGCCAGGCTCGTCGCCGGGGCGGGGTACCGCATCGGCAACGTCGACCTGACGTTGATCTGCGAGGCTCCGAAGATCGGGCCGCACCGTGAAGCCATGCGCGCCCGGCTGGCCGAACTGATGGGCGTTGACATCGCCGCGGTAAGCGTCAAGGCGACGACCACCGAGACCCTTGGGTTCACCGGTCGTGGCGAAGGAATCGCCGCGCAGGCGGTCGCCACACTGGTCCAGTTTTGAACGGAGCTTTTGCGATGCGGAAATTCCTCGTCACGGCGGCATACGCGCTGGCAGCCATTCCCGGCCTCGCCCGTGCCGCCGAGCCAGTGTGCCTAACCCCCAGTGAGTTTACGGCGCTGTCGACCTATGCTTTGCCCAGTATTATCTCGGGAACCGCATCGCGCTGCGCGACGATTCTGCCGACCGATGCCTATCTCAGGCACAACACTGCGGCGCTCGTCAGTCGCTATTCGCTGGGCAAGCCGGCGGCGTGGCCAGCAGCCAAGGCGGCGTTTCTCAAGTTCAGCGTGGCGGCAAATCCGGATGCCGGGCAAATGCTTAAAGGCATTCCCGATCCGACTCTCCAGCAACTCGTCGACGGCGGACTGAACAGCGTCGTCACCCAAAAGCTGCCGCTTGATCGCTGCATCACGATTGACCGCATTGTCGGCCTGCTCTCGCCCCTGCCTGCCGAAAACACGGCTCAGTTGCTGGCAATCACGGTCGGCTTGGCGGCAAAATCAGGCAAGGCACGCGTCGGCAATTTCACCTTGTGCCCAGCGTGAGCGACGCAGCCCTCCTGCCCGATGATATCGTCGCCCTGGCCCAGCGGGTGATTGACGAGAACCTGGCTGCCGGACGGACCGTTGCGGTGGCCGAAAGCTGCACCGGCGGGTTGGTCTGCGCGGCACTGACCGAGATTGCAGGCTCTTCAGCAGTGCTGGATCGCGGCTTTGTTACCTATTCGAACGAGTCCAAGCGCGAGTCGCTGGGCGTATCGGACGACATTATCGAGACATTTGGCGCGGTCTCGGTGGCCTGTGCCTGGGCTATGGCGCAAGGCGCCTTGAAGTACAGCAAGGCAGACGTGGCCGTTGCGATCAGTGGAATTGCCGGGCCTGGGGGCGGGACCGAAAACAAGCCGGTGGGTACGGTGGTGTTTGCCCGGGCCATTCGCGGCAACGAAGAACACGAGGCCGAAGAACGACGACTCGACGGATCGAGCCGGGCCGCAGTGCGTCGTCAGGCGGCACTGGTCGCGCTGGAATTGCTGCTGCCGTAAAGTTGGGCCGCGCGTTGTTCGAAAGCGTTGACCATCTTGCGAAAAGCACGGTCGAAATACTGGCCGGCAATCCGCTCGAACAAGGCGTTGCGGAAGGTGAATTTCACATTGAAGTCGATCTCGCAGGCGTTCTCGCCCAGCGGCCGGAACCGCCACTGGTTATGCAAGTCCTTCAACGGGCCATCGACATATTGAACAGTGATTGCATCGGATCGCGACTTGGTCACCCGCGACGTAAACTTCTCACGGAGGGCGTTGAAGCCGACCAGCATATCGGCGACCATCTCGGTCTCGCTGTCCGAACGGATTCGGGTTGCGACGACCCAGGGCAGGAACTCCGGATAACGCGCCACGTCGGCGACCAGATCGTACATTTGCGCCGCGCTATAGGGCAGTCGGCGGACTTCCTGAATTCCCGGCATCGCTCAGCGCGCCTTTGCCAATTGCGCCTCACGCGTCGCGCGCATCGCCCGGAAATCGTCGCCGGCATGGTAGCTTGAGCGGGTCAGCGGGCTGGAGGCGACCTGAAGAAAGCCCTTGGCCCGAGCAATCGCGCCAAAGGCATCGAACGCTTGCGGAGTCAGGAAGTCGATGACTTTGGTGTGGCGCGGCGTTGGCTGGAGATATTGCCCCATAGTGAGGAAATCGATCCCGGCACAGCGCATATCGTCCATCACCTGATGCACTTCGAGGCGTTGTTCGCCCAGTCCGAGCATGATCCCCGACTTAGTGAACACCGTCGGCGAGTGGCACTTGA
Source organism: Novosphingobium sp. (assembly GCA_043781375.1). Lineage (GTDB taxonomy): Bacteria > Pseudomonadota > Alphaproteobacteria > Sphingomonadales > Sphingomonadaceae > Novosphingobium. The sequence continues at coordinate 20,859 of JAYWBP010000107.1, forward strand.
CCTGTTCAAGCAGGCGCAGAGACGCATAGTACCGCGCGCCCGGGCGGATCGTGGGATAGAGCCGCGGCACCGTCTCGAGGTTATGGTTATAGACGTCCGGCCCCGCAGCGACAATTGCCTCGACCGCGCGCTCCATCTTGTTGCGGAAGTCGGGGGTGAGGATCTCGATGGTCGTGGCTGGAGTGTTCCGGCGCAGCGCTTCGATTACCTTGACAAATTGGCTGGCCCCACCGTCGGGAAGATCGTCGCGATCAACCGAGGTGATCACAATGTGCTCAAGTCCAAGCTTGGCGGCGGCCTGGGCGACATGCTCGGGCTCGTCGTGATCGACGCTGCGCGGCATGCCGGTCTTGACGTTGCAGAAAGCGCAGGCCCGGGTGCAGACATCGCCCAGGATCATGACCGTCGCGTGTTTCTTGGTCCAGCATTCGCCGATGTTCGGGCAGGCCGCTTCCTCGCACACGGTGTTGAGCTTGAGGTCACGCATCAGCTGCCGTGTCTCGCCATACCCTTTGCTGGTCGGGGCCTTCACCCGGATCCAGTCGGGCTTGCGCTGCCGCTGCGGGGCGTCGGCGGGGATCGGAATTGAGGAAAGGTCATTCATTGCGCCCAGATAGTCGCATGAGGCGCGCCTTGCCAGAGACAATCGGCTGCGCCATGGGCGCGCCATGAGCAAAGACACATCCTCATCGCTGACGCGCCTGGTCGATGGTTATCGTCGCTTCCGAACTACCGGCTGGACCCCCAATCGTGAGCGCTGGCAGGCCCTGCGTGAGGGCCAGCAGCCCGAGATCATGATTATCGCCTGTTCAGATTCGCGAGTTGATCCGTCGCAAATTTTCGACGTCGATCCGGGCGAGATGTTTGTGGTCCGCAATGTCGCGGCGATGGTCCCGCCGTTTGAAACGACGCCAGGGCATCACGGCGTGTCGGCGGCACTCGAATTTGCCGTGCAGGTGATCAAGGTACGTGAGATCGTGGTCATGGGTCATGGCATGTGCAGCGGTTGCAAGGTCGCGCTTACCCAGGAGATGCGCGGAGCCGAGCCGGGCGAAGGCGGCTTTATCGCCGACTGGATCGCGTTGCTCGATGACGCGCGCGAGCCGGTGGCGGCGCGCTATGGCACTACCGGGCGCGAGGCCGAACGGGCAATGGAGCTGGCCGCAGTCCGTGTCAGCCTGGCCAACTTGCGCACCTTCCCCTGCATTCGCAGCAAGGAACGTAGCGGCGAACTCAAACTGCGCGGAGCATTCTTCGCCATATCCGACGGCGTGCTCCACCTGCTCGATGAAACCAGTGGTGAGTTCAACCCAGTCGAATAGCCAAAGGGTGAAATAGCAAAGCGGTCGCATAAAAAGGGGCGGCAGTTTCCCGCCGCCCCTCCTGACTTCGTAACAATACCTGATCAGGCTGCGGGGCGCGCCTTCTGTCCGGCATAGATCGCCCATAGCTGGGCAATCGCCTTGCGCTGACCTTCGACCTTGGCAAATGTCGCCTGGGCCCCGGCGTAGTTGCCCTGATCGACCTGGGCGATGCCTAGGCGCGTCAGGACCTTGGCCATCTCCACGCCCGGTTTGCTCAGCGCAATCGTGTAAAGCGCCTCGGCTTTGGCCGGCTGATCATAGCTCAGGAACGCGTCACCCGCTGCCGAAGCGGTAGAAGCTGTAGCAGATCCGGCCCGCGCATCCCGCTCAAGTGCGACGAGCGAGGCACGGTCGGCGGCGATCCTGGCATTTGCGGTAGTCCGCGATTCGGCGACGAATGTATCCCCCGCGCGCAGCTTGCCAGCAGCCAACCCGGCTTCGATCACCTTGAGCGATTCGCCTGGAAGCCGGCGAGCATCGGCCGCCTGAAGATATTCGATGTAGTCGCGTTCTTCGGCGAAGCTGTTGGTGCGTCCCATCAGCCGCATCAGGTCGAGCGTTTCCTGCGCCGGATAGTGACCGATCTCACGCAGGATCGTGATCGCGCCCGACCAGTTTTCGGTTGTCGGGTAAGCCTGGACCAGGCCCATGCTGAAATTGCTGGCCTGGTCGAGCAGCTGCGCCTTGTAGGCCGCGCCCAGTCCGCGGCGATACCAGCTCACCGGAGCGGCGGTGCCGCTGGCCTTGCGCTGGTCGATCGCGCGCTGGAGCAGGGTCAGGCCCTGCGCCGCCTGGTTATCGCTGATATAGGCATCGGCAAGCAGCGCGTCCGCGTCATTATCGTGGAAGCCGCCATTGACTGCGGCGGTCAGCGCCGTTCGTGCGGCCGCATAGTCATGCTGGTCGTAAGCGGTCGATCCGGTGAAGAATTGCAGCCGCGGCAGGTCGGCGGCGGGAACCTTGCCGCTGTCGATCATGGCCGCCAGGCCGCGCCGTTGGATCACGGTGTCGAGCGCCAGCGAGCCAAGGCCGATCGTCAGCTGGCCCGAAATATACTTGTCGTCGGGCGTGGTTGCCACGGCTGTTGCTGCGGCGAGCTGGGCCTTTTCAGGGGCCAGCACTGTGCCAAGTTCGACAATCGCCGCATCGCGCGCGGCCTTCGCCTGGGCCCGGGCAGCGGTGCCCTGCGACTGGTTATAGGTGTTTTCGGCCGCGGTGACCTTAGCTTTAGCCGCGACGACGTCGGGACGAGTCTTGGCGGCTTCGATCGCTTTGCTCAGCGGAGCGGCGATGGTCTGGAACGGTTTGGACATGGCGAGCTTGGGCGCAACGGGCGCCGGTGCAGGCTTGGGCGCGGCAAGTGCGGGCGTCGCCGCTAGCAGACCCGCGGCGCCGGTAAGCGCGAGGGCCAGGGCAGGAAGGCGCGTGCTTGAATACGACACGATGCGGAACATGATAATTCTCTCCTTCGAATGGCTGGCAGACTTCGCGTCAGGAGCGCTCGATAAGCCAGATATTTCCCAAGCGCTCTGGCGAGAAATCCCGCGTTTGGCAACTGTCGCGCCGCTAGGGTCCGCTGGGTGAACGATATTTGAATGAGCCGGGGCGCGATTGTTCATCAGCGCTGCCGCGAGTGTGGAAAACCTCGCCCCCAAATGGCTTGAAGGGCGTCTTTTGCTGGCATTCCGGCGCGGCCCAGCCTAGGGCTTAAAGCTATCCCCTCCTTCATCTCCGGAACGAATTTCCCGCGTGAGCGACGACACCACCCTGATCGACCCTCCGGCCCCGATGGGCGAGTACACTCGCGTCGATATCGTCGACGAGATGAAGACCAGCTATCTCGATTACGCGATGAGCGTGATCGTCAGCCGGGCCCTTCCCGACGTACGCGATGGGCTCAAGCCAGTCCACCGCCGGATCCTGTTCGCCGCCCAGGAAGGCGGCATGGTCGCCGGGCGGCCCTATCGCAAATGCGCCAAGATCGTCGGCGACGTCATGGGCAACTACCATCCCCACGGTGACAGCGCGATCTACCTGGCGCTGGTGCGGATGGCACAGGACTGGTCGATGCGGGTGCCGCTGGTCGATGGTCAGGGCAATTTCGGGTCGATGGATCCCGACATGCCGGCCTCGATGCGCTATACCGAGGCACGGCTGGCGCGGGTTGCCAACAGCCTGCTCGAAGATCTTGACAAGGATACGGTCGACTTCATCGACAACTACGACGGTTCGCGTTCCGAACCGACGGTGCTCCCCGCCCGTTTTCCCAACCTGCTGATCAACGGCGCGGGCGGGATCGCGGTGGGAATGGCCACCAACATCCCGCCGCATAATCTGGGCGAGGTCGTCGACGGCTGCCTGGCATTCATCGAGAACCCGGCAATCACCAGCGAAGAGTTGTTTGAGATCATCCCCGGGCCTGACTTCCCCACCGCGCCGTTGATCCTGGGTTCGCACGGCGCGCGCTCGGCGTACCTCACCGGGCGCGGCTCGATCCTCCAGCGCTGCCGCCATGAGATCGAGGAAGGCCGTGGCGACCGCGTCTCGTTGGTCCTGACCTCGATCCCCTACCAGGTCGGCAAGTCGGGCCTGGTCGAGAAGATCGCCGAAGCCGCCAAGGACAAGCGGATCGAGGGTGTCTCCGACATCCGCGACGAATCGAGCCGCAAGGGCGTGCGCGTGGTCATCGACCTAAAGCGCGATGCGACGCCCGAAGTTGTACTCAATCAGCTGTGGCGCCACACCCCGGCACAGTCGAGCTTCCCCGCCAACATGCTGGCGATCCGCGGCGGCCGACCCGAAACGCTGGCGCTGCGCGACATCATCGCCGCCTTCATCACCTTCCGTGAGGAAGTAATCACACGGCGCACCAAGTTCGAGCTCAACCGCGCGCGCGACCGGGCGCATCTGTTGCTCGGCCTCGTGATCGCGGTCACGAACCTGGACGAGGTCGTCAAGATAATCCGGGGCGCGCCCAACCCTGCGGCGGCGCGTGCCGCATTGCTCGCGCGCGAATGGCCGGTCGGTGAAATCGCGCCCTATATTCGCCTGGTCGAGGCGATCGAGGACGACGTCAGCGACAGCACGAGCGGCGTCTACAAACTGTCCGAAGCCCAGGTGAAGGCGATCCTCGACCTGCGTCTGCACCGCCTCACAGCGCTCGGCCGGGATGAAATCGGCGGCGAGCTGGAAGAGCTGTCGGTGGCCATCCGCGAGTACTTGTCGATCCTGGGCGACCGGGTGAAGCTCTATGGCGTCATGCGTGACGAACTTGTCGCGGTGCGCGCCGCTTTCGCGACGCCACGCGTCTCGCAGATTATGCCTGCGTGGGACGGTGTCGAGGACGAGGACCTGATCGAGCGCGACGAGATGGTCGTGACGGTCACGCTTGACGGCTATATCAAGCGCACCCCGCTCTCCACGTTCCGCGCCCAGAACCGCGGGGGCAAGGGCCGCGCCGGGATGGCGACCAAGCAAGAGGACGCGGTGGCGACGATGTTCGTCACGTCCACTCACAATCCGGTGCTGTTCTTCTCGACCGCAGGCAAGGTCTACCGCCTCAAGGTCTGGCGCTTGCCCGAGGGCGGCCCGGCAACGCGCGGCCGCCCGATCGTCAACCTGCTTCCGGCGCTCGACCAGGGCGAGACCATCGCTGCCGTTCTTCCCTTGCCCGAGGACGAAGCGACCTGGGGCGAACTCAACGTGGTCTTCGCCACCGCGCGCGGCAGCGCCCGGCGCAATAGCATGGATGCCTTCGCCAATATCCCGTCGAACGGCAAATATGCGATGCGCTTCGAGGAAGGCTCCAACGACCATCTGGTCGGGGTCGCCTTGCTGTCGAGCGGCGATGACGTCCTGCTTGCCTCCAAGTCAGGCAAGGCGATTCGCTTCGCCGCCGACGATGTCCGCGAGTTCCAGAGCCGGACCTCTACCGGCGTGCGCGGTATGGCGCTGAAAGGCGACGACGAAGTGATCTCGTTATCGATCCTCCATCGCGTCGGGGTCCGCGACCAGGTAGAGCGCGAGGACTACCTGCGCTTTGCCGCGTGGAAACCTGACCGCGAGGGCGAGCCGACAATGCCACCTGAACGATTTGCCGAGCTGGCCGATAAAGAGCAGTTCATCCTCACTGTCTGCGCCAACGGCTATGGCAAGCTGTCTTCGGCCTATGAATACCGCCGCACTGGGCGCGGCGGGCAAGGCATCACCAATATTGACAATATCGCTCGCAATGGCCCGGTCGTAGCCAGCTTCGCCGCCAGCAAGGGCGATCAGCTGATGCTGGTCACCGACCAGGCCAAGCTGATCAGGCTGCCGCTGGAATCGCTGCGCGTGATTGGCCGGGGCAGCGCCGGGGTGCGACTGTTCAATGTCGCGGACCATGAACACGTGGTCAGCGCGGTCCGCCTCGATGAGGATGAATCGCCCGAAAACCAAGCCGAAGAAGCAATCGACGGGGAAGTGGTCGCCAGCAATGCCGACGAGACGGGAATCGACCCTCCCCCGACTCGCGATGAAGTCGAGCCTGAAAGCGACGAATGAGCGACCGACCGGTTCTAGCCTATAAGGTGCTGACGGCCGAGCAGATGATCGACCTTGAGGAGCACGGCAGCTTCGCCGGTGCGCCGGTCGACTTGGCCGATGGCTACATCCACCTGTCAACTATGGGCCAGCTTGCCGAGACGGTAGACAAACATTTCGTCGGGCAGTCCGACCTCCAGATTGCCACGGTCGATCTCGAAGCTTTGGGCAATGCGGTCAAATGGGAGCAGTCGCGCGGCGGGCAACTGTTCCCGCATATCTATGGCCCGCTGCCGCTCTCGGCTGTGCTGGCCTACGGTCCGCTGACCCGCAACGAAGCGGGCGCGATCAGGCTGCCGGTCGCGGGTTAACTACATGTCCCATCAGGTCCACATCATCGGCGGCGGGCTGGCCGGGACTGAGGCCGCCTGGCAACTGGCCCGGCGCGGAGTGCGGGTGCGACTGTCGGAGATGCGCGGTACAGGGGAACGCTCCCCGGCCCACCAAGGCGACGGGCTGGCTGAACTGGTCTGCTCCAACAGCTTGCGATCCGACGACAGCGATAAGAACGCGGTCGGCCTGCTCCACCATGAAATGCGCGCTTGCGGCTCGCTGGTGATGGCAGCGGCTGACGCGGCGCGGGTTCCGGCTGGTTCGGCGCTGGCGGTGGACCGCGACGTATTTACTGCGCAGATCGAAGCCGCGCTCGCTGCTCTGCCGACACTGGAAGTGGTGCGCGAGCGGGTGGATGCCCTGCCCTTCGAAGGTCTCACCATTGTCAGCACCGGGCCCCTCACCGCCGCCTCGCTCGCCGTCAGCATTGGAGCTGCCACAGGGGCAGAATCGCTCGCCTTCTTCGATGCCATCGCACCGATCGTCCATCACGACTCGATCGACATGGAGGTCGCCTGGATGGCCTCGCGCTGGGACAAGGGTTCCGGCGAAAACGGCGAAGGCAAAGATTACATCAACTGCCCGATGAACCGCGCGCAATACGCCGCGTTCCATGCCGGGCTCATGGCGGGCGAGAAGACGGCGTTCAAGGAATGGGAGGCCAACACCCCCTATTTCAACGCCTGCATGCCGATCGAGGTCATGGCCGAGCGCGGGGTCGAGACGCTGCGGTTCGGGCCGATGAAACCCGTTGGTCTCGACAATCCGCACGACGCCACGCCGGAACATCCCAGTGGCCGCTGGCCCTATGCGGTCGTCCAGCTGCGCCAGGACAACAAGCTGGGCACTTTGTGGAACATGGTCGGCTTCCAGACGAAGCTCAAGCACGCCGAGCAGGTCCGCCTGTTCCGAACCATTCCGGGCCTGGAAAACGCCGAGTTCGCGCGGCTCGGCGGGTTGCATCGCAATACCTTTCTCAACTCGCCCGCATTGCTCGACCGGCAGCTGCGGCTGAAATCCGCGTCGCACATCCGCTTTGCCGGGCAGATCACGGGCTGCGAAGGCTATGTCGAAAGCGCCTCGATCGGAATGCTGGCCGGCCTGATGGCGGCGAGCGAGATTGCTGGGCGTGCGTGGCTCAGTCCGCCGCGCACGACGGCACTGGGAGCCTTGCTGGCCCACATCACCGGTGATGCCGAGGCCGAGAGTTTTCAGCCGATGAACATAAACTTTGGGCTGTTTCCCCCAGTCGATGCCGAAGTAAAAAAGAAGCAGCGCAAGGAAGGCTACACCGGAAGGGCCAAGGCCGACTTACAGGTCTGGCTCCCCGCCATCGCCGTCTAAGGGAGCCGGTTCGGGAGGCGTCGCGCGTCCTCGCCCCGCGCGAGCAGGCTTTACCTCACAACGACATTTGGGTTTGGTGCTTTTCTTTGCCCGCGTGGTGGCGAATTCGGGGCGAGTTAGCCCGCCGTCGCCGTTGGCATCCGCACCCTTGAACCGGTTAAGCGTCTTCACCGACCATTCGTCGAAAGTCAGCAGATTGTTGTGATCGATGTCGAGTTTGCGAAATGCGGCTACCCGCGGCGCGAGTATTTCATTGCGGGTGATCCGTCCATCGCGGTCCTTGTCAGCATGATCGAAGCGCTTCTGCTCTCGGCTCAACTCAGTCGCCTCAGGCGGAGCAGGCCCGCGCAGGCCGCGAATGTCTGCATCAGGAATTGTGTCGGGTGTAGCCGACAAAGCGGCGGCGAAGGCCGGAGGCGGCGCGCTCTTGGCGCTTTCAGCCCGGCCCTGCCACCAGAACAGACCGGCAGCGACCAGCATCAGCGCGGTGAGCGCCCCGATAACGACCCTGTTCAAACGCGCAGCCCCATTAATACGCGGTAGCGTAAAGATCAGCGTCCGAGCAAGCCCGTCCGCACTGCCACTGCAAAAGTCCCAAGCGCGCCTGCATTCTGGCGCAGGGCAATCACGCGAAGCACGGCAAGCGGCCGGAAAAAGCGGGGCAGGCGAACAGCCGCATGATCGCGATCGGCCAGCAACTGCTGAGCCGCTGTCCGCTCCTCGGCGGAGCCAAGATGACTCGCAAGATCGGCGAGCGCCCAGTCTTTCGCCGCCCGGATTACCTCGGGCTCACCTCTCTCCCCAAATGCCACGCCCAGCATTTTGAACCCATCGGCGCGGCCTTCGGCGTGACGCGACAGCGCGCCAAGATCAAGCGGGGCGTCGCCGATCAGTTCTTCCCAGCCATCGACAACCCTGGCCAGTCTGCCTTGCCCCCCGCCCCAGCTTGCGAGAGCTTTGAGGATGGGTTCGCCAGCCGGCCAACTTGCCGAGTCCTCACCCAACCGATCGCGCCACCATGCCAGACGGATCTGGCCGAGCAGTGCCTCATGTGTCCCGCGCACGAGTGCGGCCAGATGACAGTCGAGCGCAAAAAGTGCGGCATAGGCCGGGCGGGCACGTGTCGGCGCGTAAGCAAGCGCGAGGCGCATCGCCGGGGGCAGAGTTTCAACCAGGACAACATTGCTCATCGCTGCTCCCTGCCCTTTGCCGGGACCCGAACGCAAGCACGGAAGATTGGCACCAGAATCCTGCCGATCGGCAATTTCAACACTAAAGGTTCGTTAACCGCCTCGCTTGTATCTGTGCTTACCAACGGGCTTTAAAAAAGAGCCAGGCGGGGTCGAACTTGCCGACGATAATAATAAAGGGCAGCCACATGATCGGATCGATCCGACGTATATTGAGGCGTCTGCAGCGCAGTACGAGCGGCAACGCGGTGCTGTTGATGGCCTTGGGAATGCCGGCTTTGATCGGAGGCTCGGGCCTCGCGGTCGATACCGCGCAATGGTATATGTGGAAGCGTGAGCTTCAGTTTGCGGTCGATCAGGCTGCGCTGGCGGGCGCGTGGGCAAAGACCAAGAGCGCAACGGCTGCCAACTATCAGACGCGCGCCACCCAGGAATACAACGCCAACCTGTCGCAGATCACCGACTTTGCGAGCACCCCGACGGTGTCAGTGGCGAACTACGCCAGCGGCACCGGAAACAGCGTTACGGTAAATGCCAGCGCGACCCGACGGCTCCCCTTCTCGAGCTTCCTGACCAACAGTTCGACCACCGTGTCGGCCAGGGCCCAGGCCAGCTTTGCTCAAGCGTCGAGCTATACCGCCTGCCTGCTTGCGGTCGATCCCACGGCCGTCGGCGCAATCACCATCGGCGGCAATGCCTACCTTGTGGCAGCCTGCGGCATCGCCTCACTATCGACCAGCGCTCAATCGGTTGTGATCAACGGCAATCCCACGGTCGGTGCAGGCTTCGTGGTCGCGGCCGGCGGCATCGATAGCTGGCTGACCACACATACTAATGACGAAATCCATGCCTATGTCTCGGGGTTGTACGATCCGTTCGCCACGCTCAGCCCGCCGACCAATACGACGGCGCGGACCTATGGTTGCTCGACTGCAGTATCGGCAAGCACCACCACGCTGGCGACGATTACTACGACCACGGCAATCGCCTATACATACGTCAAGGGCTCGACTGCCAGCACCGGATCGCCAACGACGTACTCGCCGGTAAAAACCAACAGCAGTTCGTCAACCAGCGCAAACAACCAGACCGTTCCCAATGGCAGCACCAACGGCCAGTCGTCCTCGACCAGCAGTGCAGCTTCGACCAATGTCAGCGGGTCTGGGAGCAATAAAATCTGGGAGGTCAAGACCACCACGGTGACGACCGCCTATTCCAACGTCATCGCTACCACGACACCGGCCCAGCCTGCGCAGGCCTCGCTCTTGCCTGGCACCTACAGCAACCTCAAGATCTCCTGCACCACGGTTTTTTCCTCGGGGGTTTACGTAATCAATGGGGGCGGTTTGCAAATAGACGGGCAATATCAGGTAACCGGCGCGGGTGTGATGTTCGTGCTCAAGAACGGCGCATACATTGATTTCAACGGCGGCTCGTCTGTCACGCTGACTGCCATGACAGTTACCGAGCTGCAGAGCGCAGGCGTTTCGGCCGCCCAGGCCGACCTGCTCGAAGGCATGCTGGTGTTCGAGGATCGCAATTCCTCCGGAACCAACAAGGACAAGATCAACGGTAACGCCTCGACCATTTTAAACGGCACGATTTACCTGCCCAAGAGCAATATTACGATCGACGGCACGGCCGGCGTAACCAGCCGTTGCCTGATGATCGCTGCCAACACGATCACGATCCAGGGCACCGCCAACTTCTCAACCTTCTGCCCGGCGGGCCTGCATGAAGATGATTCAATTGGCGGCGGAGTCGCCACCGTTAAGCTCGTCGCATGATCGCGGGAGGCGCCATGTTATACCGATTGCTGGGCGATCAGCGCGGCTCGATGGTGATCGAAACCGCGGTAATCATCCCGGCGCTGGCGATGATGAGCATCGGCGGGTTCGAGGCGAGCCGGATGATCGCGCGCGAGAGCGAGCTGCAGACCGCAGCTACCGAAGCTGCGAATATCGCGCTGACTGCGCCGCCCAACACCGCGGCAAAGCGCACCACGCTGCAGTCGGTGATCATGGATTCAACCGGACTGGCGATCGCCGACGTGACAGTGTCTGCAGTGTTCCGCTGCGGCACGGCGACCAGTTTCGTCACCGACAACACCAGCTGCACCGATAGCAATACCGTTTCCAGCTTCGTGAAGATCAACCTGACCGACACCTACGCGCCGTCGTGGACCAACTTCGGAATCTCGACCGCGATCAATTACAACATCACGCGCACGGTCCAGCTGTCGTGACCGCCACCGCTTTCCTGGCCCGTCTCAGGCGCTCGACTTCGGGCTCGACGGTGATCGAGTTCGGCCTGCTTGCCCCGGTGATGCTGACCATGATGCTTGGCGTGCTGCACGTGGGCCTGGCTATGCAGGCTTACAACTCGCTGCGCGGCGCATCGACGGACGTGATCCGCTATGCCGTGACCAACTACCAGAGCTCCAGCAAGCTGACCAACGCCCAGATCCAGAGCCATGCCATTTCGGCGGCGACCACTGCCCCCTACCTGCTGGATTCGAACAAGCTGTCGACCACGGTGATCACCGCCACCACCCAGCGCGTTTCGGGCGCGACTGAACTGACCCTGACCTATACCTATACGATCAGCACGCTGCTCTCGATCATCGGGCTTCCCGACGTCAGCATAACCGTAACCCGGCCGATCTTCGTAACCTGACCGGGATCCGGCGCTGGAATCTATGCGCCGACAGGCTCCACCACGTCACGATACAGCGTCGTGCGCTGGCGCAACGGCCGGGCTGCGGACGCTGCGACGGCGCGCAAATCCTTGACACTGACGTCCTGGCCGTGTGCGGCACCGGCTGCGCGGCTGATGCTTTCGTTCATCAACACGCCGCCCAGGTCGTTGACTCCTGCCCCCAGGCAAGCCGCAGCACCGTCAAGGCCGAGCTTCACCCACGAGCACTGGATCGAGCCGATCCGGCCGTGCAGCACGATCCGCGCCACAGCATGCATCATCACCGCCTCGCGCCAGGTCGGGCCCTTGCGCGAGCGGCCCTTGCGGTACATCGGAGCTTCCATGTGGACCAGGGGTAGCGGCACGAACTCTGTAAAGCCGCCGGTTTCGCCCTGCAGACGGCGAATCGCGAGCAAGTGCCGGGCCCAGTGCTCGGGACGTTCGAGGTGGCCAAACATGATGGTCGCAGTAGTCGGCAGACCGATGCGGTGAGCCGCGCCGACAACGTCCAGCCATTCCTGGGTGGTCAGCTTGTCCGGGCATATCTGGGCGCGGATCGAATCGTCGAGGATTTCTGCAGCCGTGCCGGGCAACGATCCGAGCCCGGCGTCCTTCAACCGGCGCAGATAGTCGCTGACACTTACCCCTAGCGTCCGCGCGCCCTGGCTGATCTCAAGCGGCGAAAAAGCGTGGACGTGGAGTTCGGGGCACGCATCCTTCACCGCCCTGACGATCCCGGCATAGGTTTCGCCGGTGTAGGCGGGATGGATTCCACCCTGCAGGCAGACCTCCGTCGCCCCTCGATCGACTGCTTCGCATGCCCGTTCGGCGACTTCGGCAGCGTCAAGAATATACGGCTTGTCGCGATAGCCAGCCTTGCTCGAGGTCTTGGAGAAGGCGCAAAACGTGCAGGCATGGAGGCAAATGTTGGTGTAGTTGATGTTGCGGTTGATGACATAGGTAACGGTGTCGCCGCATACCTCGCGGCGTAGCGCATCAGCGGCTTCGATCACTGCCTGGGCGTGGCCGCCGCGCGTGGCGAACAGGCTGGCAATCTGGGCTTCGCTCAGTTCCTGGCCGTTTGCGGCGTGGGCCAGGATTGCATCCACCGAACCAGAACGCGGACCTCTCCAGGCCGCGCCGATTGGAGCTGATGGCGAACCCGGCACACGCCCGGCCAGGCCCGGGCTCCACGCACTGTCGCGTCCCAGCCCTTCGCTATCGGACAGGCGCAGCACGGCAGGGCGCAACGCGGGATCGATCCAGCGGCGATCGTCGGTGGCCAGGAAACGCGGGTAGATCGTCAGGCGCTCGACCAAAGGCCGCCCCGCCGTGGCGCAGATTTCCTCCAGTCTTGCAACCTCCGGCCAGGGCGCTTCGGGGTTGACGTGGTCAGGGGTTACCGGTGAAATCCCGCCCCAGTCATCGATCCCGGCGTCGATCAGGGCAGCCAATCGCGCGTCGTTGAGGTTGGGCGGGGCCTGAACCGAGACGCGATCATCCAGCACAATCCGCGCGACAGCAATTACGCGCAGGTAGTCGTCCTCCGACAGTTCGGGCGCCATGGCCATCTTCGTGCCGGGCTTCGGGCGAAAGTTCTGGACGATGACCTCCTGCAAATGGCCGTGCTCGCGTTCGAGATCACGCAGCGCGATCAGTGCCTCGATCCGCTCCTGCGGGGTTTCGCCAATGCCGACCAGGATGCCGCTGGTCATCGGCATCCGCGCCCGCCCTGCTGCCGCCAGCGAGGCGAGGCGCAGCGCCGGAACCTTGTCGGGAGAGCCGTGATGAGGACCGCCTTTATCGCTCAACCGATCCGCCGTAGTTTCCAGCATTAGCCCGGCAGAGGCGGCGACCGGGCGGAACAGGGCGTAGTCCGCTTCGTCAATCAGCCCGGCGTTGATGTGCGGAAGTAAGCCGGTCTCGCGCAGAACCAGCCCGGCACAGTGGCGGACGTAGTCGAGAGTGCGAGCAAAGCCCATCGCCGCCAGAGCCTCAGCAGCGACCGGATATCGACGCTCAGGCGCATCGCCCAAAGTGAACAAGGCTTCCTTGCACCCTGCGGCCAGACCCTGGCGGGCGATGTCGAGCACTTCCTCAGGGCTGAGGAACGCCGCGGCGAGATGCGACGGTGTCGTGGCGAACGTGCAATAGTGGCAAACGTCGGCGCACAGCCGGGTAAGCGGGATGAATACTTTGCGCGAATAGGTCATTCGCGCCGGACCTCTTGCGTCCCGGCGGGCCCGAGCTTGGGCCAGAACGTCTTCGCGCGGAGCTGTCAGCAGGTGGCGGATCAGGGCCAGATCGTCCACTTGGATCATTCACTCACCTTGAGCCCGGCTGCCACCAGCGTCGCGCGGGCGAGGCTTTGGCGGTCCGCTTCGTCGTGCATTATTGTGGCGGTGACGGTGACGGAATGCCCCTGCCCGCGCAAGGTTTCCGCATCATCAGCGTCCGCGCGATCAATCAGCCAGTGAGTAACCAAACCGCCGTAATGCGCAGCAATTGCGGCGTTGTCGCAAGACGGCGCCAGTTCGTCCATCAGCTTGGCCAGCGGACCCTTGAGCGCCTTTCCGCCGATCAGCGGCGAAACGGCGATAATTGGAATCGTGAGGGCTTCGAGCGCGCTACGCACGCCATCCACGGCCAGGATCGGATCGACGCTGAGGAAGGGGTTGGACGGGCAGATGACAACTGCAGCGAGGTCCGCCCGTTCCAGCACTTCGGCCAGACCCGGCGATGGCACCGCACCGGGCGTTCCGGCGAAGCGGAAGGCGCGGGCAACCGGGCGGCATTGTTCGGCGACAAAATAGTGCTGAAAATCGAGCCAGCCTGCCTCGGTATGAATCTCGGTTCGCACCGCGACATCGCTCATCGGCACAACCTTGTGGGCGATCCCGAGCGCCGTGGTCAGTCGCCGGGTTACCGCGCTCAGGCTTTCACCACTGCGCAGCCGCCAGGAACGTGCGAGGTGCATCGCGAGGTCGCGGTCCCCCAGATTGAACCAGTCGGCCTCGCCCAGTCGTTGCAGCATCGCCATCGCCTGCCAGCTCTCGTCGGTTACGCCCCAGCCACGCAGGGCGTCGTTGAGCCCGGCAAGGGCATAGGTCACCGAATCGATGTCGGGACAAATGGTCAAACCGAGGTGGTCGAAATCATCGCCAGTGTTGACGACGATGGTCAGCCGCTCAGGCGGAAGCACGGCGGCAAGGCCGGCGACAAGCTTGGCTCCGCCGACGCCGCCCGACAGGGCCAGAATATGTCCGCTGCTCACCGGAACATGTCCTGATCGAGCGGGCGCAGGCCAGCACTGGTGCCAGGCCCGTCCTCCGCACTCCACCAGCGTTCGGCACCGCGGACGATAGCAACCGGCGTTCCCTCCGCCCCTTCGCCCATGGCCAGGACGGCTGCGCTCGCGACGGCGTCAGCCACTGCGATGATCGTGGCCTGGAGGGTGCGGCCCATCAGGTCTGCCTGACCGCGCCGGTCCTCGAGCATTGCCAGCCCGGCCACCCCGATAGCAGTTCCCAGAGTGCCGATCCGCCACGCCCGACCCATGCTGTCGGCGATTACGATGGCGGGTGCATTCCCTGTCAGGCGAGTCAGGTCGGCGCGGATCGTGCGGGCGCTCGCGTCGGAATCTTTAGGCCACAGGAGCACTGTGCCGTCCGTTCCCCCATCAATATTGGACGCGTCGATCCCTGCATTGGCGAGGACATGGCCGGAACGGTGGCGGGTAACGATGGCTATGCGGGTAGCGCGGAGAATTTCGCTGCTTTCATCAAGAATTAGCTGGGCTAGAGCAGGATTGCGCCCGGTCTCGCTTGCCAGCTTACGGGCCGGATCACTGACCACCACATTGCCCAGCGACACCGCTCGATCCTCGGTTTTGGAAACAATCTTCTGCGCGATCACGACCACATCGCCTTGCCCCGGCAATTTGCCGCATCGCGCTGCGGCAGCCACAACTTCCTCTGCAATCGACATTCCGGGCGCAAACAGCGGCAAGCCCGGCAGAACCACCACGCTCAAGCCCGCCTGTCGCTCCATGCCTTTAAATCCTTCACGCATCGCGCGAACGATGTTGGGATAATTCCAGTTGCCTAAGGCCCTGCCCCCGCTATCGGCAAGGCGCAAGCGGCCAGGCGCCCGGAGCACTCAGTCGCGCCCCGAGTGGCCCGCCAAGCGAAGGGAAACATCGCCATGGCGTCGATCGCAGTGATCGGAGGGACCGGTCAACTCGGCAAGGCCATTGCGCGACGCCTTGCCAAGGCCGGGCATCGGGTCGCCATTGGCTCACGTAGGGCCGAGAGTGCAGCCACGATAGCAGCCGAACTTGGCGGTCTAGAGCATGGCACCAATGTCGCTGTGGCGGGCGGGCGCGATGTCCTGTTCGTGACCGTGCCGCATGGTGCGCAAGCCGCGACGCTGGCGCAGATCCGCAATCATGTCGGGTCGGCAATCGTTGTCGATACCACCGTTCCGCTGGTTCCGCCCAAGGTCATGCGCGTCCAGCTTCCCGCCTCGGGCAGCGCGGCGATGGATGCTCGCGCGGTGCTGGGTGATGGAGTGCGGCTGGTATCCGGCTTCCACAACGTCGCTGCGCACAAGCTCGATGCGGACGATGACGTCGACTGCGACGTCCTCATATTCAGCGACGATCTTGAGGCGCGCGCGATGGTAATCGATCTCGCAAAAGACATGGGCTTGCGCGGGCTGGCAGGCGGTTCACTGGCCAACTCCGCTGCAGCCGAGGCGCTGACTTCGATCCTGATTTTCATGAACAGGACTTATGCAGCGGACGGCGCGGGAATCCGCTTTACCGGGTTAACAACGGCCCCTCCGCTCGCTTGAGACCGCAAGCGTGACCTGCTGGGCGATCATACCCGTAAAGCCCGGCAATGCGGGAAAGTCGCGGCTGGCAGGTGTCCTTGATGCGGCCCAGCGTAACGCCCTGGTTGGGGCGATGCTGCGGGTGGTAGTTGGTGCAGTCCAAGGATGTAACGCGGTGACCGAGGTCCGCCTGTTGGGGGCGCGGCATGGCTGTGATCTTGCGGTCGGGTTGTTGCCGGACTTGCGCGAAGGCTTGAATGCCAATCTTCACGCCGGCCTTGATTATGCCAAGCGAGCTGGAGCACGCCGCGTGCTTGTCCTTGCGGGCGACCTGCCATTGCTAACGGCCGACGACGTGCGCCAGATGGTCAATGTCCCATCCGGAACCGTCGTCATTGCTCCAGATCGCCATGGCCGGGGGACCAATGCGCTGTCGCTCCCCCTGCCCCAAGCCGATGAATTCGTCTTCGCATTTGGCCCGGACAGCTTGCGCCGACACGCGCAGGAGGCCACCCGTCTAGGACTGCTCATGACTGCGATCCACAGCCCCGGTCTCGCCCGCGATATTGACGAGCCAGAGGATTTGCCGGACGCCGCGGCGCTGGCTCGCTAAGTCGGGCGCGGGGAAAACGATGAAGGCGAACCAATCTAGGCTCGACGGACTAGTGGCGCTGGTTACTGGCGGCGGGATCGGGCGAGCGATCGCGCTGGCGCGCATCGGCTAGCGTGCTTGTAGCGAAAGTTATTGCCATATCTCGTTTTTATGGCGCGGACCTTCATGCCGTTAATCCGATGACCTCAATCAGACGCACGACGATTTTCGGGGTCGCTACCTGCTTTCGCTTAAACCGATTCCGCCGCTTGACTAATTCAAGTGTTGAACTATTATTCGACCGTCTTATCGGTTGCAAATCCAAGGATCATCATGAAACTTCGTTACGGATCGCGGGCCATGGCAGTTGCCGCATTTGCCCTTGTCGCCACACCGTTGCTGGCCACGACCACAGCTCCGGCTGAGCAGGTGCGCATCCGGGTCGCCGGGCTTCATGAGCTTGGCGCTGCGTTCAAGGCCGTGTTCGATGGACTTCGCACGCCCGAGCCCCAGACTATCCTGATCCAGCAATCGGCGCGCACGATCCGCAATGCCGCGCGCGCGATGCCGGGGTGGTTCCCCGTCGGCAGCGGACCCCAGCCCAATCTCAAGACCAGCGCAAAGGCCGAAATCTGGACCAAGCCCGCAGAATTTCGCGCAGTCCAGCAAGCCTTCATCGCCCAGGCAGAAATTTTTGCAACCGCCGCCAACGGCGCGGACGTTGCGGCGATCAAGCTGCAGGCTGGCAAGCTGGGCGGCACCTGCAAAGGCTGCCACGACAGTTTTCGCCAACCCAAAACCTGACGCGCACTAAAGGTGGGCCGGATAATCGCAAAACCTTTCGTGGCCGCGCTGGCGCTGGCACCAAGTATGCCCGCTTTGGCCCAAGATGATGGCCCGGGGCCAGTAACCGCGCAAGCCAGCGCCGATCCCACTGCCTACCCCAAGGCAGTGACCGTACGCCGGATCGTCGATGGTTTCCGCTACACCACGCCAGCTGGAATGACGCTCTACAGCTTCAACCCGCGCGAGGCACGGTTCCGCAAGCAGACGGTCATGGGTTATTGCCTAGCCCGCTGTGCTGAGGTCTTCGCCCCATATGCAGCTCCTCGCGAGGCAAGGCCGACGGGCTTATGGTCGATCGCCAGTATCGGTGCGGCCCCGCAATGGCTTTATAAGGGCACCCCGGTTTACACTTTCAGCGCTGACCGGGTTCCTGGTGATACTGGTGGTGATGGGTTCGAGGATATTTTCAACACTCTCGCCTATGTGCCTCCGCAGCCCGTATTGACGGCTCCCGCCCCGATATCAGCGCAATTCGACAAAGGCCGCTGGCTGCTTGACGATGGCGCGGGACACGCCCTGCTGGTCGGCGACTGTGCCGCTACGTGCCTGCCATTAGCCGCTGGCTCGGCCGCCCTGCCGATCGGTGAATGGACCCCTGTTGCTGGCTCAGATCACCCGCAATGGGCCTGGCGCGCCAAGCCGGTTTTTGTCGCAACAAGCCCCACCGTGCCCAGCGGCGCTTCACCAATCGTCCTGGGAGATTGACACTGCGCCGCTCCGTTGTGTCCCGTTTGGGCATGACCGCGCTGCTCCTTGGTGTGGGCGCGACTACCGGGGCGCTACTCCCCGGAGCGATCCCGCACGCTGGGGCAGAGCCACAGTTTCCAGCCCCGCCAGCCAATGGTGAGATGGGCTTTGTCGTTGTCGCATTTTCCCCTGCCGTCAATCAGGGCAAGGACGATTGCCCGCTTGGCCAAGCCGGCACGGTGCGCGAGAATTACCTTCAGAGTTTGCCTGCGCCCGAACGCGAGCGATTGCTGCGCAAGGCCAACGAGCCTGAACTGACCGAACGCTGGAAGGCCTATGCGACCGGTCCGAACCTCACAAATATCTGTTCCAATCCCGAACTGTTCGACCGGCCGATGCAGAAGATATTGCAGGGCACGGTCGCACCGGGGCTCGACCTCGATGGTGGCAAAAAGTCAGACACGTGCCAGCACGAAAACTTCACCGGCCTCGATGGCACTTCTGGTGTCGATAACCAGACCTACCGTGCACTCGGCTGCACGCGCAACTGGCGCGGGATAGACGGCAAGGCGGGGGATATCGTCTGGGGCTACAACAACGCATTGGCCACCGGCGAACACACCCAGGTGCTGCTGTTGCGCGGGGTCCAAAACCTCAAGGATGACGACAGCGTCGAAGTAATCTGGTCGAACAGCGACGACCGCCCCGTCCTCGACACGAAGCGCAAATTCATCACCGGGGCCAGCTTCACGATCAGTGAGAACCCGCGCTGGCGCAACGCGCTCAAAGGCCACATCCATAACGGTGTGCTCACGACCGAGCCACAGGACATCCACCTGACGCATCGCCTGGGTCATGGCGGCATCCGTGGCCAGCGCTCGGAATGGGACCTCAAGCGCGGGCGGTTGCGGCTTACCTTCCAGGCCGATGGCTCGCTCGACGGTCTGGCCGGTGCCTACATCCCACCGCGGATGATGATCGATTCAGCGATACTCGGCGGGATCGGCGCAGCGACCGTGGCGGGGATCGATTGCGCGGCCGAGATCACCACGCTCAACCGCCTGGCCGACGGGATCAAGGATCCCAAAACTGGCAAGTGCACCGCCGCCTCCGCCGCGATGACAGTCACGGCGGTGTCGGCTTTCGTCAACGATCGACCCAAACTTGCCAGGCCCGGGAAGGCCGCACGATGATTGCCAGGCGCGCCTTACTGAGCCTCGCCGCCGTGTTCGTATCGGCAGGAGTGGGCAGCGCGATGATCGGCCATGCGTCGCCTGCCGCCGATGCCGAGACTACCGCTCCCACCCCATTCCATGGCGCGCAGATCGTCGCCATGCGCCGACTTACCGAGGCGCAGTACCGCAATTCGATAGCGGACATCTTCGGGCCGGACGTGATTCCGGTCGGACGGTTCGAGCCGATCGTGCGCTCTGCCCACCAGTTGATCGCCAGCGGTGCAACCAGCGCCTCGATCTCGCCGACCGGGCTGGAGCAGTTCGATATCATAGCGCGAGGTGTGGCTGCTCAGGTTTTCGACACGCGCCACCGCGATACCTTTGTGCCGTGCAAGCCAGCAAAGTCTGACGGAGCGGATCCCGCGTGCGCCGACCTCACCCTCACCGCAATCGGGCGTTTTGTCCTGCGGCGCCCGCTGACCGCTTCCGAGCGATCGAGTTATCTCTCCATGGCCGACGCTGCGGCACAAAATGCCGGATCGTTTACCGGCGGGCTTGAGCTGGCTCTGTCCGCTATGCTGGTCTCACCTGAGTTCCTCTACGTGATCGAGAAATGGGGCACCGGTAGCTTGGAGACGCGCAAGATTGTGTCGGAGATCGTGGTTTGACGGCGCCGCGTGGGGGACCGGGTGTCGAAAGTCTGGAGTGGGATGAGATCGGCCTGATGTGGGAAGGCCTGGCCTATTCGCCGCGCGCCATCAATGCCGCCACGCGCGAGGTCACGAGCCGTTACAATCTCGGACCGCGCGGGGCGTGGATGCTCAACCTGATTTCGCTCAGCTGCGTCTATCCGCTCGACCTGGCAAAGGTGTTCAAGGTCGGGCGCAGCCTGATCACTGCCGAATTGGCGCGGTTGAGCGAGGCGGGGCTCATCCTTGCCGAACCGGGGGCAGACCGCCGCCGCAGCCGTCTGGCGTTGACATCACAGGGTGAAGCGACCTGCCGTAAGACGCGCTTGACGATGCTAACGATGGCGCGGACCCGCCTCGCCGCTTACTCCGCCGACGAAGTACGCCTTTTCGCAAAAATGTTGCACGACATACGCCAGGGATCAGACGAAACCGGATCGGAGTCATGACGACGCTGGCGATACTTCTCGCCAAGGACGCAATCCGCGATCTGGTTCTGGCCTATTCGCGCGCGATCGACCGCAAGGACATCGCACTGGTGCGCAACCTTTACCCGCACGATGCCACCGACGCGCATGGTAGTACATTTACCGGCATGGCCAGCGACTATTGCGACTTTATCGAGCGCGCGCTGCCGCACATGGCTTATTCCGGACATCATGTGTGCAACCATATGATCGCAATCGACGGCAATGTTGCCAGTCGCGAAGTGGAGCCGGGATGAAAGCTATGCGATCGGCAATTGTGACGCGTTAAGGCGTGGCGCGTGGACAACCTCAAGCTAACTTTAGATCTTCCAAATCACCTGGCGTATCGACGTCGCGAAGCACCCCAGCATCATCGCAAGGCAATCGGACCACGTCACTGCGGTTCCGCAATAACACGCTTGCACCTGTATCCTCGCTTAGGGCGCGAAGAGCTGGAAATGCGCGCTTTGCAAACAACACGGGGTGCCCCTGCTGCGCTGCATGAACGGGAAATGCTGCAAAATTATCGGCCAGGACATCGCGCAACATGGAAGGTACATATGCCGGAATCCCTGGCATATCGCCAAGGAATATAAAGGCCCCGTCCACCGGTCCAAGCGCGGCCAGCCCAGCCTTGATCGAGGCCGAAATCGCTTGGCCATCGAATTCAACCCGCTGGACCCTGCTGGGCACAAGCAATCTAGTTCCAGAACGACACACCAGGATAACTTGTTCAACCGGCGCTGCGCAGGCCGCATCAAGCGCGTGGCTGAGCAAGGCCCGACCACAAAATTCGGCAAGCAATTTGTCCGAGCCGAACCGCGTCGAGCTTCCTGCAGCCAACACGATGGAGGCAAGTTTCATCGCTATGAACCGGCTTTATTCATGGCCTGCATCACTTCGGCCAACACGCTCACCGCAACTTCCCACGGTGCTTTGCCCAGGCCGGTCAGCCCAGCTGGCATGTGCAGTTCCCCCAGTAATTTCAGATCGGACCCAAGCGCGGTCAGCGCAGCAGTGCGTTCGGCGCTGCGGCTGAAAGCACCGATCAACCCGACATAGCCCGCACCGCCACACAGAGCCGCATGGCAAGCAGGCACGTCATGTACGTCCTCATGCGTAGCGCCGACAAAGGCTGTCCACCGGTCGGGGCCGAACTGTTGCAACGCCAATAAAGGTTCGGCTCGGACATACCGCACGCCCGCCAGCTGCGGTCCGTCCTCGGGTCCGTCAGGCCGCGCCAGTACGGTATCGAAACCTGCCTCGTTCGCCAGCTTCGCAATGGCCAAAGCGATCGGATCGCCGCCCGAAACCAGCAAGCGCCGTGGCGGATCAAAGCGGCGTTCGATGCTTAGCGGATCGTCTTGCCAGGTGAGTTGGGGCTGATTGTGCACCAGTGCTGCGGTTTGCTTGCGTCCGTCACTCTGCCACAGGCACGATCGCCGCGCGGTCGCCATCGCCAGTACCGTGTGAGCCGCCGCGCAATCGGACGCGATTCGTTCCACAAAGATATGTAACCCGCCGCCGCAGCGCAGGCGGATGTCGATCCACGGGCTACCGATGCCATAGATCAGACGGCGCGGCTCGCCATCGGCAAGTGTTGCCGCGGCATGGCGCGCCACATCGGCCTCGATGCAGTCACCGGAGAAATAGCCGGTCGCGCGGGTACCATCGAACAGCATCTGTGTGCCAGGCCCCCGCGGTGCGCTGTCCTCGCGGTAGAATAGCGTGGCCAGAACGACCGGGCGGCCACCATCAAAAGCCTCGCCGAGCGCGGGGCGCACGTCGTTCCGCCAACCGAACATCGGCCAGTCTGCGTTGTCCAGAAGATTGGGATCGGCTTCGATCATCGGGCCTCTTGCCCGATGACGAGGCCAGACCGCAAGGCGCCAGCTCTGGGCTTGCTGAAATCCGCCGCCCCCGGAGCCAATTTTGCCTTACTTGGGAGCTGGCACAGCAGCGAGATCAGCGTCGATCTTGCCGAGCATGTCGTCGGTAATCTTGTCCGGAGCGTAGCCCTGGATCTGGCGCAGGGTCATGGCGCGGGCCATGTCGAGCTGGGGGCTGCTGACCAGTTCGGCCATGTACTTCATCAGCACGGCCTTAGTTACGGGATTGTCGATTAGCGTTCCAATATCGGAATCGGCGGTCGAGAACGCAGGCTTGGCGGTCGATACAGCCGCAGTTGCCGCAGTATCGGCAGCCAAGGCAGGGGCGGTCGCGGACAACAGTGCCAGCACGATCAGGGAATGCTTCATTCTAGTCGTCCTCTTGATGGGGTAATAATTGCCCCATGACATCGTGTCTGGCCGCGGTCCAGACGGATTCCGCCAAAATCACCATAGCAAGAAGACGGTTGTTAGGAGCTTGTATCTGGCTCGATTATGAACGCTCCGTCCCCGCGTCCAGCAACGGCGTGACAATCAGGCGATCGAGGATTGCGGCGATTCGCTCCACAGAAAACCCTTTCTCCTGGGTCAGCCACCACGCGAGCAGGTCGATCGTCCCGCCGGCGCCATGGACAACCGCGAGGTCGGCTGGCAGCCAGGCAGCGGGTGCAGCGCTGCTGGCGGGCAATTCACGTGCCTGGCGAATGAATTCGCGCCGCACCGGATCGGCTGCACCACCAGTCAGCAAGACCGACCATAGCGCTCGCCGTTCTGCTATCCAGCGACATAGTGCCAAGCTGGATTTCGCACTGTTGGCCGCGGCCAGCAACGGTGTGGTCATTGCCAACAGCGCCGCAATCTCTGCGGACGCGATTTCGCCAAGCAGTGCCTCTTTGGAGGAGAAATGGCGGAAGTAGGTCGCATATCCGATATGGGCGCGCATGGTGATCCCGCGGATTGTCACCTGTTCGAACGATTGCTCCTGAAGCAGGACGAGAAGCGCAGCCATGAGGGCCTCGCGCGTGCGCTGGCTGCGCACATCGAGCGCGGCACCTGTCTGTAATCTTCTTGTTATGCTCATGATCTCGTCCGCATTGCCACTTCGTGCCCCGCTTCAGCAAACCAATCCAGCCTAGGCGCGCACTTTGGCAAAGGCTTCAAGAACTCGTTCACGGGCAGCGCGATGCTCAATAATTCGGGCGGGATAGCCGGATGGCCGCAGAACCGGATCATGGATGTCGCCGTCGCTCAGACCGGCCAGTTCGGGCACCCATTGGCGGATATAGCCTGCGGCATCGAACTTCTCCGACTGAACCAAAGGCGCCATGATCCGCGAGAAGATGCTGGCGTCCACGCCAGTCCCGGCAACCCATTGCCAATTGACAGTGTTGTTGCCAAAATCGGCATCGACCAGCGTGTCCCAGAACCACGCCTCGCCTTCGCGCCAGTCGATCAACAGGTGCTTGATCAGGAAGCTGGCCGCGATCATCCGCACCCGGTTGTGCATCCACCCGCTGGTCCACAGTTGGCGCATCCCGGCATCGACGATCGGATATCCGGTTCGGCCCTGCTGCCATGCCCTGAGGTCAGCGCGCGCTCCCTTCCCACTGCGCCAGGGGAGCGCATCGAACCGGGGCTTGCCGTTCTTGCGATCATAATCGGGAGTTTCAAAAATCAGGTTTTGGGCGAAGTCACGCCAAGCGATTTCGCTGAGGTAGACGTCGACTGACCCCCCTGCCCGGGCCACCGCATGCCACACTTGCGCAGGCGAAATCTCGCCGAAATGGAGGTGGGCCGACAGGCGTGAGGAGCCTTCGCGCGATGGCAGGTTGCGCTGGGCGTCGTAGTGGCGGGCGTGCGGGGCGAAGTCGGCAAGACGTTCGCCGGCCCCCGCCTCGCCCGGGGTCCATTCGTCGGCAAGTCCGCCTGCCCAATCGGCTTTGCGTGGTAGCAGACCCCAGGAATCGAGCAAGTCGGACTCGGGCCAAAGCTCGGGCCCGGCGAGATTTCGCGGGCTATCCAGCGGCTCGGGCGGCGGCATCCTGTCGCGCAGGGTCCGCCAGAACGGAGTGTAGATCCGGTACGGCGTTCCGCTGCCACTGAGCACACTGCCGGGCGGAGTGAGATAGTTGCCTTCATAAAGTTCGAGCCGCACGGTCTTCGCCAGCGCAGCTTCGGCCTCGCGCCACCAAGGCTCGTAGTGACGCAGGCTGTGCACCGCCCCTGCACCGGTCTCACGCAACAGCTCACCCAGCACTTTCGCGCTCCGGCCCTGGCGCAGGATCAGGCGCGAACCGAGCTTACGCAGATCGGCATCGAGGTTCGCCAGACTGTGGTGCAGCCACCACCGCGATGCTCCCCCCATCCGCCGGTCGGCTTCAGGAGTTTCATCGTCGAGGACATAGATCGGGATTACCGGTCCGGCTCTGGCAGCCGCACGAAATGCAGCCTGATCGCGCAGCCGCAAGTCGCGGCGGAGCCAGACGATCTGCGGTGCGCTCATGTCCGACCCTTCATGCCAATTGCCAACCTTCACTGTGGCCCTAAGTCAACCCGATGACCGAGCTTCCCTTGCGTACCTTCGCACTAATCGTTGCGCTGGCGTGTTTCGCTCTGTTGTTTGTGCTCGACCTCCACGTCAAGCACGGATGGACTATGACGCTCGATATCCGTGCGATCAATGTGCTGCGCGTTTCGGGGACGGGTGCGCCGCGTTGGGGCATGGGAACCGGATCGTGGCTGGCGGCTTTCGCATTGGGTGGAACGATGCTGGGGCGCTGACAGCTTGAAACAACGGCAGGAGAAGCAGATGACCACGACCACCGACAAAACCCTACTGCCAGCCAACAGCGTAACCCTGCCCGAACGCGGTTGGCGCATCGCCCCGGCTCATGCCTTGCTAGCCGCGACGGTCTGCTGGGCAGGATTCTTTGCAATGGTCTTCGCAGTCAACCGCAACCTGACGACCGGCTTCGACGCAGCGGGCCTGCTGGTATGGCGGACCGGCACAGACCTCCACGCCCGCGCGCCGGGCTGGGTGCTCGAGGGCGTGCGCGACTTCACTGCTCTGGGTGGAGTGCTGCTGCGGAACATTATTGCGCTGGGCGCAATCGCCGCTCTGCTGTTCCTGCTGCTGCGGCGCGAGGCGGTACTTCTTGCAGCGACTATTGCTAGCGGATGGATCGTCGACAGCCTGATCAAGCACTTTGTCGGCCGCCCTCGTCCCACGCTTGTTTCGCACCTGACCGAAGCGGGCGGGACCAGCTTTCCCAGTGGGCACAGTTTCAACTCGGCAGTAGTTTACTTTGGCATCGCCCTTGCCTTCGCCGCCATAAGCCCGCGCCGCGCTGTGCGCTGGACGTTGATCGCATCGGCTGCGGTGTTGGTCCTGCTGGTCGCGATGAGCCGGGTGTGGCTGGGGGTCCATTACCCCAGCGACGTCGTCGCCGGAGCCTTGGGCGGAGCTGCCTGGGCATTTACCGCCTCGGCAGTGCTCTACCGTCCGGCGCGCGCGGTAGCGGACACGGGCGCGGAGACACTAGAAGCGATCACGCCGGGTGAGGTGAGCGTGACTTAAGCCTACCCTTTCACAGCCAAACCTGGGTACTTAAGACCAACTGCTAAGACGGATGTCCGTCGTGTTGATCCGTCACAGTCCAAGTTTGCCCCTTGGCCAGCAGGCTCGCGAGGTTGGGCGTCTTGCCTTCGATGGCACGGGCGTTCTGCTCCATCACCACCCCATCATAGGTCGGGCGCGGATCGTCGTAAATCACGCCCAAAGCCATCGGAAACGGGCCAAACGGCAACTCGACCAGCATATGCGCGACCGAGCGATTGGTGACATCGTGGACGATCACCCCGGCGGCCTGCCAGTCCCCGTCGTGAACCTCGACCACCTTGAGCGTCAGTCGCTCGACATCCAGAGCGATCCCCTGGGTGCCTTTGTCGAACAGCATCGGCTGGCCGTTCTCAAGCCAGAGCTGGCCGGTCGCTGCGCCAGCCTTTTCGGTGAAGGCGGCGAAGACGTCCTTGTTGTAAACGATACAGTTCTGGAAGATTTCGATGAACGCGGCGCCGCGGTGGGCATGGGCGGCCTTGAGGACGTCAGGCAGGTTCTTCGCTACGTCGATCCCGCGCCCGACGAAGCGCGC
The DNA here is from genome assembly GCA_043781375.1 of Novosphingobium sp. GTDB lineage: Bacteria > Pseudomonadota > Alphaproteobacteria > Sphingomonadales > Sphingomonadaceae > Novosphingobium. The sequence goes on from JAYWBP010000107.1 coordinate 47,697, forward strand.
ACCCGAGCCCAGCGCGAATGCGCAAGGGCTGGCCGGGCGATCGACCGAGCCTTGCGGAGTCGATGGGCTGTGCGTGCCGATCCGGCTGGTGGGCGAGTACTGCCCTTTGGTCAGGCCGTAGATCTCGTTGTTGAACAGCATGATCTGGCAATCGAGATTGCGCCGCAAAATGTGCATGGTGTGGTTGCCGCCGATCGACAGGGCATCGCCGTCGCCGGTGATGATCCACACGTCGAGCTGCGGATTGGCTAGCTTGATCCCCGTTGCCACTGCAGGCGCGCGGCCGTGGATGGTGTGGAAGCCATAGCTTTCCATGTAATAGGGAAACCGGCTGGAGCAGCCGATCCCGCTGACGAACACCGTGTTGGACGGGTCGGCACCGATCTCGGGCATCGTGCGCTGCACCGCCTTAAGGATCGCATAGTCGCCGCATCCTGGACACCAGCGAACCTCCTGATCGGTCTCCCAATCCTTGAGCGTGGTCGCCACCTTGGCGCCAAAGCCATGGGGGGGGGTCATGTCGTTCATGGATTTACCGCCTCGATGCTGGGCAATTGGGTGTGGTCGGCCTCGACCTCGCCGCCGATGGCACCGCCGCGCGGAGCGCCGAGCGCGTCGCAGATGGCGTGCTCGATCTCGGCGATCGTGAACGGCTGGCCGCTGGTCTTGGTCAGGGGCTGGGCATCGACCAGGAACTGGTCGCGCAGCACGGTCTTGAACTGGCCAGTGTTCATCTCGGGTACCAGGATCTTGTCGAAGCCCTTGAGCAACGCCCCCAGATTGGCGGGCAGCGGCCAGATGTGGCGGACGTGGATCTGGCTGACGTCAAGGCCGCGTAGCCGCGAACGCCGTACCGCCTGATAGATCGGGCCGTAGGTCGAGCCCCAGCCGACCACCGCCAGCTTGCCCGACGGATTGCCCTGCTTGACCGCCTGCGCCGGAATGTCGTTCGCAATACCATCGATCTTGGCCTTACGCGCGTCGGTCTGGAGCTGGTGGGTTCCGGGCGAGTAATCGATGTGGCCGGTGTCGACCGCCTTCTCGATTCCGCCGATACGGTGCATCAACCCCGGCGTGCCCGGCCTGATCCATGGCCGCGCGCCCTTGGCATCGCGCTTATAGGGCAGCAGCGTGTCCCCAGCGTTCTTTTCTTGCAGGAAGGTGACCGGGAACGGCGTGAAATCAGCCGGATCGGGGACCAGCCACGGCTCGGCCGCGTTGGCGATATAGCCGTCAGTCAGGAGCATCACCGGGGTCATGTAATGCACTGCGATCCGGCACGCTTCGATCGCGCATTCGAACGCATCGGCGGGCGAAGCAGCGGCGACTACCGGCAGCGGCGCGTCACCGTTGCGGCCATAGACCGCCTGATAAAGATCGGACTGCTCAGTTTTGGTCGGCAGGCCGGTTGAAGGTCCGCCGCGCTGCGAGTTGACGATGACCAGCGGCAGCTCGGTCATGATCGCCAGGCCCATCGCCTCGCCCTTGAGGGCAATGCCCGGACCCGAGGACGAGGTGACTCCCAGCTGGCCCGCATAAGACGCACCGATCGCCGAACAGATCGCGGCGATCTCGTCCTCGGCCTGGAAGGTGGTGATGCCGTATTCCTTCAGCTTCACCAGATTGTGCAGGATCGCCGAGGCCGGGGTAATCGGATAGCCGCCGAAAAACATCTTGAGCCCCGCCAGCTGAGCACCCGCGACCAGGCCAAAACTAATCGCCTCGGCCCCGGTGACGGTCCGGTACAACCCCGCAGGCGAGGGCACCGGACCAAGGCTCATCTGGCGGATATCACCCGACAGCTCGGCGGTTTCACCATAGGCATGACCGGCGTTGAGCGCGGCGATGTTGGCGTCTGCCAGCAGCGGGTTCTTGCGGAACTTCTCCTGCAGCCAGGCAGTGATCGGGCCGCGATCACGGTCGAACATCCACAGCGCCAGGCCGAGCGTCCACATATTCTTGCAGCGCAGCGCTTCCTTGTTGCCAAGGCCAAAAGGCTTGACCGATTCCAGCGTCAGGGCGCTGATATCAAACGCCATTACCTGCCACCGCTTCAGGCTACCGTCGTCAATCGGATTGATATCGTACTTGGCCTTGTCGAGGTTGCGGCGCGAGAATTCGCCAGTGTCGACAATGATTAGCCCGCCGTCTTTCAGCGCATCGACATTGGTCTTGAGCGCTGCCGGGTTCATCGCGATCAGCACGTCGGGCGCATCGCCGGCGGTGTTGATCTCGGTTGAGCCGAAGTTGATCTGAAAGGCGGAGACGCCGAACAAAGTGCCTTGTGGCGCGCGAATCTCTGCGGGGAAATCGGGGAACGTCGCCAGGTCGTTACCGGCCAATGCGGTTGAGAGGGTAAACTGACCGCCGGTCAGCTGCATACCATCGCCCGAGTCCCCGGCAAAGCGCACGACCACGCCTTCGGGATGCGCCTTGTCGTACGCCCGCGGTGCTGAATCGCTCTCGGCCAGGATCGTTGCCATTGTCTTCCTCTGCTGCGGCGCACTGTCCTCGTGCGCTCGCCCCTAGGCCTCGACAACACCGCGACACAATTGAGAAAATCTGTCAGGCGGGATAATCTGTCAGGGCTTCGAGCCTTAACACAGGAAAACGCCTGCCCGGCCCGCTAGTCAAGGCACAATGCCGTGCCTATCATCCACGCCAGTCTTTTTGCCCTGAAATCACGTGGAGTTCCCCTGGATGATCGATCGCACCGCCCTGCCCTATCGCCCCTGCGTCGGGGTGATGCTGGTCAATCAGCAGGGCCAAGCCTTCGTCGGCAAGCGCATCGATAACCGCGAGGGTGACTTTTGGCAGATGCCGCAAGGCGGGATCGACAAGGGCGAGGACCTCCACGACGCCGCCTTCCGCGAACTATGGGAAGAAACCGGCGTTGTACCTGCCCATGCCGAGATCATCGCCCAGACGCGCGAGGAGCTTTTCTACGACCTGCCCGACGAGCTGCTCGGCAAGCTGTGGAACGGCCGCTATCGCGGCCAGCGCCAGCACTGGATTCTGGCGCGGTTTATCGGGACGGATGTCGACATCAAGCTCGACGCGCATGAGCCACCGGAATTCTGCAAATGGAAATGGGTTGAACCTGCAACGCTGCCGGATCTCATCGTGGTGTTCAAGAAGCCGGTTTACGAAGCGGTGCTGACGGAGTTTAGCGGGTTGATTTGAGGCTACGGCAAATGCCACGCCAATCCCTAACGTCGTCATTGCGAGCGTAGCGAAGCAGTCCGGGGGGCCGCGTTCAGCCCCTCATTGTAGCGGACCTGCGATCCTCGCAATGACGAGGATTTAATTCTTAATCAATTGGTAACCACCGGCACCGGTTTCACCGCAGCGGCGGAAACAATGCGTGGGCTTGGCCCCTTGGCGATGGCGGCGGCAAGGCTGCGGCTGGGCTCGCAGGAAGCACCGCACAAGCCTTCCAGGCGAACCAGGTTGCGCTTGGCTTTTTCCAGCGCGCCCTTTTCGATCAGGGCCTCGCCTTCGCCGGCGATCGCCCACTGGTTTTGGGGCTCGATTTCCAGAGCCTCGCGGTAATAGTGCAGTGCCTTGCCCTGCAGGCCCTGACGACGGGTAGCTTCGGCCAGGTTCAGATAGATCGCGACGTTGCCCGGCTGAACCGTGAGCGCGGATTCGAAGGCGTCGACGGCGACATCGGCCTGCCCGGAGGCCAGCGCCGCGCGGCCCTGCGCAACCAGTGCGGCGGCCCGAGGGTCCATCACCACCGGCTGGGCCGAATAGCCGACGCTGGCGGTGACCCCCGTGAGCAGGGCGAGGGCAAGGGCGGCGGGGTAGTAACGCATCGTCAACTCCCGAAGGGAACTCATGGAATGGCAGTCCGCAGTGGATGCTGGCCGCTTAACACACCCTGACGGCTATCACAGGCGGATCAGCCTTGCGATGAAAAATCCGTCGGTCGCATCGTGATGCGGAGTCAGGCGGATCCCAGCCCCGCGCGGGCTTCCGGCGGGCAGCGAGAGCGCGTCGGCACGCCACTGCGGATGGCGGGCGAGGAAGGCTGCCAGCTGGTCAGGGCCTTCGACATCGAGCAGCGAACAGACCACATAAGCCAGCCTTCCACCTGGGCGCACCAGCGTGGCGCCCAAGTCGAGCAGCCGCGCCTGAAGGACGCTGAGCCGGGCGATCTCGCGCTCGGTGATCCGCCAGCGTCCTTCCGGATTGCGCCGCCATGTGCCGGTGCCTGAGCACGGCGCGTCGATTAGTACGGCGTCGGCTGTGTCACGCCATGCGATCAACGCGGCGGCTTCCTTGCCGGGGTTGAGCAGTTCGGTCGCGATGATCGTCGCCCCAGCCCGTTCAGCGCGCGGGGCGAGACGCGAGAGACGGCCACGGTCGGTGTCGCAAGCGATCAGCTTCCCCCGGTTGTCCATCGTCGCTGCCAGGGCGAGGGTCTTGCCCCCTGCCCCGGCGCACAGGTCGATGATAGACTCGCCCGGCTGCGCCTGCACCGCCTCGCAGGCCAGTTGCGAGCCGCTGTCCTGGACCTCGATTGCCCCTGCATCATATGCGGCCCATTGCTCGACCGGAGTGCCTGCAGGAAAGCGCAGCGCGTGGGGCGCTTTGGTGGCCTCGCCGGTAAGCGGCAGTTCGGGAGCGTCGCCTTTGAGCTGGTTGATCCGCACGTCGAGCGGAGCGCGGGCGAGCAAGGCAGTGGCCTCGGCCCCGTCGATGTCAGAGCCAGCCAGCATCTTCATCAGCCAGGTCTGGGCAACGCCGCGCTTGGCTCGGGGTTCATCCACAGCAATGGGTGCGGGCGCATGGCCCTGGCCGTCGAACAGTGCAGCCAGGGCTGCGTCCTTGTCAGCCAGCGCCAGCATTGCCGCACGCCCGCTCGCCGGGAGTTTGCCGCAGGCGCGGATCGCGGCGTAGACCAGTTCGCGCACCGCTCGCCGATCACCGCTACCGGCAAAGCGCCGGGCGCGGAACCAGTCGGCAATGATACGGTCGGCGGGTGCGCCATTGTTGCGCGCGGCATGGATCACCAGATCGAGGACCTCGATCGCGGCCTGAACCCGGGCTCCGGGTGTCATATGGTGTTAGCGCGAGGGATAGTTTGGCACCTCTCGGGTGATGGCAACGTCATGGACATGGCTTTCGCGCAGGCCCGCATTGGTGATGCGGACGAATTGCGCGCCGGTGCGCAGTTCTTCGATGGTGGCCGAGCCGGTATAACCCATTGCCGCCTTGATCCCGCCGACAAGTTGATGAATTACATCCTTGGCGGCGCCTTTATAGGCGACCTGGCCTTCGATGCCTTCGGGGACGAGCTTGAGTGAGTCGGTTATTTCCTGCTGGAAATAGCGGTCGGCTGAACCTCGTGCCATGGCCCCGACCGAGCCCATCCCGCGATAGCTCTTGTAGGCCCGGCCCTGGAACAGGAACGTCTCTCCCGGCGCTTCCTGGGTGCCTGCCAGCATCGAGCCGACCATGATTACCGAGGCCCCCGCCGCAATTGCCTTGGCTGCGTCGCCCGAGGTCCGCAGTCCACCGTCGGCGATAATCGGCGTGTTGCTGTCGCGCGCCGCCCGGGCCGCATCATGGATAGCGGTCAGTTGAGGCACGCCGACGCCAGCGACGATCCGCGTCGTGCAGATCGAGCCTGGCCCGATCCCGACCTTGATCGCATCGGCCCCGGCGTCGATCAGCGCCCGCGCCGCCTCATAGGTGGCGACGTTCCCGGCAATGACCTGGGCCGAATTGGAAAGCTTCTTGACCCGCTCAACTGCACGGCTGACATCTTTGTTGTGGCCATGGGCGGTGTCGATGATGATCACGTCGCACTCTTCGCCAAGAAGCGCCTCGGTCCGGGCAAAGCCTTTGTCGCCCACAGTGGTGGCGGCGGCGACCCGCAGCCGACCGGTGGCATCCTTGGTGGCGTTGGGAAAAGTCACCGCCTTTTCGATATCCTTGACCGTAATCAGCCCGATGCAATGATAGGCCGCGTCGACCACCAGCAGCTTTTCGATCCGGCGCTGATGGAGCAGCTTGCGCGCCGCTTCCTGGCCGACACCGAGTTGGACCGTAGCCAGATTCTCGTGCGTCATCAGTTCGCGCACCGGCTGAGCGGGATTTTCGGCGAAGCGGACGTCGCGGTTGGTGAGGATGCCGACCAGCTTGCCGCTGGCCTCGACTACCGGGATACCACTGATCTTGTTAGCGAGCATCAGCGCCTGGGCCTCGCCAAGCGTGGCATCGGGCGCGATAGTGATCGGGTTGACGACCATCCCGCTTTCGAAGCGCTTGACCGTACGCACTGCGGCGCACTGTTCTTCGATCGTAAGATTGCGGTGGAGAACGCCGATTCCGCCCATCTGGGCCATGACGATCGCCATATCGGCCTCGGTCACGGTATCCATCGCGGCGGACATCACCGGAATATTCAGGCCGATCTGACGGGTCAGACGGGTGCGGGTGTCAGCGTTGGTGGGGAGAATATCGGACTCGGCCGGACGCAGCAGCACGTCGTCGAAAGTCAGGCCGAGAGGAATATCCATAAGTGCCACTTCCGTTTGCAGGCCCACCGCCAGCCGGGTTCCGAGGGAGATTCGTGGCGGCCCATGTAACCGCGCCCTGCCGGTGGCACAACCTCGCGCGGAGCAGCGCGTTATTTCGCCGCAAGCGGGACCTTTCGCGGATCACCGAACCAACGGCCGAGCGCCACCATGAAGGCAACATCCTCGCCTGCCCCGCCCAATTCGATGACCTGCTTCATGTCGTCGCTAGGCCGATGATAATTCCCGTCGAAGAAGCGTTCGAGCCGCTTGATGTCAGCATAGGCGCTGGTGACCATAACGGTGGGAATATCGTGCTGGAGCAACGCCCAGCCATCCTGGCGGCGGAAATAGACGTTTGCGGCATCTCCGGCCACAATCGTGCGGCGCTGCTGGCGCGCGGCGGCTTCGATCTGCAGGTCAAGCCGGGTCATGCCGCGGCCGACGATGGCCAACGGCGTGCCCGGCGGCGCCAGGGCGATGCTGTCGATGTTGAAGGCGGCGACGATCCGGTTGAGCGGCAGCGGCGGGTTTTCGGCAAAAGCGTGGGCGCCAAGCAAGCCCAGTTCCTCGGCTGTAGTGGCAAGGAAATAAACGTCGCGGTCCAGTTGCGGCCCCTTGCTCAGGCGGCGGGCGATCTCGGTCAGCGCGGCAACTCCGCTGGCATTGTCGATCGCGCCGTTGCAGATCAGGTCTTCGGCCGGCGGGCTGGCGCAGATCCCGAAGTGATCCCAATGCGCCACGAACAGCACCGCCCCGGCCCAGGAATCGCGGCCCGGCAGGCGGCCGATGGCGTTGTGCGTGTGAATCGTCGTCTCGCGCGTCGTTGCTTCCAGCGTAGCGGCCAAATCGAGCGTGCGGGCGACGAAGCCCGGCCGCACTGCGTCGCGCTCCAGTCCCGTCAAGGTGTCTGCTCCCCCACCCAGCAACTGACCAAGTCCAGCGGTGGTGATGAACCCTTCGAGGTCGCCTCCCAGCGCATCGCTCGCCAAGGCGTAGCCCGATCGCTTGCGCCGCGCGGCAACGCTGTCGAGGGTGCGATCGCCGTCGAGCACGGTCACCACAGCTGAAGCTCCGCCGGCGAGCAACGCGTTCTGGCGCTCGGTCCCGGCGATCCCGCCATCGAGGAGCAGCGCCACTCGCCCGGCAAGTTCGCTGCGACTGGGAAGTGTCCCGGAGGCCAGGCCGACGAACAGCACCGGAGCTTCGCGCAGGAAGCTGCGCTTGCCCGAAGTCAGCATCAGCAGCGAATTGGGCAAGCTTGCGATCCGGGCGCCCTTGCGGGTGAACTGTCCTGCGGACGCTGCCGGTTCGCGCGCCACCAGGGTGACGGGCGCGAACCATTCGTGCGCCGGATCATTGGTTCCCGAAACCAGCCCCATGTCGTACCACTGCTTGCCGATATAGCGCAGGGTCTTGGCCTCGCCCGGGGTGCCGGGTTCACGGCCCTCGAATTCGTCGCTGGCAAGGATCGTCATCTGGGCCTTGAGCCGGACCTCAAGCGCCATATCCCGGGCGGCATGGGCGGGACCGGGCGCGCTGAGTAGCAGGACCGCAAGTACGGTCACAAATACTCGGTTCATCGCTGTCCAGGCTCGTTCCATCGCTGGTCCTGACCAGAAACGTTGCCGCTGGGCAAGCACCGCTTCTTTCGCAGAGACAGTTAATTCGGCAAGGTGGCAGGAAAGCTACACCCGTGGACCAGTTTGTTCGGTAAGCCCCTTAAATCCTTGAGCACTAATCCCTATTCAGCCGTCCAGCCGCCATCGATTGTGAGGTTTGCGCCAGTAATGTTGCTCGATCCTGCGCTACACAGAAACACCGCCATCGCCCCGATTTCCTCGGGCTGAACGAACCGCTTCGTCGGCTGCTTGGCGAGGAAGACGTCATTCATGACTTGCTCACGGGTCATCCCCCGCGCGGCCATGGTATCGGGGATCTGGTTTTCGACCAGCGGCGTCCAGACATAGCCCGGGCTGATGCAGTTGGCAGTAATTCCATCGGTTGCCAACTCCAGCGCGAGGGTTTTGGTCAGCCCCGCCAAGCCGTGCTTAGCCGAAACATAGGCCGATTTGAACGGCGAAGCGGTGAGCGAATGGGCCGATGCGGTCATGATGATCCGGCCCCATCTGGCCGCTTTCATGTGCGGGATTGCGAGTCGCGAGCAGTCGAACGCGGCGGTCAGGTTGAGCGCGATGATCTGGTCCCATTTGTCGACCGGGAAGCTCTCGACGGGGGCGACGTGCTGCATCCCGGCATTGTTGACGAGGATGTCGACCGCCCCTGCCCCGGCCATCAGCGCCTCGGTCCCCGCGCGGTGCGCCAGGTCTCCCGGCACATGCACTGCGTCCAGTTCGGTGCATAACTGGGTGATTGCCGTCTCGTCGCCAAAGCCCGACAGGACGATGCTGGCGCCCTCGGCGTGAAGCGCCCGGGCAATTGCCAAGCCGATACCCGACGTGGAACCCGTTACCAGTGCGCGCTTTCCTGCCAGATACATGCTCGACTCCGGTCGGTTGATAGCTAGGTTCTCCGGCAATCGCGGCGCAGGCTGCAACTGTCCAGATCAATTCAGGGAGAATTCCATGCGCCTCGACGATTTCGATCCCAACGCGATCAGTGTCGGCGACCAGCGCGGCAGCGGCTTTTCGATCGGCGGCACTGGCGGCAAGATCGGTTGCGGCGGCCTGGTGATCGCGCTGATCGGGGCGGTATTCTTCGGGATCGATCCGGCACAGATGCTGGGCACCATGCAGGGCCAGGGCGATGCTCCGGTAGTGGCGCAAGGCGGACAGAGCGTGACCGAAAGCTGCACGGTCGACGTCGCCAGCAAGGAAAGCTGCAACGCGCTGTCCTCGCTCAACAAAACCTGGGCACCGGTGTTCCAGCAAGCGAATATTCCGTTCAAGGCGCCGCATCTGGAGTTCTATTCGCAAATGGGCCGCTCGGGCTGCGGCTCGGCGCAGAGCGCGATGGGGCCCTTCTATTGCCCCAACGACCAGGGTATCTACCTCGACACCGATTTCTTCAAGCAGATGGACCAGGAACTAGGCGCCACCGGGCAGTTCGCCCGCGACTATGTAATTGCCCACGAATATGGCCACCACATCCAGAACGTGCTGGGCCTGTCAGACCAGATCCGCAGCGCACAGGACCAGAACCCGGGCCAGGCCAACCGGCTGTCGGTCAGGCTCGAACTCCAGGCCGATTGCTATGCCGGTGTATGGGCGGCTAAGAACAAGGACCGGCTCGATCCCGGCGACATGGAGAGCGGCCTCAATGCCGCGCACCAGATTGGCGACGACGTGCTGATGAAGGCCGCCGGGCGCAATCCGAACGAAGCCGCCTTCACCCACGGCAGCAGCGCGCAGCGGATGAGCTGGCTGCGCAAGGGCATGGAAACTGGCAATGAGGATGCCTGTGACACCTTTGCCGATCTCAAGCGTTAGGCGGGCACATTCAGGCGAACGGGGGGTCGCTTGCCAGGAGTGTCAACAATGCGTTTTTTCCTGTTCCCAATCGTTGCCGTCCTGTCCCTGACCAGCGTTTCGACGCTGGCGCAGGAACCCGCAAAGCCCATGACCGACAAGTCCGTCACAGCGATGGACGTCGCCGCGACCCCGGTCAGTGACCTCAACCTGCGCAAGACCGAGATCCCTGCGCTGCTCATCGCCGCCCAGGAAGCGCCCTATTCGCTCGACGGCCTGCGCAGCTGCCCGCGCATCGCCAGCGCGGTGGGTGACCTCGACGCAGTGCTAGGCGATGACATCGACATACAGCAGGTGACCAGCAACAAGCTGAATGCGGGTAAGGTCGCGCAGTCAGTGGTCGCCAATTTCATTCCGTTCCGCGGGATCATCCGCGAGATTTCAGGGGCCAACAACCAGGATCGCAAGGTGCAGGCCGCATTCTATGCCGGGACCGCGCGGCGCGCATTCCTCAAGGGCGTAGGGATGCAGCGCGGCTGCCGCTATCCGGCGCGCCCGGCTGGTGCAGCGCAGCTTTCGATGCGCGCGGAACCGGTGGTGACCAAGCCCACTAGCCGTACCCGCAGTTCCAAGCGGACCAATTACACAAGCCGCGAAGTCGTTCAGGCAGTGCGCTGACAGGAACACTTGGAACATCGCGGTTGAGTTTGCCGGTCAGTCGGCTAATTCGCCGCGATGCGCTTAATCCAATGCCACAACGTCGATGATTTTCGCCTTATGGCTAAGCGCCGACTGCCCTGGCCGGTGTTCGATTACATCGACGGCGCGGCAGACGACGAGCGATCCAAGGCGCGCAGTATCGCCGCCTATGCCGAGGCTGATCTGGTGCCCGACGTGCTCGCGGGTGTCGGCTCGATCGACCCGTCGGTAACGATCCTGGGCCGGCGGAGCGCGCTGCCGCTGATCCTCTCGCCCACCGCCCTGCAGCGCATTTTCCACTGGCAGGGTGAGCGCGCCGTGATCCGCGCTGCCGACAAGTTCGGCCTGTGGTGCGGCATCTCCAGCCTGGCGACAATCAGCATCGAGGAAGCCGCCAGCCTGACTTCAGGCCCCAAGATGTTCCAGCTCTACGTCCACAAGGATGAAGGGCTCAACCGCTCGCTGATCGAACGCTGCCAGGCAGCGCGCTTCGATGCGCTCGCGCTGACGGTTGATACCATCGTCTCGGGCAAGCGTGAGCGTTGCGCGCGCAGCAGTTTTACCTCCCCGCCGCGATTTACGCTCAGTTCGGCGCTGTCCTACGCGATCAAGCCGCGCTGGGCGCTCGACTACCTGTTCCGCGAGAAGTTCCGCCTGCCCAACCTCGACACCCATGTCGCGCAGGGTAGCGGCGAGCCGGTTTCCATCGCCAACTATTTCAACACCATGCTTGACCAGTCGATGAACTGGGACACCGCCGCGCGCATCCGTGCCCAGTGGGGCGGCAAATTCGTCCTCAAGGGCATCATGAGCCCCGGTGACGCCCGCCGCGCGGTCGACATCGGCGCCGACGCGATCATGATCAGCAACCACGGCGGACGCCAGCTCGACGGCAGCCGCGCCCCCTTCGACCAGCTGCGCGAGATTGTAGATGCGGTCGGCGGCGAGATCGAGATTATCTGCGACGGCGGCGTAAGGCGCGGGACCCATGTGCTCAAGGCTTTATGCGCCGGGGCCACGGCGGCGTCGGGCGGGCGGCTATACCTGTATGCGCTAGCCGCCGCCGGCCAGGACGGTGTCGAACGCGTCCTCGGCATCCTCCAGGACGAAATCGAGCGGGGCATGAAGCTGATGGGGGTGACGCGGGTGGATCAATTGACGCCGGACAAACTGCGCTGGCGGTGATTGCGACTGCCGTTGCGGGCGTTACCAATATTTGGTAAACGCGCTCCATGCCCAGCAAAAACACCTCGATCGCGCTGGGTGAACACCTCGCCGACTATGCCCGCCGCAAGGTCGAAACAGGCGATTTCGGCTCGACCAGCGAAGTCATCCGCGACGCTCTGCGCCGTGCAGAAGAACGCGATGTGCGAATCGAACGCCTGCGCGAATTGATCCGCGAGGGCGAAGAAAGCGGCCCCGCCCGGCCATTCGACTGGGACGCGTTCATGGCCCGAAAATTTCCGAATGCTTGAAGTCGTTTTGCGCCCCCGCGCCGAGGCCGACCTCGCCGAGATTGCGCAATACACGATTTCTGAATGGGGTGAGGCGCAGGCCAAACGGTATATCGAGAACCTGCGCCGCACGATCGAGGCGGTTGCAGATTATCCGGGGATGGGTGGCCAAGCGATGGGTTTGCCAAGTGAATACCGCAAAGTCCTGTCAGGATCGCGCCGGGCGATTTACCGTTACACGAAAACCGAATTGATCGTGGTCCGGGTGATCCACGGGAGTCAGGATGTGCCGGATGACTTTGAGGATTTTTGGTGAGAGGTCTGAGCTGGTACGAAACAAGTACTTATACTGTCCCCGGAATTTGATAACCGGAATTTGATACCGCCGCCGAATTCAGCCGACTGGTTCCGACCACATCGCCCGAAGCCGCCGCGTTCATCGTTGGCGAGCGCACCCGCGGCGGCGCGTTCAAAGACATGATCGATTTCGCGCAGCGGGTCTGCCCCAAGGTCAGCGTCGATTTCGACCTCGCCCCGAGCCGCATCGGCAGCACCCAGATCTTCGCGCGCGGCGGCAATCCCAAGTCAGCCGGTTTCAAATGCGCCCCCGCCCGCCCCGGCGAAACGCCGAGCTTCGAGCTATACGGCAAGAAGCACAGCTATGTCGGCCACGTCACCCTGCTGCGCTGAGCCAAGCGAACGCGGCGCGGCCTATCCGCGCCGCGTTCAATAAACCCGCTTCTTCGGCTTGATATACGCCACATCATCCGTGAGCGTATATTCGTGCACCGGGCGGTAATCGATCTTTACGTTGCCCCCCTTGCCGCCCCAGCCGTCGAACCAGGCGGCGGTGTGCTTCATCCAGTTCGCGTCATCACGGTTGGGAAAGTCTTCGTGGGCGTGGGCGCCACGGCTTTCCTTGCGGTTGGCGGCGCCGTGGATGGTGACGGTGGCCTGGCTGATCAAGTTATCGAGTTCCATCGTCTCGACCAGATCCGAATTCCAGATCAACGAGCGGTCGGTAACATTGATGTCCTCCATCCGCGCATAAGTTGCCGCCAGTTGCGTCTTGCCCTCTTCGAGCAGTTCGCTGTCGCGGAACACGGCGCAATGCTTCTGCATATTGCGCTGCATTTCGATACGGACCTGTGCGGTGGGTGAGCCGCCCTTGGCGTTCCGGAAATAATCGAGCCGGGTCAGCGCGAGGTCGGCGCTGTCCTTGGGCAGCGCCTCGAACGCGGTGCCGGGCTGGATCAGCTCTTTCAGGCGATGGCCCGCAGCACGGCCGAACACGACCAGATCGATCAGCGAGTTGGAGCCCAGGCGGTTCGCGCCATGGACCGAGACGCACGCCGCCTCGCCCACTGCGAACAGGCCGGGCACGGCCGTCTCAGGATTGCCGTCGGCGCCGATGGTCATCACTTCGCCGTGATAGTTCGTCGGGATGCCGCCCATGTTGTAATGCACCGTAGGCGTGACCGGCAGCGGCTGGCGGGTGAGATCGACCCCGGCGAAGATCTTGCCGCTCTCGGTGATCCCGGGCAGGCGCTCGGCCAGGACCTTGGGATCGATGTGATCGAGGTGCAACCAGATGTGGTCCTTGTTCGGGCCAACGCCGCGCCCCTCACGTATTTCCAGCGCCATCGAGCGGCTCACGACATCGCGGCTGGCAAGATCCTTGGCCGAGGGGGCATAGCGTTCCATGAACCGCTCGCCTTCGGAGTTGGTCAGGTAGCCGCCCTCGCCGCGCGCACCTTCGGTGATAAGCACGCCCGCGCCGTAGATCCCGGTGGGGTGGAACTGGACGAATTCCATGTCCTGCAACGGCAGTCCCGCGCGCAAGGCCATGCCACCGCCGTCGCCGGTGCAAGTGTGGGCCGATGTGGCGGTGAAGTAGCAGCGGCCATAGCCGCCGGTCGCCAGCACCACCGCCTTGGCGCGAAAGCGGTGGATCGAGCCGTCGTCCATGCATAGCGCGATCACGCCGACGCATTTGCCGCCGTCCATGATCAGGTCGATCGCGAAGTATTCGATGAAGAAGTCGGCGGCGTACTTCAGGCTTTGCTGATACAGCGCATGAAGCATCGCGTGGCCGGTGCGGTCGGCTGCGGCGCAGGTCCGCTGGACCGGAGGCCCCTCGCCCATGTTCTGCATGTGGCCGCCAAACGGGCGCTGGTAGATCGTGCCGTTATCGTTACGGCTGAACGGGACGCCAGCGTGTTCCAGCTCGTAAACCGCCGCCGGAGCCTCGCGCACCATGTATTCGATCGCGTCCTGGTCGCCCAGCCAGTCCGAGCCCTTGACGGTATCGTACATGTGCCAGGTCCAGTGATCGGGCGAATTGTTCTGGAGGCTGGCGGCAATCCCGCCCTGCGCTGCCACTGTATGGCTGCGGGTGGGGAAAACCTTGGTGATGCAGGCGGTTTTCAGCCCCGCTTCGGCGCTGCCCATGGTGGCGCGCAGACCCGATCCCCCGGCGCCGACGACGACTGTGTCATAGGTGTGATCAATGATCTTGTAAGCAGGCTGGCCAGATGAACTTTGGGCATTCGCGGTCGAGGCCATGTCAGGCGGCTCCCAGGGCAATACGGATAACGCAGAACAGTCCGAACGCGGCTCCGGCAAAAGCAGCCAGGTTCAGCGCGGCGATGCAGGCAAACTTGTTGGCCGGAGTATGCACATAATCTTCGAGCATGACCTGCATGCCCAAACGGGCATGCCAGAACGTGCTGATCAGAAGCAGCGCCATGGCCGTGGCCGGAACCGGACGATGCAGCCACTCGCGAACCGCGCCGTAGGAGAAATTGGGCAGCAGCAGCAGCGAGACGATCAGCCACAGCACCAGCACCAGATTACTGATCGCGGTGAACCGTTGGAGCAGCCAGTGGTGCCCGCCGTTATGCGCCGAGCCGAGCCCGCGCACTTTTCCGATGGAAGTTCCGTTACCCATGGTTCAGGTCCTCAGCGCAGCAACAGCGCGGCCCAGAAGGCAGCGGTGAGAAGAATTCCGACGATCGGGGTGAAGACCGACCAGCGATTGTTGGCCTCAAGTTCATACCCCGCCCCGACGTCCATGACGAAGTGACGCAGGCCCGAGGCCATGTGGTTGAAGAAAGCCCAGCTGATCCCGATCAGCACCACCCGCCCATACCAGGCCGAGGCGACACCGGCGAAAGACTTGTAGCTCTCCTCGCCCCCGGCCAGCGCACCAAGCCACCACAGCAGCACGGCGAGCCCGGCCAGCGCCAGGCCATTACCCGAGAGGCGGTGGAGGATCGAGACCAGCATTGCCGGGCTCCAGCGCCAGATCGACAGATGCGGGCTGAGCGGGCGAGCGCGGTGGGCAGCTGCGGGCGCATTGCTGGGTTCGGCCATGCGAGGGTTCCTGAAGCAGTGGGTGGGCGCGAATGAGCGTCGAGCTTCCCCTTAATCAAAAGCGCCGGGGGTTCAAGCTGATGGTTGGCCCGCTGGTTGGCGTTTTTGGCGGCAGAGCTTACAAAGGTGTGATGAACCAGCCTATTGCCCTCGTCACCGGCTCTACTCGAGGTATCGGTGCCGCCATTGCCGCCGCTTTGCGTGCCCGGGGCGTCCGCGTCATTGGCCATGGCACGCGGGCAGTCGATACAGCCACGATTGGAGCCGATCTCGCCCATGCGAGCGCCCCTGCGCAAGTCTGGTCCGAGGCTCTGAAGCGCGCCGACGGGCGGATCGACCTGCTGGTCAACAACGCCGGGCTGTTTTCGCCCAATCCAATCGCGGCGGACGATGCACTGTGGCTGCAAGGGTGGGACGATACCATGGCAATCAACCTGACTTCGGCGGCGCAACTATCGCGTCTCGCCGTGCGGCATTGGCTGGATAATGGCCGCGAGGGGCGGATCGTCCACATAGCCAGCCGCGCTGGCCATCGCGGCGATTCGCCCGATCACTGGCACTATGCTGCGGCCAAGGGCGGTATGCTGGCGCTGCACAAGACCATCGCCCGGGCCTATGCCGTAAGGGGCGTATTGAGCTTTGCCGTGGCGCCGGGCTTTACCGACACGGCAATGGCCGATGATTACTTGGGCAGCCGCGGCGGCGCCGGCCTGCTCGCGGATATTCCGCTTGGTCGGGTCGCCACGCCCGATGAGATCGCGACCATTGCCACGTTCTGCGCGCTGGATGCGCCGCCCAGCATGACCGGGGCGGTGATCGATGCGAACGGGGCGAGCTATGTTCGCTGATATGCGATGACCCAAAGCTGGAAACTCACCACACACGCCCCGCGCCCGGTGATCGAGGCCGCACTCATCGCGCATGAGGAAGCGTTTGACTGGGACCCTGACATCGTCCTGTCCGGCAGTGAGGTGGCCGAAGACCGTCCCGACGACTGGCGCTTCGAGGCATGGCTCCCGCGTAAGCCGGGTGATGAGGAGGAGGCAGCCTTACGCGCGCTGTTCGATGGTCAAGCGCCCGCATTCGCCATCGAGGAACTGCCCGACGCGGACTGGGTGACTCAAAGCCAGCAGGGCCTCGAACCGATCCGCGCGGGCAAGTTTCACGTCCGCACGCCTGATCATCCTGCTCTGCTCGCCCCTGGCATTCGCGATTTCATCATCCCCGCCAGCCGCGCGTTCGGCACTGGGCAGCACGCTACTACTGCCGGGTGCCTGGCAATGCTCAGCGCGATGAACGCGCGCGGGGTGACGGTGAAGAACTGCCTCGACGTCGGCACCGGCACCGGCCTGCTCGCCTTCGCCGCGCTCGACCTGTGGCCGCGCGCCATGGCCACGGCGAGTGATATCGATGCGGTATGCCTCGCCGTAATCGCCGAGAATGCCGCACTCAACGGTATTGCGATCGGTGGCAGGCTGGGCGAGGTCACGATGCTGGCGGCAGCGGGCCTCGACCACCCGCTGATCGCGGCGCGCGGGCCCTACGATCTGATTCTCGCCAATATCCTCGCCGGGCCACTGATTGAACTGGCGCCGGACTTTGCCGAATCGCTCGTGCCGGGCGCAAGCCTGGTCCTGGCCGGACTCCTGACCACGCAGGAGCCAGCCGTGCGCGTCGCTTGCCGTCGCTCAGGGCTGCGCCTGGCCGAGCGGATGATTTGCGGCGACTGGTCGATCCTGTGGTTAAGGAAGCGCGCGGATTATTCGATCCGGTAATCGAGCACTGTCAAACGCGCCGGGCCAGTGGCGAAGACGCCATGGCCGTAGCCATCACCACCGCCCAGCACGAAGCCCACGCGATCCGCCTGCGCCACAGCTTCGGCAAAGCCGCGCGGATTGGTTCGCGCAGATGAAGTCTGGATCGCGGTCCAGTTGCCAGCAAGCGAAGCGACAATCTCGTGATCACCCGGGACAATCGGAGTCTGTGATGCGAAAGTCGCGTACCAGCGATAGGTCTCATAAGACCCCTGCCCGCTCCAGTCGTCGCCGCCGCGCTGAAAATAGAGCGTGATGATCGACGGCAGGTTGGGCGCGGTGATCGGACGGATCTCGACTCCCGGCGCAGTCTCGATCCGGTAACGCATTACGATCCGACGCTTTCCCGCCAGCGAGCCATGGGCGAAAGTCACGTAATGCACGCTGCCCGGCGCCTCGGGCAGATCGATCCGCATCGCCCCGCCTGATCCGCCGCGCACGTGATCGGGCACGCCTTGCGAAAAGTTGCGCCCGCGGATCGTCGGCCCGATATCCCAATCGACCGGGCCGAGGCTGGCACTGGTTGCCTGGTGTGGGGTGACAGCCCGCGCGTGGTGGCGGGTGCGAGCCAGGCCCTCGGCGGCGGGCACGGCCAACGCAATGGCGCCCAAGGTGAAGGCAGTAACGGCGATCGGATTGATCATGGCGACTTTGCTTTCAACGGTTGACGTTACTCTAACCGCCCAACCCTTCGCCACGCTGAACCGTTCCTAACCCGCCACCTGGACGATCGCTGCCCAACCCGCCTCGTCGATCACCTCTATGCCCAACGCTGCGGCCTGCTTGAGTTTTGAACCTGCCCCCGGCCCGGCCACCACCAGATCGGTCTTGGCGCTCACCGAGTTCGCCGAGCGCGCGCCGAGCGCTTCGGCTTGCGCTTTCGCCTCGTCGCGGCTCATGGTTTCGAGTTTGCCGGTGAACACCACGGTCTTGCCCGAGACAGGGCTGGCGCGGGTTACGACCACATAGGGCGGCGGCTTGGTTTCGCTCAGCAGATCGTCCCAGACGGCAATATTGTGCGGCTCATGGAAGAAATCGCCCAGGGCCTCGACGACCACCGGGCCGACACCGTCGATTGAAAGCAGTTCGGCCCTGGCCTCAATCGCCTCATCTAATCCGAACGGCGGTAGGGTTTTGTGGGCGCGCTGCGCCACCTCCCGCAAAGCCCCCAAGGTCACAAACCGCTTGAGCAAATCCCGCGCCGTCACCGCCCCGACGTGCCGAATGCCCAACCCGAACAGCAACCGCGCGGCGTCGGGCTGACGCTTGGCCTCGATTGCAACCAGCAAGTTGTCGACCGACTTGTCCTTCCACCCTTCGCGCACGATGATCGCGTCGCGATGCGCGGCCAGGCGGAAGATGTCGGCCGGACTGTGCAGCCAGCCCAGGCCGATGAATTCGGCGATGGTCTTCTCGCCCAGCCCTTCGATATCGAGCGCCGGGCGGCTAACGAAGTGACGCAGGCGCTCGAAGCGCTGGGCCGGGCAGGTTAGCCCGGCGGTGCAGCGGACATCGACCTCACCTGCTTCGGCGACCGCCTCGCTGGCGCATTCGGGGCAATGGTCGGGAAAAGCAAAAGCCTCGCGTCGCGTGTCACGGGTAAGGTTCTCGACCACTTGCGGGATCACGTCCCCGGCACGCTGAAGCACGATGCGATCACCGATGCGCAGGCCCAGCCGCGCGATCTCGTCGCGGTTGTGGAGGGTGACGTTCATCACCGTCACCCCGCCAACCAGCACCGGGGCGAGCCGCCCGACCGGGGTCAGCTTGCCGGTGCGTCCGACCTGGATATCGATCGCCTCCAGCACCGTCTCAGCCCGCTCGGCCGGGAACTTGCGCGCCAGCCCCCAGCGCGGCGCCTTGGCGACAAAGCCTAGCCGGGCCTGCCAGTCGAGCCGGTCCACCTTGTAGACGACCCCGTCGATATCATAGCGCAGATCGGGGCGCAGGCTGCCGATCGCACGGAAATGCTCGACCATGTCCGCAAGCGTCAGGCACCGCACCAGCATTGCCGAAACCGGCACGCCCCAATCGGAAATCAGCTGCATCATGCCGAACTGGGTTGCCGCCGGAACCTCGCTCGCCGCCCCCCAGCCATGCGCGAGGAAGCGCAAGGGCCGCTGCCCGGTGATGCTTGCGTCCTTCTGGCGCAGCGATCCGGCGGCGGCATTGCGCGGGGTGGCGAACAGCCGCTCATCCTTGGCGGCCTGCGCCGCGTTGAGATCGGCGAAATCGGCCTTGCTCATGTAGACTTCGCCGCGCACCTCGATCACGTCGGGCACCAGGCCTTTAAGCGTGTGCGGAATATCCTCGATATAGGCAACATTGGCAGTAACATCCTCGCCCACCTGCCCGTCGCCGCGAGTGGCCGCGCGGACCAGCTTGCCTTGCTCATAACGCAGCGAGCAGGATAATCCGTCGATCTTGTCCTCGGCCGTCATCATCACCGGCTCGTCGGCGGCCAGGTTCAGAAACCGCCGCACCCGGGCGATGAATTCAGCCACCTCTTCGTCGGTAAAGGCGTTCTCCAGACTCATCATCCGCACCTCGTGCGCCACCTTGCTCAGCGGCGAGGCGGCAACTTCGTGCCCAACAGTGCGGCTGGGACTGTCGGCGCGGACGAGATCGGGGAACGCTGCCTCCAGCGCGGCATTGCGGCGGACCAGCGCGTCGTACGCGGCATCAGAAATTTCGGGCGCGTCCTGAGCGTGGTAAAGCTTGTCGTGGCGCGCGATCTGGCGGGCCAGGCGCATGAGTTCGTTGGCGGCTTCTGCTTTTGTCTGCTGGGTCATCTCGTGGCTCCACCACCCCCATCCCCCTCCTCCAAAGAGGATGGCGCTTTAACCGTCGTTCGCGACCTACCCCAACTCCTTTTCAGTAAAGGGGTTTGCGGGGTGGTGCCGGCAATTTCATCCATCACACCCCCTCCAGCAATCGATCCGCCTGGGCGCGGGCTTCCTGCGTGATCTCCGCACCCGACAACATTCGGGCGATTTCCTCCTGGCGGCCTGCCGCATCGAGCCGCACGACCGAGGTCCGCGTCACCACGCCCTCGCTCGACTTGGCGATGACGTAATGCGTTTGCCCGCGCGCGGCGACCTGGGGGCTATGCGTGACGGCCAGAAGTTGCCCGCCACTGGCCAGGCGCGAGAGGCGTTCGCCGATGGCGCTGGCGACAGCACCGCCGACGCCGCGGTCGATCTCGTCGAAGATCACCGTCGCCGCGCCGCCTTCCTCGGCAAGCGCAACCTTGAGCGCGAGGATGAAGCGCGACAGTTCGCCGCCGCTGGCAATGCGGTTGAGCGCCCCGAACGGCGCGCCGGGATTGGTGGCGATAAGGAATTCGACGGTGTCGATTCCCAGCGGGCCCCAACGCTCCTGTTCCTGCGCGGTGACCGCCGTGCGGAAGCGGGCGGCATCGAGCTTGAGCGGGGGCAGTTCGGCGGCGACGGCCTGATCGAGCCGGGCGGCCGCAGCGGTGCGGATCGCCGACAGCGCCTCGGCCTTATGGCGATAGGCTGCACCCGCCATAGCTGCGGCCAGTTCCAGCGCCTCCAGATGCGCCTCGCCACTGTCGATCGCATCGAGCGCAGCGCGCATCGCCAGCATCCGCTCAGGCAACTGGTCGACCGTGCAGCTATGTTTGCGGGCTGCCGCGCGCAGTTCGAACAGGCGCGTCTCGATCCTGTCGAGGCTGAGTGGATCGTGGCTGAGGACCTCGGCGGCACGGGAGAGCCGGTCTTCGGCCTCGCTCGCCTCGATCACTGCGCGGTCGAGCGCCGCCAGCGCCTCACTCAGCAGCGGGTGTTCATTGGCGATGCGGTCAAGTCGGCGGGCGGCGCTGCGCAGGCTGGCCAGCGCCGAGTCCGATCCGGCCCACAGGTGCTGCAGTTCGGCCAGGTCGCCCGACAGGCGCTCGCCCTTCTGCATGGTCGCGCGGGCGCCTGCCAATTGCTCCTCCTCGCCAGCTTCGGGCGCCAGCGCGGTCAGTTCGGCAAGGTGAGCCAAAAGCAGATCCTGATCCTCCGCTGCCTTTCCAGCCTGCGCCCTGGCCGTGTCGAAAGCTTCCGCAGCTGCCCGCCATCCGCGCCACGCTGCCTCTACTACGGCCACATCGGCCCGCGCATAGCGATCGAGCAAAGCCCGATGCCCGCGCGGATTGACCAGGCCGCGATCGTCGTGCTGGCCGTGAAGTTCGACCAGGCTGGCGGCCAGCTCGCGCAACAGGGCAACGCCCACCGGCTGGTCGTTGACGAAGCCCTTGCTCCCGCCATCAGCCCGCAGCAGGCGCTTAAGGATAAGCGGCTCGCCAGGCTCGATTTCAACCTCGGCATCATCAAGCAGCACTGCCACGGCGGGCGGCAGGGCAGCGAATTCGAAGCTGGCAGTCACGCTCGCCCGGTCCTCCCCGGCGCGGACCAGTCCACTGTCGGCGCGGTTACCCAAGACTAGGCCGAGGGCATCGAGCAGGATCGACTTGCCCGCCCCGGTCTCGCCGGTCAGCACGCCAAGACCCTGGCCGAACTCAAGGTCCAGCGCCTCGATCAGGACGATATTGCGGATGGCGAGCCGGGTCAGCATGTTCACCGGGCGTTCTAGCCGAGGCGAACGCGCGCGTCACCACGGTTTGGGGACGCGCTGATCAGGGAATTGCCGCTATCCGGCGATCAATTCCGCAGGCTCGTCGAACGGCGCTTCCAGATCGATCGAATCGGCCAGGGTGATGCGATCGAGCATCGTCGCCATCTCGTCACGCAAGGTCAGCATCAGCCCGCGCAGGCGGCATTCCGATTCGGGCAGGCAATTTGCGCAATGTTCATGCGCGTTGCGACTGGCGCAGGGGACCAGGGCCAGGCTGCCCCGCGTGAGCCGGATGATGTCGCCATAGCGGATATCGACCGGGGCAAGGCCCAACTCATACCCACCGTCGCGCCCGCGGTGCGAGATGACCAGCCCTTCGCGGACCATTTCGCTCAGGATCACGGTCAGGAACTTGCGCGGGATATTCTGCGCTGTGGCGATGGCGTCGAGCCGGATCGGTCCTTGCCGCCAGGTATCGGAGAGGTGCTGGAGGGCACGGATCGTATAGCGGACCTTCTGCGACAGCATGAGCGGGCAGTCAGCCCCGCGCGCAAGAATGTCAACCTGTGGGGTAGAAACCCCGCTAGATTAGCTCGCCGTTGTGCCGGGCGCGCGCTTGTTCATAAGATTGAAGGCGCGCTGATACCACTCACTGCCGGGGTAATTGGCGCCCAGCACCGCCGCAGCCTTCTGAGATTCCTCAGGAATTCCCAGGGCCAGGTAGCATTCGACCAGCCGATAAAGCGCCTCGGGCGCGTGGCTGGTGGTCTGGTAGTTATCGACCACGTTACGAAAGCGCAGCGCGCCAGCCAGCCACTTGCCCGAACGCTGGTAAAACCGGCCGATCTCCATGTCTTTGCCGGCCAGGTGATCGTTGACCAGGTCGAGCTTGAGCCGGGCGTCGGCGGCATAACGGGTTGCCGGGTAGCGGCGGACCACATCGTTGAGCGCAGCAAGCGACTGCTGGGTGACCTTCTGGTCGCGGGTTACGTCGCTGATCTGCTCGTAATAGCTCAAGGCCACCAAATAGTAGGCGTAAGGCGCGTCTTTGTTGCCCGGATGAATCGATAGGAACCGCTGCGCCGACTGGATCGCCTTAGTGTAATCGCGATCGACGTAATAACTGAACGCGCTCATCAGCTGGGCGCGGCGGGCCCAGGGTGAATAGGGATGCTGACGCTCGACCTCGTCAAACAGCGCGGCGGCGGCCTTGGAGTCACCGGAATCAAGCCGGGTCTTCGCGGCCGAATAGAGCGTGTTCACGTCGCGCGCGACATAGGCGGTATCGCGGTTCTTGCCGCCTCTGCCGCCGCAGCCTGCGGTTAGCGCCACCGCCGCGGTTGCTGTTGCGAAAAGGGCGAGCTTGAGGGGCGATCGACTGAGCATCCAGCGCCTATAGCCAGCGCGATGCTGAACGCCAAGTGAAGTTGCGCATGCTGCTTGCCTCTTTGCGCAGGACCTGAAACGATAACCTCTCATTTCTGGGCAAAGACCCACGCGGAAAGATGTGATGATAGCACCCCAACTAAGCTCCGAACGGACGTTTTGCCGGGTATGTACATGCCTGTGCGGCCTTCTTGTCGATATCGCAGTGATGCTAGGGGTGCGCGGAATTGCGAAAGTCGATGCCGGGATGCGGCGGGGTGCCGTCTCGATCCCGCACGGCCATGCCGATGCCAACGTCAACAACCTGACCAGCGTCAGCCAAGTCGATGCGCTAACGGGAATGGCACTATACGGAGCCTTCCCCGTCGATGTCGTACCCGCCTGACCCAGACTATATAATCGGCTCTTCGCCTTCCAGCTTGGTCCGGTGGAGCATCCGACCGCAGTCGGGATCGTAAGGCTGGGCGCGGTGAAGCGAGCCGGTGTTGTCCCAGATCACCATGTCGCCGACCGACCATGTGTGGCTATAGAAGAACTGCGGCTGGGTGGCAAAATCGCGCAGGCGGATCAGCAGGTCCTTGCTGTCGAGCGGGTCCATGCCGACGATGTGCCCGGCCGAACTGCCGATCACCAGCGACTTGCGGCCCGACTGGTGGTTCCACACCAAAGGCAGCTCCTTGCAGCCCATCGCCCGCCACTTTTGCCACTCGGCATAGCTGGGCTGGGGATCGACTTCGAGCTGGGTCACGGCGAGCGAATGAACGGCGGTCAGACCATCGAGCATGATCTTGTCGGTGTCGGACAGGGCATCATAGGCGGCGTAGGTGTTGCAGAATTCGGTGTTACCGCCAGTGGGTGAGAGGACCTTGCTCGACAGCAGGCTGGCGCGGATCGGCATTGGCGAAGAGAACCCATCGAAGTGCCAGAAGAATGTTCCGCGCAAGTAACCGGCGGTTTCGTTGACCGTGGGATCGAGGCTGATCTTGAAGATATCCTTGCCATCACGCTCCCGGGCGAAAGTGCCCAATGTCGAGGTAAAGGCGACCTGCTCCGCGTCGGTGAAGCCGATCTGTGGGAACACCAGCACGCCGCGCTGCTCCAACAACTCGCGGATTTCGGCAGTATGTTCGCCGCTCAGCAGCGTGGCCTTGTCCGCAAGGATGCGGCTGCCGATGCCCGGTTTGATTTCCTCTGACGCGAAACGGGTCTTGATGACGGTTGCCATGTCAGCTCTCCTTATGCTGAACACTTGTACAGCGTAAGGACCAAAGTCTGTCAAGTCGGCTCGATCCGCTCAATCCACGCCTCGACGAATTGCCGTGCAGCCTCGTGGCCCGACGCTATCCCCAACCCGCCCTCCATGACCAGCGCCCGGGCGATCCCCGCCATGATCAAACTGAGACCCTCTGGCGGGCAATCCGATGGCATCGACCCGCCAAGCCGCTCCAGCATCCCGGCCTGCATCGCCCGCAAGCGCTCAGCATGCGCGCCGATCTCGGCGCTGAGCCCCTTGCGATGGCTGGCGAGCGCCATGAATTCCAGCGCAACTGCGGTCTGCCCCTGGTCGATCGAATAGCGCCACAGAGCGTGCAACGGGCGCCGCGATGCCAGCGCCAGTTCGAGCCGCGCCAGGCTCTGCTCGGCCCCGCGACGATAGAGCGCCACAAACAGGTCTTCGGTAGTCGGGAAGTAATAGTGCACCAGCGAAGGCTTGAGCCCCGCCTCAGCCGCCACCCGCCGCGTGCTGACTGCGGCATAACCCTCGTCGCACATCAGTCGCTCGGTCGCATCGAGCATCGCCGCGCGGGAAGCCGACGTTTGGCCGCCGATGCGCCGCGTTGCTGTCCTGATCATGCCCTCGCCCATGGCCGTCGCAGTAAGTGCAGGTCGCAGGGTGTCAAGGCGGGCGCGGCTAGAGGGCGAGCCACATGCGCAGTGCCTCATCGACCCGGCGCAGACTCGCCGGATCGAGCGTTCCGATCACGCGATCGACCGAACTTTCCCTTAGGGTCAGAAGTTTGTCGACCAGCACCGTCGATGCCTCGGACAGTCCATTGTCCGGCAGTGGCGACACCGGAATACGAAAGGTGCGCGCCTCGACGGCCGTCGAAATCAAGCAGACGGTGACTGTCGCCGGATCGTCGAGAAAGGTGTCAGCCTGGACCACCAGCCACGGTCTTGGCTTGCCGCTGAATGATCCGTGCTCCCCGGCAACGACGATATCCCCGCGTTTCAAGCGTTAGGGTCCAGTTCCCGCATGGCATGGTCAAGCATACCTTTCATTTCGGCATCGTCGCGCTCGGCACGAGACACCACAGCCCACTCGGCGCGGGCGCGCGCTTCCGAATCATCACGCGCCAGATGTCGGACGATAGCTTCGCGGGCGATCTGGCTCTTGGGACGACCAGAGCGACGCGCGACACGTTCCAGCGCACGTTCAGTTTCGGGATCGAGACGGATTCCGAGCATAACTAATCCTTCGTTTAACAAGTTAAACGTAGGCTCGAGGCGTCAGCGCGTCAAGGCCGCTACTCCTGGCAACTCGCGCCCTTCCATCCATTCGAGGAAGGCACCGCCAGCGGTCGAGACGTAGCTGAACTGGTCCGCCACCCCTGCCTGGTGCAAGGCCGCGACGGTGTCGCCTCCCCCGGCAACCGAAACCAGCGAGCCTTCGCGGGTCAACGCGGCGGCAGTTTTTGCAAGGGCAACAGTTGCGGCGTCGAACGGCGGGATTTCAAAGGCACCGAGCGGGCCGTTCCAGACCAGGGTACGGCAATTCTTGAGGACATCGCCGAGCGCCTCGACCGCAGCCGGGCCGATATCCAGGATCATCTCGTCAGGCGCAACCTCGTGGACGTTGCAGGTTCGCAAGCTGGCTGGATTGGCGGCGAATTCCTTGGCCACAACTACGTCATAGGGCAGATGGACAGTGCATCCGGCCTTGTCCGCTGCGGCCTGGATCTCCTCGGCGGTGGCGGCTAGTTCGTGCTCGCACAGCGACTTGCCGACATTCACGCCGCGCGCGGCAAGGAAGGTGTTGGCCATGCCGCCGCCGATGATCAGGTGATCAACCTGGCCGACGAGGTGGGTGAGCACCGCCAGCTTGCTTGAAACTTTCGCGCCGCCGACCACTGCCGCGACCGGCTTTTCGGGATTGCCCAGCGCCTTTTCCAAAGCAACCAGCTCGGCCTGCATCGAGCGTCCGGCATAGGCGGGGAGCAGATGGGCGAGGCCCTCGGTGCTGGCGTGGGCGCGGTGCGCGGCGGAAAAGGCGTCATTGACGTAGAAATCGCCATTGGCGGCGATGGCTTTGGCGAGTTCGGGATCGTTGGCTTCCTCACCCGCCCAGAACCGCGTGTTTTCCAGCACTGCAATGTCGCCCGCGCGCAGGATGCCGACGGTCTGGGCAACCACCGACCCAGCGATCTCGGGCACGAACATGACCTCGCGGCCGAGCACCGCTTGCAGGCAATCGACTACCATACTCAGCGACAGGGTCGAAACCCGCTCGCCCTTGGGTCGGCCGAAATGGGCGAGCAGCAACACCTTGGCGCCCTTGTCGGCCAGTTCGAGAATGGTCGGAGCGGAGGCCCGCACACGGGTGTCGTCGGTCACCGCCAGATCCTGCATCGGCAGGTTGAGATCGACCCGAACCAGCGCGACCTTGCCGGTGATATCGCCGAGGTCGTTGCCAAGGTCGTCGAGGGTCTTGAAGCTGGTCATGGCGATTCCTGCCGGTTTTCAAACCCTTGCCCTTGATGAGGGAGGGATACGAACGCATGCGAGCTTGCACGCTCGCTGGAGTTGGAAGGGGATAACCGCCTTTGGTGCAGCCTTGAGGCACAGCACCCCCATCCAACTGGGAATAGGTAGCTAAGCAGCTAGATCAATCCGGCCATTACCCCGGCGGTATCGACCATGCGGTTGGAGAAGCCCCATTCATTGTCGTACCACGACAGCACGCGAACCAGCTTGCCTTCGAGCACGGTGGTTTCCAGGCTGTCGATGGTCGAACTGGCGGGATCGTGGTTGAAGTCGATCGAGACCAGCGGTTCGGTGCAATAGGCCAGGACGCCCTTGAGCGGGCCTTCGGCGGCAGCCTTGAGCGCAGCGTTGATTTCTTCCGCCGTGGTGTCGCGCGAAGGCGTGAAGGTCAGGTCGACCACGCTGACATTTGGCGTAGGCACCCGGATCGACGAACCGTCGAGCTTGCCCTTCAGTTCAGGTAGGACCTCACCCACGGCGCGTGCGGCACCAGTAGTGGTGGGGATCATGTTCATTGCCGCAGCGCGGGCGCGGCGCGGGTCCGAGTGGATCTGGTCGAGGATCTTCTGGTCGTTGGTGTAGGAATGGATCGTGGTCATCAGGCCGCGCTCGATCCCGACAGTCTCGTGGCAGACCTTGGCCAGCGGCGCGAGGCAGTTGGTGGTGCAACTGGCGTTGGAAACGATCGTATCGGCAGCGGTCAGGACCTGGTGGTTGACGCCGAAGACGATGGTCTTGTCGACGTTCTTGGCGGGAGCCGAGATCAAGACGCGCTTGGCGCCGGCGTCGAGGTGCTTCTGCCCGCCTTCGCGATCGGCGAAGAAGCCGGTGCATTCCAGCGCAATATCAACCCCATTGGCCTTGTGCGGCAGGTTGGCCGGATCGCGCTCGGCGGTGACGTGAATGCGCTTACCGTTGACGATGATGTCATTGCCATCGGTCGTAACTTCGCCCGAGAACGCGCCGTGGACACTGTCACGCTTGAACAGCAGGGCGTTGGCTTTGGCATCAGCCAAGTCATTGATCGAGACGAGCTCGAGCCCGCAATCGGGCCGCTCAAGAATGGCGCGCGCGACCAGCCGTCCGATGCGCCCGAAACCGTTGATTGCAACTTTCGTCGCCATGTCAGAAACTCCTGTCAAACGTCTAGTTTAGCTATGATTTTCGGTACAATTTGATCGACCGTGAAGCCGAAGTGGGGAAACAGGTCCTCGGCCGGAGCAGAAGCGCCGAAGGTGTCGATCCCGATAGTAAGTCCATCGCGGCCGACGTAGCGTTCCCAGCCCATGGTGACGCCGGCCTCGATCGAAACGAGCAGCACCCCATCGGGTAGAAGATCGGCGCGATAGGCAGCGTCCTGCGCGTCGAACAGTTCGGTGCAGGGCATCGAGACGATATCGGCGCCAATCCCCTGCGCTTCCAGTGCATCGCGCACGTCGCAGGCTAGCGCGACTTCGGACCCGGTCGCAACAAGGACGACCTTGCGCGCTGCTGAAGCTTCGCGCAGGCGGTAACCACCCATTGCGCTGAGCATATCGCCCGACTGGCGCAGTTGCGGCAGGTTCTGGCGGGTCAGGGCGAGGACCGAGGGGCGGTCGGCGCTCTGCAACGCCAGGGTCCAGCATTCGGCGGTCTCGATAATGTCGCAGGGGCGGAACACCGCCAGGTTGGGGATCATCCGCAGGCTCATCACATGCTCAATCGGCTGATGGGTCGGACCGTCCTCGCCCAGCCCGATGCTGTCATGCGTCAGCACATAGATCACCCGCGTGCGCTGCAAGGCGGACATCCGGATCGCGTTGCGGCAATAGTCGGAGAAGACCAGGAAGGTGCCGCCATAGGGGATCACCCCGCCATGCAGTGCCATGCCGTTCATCGCCGCCGCCATGCCAAACTCGCGGATGCCCCAATAGACATAGCGGCCACCATAGTCGGCAGCGGTCAGCGGCCCGGTGGCCTTGGTCTTGGTGTTGTTCGAGCCGGTCAGGTCCGCCGACCCGCCGATCATCTCGGGCACCAGCGGGGTCAGAACTTCCAGCACCATTTCCGAGGCCTTGCGCGTTGCGACGGTCTGGTCCTTGGCCAGCCAATCGGCAAAGATCGTGCTGTGGGCCTCGCCGTCGGGCAGGGCGCCGCGCATCCGGCGGGAGAATTCGGAAGCCCCGGGGGCGAGAGCAAGGCGCGTTTCCCATTCGGCGCGTGCCTTGGCCCCGGCGGCGCCAAGCGAGCGCCAGTCGGCCAGGATCTCGGCGGGAATCTCGAAGGGCGCCGCAGTCCAGCCGAGGGCGAGGCGTGCGGCGGCGACTTCATCCGTGCCCAAAGCAGCGCCGTGGACCGCGTGGGTTCCCTCCTTGTTCGGCGCGCCCTTGCCAATGATGGTGCGGCAGGCGACCAGCGAAGGGCGCTGGTCGGCCAATGCGGCAGCAATCGCGCGCTCGATATCGGCGGGATCGTGGCCGTCGCAAAACTCGGTATGCCAACCGGCGGAGCGGTACCGGGCAGGAATGTCCTCGCTGGTCGAAAGCTCGGTGCCGCCATCGATGGTGATGTGATTGTTGTCCCACAACACGATCATCCGCCCGAGCCCAAGGTGCCCGGCCAACCCGATCGCCTCATGGTTGAGGCCTTCCATCAGGCAGCCGTCGCCAGCCACGACCCAGGTGCGGTGATCGACCAGGTCGTCGCCAAAGCAGGCATTCAGATGACGCTCGGCCAAGGCCATGCCTACAGCCATCGCCAGGCCCTGGCCTAACGGACCTGTGGTGCATTCGACACCTTCAAGGTCGAAATTTTCGGGGTGACCGGCACAAGGGCTGCCCAATTGGCGAAACCGGCGGATATCGCCCATCGTCGGCGCGGCATAGCCGGTCAGGTGGAGAAGCGCGTAGATCAACATCGATCCGTGCCCGGCCGATAGGACGAAACGGTCGCGATCCGGCCATTTCGGCACGTTCGGATCGAACTTGAGGAACTTGCTGTAAAGCACTGTAGCAACGTCGGCCATGCCCATCGGCATACCCGGATGGCCACTGTTGGCAGCCTGCACAGCATCCATCGCCAGGGCGCGAATAGCGTTTGCCATAGGCCCCATACGGGCTGGCGCCATTAGGCCCGAACGGGCAGTTTCGAGGCTCATGCTGGAGGCTCCCGGAGTGGCGGCCGCTGGGTGGATTCGGTGCGCGCTTCCTTTGCGGACAGGCCGGGCTGCGTCAAGCGCGCGAAGAAAATGGCACAATTCTTAGAAGCGCGATTATTAACAGCAATGAAAGTGTCACTCGCAAGGCTTTGCAACGTCGCGAAATTGCGCTAGCCATGATGAATGGTAGGGGATCCCAGCGAAATTGCGCTGGCACGGATCGAGGCGGCGCTAGCCCGGATCGAGACTGCCGCGCAACGACCGGCACCGGCTTCGGCTGGTGACTATGAACGACATGTACAGTTTCGCGCCAGCGTTGTTCAGACGTTGCATGAACTCGATGCAGTGATTGCAGGGCTGGAAAGTGAGTAACGTCAATCTCTTGATCGGCGGGCGCAGCTTCACCGTGGCTTGTGCTGCGGGCGAGGAAGACCACATCAGCAGCTTGGGCCGGACGATCGACAGCAAGCTCAAGACCATGGGCGACGTCGGCGGGCAAAGCGAAGCCCGGCTGTTGCTGTTCGCTGCGCTGCTTCTGGCCGACGAATTGCACGATGCTCAGAAAAATCCGGGCGGTGCTACTCCGTCAACTGCGCCCTCGATCGCCCCGGTGCGGCTCGACGCTTTGGCCGAACGACTGGAAAATATTGCCACGCACCTTGAGCGTTGACCGCTGAGCGCCTAGATAGGAGGCGACGGGATCTGCCCGGCACGAGCTGTTCGAACATCCCTGAGGCTATAAGCAATCCTATGGGGGCTGTCCCTGGTCAGGTTGCTCCGGGAACGGAGAAGCCTGGCACATATGGTTCCCACCTGACGTGAACGCGTCAGTGGATTTCTAAGCAACGACCCATGGTGGGCCCGTCACCCTCCTTTTTTGTAGACCAAGGCTTACTGTGGACGACAAGCAGCAGTTGCGGGCGCGTCTGAAGGGTCTGCGGCGCGCGCATGTCGCTGCTCTGCCACCGCAGACCAGCCGCCTGCTGTTCCTGCGCCCGCCTGCGCCTGTGGTTGGTGCCGTGCCGGCAAGCGCTGTAATCGGACTGTACGTGGCCAGTGCTGATGAGGCGCCGACCAAGGGTTATGCGCGCTGGTTCCATGAGAACGGCTACCAGCTCGCTCTGCCCTGGTTTGCCAGCCGCGACAGCGCCATGACCTTTCGGGCCTGGGCGGCCCCCTATGATGACAGCGCGCTAGTTCCCGGCCCATTTGGACAACGCCAGCCGGTCGCTGATGCCGCCGAGCTTACTCCTGCGGTAGTTTTCGTACCTCTGATTGGCTTCACCGCTCAGCTGGAGAGGCTTGGTCAGGGCGGCGGGCATTATGATCGCTGGCTGGCGGCGCATCCCGAGGCACGCGCGATCGGGCTGGCATGGGATTCGCAACACGTTGAGGAACTGCCGCTTGAGCCGCACGATCGGCCCCTGGCAGCGGTAATCACCCCTACCCGGCTTTATGGAGACATGACTTGATGCGCACCGAGCCGACCTGGCGGATCCCGGTGGGCATTCTCGGCCTCGTCGGCGCCGTACTGCTTTACGCGATGGTCGTCGCAACACTGGTGCCGCCATTTATTGCGGGCTGGCCGACGCTCGTTCAACTGCCGATTTATACGGTACTAGGCATCGTCTGGTTGCTGCCCTTGAGGCCGCTGCTCATCTGGATGGAAACCGGACGCTGGCGCGCGCCGGGGGAGTAGTTCCATCGAGCTGGGGAGGTATCCCCCAAGGAATGGCGCGAGTGACGGGGCTCGAACCCGCGACCTTCGGCGTGACAGGCCGACGCTCTAACCAACTGAGCTACACCCGCACATTCCTTGGGGAGCCGCGCCACTAAGGCAGTGCATAGGGGCTGTCAACCGCGTTGCCCCGCCCCCGCCAAACCAGCGTGGCGGCAAAATTCCTCACCGCGCATTAACCAATATTTTGCCCTCTGCTGCCACAAGCAGACACGAATTCCGATGGGAAGACGGGGGCCTGGTTTCGTGAAGATACAACGCATAAGTGGTGTGACGGCCGCCGGTTTGTGCCTGCTTGGTGCGTATCCGGCACTGGCTTCGAGTGTCGCCCTCGACAGTGCAGTCTACGTCGAACGGACAGCGCAAGGTGATGCGCGCCGCCTTGAACCTGCCAGCACGCTGGCCCGCGGAGACCGCGTCGTAACCGTACTCAATTGGTCGCGCAGCAGCGGCAGCGGCGGGTTCACCGTGGTCAACCCCCTGCCCCGCGCGATCGCCTACCAACGCAGTGGTGAGGACATGGAAGAACTCTCGGTCGACGGGGGGCGCAGTTGGGGCCAGCTCGGCGCGCTGCGCGTCGGCGTTCGGATGGCCACGCCCGAGGACGTTACCCATGTCCGCTGGCGCGTCCCCGCCGCCCGCGCCGCGATGGGACGGGGCCGCATCGCTTACAGCGCGATCGTGCGCTGAGTTCGAAGCCGCTCAATCCGCCAGCAGCAGCACCGGCGTTTCAATCAATTTTCTGACTGTCTGAACGAAGTTCGCCGCGTCCCAGCCGTCAACCACGCGATGGTCGCAGCTGATCGAAATGTTCATCAGCTTGCGCTTCTCGATCCGTTCGCCGCCCACGCCGTCCGCAACGAACATCGGGCGTTCGACAATCCGGTTGGGCCCGATGATCGCCACTTCGGGGCGGTTGATGACCGGAGTAGTAGCAATCCCGCCCAAGGCACCGAGCGAGGTAATCGTAAGGGTCGAGCCCGATAGTTCCTCCGACCTGGCACTGCCATCGCGCGCGGCTTGCGCCAGCCGGACAATCTCGCGCGCCAGTTGCCACAGATTGAGCTTCTGAGCATTGCGGATCACCGGGACCATTAGCCCGCCCTCGGTCTGCGCCGCGATCCCCAGATGCACCGCGCCGTGGCGGGTGACGATCCCGGCCTCGTCATCATAGCGCGCGTTAATCATCGGATAATCGGACAGCGCGCGACAGATCGCGGTAATCAAAAGCGGGAGCATGGTTAGTTTGGGGCGCTCCCCCTTATGCTCGTTCAACTGCGCGCGCATGGCCTCGAGCGCGGTGACGTCGCACTCCTCGACATAGGTGAAGTGCGGGATCGCGCGCTTCGACGCGGCCATGTTCTCAGCGATGCGGCGGCGCAGGCCGATGACCTTGACCTGCTCGTCGGGGCGGGCGTGACCAGCGGGGTGGAAACCACCGGAACTGTTGTATGAGAGGAAGGAGTCCAGATCGGCGTGTCGGATGCGGCCATCCGCGGCGGCGCGGACTTGGGCGAGGTCGATGCCGAGTTCGCTTGCGCGGGCGCGGACGGCGGGACTGGCAAGGACTTTGGCCGGAGAACTCAACCCACCTTCGCTCGACACGAACGGAACTTTTGTTTCAGGCTCCGATGCCTTGGCGGGAATGCCCTTGTCTACATCCCTCGCATCCGGCGTTTCCGCGTCGATCCGCTCCGCAACCTTGGGCGCGCCAGAAACCGGTGCCTCCTCCTCCCCATCCGTCTCGATCACCACCAGCGGCGAGCCGATCGCGATCACATCCCCCGCCTCTCCGGCAACCTCGATCACCACGCCCGATACCGGGCTTTCCATCTCGACCGTGGCCTTGTCGGTCATCATATCGGCGACGCGGTCATCCTCCTCGATGCGGTCGCCCAGCTTGACGTGCCAGGCGACGATCTCGGCCTCGGCGATGCCTTCGCCGATGTCGGGCAAACGAAAGACGTAGCGGGCCATCGGTCAGTCCTTCAACAAGCGGTCGACCGCTTCGCCGATGCGAACCGGGCCGGGAAAGTAGGCCCATTCGAGGCTGTGCGGATAGGGGGTGTCGAAGCCGGTGACGCGTTCAATCGGGGCTTCGAGATGGTAAAAGCAGCGTTCCTGAACCAGCGCAGACAGCTCCGCACCAAAGCCCGAAGTGCGCGTGGCTTCGTGGATGATCAAACATTTACCGGTTTTTTGCACAGATTTTTCCACAGTCTCGATGTCGAGCGGAACCAGCGTGCGCAAGTCAATGATCTCGGCGTCGATGCCCTTTTCGCGCAGCACCGCTTCGGCAACGTGGATCATCGTGCCATAGGCCAGCACGGTCAGCGCTGCGCCCTCACGGACGATCCGCGCCTTGCCCAGCGGGATCCTGTAATAGCCTTCGGGGACCACGCTGTCGGGATGACGGCTCCACGGCTCGGCAGGCTTGTCGTAGTAGCCATTGAACGGGCCGTTGTAGATCCGCTTGGGCTCGAAGAAGATCACTGGATCGTTATCCTCGATAGCCGCGATCAACAGCCCTTTGGCGTCATAGGGCGTGCACGGGATTACCGTCTTGAGGCCCGCTACATGGGTAAAAAGAGCCTCGGGGCTCTGGCTATGAGTCTGGCCCCCGAAGATGCCGCCGCCGAAAGGCGAACGCACGGTCATCGGCGCAATGAACTCACCCCCTGAGCGATAGCGCAGCCGCGCCGCCTCGCTGACCAACTGGTCGAGGCCGGGGTAGATATAATCGGCGAACTGGATCTCGGGCACCGGGCGCAGGCCATAGGCGCCCATGCCGACCGCCGCGCCGATGATCCCGCATTCGCTGATCGGGGTGTCGAACACGCGGGTCTTGCCGAATTTCGCCTGGAGGCCATGGGTAGCGCGGAATACCCCGCCGAAATAGCCGACGTCCTCGCCCATGATGACGACATCGGGATCACGCTCGAGCATGATGGCGAGCGCCTCGTTGATCGCCTCGATCATGTTGAGACGACGGGTGGGGGCGTCGACCAGGGTCACGGGAGCTTCCTCGACGCTCATTCCTTCCACTCCGGCCACTTGGTCCGCCGCTCGCGGATCGCCTGATCGGCCTGCTCCTCCAGATGCCAGGGCAGTTCCTCGAATACATCTTCGAACATGGTGTGGAACGGGTGGTGGAGGCCATGGCCCAGAATGCCGTTCTTCTCCGCTTCCTTGGTCGCGACCTTGACCTGTTCGATCTGCTCGCGGTCCATCGCCTCGTGCTGCTCGTCGGACCATTCGCCGAGCAACACGAGATGCTGCTTGAGCCGCATTATCGGATCGCCCAGCGGCCATTCCTCACGCTCCTGCGCGGAGCGGTATGCGGTCGGATCGTCAGAGGTGGAATGCCCCTCGGCACGGTAGGTGAAGTGCTCGATCAGAGTGGGCCCCCCGTTCGAGCGGGCGCGGTTGGCGGCCCATTGCGTGGCGGCATAGACCGCCAGGGCGTCGTTACCATCGACTCTCAGCCCGGCCACGCCATAACCAACCGCGCGCGCGGCAAAAGTCGTCCGCTCGGACCCGGCGAAGCCCGAGAAGCTGGAAATCGCCCACTGATTGTTGACCACGTTGAGGATCACCGGCGCATTGTAGACTGTGGCGAACGTCAGCGCAGCGTGGAAATCGCCCTCGGCGGTCGAACCTTCGCCGATCCAGCTGGCAGCGATCCGGCTGTCGCCCTTGATCGCGCTGGCCATCGCCCAGCCCACAGCCTGCGGGTATTGCGTGGCCAGGTTGCCTGAGATGGTAAAGAAGCTCTTCTCGCGGCTCGAATACATGATCGGCATCTGGCGGCCTTTGAGCTTGTCGCCGCGGTTCGAATAGATCTGATTGATCATCTCCACCAGCGGATAGCCGCGCGCGATCAGAATGCCCTGCTGGCGATAGGAGGGGAACACCATGTCGTCGTCGGCAAGGGCCATGGCAGGCGCCACCGAGGTCGCCTCCTCGCCGGTGCATTTCATATAGAAGCTGGTCTTGCCCTGGCGCTGACCGCGGTACATCCGATCATCGAAAGCGCGGGTCAGGGCCATCGTCCGCAGCAACCGGCGCAGCGTTTCGGGGTCGAGCTTGGGATCCCATGGGCCATGCGCGCGGTGATCGGTGCCCAGCACGCGGATCATGTCGAAACACAGCGGCTGGGTTTCGGCGGCGGGGCATGCTTCATCGGGACGTTGCTGGGCACCGGCGGGAGGGATCACCAAATCCGAATAGTCGACCATATCGCCCGGCCGATACTTGGGCTCGGGCACATGCAGCGACAGCGGCGGCAGGTTGCCGACTGCGAGGTTATTCGGGTTCGGCCCTTGGGCCATCGAGCGCTCTCCCACTTCCTCGAACTCTCGCTCGTGAGTGTAGCATAATTTTACGTGGACGTTATATTATTTCAAAGCAAGGCTATGTCAACTAGACCGCGACCGGCGCCGATATCGCCGCCTGCGGTTCATAGCCCGACACTGCAAAATCCTCGATTGCGTATTCGAAAATCGACGCCGGGCGGCGCAGGATGGTCATCCGCGGATCGCCCAAGGGGGTGCGGCCAAGCTGCTTTTCGACCAGCGCGGCGTGGTTAAGGTAAAGGTGCACGTCGCCGCCCATCCATACCACTTCGCCCGGCTCCAGATCGCATTGCTGCGCCAACATCCGCACGAGGAGCGCGGCGCTCCAGATGTTGAAGGCAAAGCCCAGCCCCAGGTCGCAACTTCGTTGATACAGAATGCCCGACAATCTGCCGTCAGCGACGTGGAACTGGTAAGTCTTGTGGCACGGCGGCAGGGCCATCTGGTCAAGCTCAGCGACGTTCCAACCCTCGATGATATGACGGCGGCTGCCGGGATTGTGGCGCAACGAATCGACCAGCCCGGCAACCTGATTGATGCTCTGGCCTGACCGGAACAGGCCCTCGCCCGCCGACTCATAGACGGGCCAGTCAACCCACTGTTTGCCATAGACCGGGCCGAGATCGCCCCATTCTTGCGCGAAAGCCTCATCAGCCACGATCCGCGCCGAAAAGTCCTCTCGGCTGATTGCCTCTCCTGTTTCGCGGCGATAGCGATTGAGCGGCCAGTCAGTCCAGATCTGCACGCCCTGGCTGACCAGAGGCCGGATGTTGGTAGTGCCGGTCAGGAACCACAGCATCTCGCGCGTCGCGGTCTTCCAATAGACTCGCTTGGTCGTGAGGAGCGGCATACGCCCGCCCGCCAGATCGAGGCGCAACTGCACCCCGAACAGCGAGCGCGTGCCAACGCCGGTACGATCCACCCGCTCGTCGCCCTGCTCCCAGATACGGCGCATCAGATCGAGGTATTGCCATTCCCAATGCCGCTCGGCAGGAGAATCAGGGCGAAGAACTGCGCTGGCCATCTGCTCAGCCTAGCCGCGCCAATGCCCGCTTGCCACCCCGCTATCGCATCACTATAGGCGCCCTCCTGCCTCGCCCATCCCTTTCAGGATGGTCGCGAACGGTCGGGGAATAGCTCAGCCTGGTAGAGCACTGTCTTCGGGAGGCAGGGGCCGGAGGTTCGAATCCTCTTTCCCCGACCAAATTATGTTAGATTATCAACTGCTTACTGAGCGCCTTGAGTTTCTTGGGGCCTCAGTGGGGCAGTTACCGGGGCAGCTTCACCCATCGTCACGGCCCGACGATAAAATCTCATTCAGCCCCTTAGTTCCGCGATTCGAAGGGGCGAGCGACAACGTCGGTGTGTTTCCCGAACGTCCAAAGCGAGATTCGAGTGCGTCTGCACAATTTGCCCGAGCAACCAACTCCAAAGCATTTATGCCTACGTAGTGAAGGTCGTGAAGCAAGGACTCCAGCGGCATTTGCTTCGAGGCTTTCCGGGCGATCTCATCCTCATCACCGGCGTAAGTCGATCGACGACCCATCAAGGGCGCGCCAAGTCCGGCGCTATACCATTGGTCGGCATGGCAAGCTCACGGCGGAGGCCGCCCGCACGCTCGCCGAAGGGCTGGCGCTTAAGGTCGCGAGTGGTGTCGATCCGCAACGGGTGAAAGTCGAGCAGGCCCGGCAGGCCATCGACCTCGCCTTTGATGCCTACGTCGATACCTTCGCCGATGACTGCCTCAAGGTGAAATGGAAGGCGTCGCACGATTAAGCCATGCCTTTAACCTGTCTCAATGAGCTGACTTGACTCGATGATGGCGAGGCCACCACAAAAGAGCTCGCAAATCGCGTAGGGGGAGCAATTCAATGATTCGCAGAACTTCTTTGCTGTGCTTGGCTATGGTCTCCGGGACCGCCCATGCCCAAACCGAGGCATCTTCGTCCACGGTTGCAGTGAGCCCGCCTAGCCCGGTTCTGGTCCTCAATCCGGTGCAAACGGTAACCGTCCTTCAGCCCGTGCCGGGTGGAAACATTCTGCGAACCGGGGCGCCAATCGCGGTTGCGCTGATCGAAGAACTGACAACCAAGGGCAAGCTACTTCACGTCGGCCAAAAGGTCCGCCTCGAAGTCGCCCAGGATATCCTGTTGAATGGCCGTGTAGCGATACCGGCAAGAACCCCTGTTGAAGGTGAGCTGACGGAAGTCCGCAACAAGGGCATGTGGGGCAAGTCGGGGGCGATCCACCTTCACATCATGTCGATGTCCGTCAACGGCACGCCTGTGCGTCTTTCCGGTGAGATGGATAGTCGAGGCACAACCGGCACAGCTGGGGTCGTCGGTGCGGTTGTAGCTTTGCCGATTGCGGGCTTTTTCGTGACAGGCACAAGCGCGCAAATGCCGCTCAATATGCCGGGTCGGGCGTTTCTCGAACAGGACGTAACATTGCCGCCAGCCTGAATGCTGGAAGTCCGAAACGGATAGCGCCGACATGGACCCGAACGGAACCTGCGTCATGTGCCGCTATTGGCAGCACGTCGGCGAACAGGACGCCATGCCGATGGGGGAATGCCACCGTTACCCGCCTAGGGACGCAGACTGGCCCATGACGCAGGGCGATGACTGGTGCGGGGAGTTTGGGGCGAAGGTGCGGTATAAACAGCGGTAATAAAAGGGGCCATTCTGTTCCTGGATCGTTCTCTTCGTGGAGCGGATTAAAAAGGGGCCAGTCCTGATAGGCCTTCGCTTTT
>JAYWBP010000108.1:0-4398 GCA_043781375.1 Novosphingobium sp.
CGAGGGCAAGCTGATAAATCTGGTCCACGAACTGGCGCGTCATCCTGCGCCCGGCACTATTGGTATCGCCCACACCCGCTGGGCCACCCACGGCGCGCCCAACACCAGCAACGCCCACCCGCACGCCACCGGCGAGGTCGCGCTGGTCCACAATGGGATCATCGAAAATTTCCGTCCCTTGCGCGAAGGCCTGATGGCGCGTGGGCGCAAGTTCGAAAGCGAGACCGATACCGAAGTGGTCGCGCATCTGGTGTCCGTACAGGTCGAGGCCGGGCTGTCGCCGCAGGATGCGGTCAAGGTCGTGCTGCCGCAATTGCGCGGTGCCTTCGCGCTGGCAATTGCCTTTCGCCAGCATCCCGACCTGCTGATCGGGGCGCGGCTCGGCTCGCCGCTGGTGGTGGGCTATGGCGAAGGGGAGACCTATCTTGGGTCCGATGCGCTGGCCCTGGCGCCGCTGACCCAGCAGATCGCCTATCTCGACGAAGGCGACTGGGTGGTCATCACCCGCGACGGCGCCAGCGTGTTCGACAAGGACAACAATCCTGTCGAGCGTGAGATAACGACCTCTGGCGCTTCGGCGGAGACGATCGACAAGGGTTTTTTCGATCACTTCATGCAGAAAGAGATTTTCGAGCAGCCGACCGTCGTTGCCCAGACCTTGCGCAGTTATGTCCGCCAGATCGACCAGACCGTGGCGCTGCCACAGATCGACTTCGACCTGTCAACAATCAACCGCGTCACCATTGTGGCCTGCGGCACCAGCTTTTACGCTGGAATGGTGGCGAAATACTGGTTCGAGTCCTTCGCCCGCCTGCCTGTCGACATCGATGTGGCGAGCGAATTCCGCTATCGCGACCCGGTGCTAGAAGCTGGCGGGCTGGCGCTATTCATCTCGCAATCGGGCGAGACTGCCGACACCCTGGCGGCGCTGCGCCATTGCAAAGCGGCCGGGCAGACCATTGCGGTGGTCGTGAACGTGCCGACCAGTTCGATGGCGCGCGAGGCTGACCTGCTTTTGCCGACCCACGCCGGGCCCGAGATCGGCGTCGCCTCGACCAAGGCCTTCACCTGTCAGCTGGCAGTGCTTGCCGCGCTGGCGACCCATCTGGCAGTCAAGCGCGGACGGTTCGACCGCGCCGAAGAAGCCGACGTGGTGCGCCATCTGATCGAGGCTCCCTCCGCGCTGAATGCCGCGCTGGCCCACGATGCCGAGATCAAGGCGATGGCCCACCTGATCGCACCGGCGCGCGACGTACTTTATCTGGGGCGCGGGCAAGACTATCCGCTGGCGCTGGAAGGTGCGCTGAAACTCAAGGAAATCAGTTATATCCATGCCGAAGGCTATGCCGCAGGCGAGATGAAGCACGGGCCGATCGCGTTGATCGACGAGAAAGTGCCGGTGATCGTTCTGGCGCCATCGGGGCCGCTGTTCGAAAAAACCGTGAGCAACATGCAGGAAGTCCGCGCGCGCGGCGGCAAGATCGTCCTTGTCTCGGATGCCGAGGGGCTGGCCGAGGCTGGTGAGGGCTGCATGGCAACCATCGAAATGCCGCGCGTCCACCCGCTGATTGCACCGTTGGTTTATGCCATCCCGGTGCAATTGCTGGCCTATCACGTGGCCTGCGCCAAAGGCACCGATGTCGATCAGCCGCGCAATCTCGCAAAATCGGTGACGGTCGAATAAGCTGCGGAAATCCCGGTCATTTCGGACAGGTTTACGCGTCGCTAACTATTCTCCGGGTAACAGGCGTGGGTGAGCACTTCGTTACAACCCACTACGAGCCTGCCCAAGGACCTGCCTGCCCTGGCAGTCTTAGGGCTGACCAATCCGGTGGACGGCGACTGGGCGCGGCTGCGCGCTTTGCAATTCACCGGCGGGAACCGGACGACTTTGGCCCGGGTCGCCTCGCATGTCGTCGCCAGCGGAGCGACCGCCTGGGTTTTCCATGGAATCGTCGAGCTGCCATTCCTTGCGGCCTGGCTTGTCGCACTGGCTGCGGTGCTTGCCTGGAGCGCGCAGTTCCACAAGCCGCCGGGCGAGGGCGAGCGGCGCCTCGTCGCCAGCGAGGAGCGCAATCGCCAGGCCGGCGGGGCCCTTGTCACGGCTTTGGTATGGATCGTGCCGATCGCCTTGTTCGGCCACTTTAGCCCCCAGGGCCCGCGCTTCGAACTGTGGGCGATCCTGGCGATGCTGATGATGGCCTGCGCGGTAATGCTGCCGGCTGCACCCTTGGCCACGGTGCTATTCATCCTGCTGGTCGGCACGGCTTCGCTGCTGTCGTTCGGACTGAACCATGAATTCGCAATGGTCGCGATCTGCGCGGGTTTCATCGCGCTGATGGTCTTTGCTGTGATCGAAAGCGCGCGCACCACTTTGCGGGCCAAGGTCTTCGAAGCGGGGATGACCGAAAAGAACGAAGTCGTCTCGCTGCTTTTGCGCGAGTTCGAGGAAGGCGAGGCCGACTGGCTATGGCAGATCGATACCGCCCGTCGGGTCCGCGCCGCGAGCCCGCGGTTTGCCTTCGCGCTGGGGCTTGATCCGGCCAACATTGACGGACAATCGTTCATTCAGTTGATTGCGGGCGCATCGTGGGACACGGGTCAGTTCGCCTCCTCGCTCCACGATCTGGCCGAGCGGCTCAAGCGGCGCGAGAGCTTTTCCAACTTGCTGGTGCGGGTCACGATCAACGGTCGCCATCGCTGGTGGGAGATTTCAGGAACGCCCCGGCTCGACGATAACGGCGTGTTTGCAGGGTTTCGCGGGGTCGGCTCGGATGTGACCGAGCAGCGTGAGAATTCGGACAAGATCGCCTATCTCGCTCGCTATGATACGCTGACGGGCTTGCCCAACCGACTGATGCTGAGCGAAGCGATGGCCGAGGCGATGCGCTATGCCGCGCAGTGGCGCACCCGCTGTGCGTTCCTGATGATCGATCTCGACCGCTTCAAGTCGGTCAACGATACCCTGGGGCACCTCGTGGGCGATCAGTTGCTGGCGCGCGTATCCGAGCGGCTCAAGAGCGTGATCGGCGAAAACGAGCTGTGCGGGCGGCTTGGCGGCGACGAATTTGCGATCGTCATCCGCGACGTCTCCGATCCCGCAAGAGTTGAGCATGTCGCGCGGATGATTATCGAAAACCTCTCACAGCCCTACGACGTGGATCACCACACGCTTTATGTCGGGGCCAGCGTCGGTTCGGCGATAGGGCCGCGTGATGGCTCGACGGTCGAGACGCTGATGCGCAATGCCGATCTGGCCCTCTATCGCTCGAAAGACGAAGGCGGGGGCCAGCATTTTACTTATGAACCCGCGCTCCATGCCCATGCAGAAGAGCGCCGCAAGCTCGAATTCTCGCTACGCCGTGCGCTCGATCGCGACGAGTTCAGCCTCCAGTACCAGCCGGTGGTCGATGCCCAGAGCGAGCTGGTGACCAGCTTCGAGGCGTTGCTGCGATGGAACAGTGCCGATCACGGCGCGGTCAGCCCGGTCAAATTCATCCCGCTGGCCGAAGATACCCGACTGATTGTACCGATCGGCGAATGGGTCCTTCACCAGGCTTGTCGCGAGGCAACCAAGTGGCCTGAACACGTCAAGGTTGCGGTCAACGTGTCGGGCGAACAACTGCTCGATCCGAATTTTTCCGAAACCGTCGTTGCTGCTTTGGCGTCAAGCGGGCTCAAACCGCACCGGCTCGAGATTGAAGTGACCGAGAGCATCTTCGTGCGCGACGGCACTGCTGCGCGGGCCACGCTGGAGCAGTGCATCGCGCTGGGCTGCGGGATCGCGCTCGACGACTTCGGGACCGGCTATTCCTCGCTCGGCTACCTGCGCAAGCTGCGCTTCTCGACGATCAAGGTCGATCGCAGCTTCGTCCAAGGCGCGGCGACTGGCAACCGTGAGAGCCTGGCGATCATTCGCGCCGTGGTCGCCATGGCCGACAGCCTGGAGATGTCGACGACCGCCGAGGGGGTCGAGACTGAGGCCGAACTGGCAATGATCCGGCAACTTGGCTGCAAGAAAATCCAGGGCTATTACTTTGGCCGCCCGATGGCCGCCCCCGATGCGCTGGCGCTGTTTTCACGCAACCTGCAGGTCCAGTTTGGCGCGGCGTAAACTCCGCTGGTCGGGTGAAGCCGTCAAACTGGCAAAAACCTAAACTTCCATCAGC
Source organism: Novosphingobium sp. (assembly GCA_043781375.1). Taxonomy (GTDB): domain Bacteria; phylum Pseudomonadota; class Alphaproteobacteria; order Sphingomonadales; family Sphingomonadaceae; genus Novosphingobium. Next base: position 4,170 of record JAYWBP010000108.1, read on the forward strand.
CCCCGCACTACACCCTCGAATAGCGCCCGACCACCGATCCCGCCAAGGGCCGGTTCGATCATGCGCTCAGGGTGGGGCATCATGCCCAGAACATTGCCGGCATCGTTGAGCACCCCGGCAATGTCACGGGCAGACCCGTTGACCGGCTCGGCATAGCGGAAAGCTACGCGGCCTTCGCCCTCAAGGCGGTCGAGGGTGGCGGCATCGGCGAAGTAATTACCGTCATGGT
>JAYWBP010000109.1:0-4394 GCA_043781375.1 Novosphingobium sp.
CAAACCAGGTCGATCGCGCACGGCTTTCGAGAACATCGTCGGATGCAGCGCCATCATGCTGCCCCGGCTGCCCCGGCACGATGTAGAAGCGCCACACCAGTTTGCCAGTCTGGGTGTCGTAAGCCGAGACGAAACCGCGCACCCCCAAATCGGCCCCACCGTTTCCGATGATCACCTTATCGCGCACGATGCGCGGCGCACCGGTAATAGTGTACGGCCTCGCTCGGTCGGTCGTCTGGGTCTGCCAAACGACCTTGCCGGTTTCGGCGTCCAGCGCAATCAGCTGTCCATCGAGCGCGCCCAAGTAGACTTTGCCGCGCCATACCGCCACGCCGCGGTTCACTGGCCCGCAGCATGCGTTCACCAGAGAGTGGTGAACTTCAGGATCATAGGTCCATTTGAGTTCACCGGTACGCGCGTCGACCGCGATGACGGTGCTCCAGTCAGTCGAGATGTAGAGCACGCCATCAACCGCGATCGGCGTCGCCTCCTGGCCCATGCTCGTGGGAATGTCATATGAGCCAGCAAGGCCGAGCGTGCCGACGTTTTGCGTATTGATCGCAGCCAGAGGACTGAAGCGTTGCTCGTCGTAGGTCCGGCCTGTGCTCATCCACTGATCGGGATCAGGCGTGGCAGTTTCCAGCGAGGCGCGATTGACCACCGTCCCCTGGCCCGAAGGAGCATTGTCTTGCGGCGCCGGTGAGCAGCTAGCGATCATGACTGCGAAGCCGGGTAAGGCTGCGAATGACATGATCGCTCTCAACGTCTTTGGCACGCAATCAATCCTTCTACAGTGCCTGGAATTCAGCCGACGTCGGCCAGTGCGGCCGACGTCGCGGCCGGTTCGTCACATTTTGACGTTCAGTTCGATCCCCACCGTTCGCGGCGCTGCCGGTGCGAAGATGTCGCCCGCCGAACTCACAAGATTCGTGAAATAGTGCTTGTTCGTCAGGTTGCGGACAAAGACTCTGGCTCCAAAGCGGTCGGAGATCGATCGCCAGCCAACTTGGGCATTCACAACTTCGTAAGGCGCCTGCCGCAACCGGCCGCCGGCCTCATAGGGGAACGAGGCGCTGTGGAACAGGTTAGCGTTGGCAGAGAGTTTCCCGAAAGATGCTCGCCATACATAACTCAGCCCGAGCGTCCCGCTAAAATCGGGTGCGCGAATTAGCTGATTTCCCGAGGCGTCAATTACGCAGTTGAGGTTACCGCCGGTGCGAGCCCCAGGCAATTCGGTCGGAACCGGCGTACACACCGCAGGCTTGGGGAACGTAGCCGGCGCGCTTGGGAAGCGGTCGTACCGCGCATGGAGGATCTCGAAGCCGGCATCGAGGGTCAGCCCTGGCAGCAAGATTGCTGACATGTCAAAATCGACGCCCTTGCTGGTCGCGCGGGCCGCATTCAACAAACGTGTTGTGCTGGTAAACGCCTGGACGAGCTGAATGTCTTTATACTTATAAAGGAACGGCGAGACGTTGATCCGAAGTCGCCGATCGAAAAATTCCGACTTCAGGCCGATTTCGAACGCATCGAGCGTTTCCGGCCGAGCCGGCGGGTCCTTCGGCGCGTAGAGATTGAACACACCGCTCTTAAAACCGCGATTATAGCTAGCGAACATCATGATGTCGCGGCTGAAATGATGGTCAATCGACGCGCGGTAGGTCACTTTGTTAAAATGGCTGGATTGTGGCGGGCCCGGTATCGTCAATTTAAATGCCGGCAAGATCGTTGCCGAAGTAAGGCGACGACGATCGTCTGTATAGCGAACACCGCCTGTGACGTTGGTCGAAGCACCTACCGGCACAGTGACCTGGGCATAGCCGGCCATCGAGCGTGTCCATTGGGTGGCAGGGCCGTTGAATTCCCCACCAGCAGAGGCCAAGCCTGCGCCGACCAGATCGAACGACGTGAGCGTCGTACGATCCTTCAGATAATAGATACCACCGATCCACTTAATCAGGCTCGTCGGCAGCGACTGGATTTGCAGCTCTTGGCTGAACTGCTTGTCGTTGAAGCGAATCAAAGCATCCACAATCTTCGACGAGCTGCGGTCGCTGTCGAAGTCAGACCGATAGTAGTTCTCACGGTAGGCACTGATGCTCAGCAATCTAGCCCAAGACAAATCCTGTTGGGCATGAAGCGAAACACCACCGCCCTTGTTTACCTGAAGCGGCTGGATACTTGCATATAGATCATAAAATCTTTTCAGGCCCGGAGTTCCGTTAATACTCACCGCTCCTGGCAAAATCGCGCCTGATGAATTTGCATAATGGCTGAGGGAATAATCTCCGGAAAGTACAAATCTCGTGTCTGCGCCGGGCTGCCATAGCAACTTGGACCGCAGCCCGTATTCATACCCGTTATATACGTATTTGCCATTGGTGAGGTTTCTTCCGAAGCCTTTCTCCTGGTCGTTGCCATAGGCGGAAATGTTCGCGGCAACCGTCGATGAAAGTGGCGCAGAGGCGTACAAATCGCCCCCGAAAGTCTGATAACTGCCAGCGTTCACCCGGACATCGTAGGTCGGCTTAAAAGACGGATCCTGCGTGATGATGTTGATCAAGCCGCCCGTCGCGTTGCGCCCGAACAATGTCCCTTGTGGCCCCTTCAAGACCTCGACTCGCTGGACGTTGGCAAGGCTGGAAAACGCGTTTGGAAGAGCAGCGTAATACACTCCATCGATGTATGTGGAGACGCTACCTTCGTCGCCAGGCGCCGTATTCTGTGTTCCCACACCGCGCAGGTAAAGAGCGGGGCCAGCGCCCGAGTCAGCAAAGACCAGACCGGGCGTCACGATCTGCAGATCTGACGTGCTGGTCACGCCCTTTGCCCGCGCCAATTCGCTCGTAATGGCGGAGACGGTGATGGGCGTATCTTGCAGTTTTTCGCCGCGACGTTGAGCCGTGACGATAATGTCGGTTAGCGCACCGGAATCGCCATTCGTGGTCGCAACATCCTTCGACGGATTGGGCGAGCCAACGGACGCCTGCGCATAGGCCGGGCTCGCTGCTCCCATCGCAAGCGCGATGACGGAAACATTTGACATGGCCGACATATGAAATTTGCCACGAGACGACATCATTGCACCCTCCCCGTTTGAGCACTCTGAGTGCGCTCTTAGAGTCAGATATTAAAGAGCCAAAAGCAGTTCGTCAACGGATAATTCGCATGCTTATCACTTGCAACCGAAGCCTAATTACCTTCGTTGATGGTTCGGCGGATCTCACTCCTAGATTGCCGAAGATCCAAGGTGCGACCGACTTTCAGACCGACGTTGAACGCGGCCGACGCGCGGGCGCCGGACTCGCGGCCGGCATTCGCATGGCTGGATCACGGCTGAGCGATTAGTCCGGCCTCTGCAATACCCGCGAGAGCGCAAAGCTCATCATGGTCCGACGAGTCTCCAGTTACGCCGACCGCTCCACATAAAGCGCCGTCCAGTGTTTGAACGATCACCCCGCCTGCCGCCGGCACCAGCCCGCTCGGCGCAAGCGCGTGGAGCGAAGCAAGGAAAGTCGGGCGCTCGACAGCGATGGCGCCGATCGCGCGACTTGAGATGCCCAGCCCTAGCGCACCGTTGGCTTTGGCAACGGCAATTTCGGGACGCAAATTGGAACTTCCGTCTTCGCGCTGCAGTGCGATGATATGGCCGCCGGCGTCGAGCACGGCAATCGTCAGCGGCTTGAGACCGTCCGACCGCGCTTTGGCGAGGCTGGCGGAAATGATTCGGTTGGCCATTGCAAGCGTCAAAGCAGGCATGCCACTTCTCCGTGATTGAGGGTTTCGAGAGCGACCGGGCGGGGTCCGCCTGTTGCCCAGTCGAGTAATTCGACCAGATGAACGATCGGCAATTTGCTGTGACCCGCGATCTGGACTGCGCAGCCGACGTTACCGGTAACAATCAGGTCAGCGCCGAGGCGCTCCAAATTGGCCGCCTTGCGTTCGCCCAGCGCGGCTGCGATTTTAGGCTGAAGGATGTTGTAGGTTCCGGCCGATCCGCAACATAGGTGCGCCTCGCTTGGGGTGCGGACTGTGAAGCCTGCATTGGTGAGCAAAAGACGGGGCGCATCGACGACTTTTTGACCGTGCTGGAGGGAACAGGCGGCATGATAGGCAACGACGACCCCATTCCCCCCGCCAGGCGGAAGGCAAGCGTCGAGCAGGAATTCGCTGATATCCCGCGCCAACGCTGCAACCCGCGCGGCGGAGTCTGCATAGGAAGGATCAGCACGCAGGATAAAGCCGTAATCCTTGATGTGCGTGCCGCATCCGGATGCCGTGACAATGATCGGCGCGAGGCCCTTTTTATCAGCTTCGCGAGTCCATACGTCGATATTTCGGCGTGCCGCCGCCTCGGCATCTCTACCCCGCCCGAGATGATGGGTCAGCGCGCC
>JAYWBP010000110.1:0-4384 GCA_043781375.1 Novosphingobium sp.
TCGAACCTGGTCGGGATGGGCGTGCTCCCGCTGCAGTTCCCCGAAGGCACGACCCGCCAGACGCTGGGGCTGGGCGCCGACGACGTGTTCACGATTACCGGCGTTGCCTCGCTCCAGCCGCGTCAGGAAGTCGAAGTCTCTGTCACCCGCAAGGACGGCTCGACCTTCGCGTTCAAGGCGCTGTGCCGGATCGATACTGCGAATGAGCTTGAGTACTTCAACAACGGCGGGATTTTGCAGTACGTGCTGCGGAAGCTGGCGGCTTGATCTGAGCGGCACCGATCAAGCGCCAAGGTAGCGCTGGAGCCCAACGCTGCTGCGGTAGCTTTGTCATTGATGCCACCGTCCGCTTTGTAACGGAACCCTGCCGACCGCTTCAGCATGATGCGCTAGTGAAAGCAGTTGCAGAATCTACGTTGGTGAAATCGCCACCCACTGGAACCATTTCCTTCGCCGCGAGTTACCGCGTGAGTATCGATATAATTCGAGCAACTCGGGGGGGCCTGTCTGTCGTGCCGATCATATACCAATCGCCGTACTGATGGCCGTCATTCTGATCGTCGAGGATGATGTTTTCATATTGCAGAACCTTGAGTGGGTGATTGAGGATCTTGGGCACATCCCGCTGGCGGCGAGCGACCTTGCCGGTGCGCTATTGCACCTAACTGCACTGCATCATATCGACCTCCTGTTCGTAGATATTCGTCTGCATGCGCTGGCGCTCGGCGGCTACGACGTGGCTAATCAGGCGATTGCGCTCAGGCCCGCGCTGCCGGTGCTCTACACTTCGGGAAGCACGCTGTGCGATGACATGACCGGGCGGTTTGTGCCGGGTGGGCGGTTTCTGCAGAAGCCTTATTCTTCCGCCCAGGTGGAAACTTCCATCGGCGAGCTGCTTCACTAGCATTTCCCGGCGCCCTGCGGACTTTGCAACTGTCCCGGGCCGAACACTGAGTCAGGGCGTACCATCACAATTCCACCGACAGAACCGGGCGCGGAGAACCTTTTTCCGCTCGCTTCCGGCAACGCGGTTGGGCAGACCGAAGAGTCGATCGTCAAAGCCGACGCGCTCCAGCGCGCCATCTTCAACAGCGCCAACTTCTCCAGCATCGCCACCGACGCCAAGGGTGTGATCCAGATCTTCAACGTCGGTGCCGAGCAGATGCTCGGCTATACCGCAGGCGAAGTAATGAACACGATCACCCCGGCGGACATCTCCGATCCGCAGGAACTGATCGCCCGGGCGCAAGCCCTGACTGCCGAGCTGGAAACGCCGATTACGCCGGGCTTTGAGGCGCTGGTGTTCAAGGCATCGCGCGGGATCGAAGACATCTATGAGCTGACCTATATCCGCAAGGACGGCACCCGGTTTCCGGCGGTCGTTTCGGTCACTGCGCTGCGCGACGCGGCAGGCGCGATCATCGGTTATCTGCTGATCGGGACCGACAACACGGCCCGCAAGGCGGCCGAGGACGCGCTGCTGCAGGCGGGAGCTTTGCAAAATGCGATCTTCAACAGCGCCAACTTTTCCAGCATCGCCACCGACGCCAAGGGGGTCATCCAGATCTTCAACGTCGGCGCTGAGCGCATGCTCGGCTATACCGCTGCCGAAGTGATGAACAAGGTCACTCCGGCGGACATCTCCGATCCGCAGGAACTGATCGCGCGGGCGCAAGCGCTGAGTGCCGAGCTGGCTACCGCCATAACCCCCGGGTTCGAGGCGCTGGTGTTCAAGGCGTCGCGCGGCATCGAAGACATCTATGAGCTGACCTATCTGCGCAAGGACGGCACCCGGCTTCCCGCGGTCGTCTCGGTCACCGCGCTGCGCGATGTGCAGGACGTGATCATCGGCTATCTGCTGATCGGTACCGACAATACCGCGCGCAAGCTGGTTGAGGAGGAGCAGAAACAATCCGACCAACGTCTGCGCGATCAGCAATTCTACACTCGCTCGCTGATCGAATCCAACATCGACGCGCTGATGACCACCGATCCGGCCGGGATCATCACCGACGTCAACAAGCAGATGGAGGCGCTGACCGGGAGCACCCGTGACGAGTTGATCGGGGCGCCGTTCAAGGATTGCTTCACCGAGCCAAACCGGGCGGAGGCGGGAATCAAGCGCGTGCTGGCCGAGAAGTCGGTCACCGACTACGAACTGACCGCGCGGGCTCGCGACGGAAAACAGACGGTGGTCTCGTACAACGCGACGACCTTCTACGACCGCAATCGCACCTTGCAGGGAGTGTTTGCCGCCGCGCGCGATGTCACCGAAAGCAAACGGGTTGAACTGGAATTGCAGCAGGCCAAAGCTGCGGCCGAGAGCGCCAGCCGGACCAAGTCGGACTTTCTGGCCAGCATGAGCCATGAAATCCGCACGCCGATGAATGCCATCATGGGCATTGCCGATCTGCTCGCAAAGACCCCGCTGTCGCCTGAACAGAACAAATACGTCCAGATTTTCCGCCGCTCGGGCGACAATCTGCTGAACCTCATCAACGACATCCTCGATCTTTCCAAGGTCGAAGCATCGCAACTCGACCTCGAGCAAATCGGCTTTTCGCTGAGCGATCACTTGGAGAAGGTGATCGAGATGGTGGCGCCCCGCGCGCATGAGAAAAACCTGAAATTGGCGTACGATATCGCTCCGGGTGTCAGCAACGACCTCGTGGGTGACCCGACGCGGCTGCGGCAGGTGCTGCTCAACCTGCTCGGTAATGCGATCAAATTCACCGAGGCCGGCAATGTCACCTTGAAGGTCGAGCCGGATGGGGATGGATCGGTGCCGACCGCCTTGCGATTCACCGTCTCGGATACCGGCATCGGGATTGCGAACGACAAGCTCGCCAACGTCTTCGAACGCTTCAGCCAGGCCGATTCTTCCACCACGCGAAGGTTCGGCGGCTCCGGCCTTGGTTTGACGATCTCCAAGCGTCTGGTCGAGGTGATGGGCGGGCGCATCTGGGTTGCCAGCGAGGTCGATAAGGGCAGCACCTTCGGCTTCGTCGTCCCGTTCGAAATCTGGGCTACTGACAAACGGCCGGTCAGCGTACCCACCAGCGCCGATCCCGATGCACCGCTCCAGCCACTGCGCATCCTGATGGCGGAGGATTCGCCCGACAATTGCACTATCGCCTTGGCTTACCTCGAGGACACACCTTACCAGATCGATGTCGCGGAAACCGGGCTGATCGCCTGCGAGATGTTCAAGGCCGGACATTACGACCTGGTGCTGATGGACCGGCAAATGCCGGTGATGGATGGGTTGACCGCAACGCGAAAGCTTCGGGCGTGGGAGAGGGCCAATGATCGAGCACCAACTCCGATAATTGCCCTGACGGCTTCCGCCCTGAAAGGCGATCGGGAGACGTGTCTGGCGGCAGGTTGCACGGCTTATCTGACCAAACCGATCAAGCAGGATGTCCTACTTCAGGCGATCAAGGACTATTCGGCAACCGGGGTTCGGTCGCCCGATGGCGGTTCGGAAGCCAGGAATCGGCGCACGGCCCTGAAATTGGCCGAACGGATTCCGGCCTATCTCGACAACTGCCGACACAATGTCGTTGTAATGCGAGAGGCTCTGGACCGAGCTGACTTTGAAGCCGTGACGATTATCGGGCACAATTTGCGAGGGTCGGGAGGAGGCTTTGGCTTTCAGAGAATAACCGACCTCGGCGCAGGTCTCGAGCTGGCTTCCGGGGATAGCGACGCCGGAGGAGCGAGCCGACTATTAAGTGAATTATCCAGCTACCTGGACAGTGTCGAAATCGTAATTTGATCCCAGCGCAGGCCTTCACACGATAGAGATTCGAATTCTCGATATTCTCGCCCCAAACGTCGGCATACCAGATTCTGCTGTGCGATGCGGACGGGCTTCGGTCGGCCCAAATCCGGTAGCACAACGGATCATCGCTAATGGCAGCTTTCCACCCCATAACAGACATCCCCCGCGCGTCGGCAATCGGCTCAACGGAAAAGGGCGGCTCTCGTGAACCGCCCTTTTCGCCGATTTCAAATGTCACCCCTCGGGCTGCATGCTTCGCAGCGAAGCGAGCCCCCCAACGCAGCCTACATCCCGTCGGTGGCCTTGCTGACCAGCACATTGACCGAAACGCGGCGGTTCTGGGCCCGGCCTTCGGCGGTGTCGTTGCTCGCGAGCGGATCAGCCTTGGCCATCCCGGTGGGGGTGAGCATCCGGAACGGTTTCCAGTGGCAGACCTGCTGGAGATAGTTGATCACGGCCCCGGCGCGCTTTTCGCTGAGCGTCTGGTTGTATTCGTCGCTGCCGACCGTATCGGTATAGCCGACCACCAGGATCAGCGCGTTGTTGGTCGCCTCGGCCTGCGTCGATGCCGAGCACAGTTCGGTCTTGCCCTGCGGGCTC
>JAYWBP010000111.1:0-4331 GCA_043781375.1 Novosphingobium sp.
GGTAGATTTCATCGATGAAGTTCCTCTCTTCTGGGAAGTTGCCGCTACGGCTTTCGAAGCCCGCGCTTTGCACCCCCTTTTCTCTCGCAACCCATAGGAATCCTCGCTTTCCAACACAATCGGTATTTGATTGTCGCCCGCTTGCAGTGTCTCCCTGTGACAAAGGCGACACAGTGCGCTTTGCTTGCCGTTTGCGGCAAGTTGGGCTAGGGGCGCGCGATGTTGCGGTGCAGCGAAGCGCCGTTCCCCCCGTTCCTTCGAAAGCCTGTCAGCATGTCCGCCCCTACCGTCGTCGGCGCACCCTTGCGCAATATCGCCATCATCGCCCACGTTGACCATGGCAAGACCACGCTGGTCGACCAGCTGTTTCGTCAGTCCGGCACCTTTCGCGACAACCAGCGCGTGGAAGAACGGGCGATGGATTCCAACGACCTGGAAAAAGAGCGCGGCATTACCATCCTGGCCAAGTGCACCTCGGTCGAATGGCAGGGAACCCATATCAACATCGTCGACACCCCGGGCCACGCCGACTTCGGCGGCGAGGTGGAGCGCATCCTGTCAATGGTCGACGGGGTGATCCTGCTGGTCGACAGCAGCGAAGGCGCGATGCCGCAGACCAAATTCGTCACCGGCAAGGCGCTCGCCCTCGGGCTCAAGCCGATCGTCGTGGTCAACAAGATCGACCGCCCCGATGGCCGCGCCCAGGAAGTGCTGGACGAAGTGTTCGACCTGTTCGTGAGCCTGGAGGCCAATGACGAGCAGCTCGATTTCCCGGTGCTTTATGCCTCGGGCCGCAACGGCTACGCCAGCGACGACATGGACGCGCGCAGCGGCGACCTTAACCCGCTGTTCCAGAAGATTGTCGAGCATGTCCCCCCGCCGGCCGCCGATTTCGACGGGCCGTTCAAGTTCCTCGTCACCCTGCTCGATCGCGACAACTTCCTTGGGCGGATCCTGACCGGCAAGGTCCAGTCGGGCACGATCAAGGTGAACTCGCCGATCCACGCGCTTGATCGCGACGGCAAGATCGTCGAGACCGGGCGCGCCTCCAAAATCATGGCCTATCGCGGACTTGAGCGCGTGCCCGTCGACGAAGCCCGCGCGGGTGACATCATCTCGATCGCCGGGCTGACCACCGCGACTGTTGCCAACACCATCGCCGATCCCACGGTGTCCGAGCCGCTCTTTGCCCAGTCGATCGATCCGCCGACCCTGTCGATGCGGTTTGCGGTCAACGACAGCCCGTTCGCCGGCCGTGAAGGGACCAAGGTCACCAGCCGCATGATCCGCGACCGGCTTGAGCGCGAGGCCGAAAGCAACGTCGCCATCCGCGTCACCGAAAGCGCCGACAAGGACAGCTTTGAAGTCGCCGGTCGCGGCGAATTGCAATTGGGCGTGCTGATCGAGACGATGCGCCGCGAAGGCTTCGAGCTGGGCATCAGCCGCCCGCGTGTGCTGTTCGGCGAGGAAGCGGGAAAGCGCACCGAGCCCTATGAAACCGTCGTCATCGACGTCGATGACGAATACGCCGGCACGGTCGTCGAGAAGATGGCGATCCGCAAGGGCGAGATGTCGGACATGCGCCCCTCGGGCGGGGGCAAGACCCGGATCACGTTCTCCGCCCCCAGCCGTGGCCTGATCGGCTATCACGGCGAATTCCTGTCCGACACGCGCGGCACCGGGATCATGAACCGCCTGTTCGAAAAGTACGGCCCCTATAAAGGCGCCATCGAAGGTCGACCGGTCGGGGTGCTGATCTCCAACGGCACCGGCGAGGCAGTCGGCTATGCGCTCAACATGCTCGAGGAACGCGGCAGCCTGTTCGTGCGCCCGCAGGACAAGGTCTATGAGGGTATGCTGGTCGGCGAGAACGCCAAGCCCGACGATCTCGAAGTCAACCCGATGAAGAGCAAGCAGCTCACCAACTTCCGCTCGACCGGCAAGGACGATGCGATCCGCCTGACCCCGCCCCGCGTGATGACGCTGGAACAGGCGATCGCCTATATCGACGACGACGAGATGGTCGAAGTCACGCCTAAATCGATCCGTCTGCGCAAGGCGCTGCTCGATCCCAACGAGCGCAAGCGCGCGAGCCGGAAGAAGGAAGCGGCGTAAGCTTTACGCAGTAAGCCCGTCACCGACCCTCCAAGCGAGGGCATATCTGTGCGCGATTCCTGTCATTTTTCGTCATTGCGAGGTCCGCAGGTTTGCGGAAATTTTGGGTCATTGGCACCCACTATGGATTGCTTCGCTGCGGCATAACCGCAGTTTATCCACCGCTTGCCGAAGGGCTCGCAATGACGAAGTGTTTCGACGTCACGTGACCTCGCTTTAAAATGGAAAGCGCGCGACCCTAACGTCCCCTCCCCCCGGTAACGACAATTTGCGACACTTATTTAAGGATCCAGGCACAGTCTTGTGACGTTCTGGTCTTATCAGGCGGCTGACGGGGTTTTTCCCGCGCATTCTGCACCTGAGGAAATTGTCGCGATGAATGTCCGCCTTCTGGCACTTCTGACTGGTTTTGCCGTCACCACGTCATCGGGTCCGATGGCGCAGGAGCGCGGTCGGGGCCAAAATGCGTAAGCGAATGCACCAGATGCAACAGATGCAGGGCGGCGGCGTTCCCCGACAATAGTTAGGGTCGCTTCCGCCCAATAGACGAAATCATTTTAAACGAGGGGCCTGGGCCAAACATGCGAAAACAAGCTCTTGTGGCGATGACAGCGCTGCTAACCGTCCTTGCCGGGCCCGCTTCGGCAGCGGAGTCAGGCTCGCCTTTCGGGCTGTGGCATAATCCCAAACGTTCGGTCGTGGTCCGCATCGAACCATGCTCCGACAAGCTGTGCGGGGTCGTCGTCTGGGCGACACCGGCCGCGCAAGCGACAGTTCGGCAGAAGACCGGCACACTACTGGTGGGTGCCGCACTGCTTAAGGATTACCGACCCGATTCTGGCCGTAACTGGCGCGGCAAAGTGCTGGTCCCCGACATGGGCCGCCAGTTTTCGTCGAGCATCGCCCAGGTCGATCGCAACACGCTCGATATTTCAGGCTGCCTGATCGGTACGATGCTGTGCAAGCATCAGCGCTGGGAACGGGTCAACGGCGCACTTGCCCAGATGTGATATTTTGACCCGGCTTTCCGGTTAACGGGGCGTTCAGTCGCCGGGCATCACATTTTCCGCCTGTCCGTTGAGTCGCTGCGTCGGGTCGCCGCGCCGATCGGCTGAGGAGACCGTTATGAACATCTTTGGAAAGAGTGTCGCAGCTCTCGCACTAGGCGCCACAGCGCTGTCAATGGCCGTACCGGCGCAGGCGCATGAGCGGTGGGGCCGTGGCGGCGGTGACGATGCCGCAATCGCAGTTGGTGCGGGCCTGCTCGGCCTGGCCGTTGGCGCGGCGATTGCCTCGGGTGACAATGGCGGCGGCTATTACGGGAACGAAGATTACTACAACAGCTATCCGCAGTATTACGGCGGATACGGATATTATAATAACTATCCAAGCTATGGCTATTACTACAATTATCCAATCTATCGCCAGCAATACTACAGTGGCAACCGCGGCTATCGCGGCGGCTACGGACGCGGCTGGGATCACGATGGCGATGGCGATCGTGATCGTGACGGCGACCGTCGCTACCGCGGCCACCATCGCGGCTGGTAAGCAACGCCGTCTGGGTGCGTGCCAACTTAACAGCCTGTCCCAAGGAAATTCGTCATTGCGAGTCCTTCGACAGGCTCCCGATAAATCACGGCCAGGTCGCAGCGAAGCAATCCCGAGTTCAACGCGTGGCGCGCTGGATTGCTTCGAACCTGCGGTCATCGCGATGAGGATTTTCGGCAACCTCGGCTCGCCCAATACCGCCACATTGCCTCACCTTGTTCACGTAGATCAATTTTAACCTGAACGAAAGCTGCCAACCCGATCCCGCTGCCGTTCAGCGAATCAGGTCCATACCGGTTTCAAGCCAGCGTATCCCGCCGCAATCGCGACGGAGCCGGCGAGGAGTTCGGTGACCATGTCTCTTCTCAAGAAATCGCTGCTCGGCTTGGCCCTGTCAGCTACAGCGCTGACTGCCGCTTCACCGGCTCAGGCGCGCGACTATTATGGCCGCGAGAACCACAGCGACGGCACCGCGATTGCGGTTGGCGTCGGCCTGCTGGGGATCGCCATCGCCGCCGCCGCTGCATCGAGCAGCCATCGCCGCGATTACCGCTATGACCAGTACGGCTATCCCCAGGACAGCTATTACGGAAACCGGGGCTATTACAGCGGCCAGGTGATCTACGGCAACAACGGCTATTACGGCAACAATGGTTACGGAAACC
>JAYWBP010000112.1:0-4316 GCA_043781375.1 Novosphingobium sp.
TAGCCCATGTTCGCCACTTGGCACTACAGAACTGAGCTAAACCAGTAGTTTAGCCTGATTGAGCAGGCGTGCATGGCACTACATTTGTGTAAATGGCGCCGATTGATTGCGCGGCAGCTGCGTGATTACACGACGGTCTGCCGGGTCCCTCCGGGATTGGCGGTGAGTTTGAGTGCGGCATGGATTTGCTGCTGGCGCGGTTCGGGCCGGGAAGCCTTGCGGACATGGACGGTGCGGCCATCGCGACGCTTGAGGGTGGTGGTGATGCGGACCTGGGTCGCCAGCGTGTTGCGGATGGTTTCCCAGGAGTCGGTGATGCCCTCGGCCTTGAGCCGCAGGCGCATGGTGTGGACGACAGAATACGCGATCACGCTAATGAACAAATGACCTTCGACGCGGCGCTCGATTTGGTGATACACCGGCCGCAGGCCGAGGTCGGTCTTCAGCGATCGAAAGACCGATTCCAGATTGGTGAGGGTGGCGTAGATTCGCCACAGGGTCGCGTCGTCGGGCTCGGTCAGTGTGGTGCGCAGGCAATAGACCCCGGGATGGGTCATCGCCGAGTTGGGCCTGGGGGTCTGGGTCCAGCTGATCGCGGTGACACATTGACCAGGCTCATCGAGCGTCACCTCGATAGTATAATGCTGTGCTGCGCGCGCGTATTTCTGCCTGGCGCGACCGATGCGTTCGTGGATTTTGGCCGGGTCTTTGGTGCCGCGTGGCTTGGCGAGGCCATCGGCGAGCTTTTGCAGCGCGGCTTCGAAGCCGGTCGCCTTGGTGGTGTTGATCGCCTGATCCTTGTCGGCGCGCGCCGGCGAATAACAATAGAGCAGCGTCTCACCGGTTTCAGGGGCATCGACCCGTTGCACCTGGACCGGCATATTGCCGGCGGTTTGCACTTCGGTGGCCTGCTCGGGATCGAACGTCCGCATCTGCTTGCGGCTCACCACGACATAGCGATAATCGTGCTCGATCAGCCACGCCAGATTGGCCTTAGTGGCAATGCCGGCATCCATCACGACAATGGTGCCGGCGGTGGCACCGAGCTCAGCCAACATGGTCTCGAGCGTCGAGGCTTCGCTGACATTGCCCGCAAAGATCCGGCTGCGTTTGGGAAAGCCGCTGACGTCGAGCACCAGCCCCATGGTTACCAGGGGGCAGTCGCTGCGCTTTTCCTTCGAGCGGCCGCGCCTGGCCTTGCCGATTCCCAAAGCCGTGCCCTCAAAATAGGTATTGGTCAGATCATAAAGCGTGATCGTCTCCTTGAAGCCGAACAGCGCTTGCGCGCTGCCGAAGATATGCGTCTCGAGCGCGTCGCGATGCTTGAGGAGATTGTCAGCACTGCGGTACAGTTGCTGCAAATCCATGCCCTCATACGCGTAATCGAGCAGCTCGCCGAGCGCGCTGCGGTGCTGCAGCCAGTCATAGGTCGCGAGCTCGCTGGCAGGCGCTGTGATGCGGCCGATGACATTGCCCACCGCAGCGGCAATCTGGGGGCGGTTGAAGCCGAGTTCAGCGAGCTTTTCTGGCAAGCCGAGCTCGCGCAGCGCCGACAGTGCGGCGTGCTCGACCCCGACCGAGCGCGGCCGGACCAGCTCGAGCGTGCCCAGATCGACCTCCTGGAACCGCTCGGCCACCTCGGCCGGGCTCGCCTCCTGTCCAGAGCGCGCCAGGATCTGCGCTGCGTAACGCTGCGCGACTGCCTCGATCTCAGGGCTGACGCCCAAAAACCCTTCCTGGCCGTGCAACAGCTCGTCGATCCGCGCCGCGAGCACCGCCCACTCCTCCTGTGGCACGTCGAAATGGGCACCCAGGTTGAGGATCGTGCGCTGCTTGACGGACTTGCCCTCACGCACGGCTTCGACGAGCCGGAAGGTGGCGTAGTTTTCGCCGGTCTTGCGGCTGCTGGTCTGGGTGCGGCGGATGAACATTGCATCGACCATGGCCACGCCGATTGAGGAAAGCAATACCCTCAGTAAATATTATGGCACTACATTTTACTTTTCGGCATCGACCAACGGTTTTTCGCCATTTTTTACGCGAAAATCACCTAAAATCGCCGAAAACTGGAAAAATTTGGCGAAGATGGGA
Source organism: Novosphingobium sp. (assembly GCA_043781375.1). Taxonomy (GTDB): domain Bacteria; phylum Pseudomonadota; class Alphaproteobacteria; order Sphingomonadales; family Sphingomonadaceae; genus Novosphingobium. Next base: position 2,092 of record JAYWBP010000112.1, read on the forward strand.
TAGGTCACCTGGCGGTTGAGGCGCGCTTTGTTGGTAACGAAAGCGGTCGGCAGGTTGAACGGCTCGGCCCCGGTCGCGCGATCGTAGATCCCACCCATCAACGTGCGCGTCGGCACCATCTTGCCGCGCTCCATCCAGCCCGCGACCTTGCCGTAGCTGATCCTCAGCGTAAACGTCGCATCGGGGTAATTGTCGGCGCCATAGGCAGCAAAACGCGCGTCGGCGATCTTGGCACGAGCGGCGGTCAGCGGACCGGTGTAGCGCTGGTCGATCTCGGCCTGTAGCACTCGGTCGCGAGCGTCGATTCGCCGCGCGAGGATGATCATGGGATCCTTCGACGCCGCGATCGCCGCCTTGCCGCCGGTCCACAGCATGCGGCGATAGGCCGGGTCGCCCAGCCGCGTCCCCGCGACGAGCCGCGCGGCCAGGCCTTCGGGCGATTCCTTGCCGAGCAGCAGCTTGGTGTCGGCATCGTCGGGTCCGAGATATTCGCGCGCCTTCGATAGATAGAATTCTAGCTTGAGCTGATCGACCCACGGCGTCACCGGCGTGGCATCCAGCACCTGCTTTTCGAGCAACGGGAGCGCGCTGTCGCTATAGCCCGGGAGCCGCTCGGCATTGGGCTTGGTCCGCTCTTCGGCAACGCGGACCAGCCGCGCGGCATAAGCGTAAAGGTCGCTTCGCGGGCGAAGGAAGCGGGCTGGCAAATAGAGATCGCGATAGGCATCGACCGCCTTGGCAGAGGCGGCCCACGGATCACCGGCCTGGCCGCGCGCTCCGGCCCGTGCGCGAAGATCGGCCTCGGCGGCGGCGAGGCGAGCGCTCAGCGCGGGATCGCCGAGCGCCTTCACCCGGCCGATATACACCTTCAAGCTGTTCTCGATGCCGTCGAGATCCTCTTTGCCTTCACGGGCCCGCGCCAGGCTCTGCGTCCGTGCCGTGATCAGGCGCCCGCGAAGCTCGGACAGCAATGTCACGTCGAGCGGCGCGCTGACTTCGCGCGCAAAGGCGAGCTGGGCGCCGGTCAGCAGTCGTTCGGTCGTGCCGGGATTGCCGACGACGAACGTCGCCTCACCGTCGACCGGCGCGCGCGCGACCCACTTGAGATGCTGGGGCGTCGCCACCGGTCGCCCATTTTCGTAGGCGCGCAGGAAGCTGCCATCGAGTGCGTACCGCGGGAAATTGAAATTGTCGGGATCACCGCCGAATTGCTCGGCACGCGATTCGGGCGCCCACACGATCCGCACGTCCGAATATTTGCGATAGCTGTAGAGCTTGAACTGGCCGCCGCCGAACAGGGTGACGACCTGGCAGCGGGTCTTGGCCGTGTCGGGGCAGCTGGCCTTCTCGATTTGGGCAATCGCGGCGGTGCGCGCCTTGACCGCGACGAGGCCTTGCGCATTTGCCGTTGCACTGCGGACTTGCGCAGTCACATCGCGGATGCTGGTCACGACTTCGGCCTGCTGCCCCGGGCAGAGCTTTTCTTCGCTGCGGGCCCGCGCGATGTAGCCGTTGGCGAGATAGTCACTGCCGCCGTCGGACAGGTCCTGGAGGCAACCCGCAACACAATGGTGATTGGTCAAGATCAGCCCGGTCGCTGACACGAAGCTCGCCGAGCAACCGCCGGTCAGCCGCACCGCCGAGGCGCGCACCCGGTCGAGCCACGCCTGGTCGGGCGCAAAGCCGTAAGCAGCACGCATCTTGGCAGTCGGGAAGGCGTCAAACGTCCACATGCCCTCGTCGGCGCGCGCAGCGGCGAGCGGGAGCGAGATCATTCCGCCGATCAGGGCAACGCGGGCGGCAAGGCGCATGGCGAACTCCAATATGGCGCGGACAGCGCCGCTTTCGAGCAGCAAAAAGGGCCCGGCGCAAGCACCGGGCCCCTGATTTTTCGACCGACGGTTGAGGGACCTACTGCCCGCGCATTTGCTGCATCTGCGCACGGTATGCGGCGCGCTCGTCGGGGGTGATCTGCCCATCATGATTGAGATCCTGCCGATCGAACCGTTGCAGCATGAACGCGGTCGCTTCGGCCAGCGTGACCTTGCCGTCATGGTTGGTGTCGGCATTGGCGAGACCGCGACCCAAGCCACCGCCGCCCCGACGGCCACCGTCCCCACCGCCAGCGACCGCCGACAGCGCGGTCATCCCGGCGCGAGCGAATTCGTCGCGACTGATCATGCCGTCATGATTGGTGTCGATCAGGTCGAACTGGGCGTTGCGAT
>JAYWBP010000113.1:0-4315 GCA_043781375.1 Novosphingobium sp.
GCCGACCACACCGCCAGCACTCCGCCCGGCTTCAGCGCAGCCTTCGCCGCAGCCAGTCCGCGTTTGGTGTAAAGTCCGTCATTACCCTCGCGGGTCAGGCCATCGGGGCCATTATCGACGTCGAGCAGGATCGCATCGAAGTTCCCCCGCCCCGCCACGATGACCGCACCGACATCGCCCATCACCAGTTTCACCCGCGGATCATCGAGGCAGCCTGCAGCCAGCTCAGCCATCGGCCCGCGCGCCCACTCGATTATTCCGGGAACCAGCTCGGCCACCGTAACCCGCGCCGTGGGACCGGCTTGGGCCAGCACCGCGCGCAGGGTAAAGCCCATGCCATAACCGCCGATCAGCAGGTGCGGCGCAGGACGGCCCTCCAGCCGATCAAGCGCCATCGTCCCCAGCGCCACTTCGGAGCCGCTCATCCGCGTGCTCATCAGCTCATTACGCTCAAGCACGATCATGAAGTCGCCGCCGTGGCGGTAAAGCATCAGGGGTGAGCCGCCCGGAACCTGAGCGGTTCCGATCAGCTCGCGGGGGATCACCGCTTGCGGGCTTTGCGCGCGGCATAGCGTGCGTCGCGGGCTTCCTTGAGCTCGACGGCGGTTGGCAACTTGGGCTTGGCCGCCTCCTTCGCCAGCCGGGCTTCCTCGGCGGCAGCGGCCTCGGCTTCGGTCCGGGCGGCTTCTTCGGCGGCCTTGGCGGCCTTCTCGGCCTCGATCTCGGCGAGGCGGGCGGCGCGCTTTTCGGCGGCAGCAGCTTCCTTGGCGGCGATCGCCGCCAGCTTGGCGGCAACCAGCGCAGGATCGGGCGCAGGCTTCGCTTTCAACTTGTCGAGCGCCCGCTGCTTGGCCTGCTGGGCCAGTGCGACGCGTTCATTGAAATCGGGAGCCTTGTAGCCTGCCATGTATCACTTCCGTGGTGTGGTTGAGGGCGATCGCGCGGACCGCCGAGCCGCCCCCTAGCCCGCAATGGCGCAAAGGCCAACCCGTTAAGGGGGTTTTCCGAATCCTACGCTGGTGCGCGCTCGTCTGAAACGCTCACTCGCCCGGTCCGATCCAGCTTGCCCCAGCCTACGATCTGCCCCCGCAGCGCGGCGGCGACCGAGCGCAGGACGATGCCGTACATCAACTGGCGATAGACGAAGCGTTGCGCGAGCATCAGCAGCGCGGGGAAGCTGCGCGGCCGTCCATCGAGCCAGTAGGCGACCCACCCGGCGAGCAGATCGAACGAGACGAACACCGCCCAGTAAATCCCCATCCGCAGCACATCGCTCTGGGTCTGGTCCCAGCCGTGCTGGCCGACGCGGATGAAGGTGTCGACCACCGACAGGACCAGCGCCAAGTCGATGATCGGCGAGATTGCGGCGAATACGATCTGGAACAACCAGGCTTGCGGCAGCCCGATCCAGGCCAGCCCGCGCGGACGTCCGGTGCGCAGGATCGCGCGGTGTTTCCACAGGCATTGCAGCGTCCCGAACGACCAGCGGAAGCGTTGGCGGGCGAGTCCTCCGAAAGTCTCGGGCGCTTCAGTCAGGGCAATCGCCTTGACGTCATAGGCCACCCGCCAGCCCCTGCGCTGGATCGCGATGGTCAGGTCCTGGTCCTCGGCCAGGGTATCGGTGGGATAGCCGCCGACTTGGTCGAGCGCTTCCCGCCGCCACGCCCCGACCGCACCCGGCACCACCGTAATCGCGCCCAGCGCGTCCAGCGCACGACGCTCGATATTCTGCGCGGTGACGTATTCCACCGCCTGCCAGCGGGTGCACAGGTTGACCCGGTTGCCGACCACCGCGTTGCCCGCCACTGCGCCGATCAGCGGATCCGCGAACCAGGCCACCAGCCGCGAGACGGTGTCGGGCATGAACTGGGTATCGGCGTCGAGCGCGATGATCACTTTGCCCGTGGCACATTCCAGCGCGGTGTTAAGCGCGCGCGCTTTGCCGCCATTCATCAAGGTCAGCAGCCGCACCCGCGGATCGCTGCCGAACTGCTCACGCACGATCGCACTGGTGGCATCGCTTGAGCCATCATCGGCCACGATCACCTCGATATCGGGATAGTCGCTGGCCAGCACCCGTTCGACCGAGGCCGCGATAACCTGCGCTTCGTTGAAGGCAGGGATGATGATCGAGACACGCTCACCAGTGGTGCTGGGCGGCGGGCTCTCGACCCGGTCGAACACCGCGATCCCGGTCAGGAACACCACCCGGCTGATCCCCAGGGCGATGGCAAAGAAAAAGATCCATTTGAGGACGTAGCTGAACCCGCCGAGCAGCAGAAAGATGCCCACGTCGGCGCGCACCGCCAGCAGGTCTGCGCCCGAGATTTCGGGCATGATCTGGCTTTCGGGCAGGCCCACCAGCGCCGACACCGGGACTAGGGTATAGCCTTCGGCACGCAGCCGCTGGATGATCTGGGGCAGCGCCGCCAGGGTTTGCGCGCGATTGCCGCCGCCGTCATGGAGCAGCACGATATTGCGGCTGTTGCCCGGCTTGGCGAGGTGGACCGAGGCCATCGTGTTGTCGACGATCGCCTGGGTGCCCGGGGTCCGCCAGTCGCCCGGATCGACGTGCAGCCCGACAATCGAATAGCCCAGCGACTTGGCGATCCACGCCGGAATCAGCTCGTCCGCTGTGGTCGGCTCGGCATCACCGAAATAGGGCGCACGGAACAGCCGGGTGCCGCGTCCGGTATAGGCCTGGATCAGGCGCTGGGTGGAATTGAGCTCCAGCCGGGTGCCGAAGTTCGATACCTCGGCCAGGTTGGGATGGGTGAAGCTGTGATTGCCAAGTTCGTTCCCGTCGGCGACGATACGCCGCAGGATCTGCGGATGAGCGACAGCATTCTCACCGATGATAAAGAACGTCGCCGGGGCGTGTTCGCGTTCGAGCACGTCGAGAATCTGCGGAGTCCACACCGCATCGGGCCCGTCGTCGAACGTCAGCGCGATCAGCTTGGGCCTGGCCCCGCTGCGCCGCACCACGAACGGCGTAGGCATCTGGACATAGGTTTCGTCCACCAAGCGCCCATCCTTGGCCCAGACGATATTGCGCGAGCCGGTGGTCGGTTGCGAATCGATCGACAGGACCTCGCCGTCGCCCTCGACATCGGCCAGTGACTCGGCCGAAAGATGCCCGATATCGGGCGTGACCACCTGCTTGCCCTTGAGGCTGGCGTACCATTGGCGCTGGACTTCCCAGAACCCGGGATCTTCGCTCCCCAGCCGCCATAGCGCCACCCCCGCTGCGCGCCGCCCGACGCTGCGCAGCTGGTTCCAGTTGGCCGCAGCATCGAGGAACCACACGGTGTGCTGCACGCCGTCCTCGTCAAAAGCAAAGCCAGTGTTGCCGCTGACATGGTCGAAAGTCGGCAAGGCCCCGCTGTCATGCGCGGAGGTCCAGGCTTCCTCAACCGTCATCGCCTCGGCTTTGCCGTCGTGCCAATCATAACCATAAGCGCCCAACGCGACGATCACCTTGTCCGCCGGAACCTTGGCCAGGGTAATCGTCAACTGCTGGTCAAACCAGTCCTGCGACGCGATCGGCCCGGCTGTGCTGGACAGCCAGTGCTCATCATAATTCATCAGGAACAGGTAGTTGAGCGGCTTGGCCACCGCCGTCAGATCCCACGCCGGATCGGAAGCCGGGACCGTTGCCGAAACTTCGAGCTGGCGGGCCTGGAACAGCCTCCGCGCCTGCTCGAGGAAATGGCGGTAGCCCACCAGCGAGTCCGCCGGGAGGTCTTCGAAGTCGAACACCACCCCCTGCTCCTGCCGCCGAACCACCGCATCGGCGAGCTGGCCCAGAAACACGTCGGCCCCGCGCGGATCGCTAAACAGCGCGGTCGCCGAAACGGTATCGAACTCGCCGGCAACCTGGTTCTGCACCAGCATCGTTACCTTAGGCCGGTGCGCGCTGATCTTCAGCGTGCCCTCCAGCGCAGCGTCCCGGAGCACCGAAAGCTTGTGCTGCGGCCCGGTGACCGCCCCGATTGCCGGGACCAGCCAATCGATTTCCGACCAGTTCCGCCGCAATGACTGGGCGCTGTCCGGCTCATCAGGCAGGTAGAAACCGACGCGCTGCGGCAGTGCCAGCCCGCGCGCGACGGCGCCAGGCTTGGGCCCCTGCTTGGACGAAATCACGGCAATCGCTTTCTTGCTGCGATGCAGAATCCCCGCCACTTGCGCCCGGAACGGGAGCGGCTGATAGCGTTCCCCCGGAAGCTGCAGCGGCGAAGGCGTGGGGATTTCGACCAGGGTGGTGGCGAACACCGCTGCGGTCAGGAAAATCAACCCGATCAGACCCAGCAGCCCA
>JAYWBP010000114.1:0-4310 GCA_043781375.1 Novosphingobium sp.
TTGATTTTCAGGTGGAACTGACCGGGTTCAGCTTAGCCGAGATCGACATGGTGCTCGACGAGGCTGATGCTTCTGATCCCAGCGGCAGTGACGCGTCTAAAGATGCGGTTCCAACATTGGCCGAAACACCTGTGTCGCGACGCGGCGATCTTTGGCTGCTTGGCCGCCACAAACTGCTGTGTGGCGATGCGCAGCTCGATGCAGACTTTGCCGTGCTGATGGGCAGGGACCGCGCCGATCTCATGTTCACTGATCCGCCGTACAATGTTCGGATCGACGGCCATGTTTGCGGGCTCGGGGCTGTCAAGCATCGCGAGTTCGCTTTCGCCTCCGGCGAAATGAACGAGGACGAGTTCACTCGCTTCCTGAGTGTCACCCTTGGCAATGCCGCCGCAATGTGCCGCGACGGTGCCATCGCTTTCGTCTGCATGGACTGGCGGCACATGGGTGAATTGCTCGCAGCAGGCCGCCAGGTGTTCAACGAGTTCAAGAACTTGGTTGTCTGGAACAAGACCAATGGCGGCATGGGTGCCTTTTATCGCTCGAAGCATGAGCTGATCTTCGTGTTCAAGGCTGGCACCGCCGAGCACACCAACAGCTTTGGGCTTGGCGAGACCGGGCGCTACCGCACCAACGTGTGGGACTATGCCGGGATCAGCTCCATTGGGGCAGATCGTGCGGACGAGCTGGCAATGCATCCGACGGTCAAACCGGTGGCGCTGATCGCGGACGCTATCCGCGACTGTTCGCGCCGGGGCGAGATTGTGCTCGATTGCTTCGGCGGATCGGGCAGTACCCTGATCGCCGCCGAGAAGACCGGGCGCAATGCCCGCCTCATCGAATACGATCCACTTTACTGCGACACCATCGTGCGGCGCTGGGAAAGCCTGACCGGCAAACGAGCGCTACTGGTGGGCACGCGCCAAACCTTTGAGAGTATTGCCGAGGTGAGGGCTGAAGCGCCCGAGGTCATGCCACCGGCCACCCGGATAGCAGCCAAGGGCGGACGGAGGCCGAGCGATGAGTGACGACGGCGATGGGCCTGGCCGCCCAGAGCGGCCCAAGCGCCGTTACGCAGTCGGCTACGGCAAGCCGCCCAAGGAACATCAGTTCAAACCGGGGGAGTCCGGCAACCGGGCCGGACGCCCCCAACTGCCCAAGCCTGCCGACCTGGACGATATGGACTTATATACGACGCTAAGTGTCGCCCTGAATAAAAAGGTAAGCGTAGTCGAAGGAGGGAGAAGGCGGAAGGTGAGCATCCTCGAGGTCATGGTCAGCAAGCTGCTACAGGACGCGCTTAAAGGAGACAGACATGCCCGTGCGACATGTGTGAAACTCGCTGAAAAAGCCGACCTGGCGCAAGCGGCGGGCAGGGGGCCGGGGCCACTCAAAATCATCATCGAAGGTGGACTGCCGGACGACGATTACAACTAAGCGTCGGACATTGACCTTGGCTGACCATCTGAGGAACTCTGAGGAACTATTTGAAGGAGATGAGTTGGTGCAGGCGGTGACATAACCAGCCCCGGGAGCGCCGGCGATTTGCTGAGTGCGGCGGAGGAAAATCCGGCCAGTGGTTAGGTTGATACTTTAGGGATCGGCCGGGATGTTTGCCGTGGAGAGCAACGCCGCTGTTCGGCGCTTCGTGTTCACACTCCGAATCGCTAAATCGTGAAGTCATTGCCCATGATTTCGGATCAGACTTTCAGGTCGGTTGAATGAGCCGTCGGCGAAATGGGGCAAAGCACCGGGCGCGAAGGCGTCCGCCAGGATCTCGAGCCGCTGCTCGAGACTCCAGCGCCGTTGGCGCTCAGGTCCTGAAAGCACCGTGATCTCTACCGCCCCTATGGCCGCGCCAACGGGAAAACGACGGGCCGCTCCTCGCTACACTGCAGACGTCTGGTCTTTTTTGTTGGGCTCATCAATCAATCACGACGCGAGTGCCGGATGACCAACTCACGAAATACGTCCTTGCAAAGCGGCTTTTCGAACTCGAGTGTTGCGCCTTGGGCATCCAACCAAGCAACGAATGCCAGTTTCGGCTTTAGCCCTGGAAGGCATATCTTGATCGTACCGCTGAGATCCGCCCGCCCAACCCCATTTACTTGCGCACTATGGGTGGTCAGATCCTTCAAATTTACAGTCTTGCGTTTCGCTCCTGCACGGAGGATGGCCTTGACCTCGACCACCACCCGATCGCCAGACTGCCGATCTTTGCGTGTAGATTCCTCAACACGGTCTATCGACATTCGAGCACCCGGTCATCGCGAAACCATTTTAGCATAGAACGGCTCGCGCGAACGAATTTTCAGAGGCTGCCTCGACTCTCGCCAAAGATTTTTCAAGTGTTTAGAGCATTTTTCGATCAGTCTGGGTCATAACCGCACGAGCTGAAGTAGTTGGCGCATTCGTCTGGCTGGAAGATGTCGACGAGCTTGCCGATGAGGTTCCAGAGACCGTCGACGGTGCGCTCCCCGATCTTTCGGAGCATGGCCTTGAGGCGCGAGAATGCCTTTTCGATAGGATTGAAGTCGGGACTGTAGGGCGGGAGGAACATCAGCGAAGCACCTGCCGCTTCGATCCTGTCACGCACTGAGGCGCGCTTGTGGCTCGACAGATTGTCCATGATGACGACGTCGCCGCGGCGCAGTTCGGGCACCAGAACATGCGTGACGTAGGCCTCGAACCAGTCGCCGTTGATCGGGCCGTCGAGCACCATGGGCGCCACCATCCCGGTCATGCGCAGCCCGGCGACCAGCGTTGTGGTTTTGCGGTGGCCATGCGGGAAGCCCATGCGCAGACGCTCGCCCCTCGGACAGCGGCCGTGACTGCGGGTCATGTTGGTCGCGGTCCAAGTCTCGTCGATGAACACCAGGCGCTCGGGGGCCAGATCGAGTTGATCGGCGAACCACAGCCGGCGCTGCCTCAGGACGTCGGGTCGGTCCTGCTCGACAGCATGGCCAGTCTTTATGGGATGGCCCGCCCCTTTTCCCCAGCATCGGATATGATGCTCGTGCTTGAAGAGGAAAGGAGCGGACCGATGTCTATTGTTATCCTTGGCGTTGATTTGGGCAAGAATGCCTGCAGTGTGGTGGGCGTGGATGCGGCAGGAGCTGTCGTTGTACGCAGGTCGATGCGCCGCCAGACGCTGGTCGACTACGTTGCCAAGCTTCCTGCGTGCGTGGTCGCGATGGAAGCATGCTGTGGCGCCCATAACCTCGGACGCCTTTTCGCCGCGCACGGACACGAGATCAGACTGATGTCGCCGGAGTACGTACGGCCGTATGTCAAAGCGCAGAAGAATGATGATCGTGATGCCGAGGGGGTCGCCGAGGCCGCCTCGCGTCCAACGATGCGCTTCGTCGAACTTAAGACCCAGGAGCAGTTGGACATCCAGACACTCCATCGGGTCCGGTCCCGCCTAGTGGCCGAGCGCAGGAGCTTGATCAACCAGTTGCGGGCGATCCTGCTGGAGCGCGGGACCATTTTCCCGGTTGGGCGGCGCAAGCTGGAACTCGGCATCGATGCCCTGCTGGCCGATGAGCATACGACGTTGTCACCGCGTCTGCGCCAGTTGGTGGGCGAACTGCGTGCCGAATGGCGCGAACTCGATACCAGGGTAGAAGCGCTGAACGGCGAGTTTGTCGAGCTGGCGCGCAATGACGCGGCTGCCCGGCGGCTCACATCCATCCCTGGCGTCGGGGTGCTGAACGCAACTGCCCTGATTGCAGCCGTGGGCGATGCCAGCAGCTTTGCCAAAGCCCGAGACCTGGGTGCCTGGCTCGGTCTGGTGCCCCGTCAGCATACTACCGGCGGCAAACCGCGGCTGCTCGGCATCTCCAAGCGAGGCAACACCTACTTGCGCACCTTGCTCATCCACGGCGCCCGAGCAGCATTGCCGTCACTGGCGCGAAGCGAGACCCCGTTGGGGCGCTGGTTGACTGGAATGATCGAGCGAGGAGTCCACCGCAATGCCATCGTCGTCGCGCTGGCCAACAAGCTGGCGCGGATCGCATGGGCGGCCTTGCGCAAGGACGCAACGTTCGAACGCGGCTACCCAGTCGCGGCATAACCGGATCGGCCGCACGCATCTGCGTGCATAGGCCAACGATGTTTGCAGGAAGGATCGTGAAGATGGCCTGACAGTCGATCGGCGTCTGGAAAGCCCGGCCAAAAAAATGGCACTCGTTGCCGGCGTCTTTATTGTGGCTGGATGCGGCGGTGACAAAACAGGCCATCGGAACGCCGGCGCGGTGCTGAGCGAGGCGGAGTAAAATCCGGCCGTTGGTAAGGCTGCTTCTTTTGGG
>JAYWBP010000115.1:0-4298 GCA_043781375.1 Novosphingobium sp.
TGATGATCGGGATGAAGGCCTTCGTCGCCACGCCGCCCGATGGCTTCACCTCGCCCTCGAGCGTGCTGCCGGTGCAGATCTTCCTGTGGTCGGACGAGATCGACCGCGGCTTCGTCGAACGCACTTCCGCCGCCATTATCGTCCTGCTGGCCTTCCTGCTGGTGATGAACGGGATGGCCATCTATCTTCGTAACCGTTTCGAGAACCGATGGTGACCCAATCCAATCCCCTAGACCAAGCCACACCCCGGCTCGCCGCACGCGACGTTTCGGTGTACTACGGTGACAAGCGCGCGATCGATAATGTCTCGATCGACATCACCGATGAGTACGTCACCGCGTTTATCGGTCCGTCTGGCTGCGGCAAATCGACCTTCCTGCGCACCTTCAACCGGATGAACGACACCATTGCGGGAGCCCGGGTCGAGGGCGAGATCTCGCTCGACGGGGAAGACATTTACAAGTCTGGCATGGACGTGGTGCAGCTGCGCGCCCGGGTCGGGATGGTGTTCCAGAAGCCCAACCCGTTCCCCAAGACGATCTACGAAAATGTCGCTTACGGCCCGCGTATCCACGGTCTTTCCTCAAGCAAGGCCGAACTCGATGAAGTGGTCGAGCGCAGCCTGAAACGCGCCGGACTGTGGGACGAAGTCAAAGACCGGCTGGCCGACAGCGGCACCGCCTTGTCAGGCGGGCAGCAGCAGCGGCTGTGCATCGCGCGGGCAATCGCAGTCGATCCCGAAGTGATCCTGATGGACGAGCCGTGCTCGGCACTCGATCCGATTGCCACCGCGCGGATCGAGGAGCTGATTTCTGACCTGCGCGGCAAATATGCGATCGTGATCGTTACCCATTCGATGCAGCAGGCTGCGCGCGTGTCGCAGCGCACCGCGTTCTTCCACCTCGGCAAGATCGTCGAATACGGCAAGACTTCGGAAATCTTCACCAACCCGCGTGAGGAACGCACCAAAGATTATATTACCGGAAGGTATGGGTAAGGGGTCTGTCCTATGGGATATGATACGCCATGATTGCATTGGAAAGTTTGCTGGGTAGGAGCGACGCGCGGCGCGGGCTTTATGCCCCGCGCAAGCGGAGCGACGCCCTCCAGCGAGCTTTCCAATGCAACCCCTACGGGGCGGGCCGATTTTGGCCCATCGCTACGTTGTTCGTCGGGCACGATGTTCCGCATCGCGCCTCTCCTCACGCCTTGCGCTGGGCCAAAATCGGCTCCGTCATGGCGCATCATATCCCATAGGACAGACCCCCAAGATGGCACAGGAACACACGGTCAAGGCCTTTGACGCCGACATCACCCGGTTGCGCGGGCTTATCGCCGAGATGGGCGGGCTGGCTGAGTTGTCGCTGGCCGAGGCGATGGAAGCCCTGGTCAAGGGCAACATGGATCTCGCCGCCAGCGTCATCGCCCGGGACAAGCGGATCGATTCGCTCGAGGCGGAGATCGACCGACTGACGGTCCGCACCATCGCCTTGCGCGCGCCGATGGCGGACGACCTTCGCGAATTGATTGCCGCGCTCAAGATTGCCGGGGTGGTCGAGCGGATCGGCGACTATTCGAAGAACATCGCCAAAAGCGCGGGCAAGATCGAAGGCCGCAAGCGGTTCGAACCTCTAACCCTGATCCCGGCGATGGCTGACGTCGCGCGCGGCATGGTCCATGACGTGATGACCGCCTATGCCGCCCGCGATCCGATCCTGGCACAGGAGGTCGTGGAACGCGATGAGAAGGTCGATGCATTCTACGAATCGCTGTTTCGCAATCTCGTCAGCTACATGATCGAAAATCCCTCCACGATCAGCGACTGCGCCCAGTTGCTGTTTGTTGCGCGCAATATCGAGCGGATTGGCGACCACGCCACCAACGTCGCTGAAATGGTCTATTACGCTGCGACCGGGACCTACCTGACCGACCGGGAAGACCGGGGCGGAGCCTGATCATGAACGCCCCCCGCCTGCTTCTGGTGGAAGACGATCCGGCGCTGGCCGAATTGCTCGAGTTCCGCTTTCGTCAGCAAGGTTATGCCGTCACCTCTACCCCCGATGGGGACGAAGCCTTGCTGCTCGCGGCCGAGGAAGTGCCCGACCTGGTGGTGCTCGACTGGATGATCGAGGGGACCAGCGGGCTCGAAGTGTGCCGCCGCCTGCGCAAAAGCAAAGCCACCGCGCATGTCCCGATCGTCATGCTGACCGCGCGCGGTGCCGAGGACGACAAGATCCGCGGGCTCGAAACCGGCGCCGACGACTACGTGACCAAGCCGTTTTCGCCGCGCGAACTGATCGCCCGCGTTGGCGCGATCATGCGCCGCATCCGCCCGGCACTGGCGGGAGAGGTGGTCGAGGTCGGCGACCTTTCGCTCGACGCGACCGCGCACAAGGTCACCCGGCGCGGTCAGACGATTGTGCTTGGCCCGACCGAGTTCCGCCTGCTCAAGCACTTCATGGAGCACCCCGGCCGGGTGTTCTCACGCGGGCAACTGCTCGACGCGGTGTGGGGCAGCGAAAGCGAGATCGAACTGCGCACGGTGGATGTCCACATCCGCCGCTTGCGCAAGGGGATCGAAGTGGACGGCGCGCCCGACCCGGTGCGGACGGTGCGGTCAGCCGGTTATGCACTCGAAGCGGTTTAGTCGCGCATCCCTTTGAGCAGGCCATCGAGCCAAATAATCACCTGCGCTTCCAAAAAGATCCGGTGATCCGACCAGCCATGATCGGTCGCGGCGTGAACCGCAGTGATCCGCGTGCCGCCGTTCTTGCGCACGGCCGCGATCAGCGCGTCGGTTTGCGGGGCAAGGCCATCGTCGCTGCTCAGCACCAACAGCGGGTGCAGTGCCAAGCCCGGCGCGGTGCGCATGAAGTCGAACCCGGGACGCCCCGCGATCAGTTCGTCGGCCATGATCTCGGGCGAGGTGCCGGCCAGCGTTTCGGCATTCTCGCCCGCCATTTTGACGATACCGGGCCGGTCGAGCCCGCGCATTTCGCCCATGTTGACCGCCGAAATCAGCCCGGCCCCGAGCAGGCCCGCGTCTTCGCTCGCCACCAGCGTCGTCACCCAGCCGCCCATCGAATGCCCGATCAGCGCCATCCGCCTGGTATCGACCCCGAGCGCGGCCGCATTGGCGGGCGCGCGCAGGTAAGCGAGCACCGCTTTGGCATCCTGCGGGTTCTGGGCGAAGTGGAAGGTTCCCGGGCTGCCCCATGAACCCCGGTAGTTGAAGGTGACCACGTTCCAGCCGGCGCGGCGTACGGCCTGCGCAAGATCGAGGTTCTTCTCGTTGCCCGGCCAGCCGTGGCACAGCACCAGCGTTGGGTGCGGGCCTTTGCCCGCAGCAAGGTAGGCAAGACCATTGATCTCGACCCCGCCGCTCGGGATGTGGAGCACTTCGGTGCGCGGCGGATGCGCTTTGTCGGGCAATGGATCGGTGAAGATCGCGTCTGGGATCGGTGCAGGTCGCACGGGCTTGGCGGCGAGTTGTGGCCCGCTCAGCGCAATGCTGACGGCGGCAAGTATGGTGAGTGTGCGGCGCATGGTGTTTCCCCTGTTTGGCGCAGGCTATCGCTGCGGCTAATGGAAATCACGCGATTTCGGTATTACCCGCACATCGCGCGGATGGCCGTGGCGGCTGCCTTGCAAGGGGCGCTGCACGTGGTCGGCGCGATCGACATGATGCGGCAGCAGATCGTCCGACAGGCCGTGGAGCGCCTCGGTCGCATCGGTCAGATGCGTGGCAATCACGTGCACCACCTCGTCATCGTATTCGACCCGCCCGCGCACCTCCATCAGCCGCGCGCCCATGATCACCTTGCGCTGCTTTTCCATCAGGTCGGGCCAGATCACGATGTTGGCGACCCCGGTTTCATCCTCGAGCGTGATGAAACACACCCCTTTGGCCGAGCCGGGACGCTGGCGGATCAGCACCACGCCTGCCACCTGCACCCCGGCGCGGTACTTGCGGGCGCGTAGGTCGACGGCGCGAATGAACCCGCGTTCGGCGAGATCGGCGCGCAGGAAGGCCAGCGGGTGCGCTTTGAGCGACAGCCGCTGGGTCTGGTAATCGGCGACCACTTCTTCGGACATGGGCATCACCGGCAAGCGGGTGGCGATCCGCTCGGCCCCCTCATCGCGCGCGGCCGCGGCGGCGAACAGCGGCAGGTCGGGCGCGGCGATCAGGCTGCGCGCATCCCACAGCGCCTGGCGGCGGGTGAGCCCGAGCGAACCCATGCAATCGGCGCTGGCCAGCCGCTCGATCAGCGCGGGCGACAGCCCGGCGCGCTCCTTGA
>JAYWBP010000116.1:0-4268 GCA_043781375.1 Novosphingobium sp.
TTGCCGGCAGGTGTGGTCAGGTCGAGCAGGGGTCCCTTGAGCGAAGCCTGGTCCTTCATCGGACTGCCGACGCGTCGCGAACTTGTGGCAGCGGCTGCCTGATTATTGATCGTCATCATTCCAGCTCCCAGTCCGACAGCAGCACCTGCCTGCATAAAGGTTCTTCTCTCCACGCCTGATTCTCCTGGTTGGACTGCATGGCATATAGATAGCATCGGCTCTTGCTCAAACCGAAGACGACGCTAATCTGTCCGTCAGGCGAATAAGAATTGGACCAGCCGATGAATGCTGCAAACGCTCAATCCGATGATGATGACCGTGACAAGGATGGCGCCATTCGCTCGATCGCACGAGGCCTGCGCGTCCTGCAGGTAATCAACCGTGGCGGATCGATCAGCATGATGCAGATCTCCCGTCAGGCCAAAATCCCCTACCCGACGGCGTGCCGGATCATCGAGACGCTGATCAAGGAGGCGATGGTGGAGCGCGAACCGGCACGCAAGCTGTACCGCGCGACGGCACTAGTTCGCACTTTGTCGGTCGGGTTCCAGGAGGAAGACACCCTCGTTGCAGTAGCCCGCTCGCACATCGTGGCGCTGTGCAACCGACACGGCTGGCCGATCAGTATTGCCACGCGCGTAGGCCATTCGATGATGGTGCGGGATTCTACCCACAAGCTGACGTCGCTGACGCTCCACAACTACTCGCCGGGATACACCCTGCCGATCATCGAATGCTCGACCGGCAAAACCTATCTGGCGTTTTGCCCAGAGGAAGAGCGTAATGCGATCCTGAGCGGACTGATGCAGCTTGACGGACCAGCCGAACGGCTCGCCGGCCTGCTGTTGCGCGATGACACCATGCTGGGCGCAATCCGCAACCGCGGCTATGCGACCCAGGCGCGCAACTCGTACACTGCGGTTCCTGGCAAAACATCGTCGATAGCGGTTCCGCTCACCAAGGATGGCCGGGTCCATGGCTCGCTGGCCTTGATCTTCTTTGCCGCGGCCATGCCGATGGCGCGCGCCGAAGCCCAGTTCGTCGATGACCTGAAGGCGACGGCCGAAGCGATCACGGCCGACCTGTAGGAACAGTATCTATCCGCCAAGCGGATAAATGCACCTAATTGCGCTTGGTTTTTCCCATTGTCATGAATGTAATCCAGCGGATTTTTCGAAAACCCGCGCGCCACATGAGGGGCGTTGAGCGCACCAGACCGAAAGGAAATCGGCAATGAATTTTCAGGGAAATCGAATTGCGCGTATCGCGCTTTTGGCTGGCATCGCTGTACCCGCGCTGATTGCAAGCGGCACGGCGATGGCCCAGGGCACGACCGCACCGGCTGCCACAAGCACCAGTGGCGAAAACGAAGGCAATGCCATCGTGGTTACCGCCCGGCGGATCTCAGAACGGCTCCAGGACGTGCCGATCGCTGTGACCGCCCTGTCGGCTGAGAAGCTGGCCAAGGAGAACATCGACGATTTGGGCGATGTTGCCGAAAAGACCGTCGGTTTCGCATTTGAAAACTTCACCGGCCCGCTGGCTCAGCCGGTCATCCGCGGCCAGACTAACCTGCGCACGACTTCGCCGGTGCAGAACGTCGCGACCAACCTCAATGGCATCTACATTCAGCGTGGCTATTTCGTCGACCAGGGCCTGCTCGATCTCAAGCAGGTTGAAATCATCAAAGGCCCGCAGTCGGCGCTCTATGGGCGCAACGCATTCGCCGGTGTGATTTCGCTGCAGACCTTTGCGGCTGACGTCGACACTCTCTCGGGACGGGTTTCGGGCACTGTCGGGACCGACAAGCGGTACGAGATCAAAGGCGGCATCAATGTGCCGCTCATTCCGGGCGTACTCGCGGTTTATGCGGCGGGCGGCTATGGGACCTTTGACGGAACCTGGGTCAACAATCACCCGCTGGCCAATGCCGTGGGTGCCAATACCCGAGGCAAGCTAAGCGGCTACCGTAAGGAATCCTATCAGCTTGGCGCTCAACTCAAGCTGGCCGACATGGTGACGCTCGATGGGATGTACATCCACACCTATCGCAATCTCGAACAGGTCGCTGCCTATACCCTGACGACCGCTGGCCTGACGGCGGCAGTCAATACGCTCAACGCCAGTCCGGTCGGGGTCGGCGCCGCACGACAGAACCGGCTGTGGGTCGGCCTGCTGTCCCCCACTGTGCCCTTGTTCGCTGGTGAGACCAGGCCGGCCGGCCTGGTCCTCGATCCGCGCGCCTACGGTCTGCGCGGCCCGACCGATATTTATATGGCCAAGCTAACTGTCGACAATGGCGGCCCGGTCTCGTTCCAGGCACAATACGGGCATACCGAAGCCAATATCTCGGCGCGCGGATCCGCCCAACGCGATCCGACCACGGCCGTTGGATTTTCGCTGGCTCCTCCATTTCTGCCTTTTGTCAGTTACGGCAACGTTTTTGACTCATCGGGAAGCGGTTCGAGGTTCAACAGCGACAGTGTCGAAGGCAAGATGTTCTTTCGCCTGAACAGTCAGCTCAACGGTTTCATCGGAACCAACATTTCCAGGACCTTTGACGTGGATTCGAACGGGTCGGAGTTCGCCCCGGTCAATAGCCTGGTCGAGCCCGATGGCGCTTCGTTCTTCCCGGTCAGCCCCGGCATTGCGGTGCCCGCAACGACACCGCTATTTGCGCGCAACACCTATTTCCGCCGCAAGGAGAACGTGTTCTCGGTTTTCGGTTTCCTGAACTGGAAGCCGACCGATCAGTTGGCATTCACCGCTGAAGGGCGCTACACCGACGAAAACCAGAAGGGCTCTGATCTTATCGCTCGCGACATCGGCGGGCTCGGTTCGGGTTTCATCGCACCGACCACCCCGATCACCACCCGCAACGCCCGCTTCTTCACGCCGCGCTTTTCGGCAACCTACAAGTTTGATAGCGACCACAACATCTACCTAAGTGCGGCGCGTGGCTACAAATCGGGCGGGATCAACGGCAACGCGGCATCCTATCGCCGCACCTCGACGGTAGCCGGGGTTCCGGTGATCGACTTCATCACGCCCGGCACGCCCATCCCGGCACCGCGCGTCGGGGCGACTGCGGTTTCCTTTACCCAGTTGTCGCCGGGCACGGCCAGCCTTCCTGCTACACAGCAAATCTATGCTCCGGAAACCAACTGGACCTACGAGATCGGCTCGAAAAACCGCTTCTTCGACGGTGCGCTGACGCTCAACCTGTCAGCCTACCTGACCAACTGGAGCAATATCCAGTCGAACGCGGTGCGCCTCCAGCCTGACGGCACCGCACCGGTCAGTTTTGCCGCGATCGTTCCGTCGCTCATCGGCAATGTTGGTGACGTGCGCGTCTATGGCGTCGAAGTCGAAGGGAACTGGCGCATTGTCCCGTCGCTGCGGCTCGATTTCGGCGCATCGTGGAATCACGCACGCTACAAGGCCGGAGTTTACTCGCAGCGAGTCGGCGCCTCGGGCAACTGCGATGGCATTGTCTGCACCGCCATCACGGTTCCGGGATTCAGCTTCCCGGTGGTGCCGATTGCCGGCAACCAGCTGGAGCGTACGCCTGAATTCGACGCCTTGCTTGGCCTCAACTTCGATACCAAGTTCTCGAACGGCTGGGGCTTCTTCGCTCGCGCCGACGTGACCTATCAAACCAAGCAGTTCGCCGACGAGTTGAACCTGGCCTTCGTGCCGAGCCGTACGCTGGTCAACGCCTCGACCGGGCTGTCAGTGGGCAAGCTCAACCTGCAGCTGTGGGTTAAAAACTTGATGGACAAGCAATATGTCTCCAGCGCGCTGTTCCTGGTCGGCACCGGTGGCGCCGGTTCGGCCAGCTACGTTCCGCTGCTGGGTGAGCGTCGCACCGGCGGTCTGTCCGCATCGTTCAGCTTCTGAACGCAGTGGGTTCACCCGTGAACAAACTTGGGGCATCGGTTGCGCAAGCAACCGGTGCCCCAACGCTGTCCGGCGTGTTCATTTTAAAATTGGAACCTGTTAAATGCTTTCCTCCAGGCTGAGCCGCCGCGTCACGCTGAAGGTCTTTTTCGGGGCTGTGCTTACCCTGACCGCTGTTCCGGCGGGGGCAAAGACTGCTGCAGTCGGCATCGAAATCGCCAGCGCCGACACCCAAATTTCCACCCGCGATGGCCGGACGATCACCGTCCGCATCACCTGGCCGACAGCTGGCCGTGGACGCCTGCCCTTGCTTGTTTTCTCCCACGGCGCCAACGGCACGCTCGATGGACTCGAGCCGGTCCAGCGCG
>JAYWBP010000117.1:0-4258 GCA_043781375.1 Novosphingobium sp.
CCTGATGCAGTTCAAGCTGGCGGACGAGCCGCTCGATTTGTCCGAAGTCGAACCGGCCAGCGAGATCGTCAAGCGCTTCGCCACCGGGGCGATGAGCTTTGGCTCGATCAGCCGCGAGGCGCATACCACGCTGGCGATGGCGATGAACCGGATCGGCGGCAAGTCGAACACCGGCGAAGGCGTCGA
Organism: Novosphingobium sp.; assembly: GCA_043781375.1. Lineage (GTDB taxonomy): Bacteria > Pseudomonadota > Alphaproteobacteria > Sphingomonadales > Sphingomonadaceae > Novosphingobium. Next base: position 187 of record JAYWBP010000117.1, read on the forward strand.
GGAGACCGACCGCTTCACGCCGCTGCCCAACGGCGATTCGATGCGCTCGGCGATCAAGCAGGTCGCCAGCGGGCGGTTTGGCGTGACCACCGAATATCTGGTCAATGCCGACGATATCCAGATCAAGATGGCCCAGGGCGCCAAGCCGGGTGAGGGGGGGCAGCTGCCCGGCTACAAGGTCGACAAGAACATCGCCGCGGTGCGCCACTCGACCCCGGGCGTGGGCCTGATTTCGCCCCCGCCGCACCACGACATCTATTCGATCGAGGACCTGGCGCAGCTGATCCACGACTTGAAGAACGTCAACGAGCAGGCGCGGATCTCGGTCAAGCTGGTTGCCGAAGTGGGCGTGGGCACGGTTGCGGCGGGGGTCTCCAAGGCGCGTGCCGACCATGTCACGATTGCGGGCTACGAAGGTGGCACCGGGGCCTCGCCTCTGACTTCCCTGACCCACGCCGGGAGCCCGTGGGAAATCGGCCTGGCCGAGACCCAGCAGACCCTGCTCCTCAACAACCTGCGCAGCCGCATCGCGGTCCAGGTCGACGGCGGGCTGCGCACCGGGCGCGACGTGGCAATCGGGGCCCTGCTGGGCGCCGACGAGTTCGGTTTCGCCACCGCGCCCTTGATCGCGGCGGGCTGCATCATGATGCGCAAATGCCACCTCAACACCTGCCCGGTCGGCGTCGCCACGCAAGACCCGGTGCTGCGCGCGCGCTTCACCGGCCAGCCCGAGCACGTCATCAACTATTTCTTCTTCGTCGCCGAGGAACTGCGCGTGATCATGGCGACGATGGGCTTCCGCACCCTGGCTGAGATGACCGGGCGGGTCGATCGGTTGGAAACGCGGCCAGCAGTCGATCACTGGAAAGCGCAGGGGATCGACCTGGCCAAGCTGCTCCACCAGGTGCCGCTGGGTGATGGCGCTTCGCTCAACTGGACCGGGACGCAGGACCACGGGCTGGATCTGGCGCTCGACCGCGATCTGATCGCCGCCAGTGCCGACGCGCTCGACAAGCGCGAGACCGTGCGGATCGAACGCCCGGTGCGCAACGTCAACCGCACCGTCGGGGCGATGCTCTCGGGCGAAGTCGCGCGGCGCTATGGCCACGCCGGGCTGCCCGACAATACCATCTCGATCCGTCTCACCGGAGTCGCCGGGCAAAGCTTCGGCGCGTTTCTTGCCCACGGGGTAACGCTCGACCTGACGGGCGATGCCAACGATTATGTCGGCAAGGGGCTTTCGGGTGGCCGGGTGATCGTGCGTCAGCCGGGCCATGTCGCCCGCGATGCGCCCGACAACATCATTGTCGGCAACACCGTGCTTTATGGCGCGATCGCAGGTGAGGCCTATTTCAACGGCGTGGCCGGCGAGCGGTTTGCGGTGCGCAATTCAGGCGCGGTCGCGGTGGTCGAGGGCACCGGCGATCATGGCTGTGAATACATGACCGGTGGCGTGGTGGTCGTGCTGGGACGGACCGGGCGCAATTTCGCCGCAGGCATGTCGGGCGGGATCGCCTATGTCTACGATCCGGAAGGCCGCTTTGCCGCACTGGCCAACGGTGCGATGGTCGATCTGGCGCGGATCTCGGCCAGCCGCGACGAGGATGCCTCTGACTTCGGGGGTGCCGGACGGCCGCAGCAGCGCTCCAACGGCGTCAACGACCCCGGCATGGGCGACATGCTGCGTCACGATGCCGAGCGTCTGCGCATCCTGATCGAGCGTCACCACCTCCACACCGGCAGTCGCCGCGCCGGGGCTTTGCTGGACGATTGGAGCAATGCAATCGGCCAATTCGTCAAGGTTATGCCGCGCGACTATGCCCGCGCCCTCCACCAACTCGAAGCCGAGCGGATCGAAGCCGCCTCGGTGGCGGCGGAATAGCCATGCGACCCTCTCCCGCACCAATTTTTGAAACGGAAAGCTGAAAGTGGGCAAGGAAACCGCCTTCCTCGAACTCGACCGCCTGGATCGTACTTACGCCGATCCGCGCGAGCGACTGGGGCATTACAAGGAATTTACGCAGTCCCACGGCGAGGCCGCGCTGCAGGGCCAGGCCTCACGGTGCATGAATTGCGGGATTCCCTACTGCCACACCGGCTGTCCGGTGAACAACATGATCCCCGACTGGAACCACCTGGTCTATGAAAACGATTGGCAGAACGCGCTGGCGAACCTCCATTCGACCAACAATTTCCCCGAATTCACTGGTCGCATCTGCCCCGCCCCGTGCGAGGCGAGCTGCACCCTCAACATTGTCGACGCGCCAGTGACGATCAAGTCGATCGAATGCGCGATCGTCGACAAGGGGTGGGAACAGGGCTGGGTCGTGCCGCAGGTTCCGCCGTACAAGACCGGTAAGACCGTGGCGGTGGTCGGCTCGGGTCCCGCCGGGCTCGCCTGCGCCCAGCAACTCGCCCGCGCCGGGCACAGCGTGACCGTGTTCGAGAAGAACGACCGGGTGGGCGGCCTGCTGCGTTACGGCATTCCCGACTTCAAGATGGAAAAGCACCTGATCAACCGCCGGGCGGTGCAGATGGAGGCCGAAGGTGTCCAGTTCCGCACTTCGACGGAAGTTGGCGTTACCATATCGGTTGGCTCGCTCAAGGAAAACTTCGACGCCATAGTCCTGTCGGGCGGGGCGGAAGAGCCGCGCAAGCTGGAGATCCCCGGCGCCGAGCTGTCGGGCGTGCGCGCGGCGATGGAATTCCTGACCCAGCAAAACAAGCGCAACGCTGGCGACGACGAATTGCGCGCCGCCCCGCGCGGGACGCTGACCGCGACCGGCAAGCACGTCATCGTCATCGGCGGCGGGGACACCGGCTCGGACTGTGTCGGCACCTCGAACCGCCAGGGTGCGCTGTCAGTCACCCAGCTCGAAATCATGCCGCGCCCGCCTGAAAAGGAGGACAAGGCGCTGACCTGGCCCGACTGGCCGCTCAAGCTGCGCACGTCCTCCAGCCACGAAGAAGGCTGCGAGCGCGACTGGGCGGTGCTGACCAAGCGGGTCACCGGCGAGAACGACGTCACCGGACTTGAATGCGTGCGCGTGGAATGGCGCGATCGCGAAATGGTCGAAGTGCCGGACAGTGAATTTATCCTCCCCGCCGACCTGATCCTGCTCGCCATGGGCTTCACCGGCCCACTCAAGCAGGGCCTGCTCGATCAGGCAGCGGTCGCGCTCGATCCGCGCGGCAACGTCAATGCCACCGTCGCCGATTACCGCACCAGCGACCCTCAGATCTTCGCCTGCGGCGACATGCGCCGCGGCCAGAGCCTGGTCGTCTGGGCGATCCGCGAAGGCCGCCAGGCTGCGCGCTCGGTCGATGAAATGCTGATGGGGGCGAGCGAGTTGCCGCGGTAACGGAACCGCCGGAGCGTCGAAGCATTTGGAGTTGATCCGCGTCACACGAGCCGAAAGGAACCACATGCCCCGCACCGCCCCCGCCAAGGTCCAGCGCGAAGCCAAGGAAGCGTCCATCGCCAAGGCCAAGACCGTCGCGCCCGACGTCCCGGCGCGGATCGGATCGACCCCGGCTACCAAGTTCCGCGGCAATCCGGCGATCTTCGGGCGGCTGGTGGAGGATCATGACAAGCACCGCGCGCTCATCGCGATGATCGAGGCGACCGAGCCATCATCGCCTGACCGCAAGCGGCTGTTCAATGAATTCGTCCGTGACGTCCACGGTCACGCTGCTGCCGAGGAGCAGGCGCTGTGGTCGACCGTGTTGCGCGTCCCCGAAACCACCGAATTTGCCCGCCATGCCATCGGCGATCATCACAAGCTTGATAAGCTGATGGCCGACGCGGCGGCCCGCGACATCACCGGCGAGGGCTGGCTGCAACATTTTGGCGGGCTCAAGGAAGAATATCTCGAACACATCCGCGAGGAGGAAACCGAGCAGTTCGTCGAGGCGGAAAAGGTCCTGAGCGACAAGGATCAGCGCTATATGCGCAAGGTCTTCACGCGGCGGAAAAAGGCCGAAAAGGCCGCGGCCAAGATCGCGAAGAAGATTGCGCTCAAGCCGGTTTGAGCCACCTGTTTTCCGACATCGCTTCGGCTTGATATGCCGC
>JAYWBP010000118.1:0-33162 GCA_043781375.1 Novosphingobium sp.
TCTGGCAGTAAACACCGGCCGGTCTTCCGAGACGGCCCAACGCCCGAAATAGGGGCTGGTGCCCGAGGCAGCACCCGAGACAGCACTGGGCGAGCCTGCGGCAAGATGGGCAGCCCCGGCAAGCGCGACCGCGCCGCAAATCAGCTGCATCGACAGGCGGGCAATCCGGTGGGATAAGGCTGGCCGATGGGATAAAGCGGTCATGGCATTCTCCGGCTTAGAGACAGTTTCGGTTTCCGACCCGGTCAAACGGGCCCTGCGCTGGGTGATCCTAACAGCAATCGCCGCCTTTGTAATCATGGCTGCGATAAAGGCGCTTACCGCGGCTTTCCTGAACGACAACTTTCCGGAAAGCCTGGCCATCAAGGTCGAACTGCTCCCCGTGATCTTCCCGCTGCACATGCTGACCGGCGGCCTCGCGCTGCTGCTGGTGCCGCTGGCCATCGCGCTGCGCCGCCGCCCGCGCTGGCACCGCATGGCCGGGCGTGTTGCTGCCATCGACGTCGCAGTCGCTGGGGTCACCGCGCTGCCGGTGGCGCTGGTCGTGCCGGTAACAATGGGCTCGGCATTAGGCTTCACGGCGCAGGGCTGCGCCTGGCTCACATTGCTGGCTTTGGGCATATGGCACATCCGCCATGGCCGCATCGCCGCGCACCGGGCCATGATGGTGATGCTGGCGGCGACAACCTCGGGTGCGATTTTTTTCCGCATCTATCTCGCTTTATGGGCCATTTTCGCGCATGGCAGGCACTTCGACCTGTTTTATGCATGCGATGCGTGGATAGCTTGGCTTGTGCCACTTGGTATCAGCGCGCGTTTTATGAGACAGAATGGCACCTGGCGCAGCCTTCCAGCATAGGCAGGCGCGCCCGGCGCAATATCCGCAGGAAAAGGTCAAATGTCCGAAGAGTTCTACCGCATCAAGCGCCTGCCGCCCTATGTCATCGCCGAAGTGAATGACATGCGCGCCGCCGCCCGTGCGGCTGGGCGCGACATCATCGACCTGGGCATGGGCAATCCCGATCTGCCGCCCGCCGATCATGTCATCGCCAAGCTGTGCGAAGTCGCGCAAAAGGCCGATGCCCATGGCTATTCGGCCTCCAAGGGTATTCCCGGCATTCGGAAGGCCCAGGCCAACTATTACGCCCGCCGCTTCGGGGTCGAACTCGATCCCAATACCGAAGTGGTGATGACAATGGGCTCCAAAGAAGGCCTGGCCAGCCTTGCCACCGCGATGACCGCGCCGGGCGACGTCGTCCTGGCGCCTAATCCGAGCTATCCGATCCACACCTTCGGGTTCATCATCGCCGGGGCGACGATCCGCTCGGTGCCGACCACGCCGAACGAGGACTACTGGCGCGCGCTCGACCGGGCGATGGCCTTTACCGTCCCACGGCCCTCGATTCTGATCGTCAACTATCCGTCCAACCCGACGGCCGAGACGGTCGATCTGGCATTTTACGAGCGGCTGGTTGCCTGGGCCAGAGAGAACAAGGTCTGGATCCTGTCCGACCTGGCCTATTCCGAGCTCTATTACGACGGCAATCCAACCCCCTCGATCCTTCAGGTGCCGGGCGCCAAGGACGTTGCGGTCGAGTTCACCTCGATGAGCAAGACTTACTCGATGGCAGGCTGGCGGGTCGGCTTTGCGGTGGGCAATCCGCGGCTGATCGCGGCCCTGACCCGGGTCAAGAGTTACCTCGATTATGGAGCCTTTACCCCGATCCAGGCCGCTGCCTGCGCGGCGCTGAACGGCCCGCAGGACATCGTCGAGAAGAACCGCCAGCTGTATCAAAAACGCCGCGACGTGCTGGTCGAAAGTTTCGGCCGGGCTGGGTGGGACGTGCCGAGCCCGCGCGCCTCGATGTTCGCCTGGGCGCCGCTACCTCCGGCGCTGAAAGAGATGGGCAGTCTTGAGTTCTCCAAGCAGTTGCTGACCCATGCCGAAGTCGCGGTGGCCCCGGGCGTAGGCTATGGCGAGGAAGGCGAAGGCTTCGTGCGGATCGCCCTGGTCGAGAACGAACAACGCCTGCGCCAGGCCGCGCGCAACATCAAACGCTACCTTGCCGGAATGGGCGTCAACACCACCGCTGAGTGACGCGGGCGCCTGAAACCGCACCGATCGCGTCCACTTTCGCCACGAGCGAGCTTGTTAACCATACTGTCTTGTTGTGTTCTGCACGTCTGATGACCCGATTCGCAGCATCCCCGAGAGTGTAATTTTACGGGCCATGGAGGGACGCGCATGCGGCAATTCGGCTGGTTGGGCAGCGGTGATATTCCCCAGGTCTATGACCTGCGCCGCTGCGGCTGGCAATTGCTTGGCGTTACTGCGGACGGGCCCTCGTTCCAGACGCCGCTACTTGCCGAAGTGGGCCGCGCCGACCCTGAGCACTGGGCGCGGCTGATCCAGGGCGGGGATCGTCAGATGCAGCGCATCCTGCTGCTGGGGGTCGATGACTGGAACGAACGGACCTGGCTGCTCCACCGCGGCTTTGGCGATGTTTTGGGCAGCGATCTCTCGCTCGGTGAGGTTGAGGCGCGCGCGGCGCGGCTCGCCAGTCAGGCCGACACGCTGCCGCGAACGCGCCGGATCAAAGGCTTGCAACTCGATCTCTTCGCCCGTGACGGCTTCGTCGAATCGCGCCGCCTCGGCCTGCACCCGCGCGAGTTCGCGCTGCTCTGGCGACTCGCCGAGACTCCAGGTGTCGCCGTCGCCCGGATGACCCTGCTGCGCGAGGTCTGGCGCATCGCGCATTGCCCGGAAACCAACCGTGTGGCGGTGCACATCTTCCGGCTGCGGGCCAAGCTGGCAGTGTTCGGTCTGCAGGACCTGATCGGCACGGCGCGCGAGGGCGGCTATGTTCTGATCACCGATCCGGCCGCTGCTCCGCCGCCACCGCCGTTCCTGCTCGGCGCGCCTGCTGCCGGGCTGGACGAGGCCCTGGTTCTGCGCAAAGGGCCCGAGCCAGCACTCATCGCGGGGATTTTTGAATGACCATCGATTTTGGCGCGCCGGACCGGGTGAGCTTCACGCTCGATCGCGATGGCGTCGCCCAGCTCCGCCTCAACCGCGCCGACAAGCTCAACGCGCTCGATCCCGCAATGTTCGATGCCCTGATTGGCGCCGGCGCGGCGCTGGCGGACATGCCGGGGCTGCGCTGCGTGGTCATGGCGGGCGAGGGGCGCGGATTTTGCGCGGGGCTCGATCTGGCGAGCATGGCCGGCGACCTTGCCAAAGGCGTGCCGTTGACCGAGCGTAGCCATGGTCTGGCCAACCGCTTTCAGCAGGCGGCCCTGGCTTGGCGCCTGCTTCCGGTCCCGGTGATCGTCGCGGTCCATGGCGTCTGCCTGGGCGGCGGGCTGCAGATAGCAGCCGGCGGCGATGTGCGGGTGATCGCGCCCGACGCGAAGCTGGCGGTGATGGAGATGAAGTGGGGGATCGTCCCCGATATGGGCGGTTTCGCCCTGTGGCGCGGCTGTGTGCGCGACGATGTCCTGCGCGACCTGACCTATACCAACCGCAGCTTTACCGGTGCGGCGGCGCTGGACCTGGGCTTTGCGACGATGCTCGACGCTGATCCGCTGGCTCGGGCGCAGGCGATCGCACGCGAGATTGCCCAGCGCAATCCGCACGCGGTGCGCGCGGCCAAGGCCCTGTTCAACCGCGCCCCCGACCTTGATCTGGCGCAGATCCTGATCGCCGAAAGCGAAGCGCAGGCGCGCTTGCTGGGGACGCCGAACCAGATCGAAGCGGTTGCCAGCCAGATGGCCGGGCGGGCGGGGATCTTTGCGGACTGAGTTGGCCTTGACCCGATCACCGTGTAGCACCTGTCGCAGATGAAGACCCTGCGCGATCCCGACCGGCTTCTGGCCACTGGCCTGGCCGCGATTCGCGCGCAGTACAAGGTCCCCCCAAGCCACCCGCCCGAGGTCCTCGCCGAGGCCGAGCTCGCCGCCAAACGCGCCCCCACCGAACACGTCGATCGCACCGGCACAGCGTTTGTCACGCTCGATCCGGCCAGCTCGACCGATCTCGATCAGGCCTTCGCGATCGAGGCCAGCGGCGGCGACTTGCTGCTCCACTATGCCATCGCCGATGTCGCCTGGTTCGTGGATGACGCCAGTGCGATCGACCGCGAGGCATGGCTACGCGGGACCACCAGCTATCTGCCCGACGGCAAGGCCGGGCTCTATCCCCGGGTGCTGAGCGAAGGCGCCGCCAGCCTGCTCCCCGATGGCCCGCGACCCGCGGTAGTGTTCACTGTGCGCGTTGCCGGCGATGGCGCGGTCAAACTTGACGGGGCCGAGCGCGCACTGGTCCGCAGCCGGGCCAAACTGGCCTATGACAGCGTCCAGGACAGCGACGTTCCCGCCAGCTTTGTCGAGCTCGCCAGTCGCATCCAGGCGGCCGAGGACGCGCGCGGCGCGGCGCGGGTCGATCCCCCCGAGCAGGAAGTCGAGGCCGAGGGCGTGGCGGCCGATGGCACCCCGAAGTTCGCGCTCCACTTGCGTCCGCAACTGCTCTCCGAACGGCGCAACGCGGCGCTGTCGCTGGCGACCAACCTGGCGGTGGCTGATCTGCTTCAGGCCGCGCATACCGGCCTGTTCCGGGTCATGGCCGCGCCCGACGCACGTGCAATCGCGCGGTTGCGGCGCACGGCGCAGGCCTTTGCGCTGGAATGGCCCGCAGCGATGGAGCTGACCCAGTTCGAGCGGCGGCTCGATCCCACTGATCCGCGTGCCGCCGCGTTCATGCTCGCGGTGCGCCGCGCCGGCAACGGCGCCGCGTATCAGCCATGGCAGCCCGGCGTCATTCCGTGGCACGCGGCGATGGCGGCAACCTATTCGCACTCGACCGCGCCGCTGCGACGGCTGGCCGATCGCTATGTCGTGCGCGCGGCGCTGGCGGTGGCCAATGGTCGGGCGGTCGAGCCGGTCGTGCAGGAGGCCTTTGCGCGCCTGCCTGAAACCATGGCCCGCGCCGATCAGCGCGATAACCAGATTGACCGTGCGGTGATCGACCTGGCCGAAGCCGCGCTGTTAACGGGCCGCGAAGGCGAGGCGTTCGCAGCAGTGGTCACCGACATCGACGAGCGCGGCGCGCGGATCCAACTTGCCGATTTGCCGGTGGTCGCCCGCACCACCGCCCGCGGCGTCCTGCCTGGTGCAGCAATCCGGGTGCGGCTGCTCCAGGCAGACCTCGAACACCGCGCGCTTGCGTTCGAGCGGGTGGGATAAAGATTGCGCGCAACGCTGGCCTAAGCTAGTTGCGCGACCCCGTGACCGGTGAGGCCCGATGGCGGAGTGGTTACGTAGAGGACTGCAAATCCTCGCACGCCGGTTCGATTCCGGCTCGGGCCTCCACCCAGGTTGCGGTTATATATCGATAGCTTAGATTGCGACAAAACCCCCGGCTTTCGGCGCTTTTCGCCTACTCTGGATTGGGGGCGCAAGTCTCCGCTAGGCTCGATGAAGCGACATTTATCCGCTTTTCGACCCGTAGCCTCTGCGGCGATTTCTCGAAACGGCTCGGTCAAACCATCCGCACCGCTTGTTAGGAGGTGCGGGCCAGGGCACGGCCCATGCCTCGCAAACGCAAGCCAGACAGCCCGTTCCGCTCCTGCACCGCATCGCCGGGGGTGATCCGCCTCGTTGTGATGATGGACGTGAAGTACGCGCCCATCGGAGACGAGTTGCGGTTAGACATGACAGCATCTGCCGGACTAAGATTCAGCGGGTAGTCGGGTGGCCGATCGATGCGCGAGCAAACAGTTGAACAATGGGTGACATCATGGACTTGAGGTCGCGGATAACTGGACACCTGGGCGGCCACGCTGTCCGCATACTCTGGGCCAGTCTCGGCGCACCGGATCGCAGGCGCGCCTTGGCACTTTCACCGATAATCGTGCTCGGCACTGTTTCGGAAATGGTCGGGATTGGCGCGGTCTTGCCGGTCATGGCAATCCTGGTGGGGGCCGGAGGCAGCACGACATTGGCACGGTTGCCCGCAGGTCTGGCAATCGAGCACAGGTCCGATCTGGTCACTATCGCCATGATCGCACTGATCGGCCTGTTTGCTGTCAAAGCGCTGTTTCAGGCCTATCTCACCAAACGGATAAACCGGTTTAGCTTTGGTCTTCAGGCAGGTTTTTCGGCGCAGCTCTATGCCTGCTACTTGCACCAACCTTATGAATTCCATCTGTCCCGGAATTCCGCGCATCTGGCGAGCACGATCCACAATGAGGCCCGCGATGCTGCGGTCGGGTTCAACAATGCGCTGGTGACCGCTGCCGAATTGTTCTCCGCCTCGGGTATTGTGGTGCTGCTGATCCTGGTTTCGCCGATCGCCGGTCTGGCAACTGCCGTCATTACCGGTCTGGCCGGGCTTTTGATAATCTTGCCGACCCGATCGCTGCTGACCAGCCATGGCGCGGCGCTGCGGCATCACAACGCATTGAAGCAGCAACAGCTGCAGCAGGGTTTGCACAGCGTGAAGGAAGTGCTCCTGCTCGGGCGCGAGAAGGTCATTCTCGATCAGTTCGAAGTCCACAACCGCGCCAGCGCCGAGGCTGCGGAACACAGTGCAACATTGAATGCTATGCCGCGGCTGTGGCTGGAGTTGCTGGCGGTAACTGCCATGGCCCTGATCGTGCTGGTGCTGCAATGGCAGGGACAGAGCAATCTGATCCCGGTCCTAGGATTTTTTGCGGCAGCGGCGTTCCGGTTGAGCCCATCAATCTATCGGATTCTCAACGGACTACAGGCCATGCGCTATTTCGGCCCGACCATGATTCACGTCGCTCACGAACTTGCTCTAGAACCCGGCACTTCGCGCGCAGCAGGAACTGCGCCGCTGCTTTTCGACCGGGAACTGACGCTCGACCACGTGACCTATCGCTATCCCGGCGCGGGCCGGGATGCGCTGTCCGAGGTCTCGCTTCGTATTGCAAAAGGCGCAATGACCGGGGTCGTCGGGTCAAGCGGCGCGGGCAAATCGACGCTTGTGGACGTTATTCTGGGGTTGCTCGTGCAGCAGCGTGGTGCGGTTCGCGTCGATGGTGTGCCGATTCATACCAACCTCGGCGCATGGCAACGGCTCCTCGGATATGTTCCCCAGACCATCTATCTGACGGACGATACCTTGCGGCGCAATATTGCCTTCGGCATTGATGATGCCGCTATCGACGATGCTGCGGTACAGCGCGCCATTCGTCTTGCGCAACTTGGAGACTGGATGTCGCAGCTGCCTGCCGGGCTCGCCAGCAGGATGGGGGACCGCGGGCTCAGCCTATCCGGCGGGCAGCGCCAGCGGGTCGGGATTGCCCGGGCGCTCTATCACGCGCCACAAGTGCTCGTGATGGATGAAGGGACAAACGCGCTGGATTTAGCGACCGAGACAGACTTAATGCAGACTTTGGCGGGGCTGCGCGGTGCGATGACGATCATCGCTGTCTCGCATCGGCCAAGCGCATTGAAAGACTGCGATCAGGTTGTTCATCTGAAAGACGGCGTAGTCCGGGCAATGTCAGCCAGTCTATCGCAAAGCGCAACTTCCTAAGCTGGCGATAGCTCCAGACCACATACTTTATCGGGCTGAAAAACGCATCGGAATTGATCTTTCCTAGCCACTTTGCAACCAGCGCGGTCATCGGAGGGGCGCCAGGCAGGCTCGCCGCCATCGCAAATGCTGCGGCTTTGGCGCGATGATCGCCAAGATACCCCAACCGCAGGCCGGTCACTGTTAGGCGGCGGGCCAAGGTCCGGTCGAGCTCAGGAGTTGCGAGCAGGTTGTCCTGCAACCAGCCCGAAAACGTCTGAATAGCGACAATGCTGTCGCGATAGATCTGACTGTCATGGCGTCCGACGCTCAAATGACCCATGCCATGTTCACGGCGCAGGCCAACCACGGTAGCGATGACCTGCCCCAGGCCGCATTTTGCGACAACGCGCCATTGAAACTCGGAATCTTCTCCGATCCGCAAGGCCGCGTTGAAGGCGCCGGCGTGGGTGACCGTTTCACGCCGGTACAAGGCCGCATGGGTCATCCACGCGCTGCGCAGAATATTGGCCGCGTCCTGCCTGGGACGACTGTTGTCCTGCTTGATCATGGCCACCCCGGCAATGTCGGTAACCAGAATCGTCCCCAGACAATACGGTTTTCCGCTTTGCTGGAGCGACAATACCAGGTCGGTGAGTGCAGCGGGGCAGACGAGATCGTCGGAATCGATGAAAAAGATGAATTCGCCCTGCGCCAGCTCGAATCCCCGATTGCGGGCCGCAGCCGGTCCGGCATTAGGCTGGCGCAGCACCGTCAGGTCGACCGTAGGGTGCGCGCCGCGCCACCGCGTCAGCAGGTTGGCCGTATCGTCGGTTGATCCGTCATCGACGAGGATGATTTCAAACATCGGCCATGTCTGCGCGGCCAGGCTGTCGAGGAGTTCGACTAACATTGCTGCCCGATTAAAAGTCGGGATAATCACCGAAACCAGGTCGCGGACGTGTGGCTGTCCAGCCGAAACCGGTGTCGGCTGCTCGCCGCTGTCGGCAACAATGGCAGCCCCCAAAAACGTCACCAATTTCCTTGCCGCGTTAATCGCCATGTCCGCCAGCCTCGGGCCGACGCTAACCTTGAATTACACCAAACCCTGCGTTAGCAAAGTTCTCGCGCAACGGGAATGCTTCCGTGAGGTGGTACAGCAAAGGATGCCGGAAGTTCCGAACACCGGTGCGTCTGCGACCATGGATGACCTGTCCCTTGCAACCTATTGGTGGACACGTGAGCCCAATTTTGGCGATTGCCTGACGCCGGCGCTGCTCGCTGAATTTGGCATTCAAGCGCAATTGACGGGGCCGCGTTCTGCCGAATTTTTCGGGATCGGCAGCATCCTTGAACACATTCCCGAAATGACCCGCGCCACAATCTTTGGAGCGGGCTTCATGTCCGCCGAAAGCCGAAGGAACTTTGCCAGTGCAACAATCCTGGCGCTCCGCGGCCGCTTGTCGGTTCAGCGGATCAGACGCGATGTCGGCCAAATTGCGCTGGGCGACCCTGGAATTCTTTTCAGTAAAACCACCGCCGCGCGAGACTGTCATCCGATCGGCATTGTCGTTCACGCGGCCGACACCGCCAACCAGGCGGTAATGCGCCTCAGGCAGCAACATGGCAGCTGTGTGCAAATTATCGACCCTCGCAGTGCCGATGTGCAATCCGTTATCGACCGGATCGCAGCGTGCCGATACATTCTCTCATCCAGTCTGCATGGGCTGGCTGTGGGCTGGGGTCTGGATATTCCGTGCGGGTGGCTGGTCCTGGGTGACAAGGTGTGGGGCCGCAATTTCAAATTTAGGGATTTTTATTCGGCGTTCGATTTGGAAGTTGCGCCACAGATGCTTTCGGGGTTCGAGACAGTTTCGGCGTTGCAGGCGATGTGCCTCGGTTCGCCCAAGTTGCTCGACGAACGTCGTATGCGGCTGGCAACCACGCTTCACCAATTTGCTGCGGTTCGGCGCGAGCGACAACTTGCGTCGGTTTCAGAGCTGCGATCCTCCTTGCCGCCAGACTGGCACAACACCCTGATTGCGCAGGCCCACCATCACACCGGTCACCTGCTCGCCCGCGTCAGGCGGCGGCTGCTGCGGAAATAGGTTGCTGGAGCCGTTGCGGGCGCCGAGCCGGATTTAAGCCCGATCAACCGTCTTGCGATAATGCAGGCCGGTTTCCGAGCTCGACCGCTTTGACCGCAGCAACGATTTCACCGCAGGTGGCAGCAAGCCCGAAACCTTATGCCTGAAACCAGCTAGGCCGTGTTCAGGTGGCAGACGCGCGGATATCGCGAGTTGGGACCAGTTAGCCGTGGGCAGGACCGTTGGTTTCCGATACCACAAATTGCCATAAAGCTGGGTTCTCTGCCCCGACAAATGATCGTAGCTCGCCCTGACCGCGTGCAGCGATTCGTTAGAAGGCGCAAAAATAACTGCCGAATTGTTATGCGTATGCGTCCAGACGGGTTCGGCAACAAACCAGGGTAGGTGTGCCCGCTCGACTGCGGGATTACCCGACCAATAGGCGCTGATATAGGCAAATTCGGATTTGAAACGCAGGTATTGCGTGTGATGCGAAAGCTGCTCTGACGCGGGAAAAGGATTGATGTTTATCATATAGGTCAGCGCCTTACGCCGGATGTCGGGATGCGGACTGATCTGATAACCATCAAGGTACTTCTGGATCCCGCAATCGTAGACGCAATCCTTTGGTGCGATGCTGAATTTGGCCGCAAGACTTGCAACGAAAAGTTCGGATTCGAGAAACGCCTTCAGGCGCGAAATGGTTGGCGTCAGCGGCTTCACCAACCGCAAGACCAGGCCAAACTCGCCTTCGATGACATCGCGGCTCGCGGCGTCATGGCCCGTCCTGTGCCACGCGATGTAGTCTTCGGGCTTGTTAAAGCATCCTGGAAAATCGAGGATGCGATAGCCGTTGTCCAAAAGTGCAGAAAGCAGCGACCGGTCATCGCCGCAGACCGGAAGGGCAATCTCACTAGCGGCGATAATCTCAGCAAAGTGTTCGGTCGAGAAGAACGCGCCGACTTGAATGTGCGGAAACGGCGCATCGGAAAATTCTGCGTCACCAATTTTTTCAAGCAGATACTTAAACTCAATCATATCCCAGTTGCCTAGCGGCGGAGCGCGCCTTCGGCAATGCCGCCGCTCTCCCTCAAGCAAGTCTTGTCATAAGGAGGTGGCGACCTTGGCGAGGGACGTAAAAGTTTCGGAATGAGCTGGCCCAAGCCGATTAATCCATTCCGTTATTTTCACGCGTCGCCGGAGGTGATCCGGCTGGTGACGATGATGTGCACCCGCTGTAAGCTGTTACTGGGCAACGTCGAGGATCTGCTGGTCGAGCGCGGGATCGACATCTGTTTCGAGACCGTGCGGCACTGATGGAACCGTCTTGGGCCGATGCTGGCAACCGACATCCGCCGCCAGCGGGTCGCAACGGATGCGGGGTTTGGGTAATGGCGGCGGCATTTCGATGAAGTATCCGTCAAGATCAACAGCAAGACGCATTGCCTGTGGCGGGCGGTGGATTACGAGGTGCGGTTCTCAAGTCCTGCGCCACGCAGAAACGCAACAATTCCGCAGCGTTGGCGTTTATCAGGAAGGCGACGAAGCGCCACGGCGTTGCGGTTAGACTGATAGCCTCTCGCCAGACCGGACTGGACAATTTTTCGGCTAATTCAACCAGGCGGCGGCGTACAGGCATTTAGCCCAGGTGTCATAATCATCGCAGATCGCATACCAAAATGCCATAATGATGGCCTAACCAGCTATTTGGAGTTGACTTGGTATACCAAATAGGCTGTGATGAAAAACAAGGGTATGCAGGGAGTCACCATGATGTTGCGTTCGGCTTTATTGGCAAGTGCGGTGTTGTTCGTCACTATCCCTACCGCCGCTTGGGCTGAGCAAAATACTCCTGCACCGGACAGCGCGGCTGCGGCCACTAACGACCCGGGCGAGATCATCGTTACCGCCCGTAAAAAAGCAGAAACCCTGCTGACCGCGCCAGTAGCGATCACCGCCTTCACCGATCTGGCGATCAAGGAGGCCGGCTTTGCCAACTTGACCGACATCAGCCTGCAGACCCCGGGTTTCCAGTTCAACCAGCAGGGCGGGCAGGAGCCGGGGCGCTACAACACCCAGTTGCGCTTTCGCGGCATGAACACCAGCCAGTTCTCGCCGTCTTTCGCGACCGGCGCGCTGTTCGTCGATGGCGTCTACGTGCTCAATGGAGGGACCTCGCTGTCGCTGCTCGACCTTGAACGGGTGGAAGTGATCAAGGGCCCGCAGTCGGCCCAGTTCGGGCGCAACACCTTTGGCGGCGCGGTCAACTTCATCACGCACAAGCCCAGCCTGACCGATATGAAGGGCCAATTTGATGCGCTGGGCACAACTCGCGGCCGGTTCGATATCCAGACGCTGTTCGAAGGGCCGCTCGTGCGTGACGTGCTATCGGCCAGCATCGGCGGACGTTTTTATTCCAAGCGCGGCGAATACCGGACCACCGACGGCGGTCGGCTGGGTGACGAACAGACCACTGCGGTCACCGGCGTGCTCAACTTCGAACCTTCAAGCAACTTCTCGGTCCGCTTGCGCGGGACTTATTCGGAAGACCGCGACGGCGCCCCGGCTGGCGGCTTTATCGACGGCGATATCAACGACAGCTGCACCGGCAAGACCCTGACGACGCCATCGGGCGAGGTCGTCTCGCCCAAGCGCTATGTCTGCGGCGCCCTGCCCGATGCGGCCAATGTCCGCACCCTGACCGGCCAGCCGCTCTATTCGAGCAACACCGTACTTACCACGGCCTACGCCCAGGGCGGGGTCAATGTCGGCCCCAGCTATGTGCTCGATTTCTATGGTAGCCAGCCCCTGCCCGCCGGGGTCCCGACGATCAATTACGTTGGCCTGATCCGCAATTCGGTGCGGCTCTCGGCCATCGCCAACTACAATATCGGCGGCTTCAACTTCGATCTTGTGCTCGGACTCAACAAGCAGCGGGTCAACTGGATCCGCGACGCCGACCTGACCAACACGTTCGGCTCGTTCCAGAGCGACCCACAGAAGATCGACGACAAGTCGGTCGAGTTCCGCATCTCCACCCCGCAGAGCAAGCCGATCCGCGCGATGGTGGGGGTCAACTATTACTCGCAGGACTTCATCACCGGCGGCACCGGGGGCAACGTCGTGCTGGGCTGCGTCGTCACAATCGACCAGACCAGCTTCAGCAAGTGCCAGTTCCCGTTCCTCAACAAGTCGACCTATGACAACAGCGACCAGACCCGCGTGCTCGGCCTGTTCGGCAGCCTGGAATGGGATATCGTCAAGGACTTCACGCTCATTGCTGAAGGCCGCTATCAGCGCGACAAGCTGACCAAGGGCGGCACCCCGGCGGTTACCGGTGTTACCGCCAACGCAATCACCTCTACCTTTACCAAATTCCTGCCCCGCATCATCGCGCGGTGGACACCCAATCCGCACACCACAGTCTATGCCAGCTATGCGATCGGCGCCATTCCGGGCGATATCAACGCTTCATACTTGCGGGCGGACACGCGCGAGCGGGCGCAATACGTCGCGCAGTTCCCCAACCTCAACATCACGACCGGACAGGAAGTGCTCAAGGCCTGGGAAGCCGGGATCAAGCAGAGCGCCTTCGAAAACCGCCTCTACATCGGGCTGGCCGGTTATTACTATGACTGGTCGAACATCAAGGGTCGCGTCACGGCCACGATCAACCAGACTTGCCGTTCGGCAGGCGTGGGCGTGATCGGCTGCGACCCGACGGTCAATCCTGCCGCTGCGATCGGCCAGCCCGAAACTGTGCGCGATGCCAACAACGCACTGGTGCCGTTTTTCCGCGGCAACAACGTGCTGGTGACCGGCGATGGCCGGATCTACGGCGGCGAACTGGAAACCCGCTTTGCCCTCGACAGTCACTGGAAGGTCGAGGCCAATATCGCCTGGGCCCATGCCCGCTACAAGAACTACCTGTTCAACTTCGTCCAGGCGATCGCCGGCTTCACGCAGCAAAAGGGCAACGTGATCCCGCGCTTTCCCGAGTGGAGTGGCAATGTCGCGGTGAGCTGGCATGGCCCGGTCGCCGACAGGCTGGACGGGTTTGCCCGGGCTGACGTGATCTATTTCGGCAAGGCTTTCACCGACGAATCCAACCTCGCCTTTGCCAAGGGCTATGCCCGGGTTAACCTGCGCGGCGGGCTGGAGTCCGGGGGCGTGCGCTACGAACTGTTCGTCGACAATCTGCTCAACAACCAGAACTATGCCGCTGCGGCGCGGTTCTCCAACTTCAGCCGCCCGGTCAACTTCTCGACCTTCACCCAGCATCAGGGGATCAACGTTTCCCCCCAGCCCAAGCGCGAGTTCGGAATGCGGATGACGGCCAAGTTCTGATCCGCATAACTCATCGCCAACGCGCAATGTTTCACCATCAAAACCATTCGTCATTGCGAGCGAAGCGAGGTTCAGAATACAGCCGCTAGGGCTTGGCGGCGGCCATCAGCACTTGCGCCCGGTGGATGGCGGCGCGAATCTTGCGATAGGTTCCGCAGCGGCACAGGTTGGTCATCTCGTCGCTGATGTCCTGATCGCTGGCCTGCGGATTAGCCCGCAGCAGGCTGGCGGCGGCCATGATCTGGCCGGGTTGGCAAAAGCCGCATTGCGGCACGTCGATCTCGAGCCAGGCCTGCTGAACGGGGTGCAGCGCGCCGACGCTGCCCAGCCCTTCGATAGTCCGCACTTTCGTGCCTTCGACCGCGCTCATCGGCACCGAGCATGAGCGCACGGCAGCGTCGTCGAGATGGACGGTGCAGGCCCCGCACAGTCCCTTGCCGCAGCCGAACTTGGTCCCGCGCAGGCCCATATCCTCGCGAAGCGCCCACAGCAGCGGCGTGTCGCCCTCGCCATCGAAGCGGGCGTGCCGGCCGTTGAGGGTGAAGGTGACTGCCATGCGCTGCCGCTATAACCGATCGACTTGCAAATTGCCACGGCCGGTATACCAAAAGGACAGAGGGGTTAGCCATGCTTCGAGGTTTGACGACTGGGTTGGCAGGACTGGTGCTGGCCGTGACCATCATCCCGGCGGCGTCTGCCGCCGCCCCAGTCGCACGCCCCGGTCAGATCATCCGCGATTGCCGCGATTGCCCGCCGATGGTGGTGATCCCCACAGGTACTTTCGTCATGGGCACGATTGGCGACAGCCCCGAAGCGGCCGAGCACCCCGCCGAACACGACCTGCCCTTGATCACCATCGCCCAGCCCTTCGCAATTGGCCAATATGAACTGACCCGGCGCGAGTTCGCCCGGTTCGCCAGCGAAACCGGCTTCGTGCCCAAGTCGCCGTGCCGCACCTGGGACGCGGTTAAGTCACGCTTCCTCGACCGCCCGGTCAGCGACTGGCGAAATCCAGGCTTCCCCCAAATTGTCTCGGACGATCAGCCGGTCACTTGCGTCGACTGGACGGAGGCGCGATCGTTCGCCACTTGGCTTTCGCACAAGTCCGGCCACACCTACCGTTTGCCCAGCGAGGCCGAGTGGGAATATGCCGCCAAGGGCGGAACCCAAACCTTGCGCTTCTGGGGCAACGATCCCGACGATGGCTGCGACTTTGCCAACACGTTTGATCTTACCGGACGCGAGACCTATCCGCTCGCCTGGGAGGTTGCGCAATGCCGCGACGGGGCGGCGGATCTGGCGCCTGTTGGCCGCTACCGCCCCAATGCCTTCGGCCTCTACGACATGATCGGGAACGTGTGGGAATGGGTCGAGGACTGCTCGTCGAACAGCTACGTCGGCCGCCCCAAGGATCAGCGCGCCTGGGTGTGGGAGGGCTGCGAACGCCGCATCCAGCGCGGTGGATCGTGGATGACTGCGCCTGCACGCAGCCGCTCGGCCTATCACGGCGATGGTCGGCCAGGCGATCGTGCGGTGTTCTTCGGGTTCCGGCTTGTGCGGGAGCTGGCCCCATGAAGGGTGTGGTGGGATTGGCCCTGGGCTTGGCTGCGGCGTTCGCTTTGGCGCCGGATGTGGCGAAGGCGGCAAGCCCGCCCGCCTCGCCGCCGCTGGCGGTAACCCGCGACTGTAGCGATTGTCCGGACTTGATGACGCTCCCCCAGGGTACCTTTTCGATGGGCACGCGCCCCGGGGGCTATGAAGCGTCCGAGGCGACCGGCGAGAGCCCCCCTGTCTCCATTACCGTGCCAGCGCCGTTTCTGATCGGGCGAACCGAGGTGACCGTCGGGCAGTTTTCCCGCTTTGTCCGCGCAAGTGGCTATCACGCGGCCACAGCCTGCCGCGCCTATGAGGATGGGCGCTGGACCCTGTCCAGCAAGGCCGCATGGCAGCGCACAGCCGCTGGTGATCCGGTGCGCGAAGACTGGCCCGTCACTTGCGTCACCTGGCATGACGCACAAGCCTATGTGACGTGGCTTTCCGCCAAGACCGGGCGGCCCTATCGCCTGCCCTCTGAAGCCGAGTGGGAATATGCCGCACGCGGCACCGTCGATGCACCGCGTTACTGGGGCTGGAACTCGTTCGAAGGAGTCTCGATTTCCGACGCTTGCGACAATGCCAACACATTCGATGTAACCGCACTGCGCACCTATTCGTTCGCCTGGCCGCACGCCCAGTGTGCCGATGGTTTCGCGGCCCTCGCCCCGGTCGGCTCGTTCAACCCCAATGCCTATGGGCTCTACGATGTCATCGGCAACGCCTGGGAATGGGCGCAGGATTGCTACACCGCCAGCTATGCCAACCGGGCTAGGGATTCACGCGCCTGGGTGTGGAGCGGCGGCTGCGAGGAGCGGGTGATGCGCGGGGGCAGCTGGGCCTCGCGTCCGCTGAGCGCCCGCGCCACCAGCCGCGGCCACCGCGAGACCGGTTTTGCCGGAACCGACGTGGGCTTCAGGATCGCGCGCGATGATCCCGGCCCCCTATTCAAAACGGGGCTAGGTCAAGTCGAACGCCCGCCCAAGCGGCAGGCGGCGGATTCGCTTGCCGGTCGCTGCAAAAATAGCATTGGCGACAGCGGGTGCGACCAGCGGAGTGCCCAGCTCGCCCACCCCGCCAGGGTTCGCTGAAGACGGCAGGATCCGCACCACTATCTCGGGCATTTCGGCCATCGTCAGGATCGGATGCTCGCTGAAATTACTTTCGACCATCTGCCCGTCCGTGACCGTCATCGTGCCGTGCAGGGTTGCGGTCAGCGCATAGACGATCGCGCTTTCGATCTGGTCGCGCACGCCTTGCGGCGAAACCGCCAGCCCGCAATCGACCGCAGCCCATATCTTTTCGACCATAGGTTTGCCCTCCATCATGGTCACTTTGGCGACTTGGGCACAGGCGCTATCCCACGCCTCGATCATTGCGATACCCAGACCGCTGCCGCTTGCCACAGGCGCCTGCCATCCGGCCATCTCGGCTGCCGCTCGGATCACCGCGCTCGCCCGCGGCCGTGAGGCCAGGCGGGCAAGCCGGAAGGCGACGGGATCCTGCCCAGCCAGCTGCGCCAGTTCGTCGATGAAGCTTTCGGTAGCGAACGGGTAATGGCTGTTGTCGATACTGCGCCAATATCCAACCGAGATCGGCAGGTCTGCTTCGATCCAGCGGTGCTCCGCCGCCGCGCTGGCATAGGGAAACAGGTCTTCGGGGGCCTCGTGCGCGGTGTTTTTATAGAACTTGGGAAACCGCTGCTTGCGGATCGACTGCATCGCGCCACGGGTGCGGACCGCAGTGATCGTTCCGTCGTTGGCGAGCGCGGCCTCGAACACGAACTTTGCGGCGGGGCGGTAGAGATCGTTGCGCATGTCTGTCTGGCGGTCCCAGATCACCTGGACCGGGCGACCGAACTTTTTCGCCAGCACCACTGCCTGGCGGACGACCTGGAAATCGGTGCCCTTGCGCCCAAACCCTCCGCCCAGAAAGGTGTTGTCGACACGGACCTTATCAATCGACAAACCAAGGATTTCCGCAGCGACCTCGGCCGTGCGATCGGGTGCCTGGGTGGGCAGAACGATGTGCGCGTCGTGATCGCTCACTCGCGCAGTAGCGGTCATGGTCTCCATGCAGGCATGGCTCAGATAGGGCACATCGTAGATCGCCTGCAGCCGCGTGCCCAGGGCCAGCCCGGCATTGGCATCGCCGTGGCGCGAGACCAGATTGCCGGGGCCAGAAGTTATTGCGCGATCCAGTTCTGCTTCGATCGCCTGGTTATCCAGGGCAGCGCCGGGAAGGGCCCGCGCAGTCAGTTCGATCCGGACTGCCGCCCCACTGGCCGCAGCCCAGCTGCGGGCGACGACGGCGATCGCATTGGCAAAGCGATGGGTGCCGACAACGCCTTTGCCCAGGTTTGTCGGAATGGTCGCCGCAGCGATGCCAGGGGTCCATTCAGGCACCATTGCAACGGCTGCGTAGAGCTGGCCCGGCATGCGCACATCGCCGCCGAACTGCGCGCTTCCAGTGATCTTGGCCAGAGTATCGCGGCGGGGGATGTTGTGCCCGATGAGCCGCAAGTCGCCAGTCGGTTTGAGCGGCGCTTCGTCCGACAGGGGCTTGCCGTCGAGCAACGGGGCCAGGGCATGGTAGCTCAGCCGCGTCCCGGTCGCGCCATGGATCACGGCCGAATTCTCGGCACGAAGGGCGGCAAGCGGCATTGCCAGCTTGTCTGCGGCCGCTTGCAGAAAGGCCAGGCGCACCGCGGCTCCGGCCTTGCGCAGGCGCAGGTACCACTGGCGGACAGTCCGACTGCCACCGGTCGCTTGCGTGCCGAGCAGGTTGTAGAATTCGCGGCTGTGTGGTGCAAATTCGATGGCGAGTGCCGCCCAATCGAGCCCGGCCTCATCGGCAAAGATCTTCGCCAGAGTGGTGTAGACGTCCTGGCCCATCTCGGCCGAAGGAAGATAGAATATGCTAGAACCATCGGTGTTCAGGGCCAGAAACGGGCTGACCCGCGGGGGCTTTGGCATCGCCAACGCCCGGCTCCGATAGCCGCTCAACAGCAGGCCCGCTCCGGTGGCGCTGACGCCCAGCACCCAACGCCGACTGACCCCGTCCGTTAAGCGCGCTTCCGCGTGGGGCTCGGTACCGACAAGCTGTTCGAATGTCATCAAAGTTGTATACCAAACTCGCAAAGGCGGACAACCAGTTATCTTTTTTGCGAGCACAGTTGAGTGGCGTAGTTATTTGGTATACCAATGTGATCGCCAGCTTTTGCGAAAAGATAAATTCCATGTTGCGATCAAGCCCACCGGCACGGCGGTTCGTCCTGCGCGCAGCTGTTGTCGGCACCCTTGCTGTCACGCTTTCGCTCACGCCGGTGAGCGCCGCTGCGCCGGTCAGGGTCGATCCGCTGGCAGGAGCATCCTTCCGCCATTGCCGCGATTGCCCCGACATGATCGCGCTTCCCGTCGGCAAGTTCGTGATGGGATCGACCCAGGCCGAAACCGACCGTGAAAAGATGCCCGTCGACCAGGCAGCGCGCGAGCATCCGCAAAAGGCGGTGACCATCGCCCGACCCTTTGCCATGGCCCAGACCGAAGTCACCGTGGCGCAATATGCGGTGTTCGTCGCCGAAACCAGGCGCTCCGGGGGCGAGTGCCAAGCATTTTTCAAGGTCGAGAATGTCTTCAAGGGCTGGCTGCCGGTGCAGGGTTCGTCATGGGACCAGCCAGTATTCCCGCAAGCGCCCGACCATCCGGTGGTTTGTGTGACATGGGACGATGCACAGTCCTATGCCGCCTGGCTGTCGGCCAAGACCGGCAGGCATTACCGCCTGCCCAGCGAGGCCGAATGGGAATATGCCGCCCGGGCAGGAACGCAAACCGCGCGTTACTGGGGCGACGGGGTGGATGAAGCGTGCCGCTTTGCCAATGTGGCCGACGTCCACGCCCTGCGCCACCAGTTCACCTGCGATGACGGCTATTCGCACACCGCACCGGCCACCTTCGGTATCGCCAACGGCTTCGGGCTTTACGGCATGCTCGGCAATGTCGGCGAATGGACCGCCGACTGCGGCCTCCACAGCTTCACCAAGCCCAGCCCTGCCGATGGCTCGGCCGACGTGAGCGGCGACTGCACCGAACATGTCGGCCGGGGCGGATCGTGGTGGAACGATGCATATTACATCCGCGCCGCGCGACGCTTCTCGTCGGTCGGCCGCTATTACATTCTGGGCTTTCGTGTGGCGATGGACCTGGTCGGCTGAAGCCGTCGGGGAGGAGAACAAGCGTCCGCAAAACTCGCTACCGCGAGGACCTGAGGTTTGTGGCAATTCGGTGGGTCACGCGTGAGGCCCAGAATGCTTCGATCCGCTCGCAATGATGAAGGTTTTCAAAGCGACCTTACTTTGTTCTAGCCCATCCTGCCGATCGGAAACTCGCCCATCGGGATGGTCAAGACCTTTTCCTCGGTGAACAGCGCTCGGCTTGAAAGACCACCGGTGCGTCCTACCCCGGAATTCTTGTAACCGCCGAACGGTGCGTGCAAATCCCGCGCGACCGGGGTATTGACCCAGATTGTCCCCGCCTGCAGTGCATCCTGTACGCGCATCACGGAAGGCAGATCGTTGCTCCACAGATAGGCGACGAGCCCGAACTCGCTCTGGTTGGCAAGTTCGATCGCTTGGTCGAGCCCGCGATAGGTCAGGAACGTCGCGAAGGGCCCGAAGATTTCCTCCTGGCACAGCCGGGTGGTGTTGTCGTGGGCGCGGGCCACCGTGGGGGCGACGTAGTAGCCTTTGTCGAAGCCCTCGGCGCGCGTTCCGCCGGTCAGCACGTCGGCGTCGGCGGCAAAGGCGAGGACGCGGTCGTACTGCGCCTTGCTGATCACCGGGCCGACCTCGGTGGCCATATCGCGCGGGTCGCCGACCTTGAGCCGACGAGTGCGCTCAACGAAACGCTCAATGAACCGCTCGGCAATCGTCTCGTCGACAAGGATGCGCGAGCCGGCCAGGCATTGCTGGCCGTTGTTGGCGAAGATGCCCACCAGAGCTGCGTCCAGCGCGCGTTCGAAATCGGCGTCGGCCGTGATGATATTGGCCGATTTGCCGCCCAGCTCGGCGACATATTTCTTGAGGTTGCCCCCGGCTGCGCGGGCAATATGCCGCCCGGTTTCGGTGCCGCCGATGAACGCGACCACGTCGATCCCGGGATGCTCGACCAGCGCGGCCCCGGTCACCGGCCCCCGTCCGTTGACCAGGCCGACGACTCCATCAGGAATGCCAGCTTCGCGCAGCAGTTCGAGCAGCGGCACGAATTCCAGCGGAGTAAGTTCGGACGGCTTGATGATGCAGCAGTTGCCGAAAGCCAGCGCCCCGGCCATTTCCATCGTCGCCAGGGCCAGCGGCGCATTCCATGGCGCAATCAGCGCTGCCACGCCCACAGGTTCGCGTCGCACGATGGTCAGGAACGGCGCGTCCTGCTCATAGCTTTCGTTGCTGGTCTGACCGATAAAGTCGGCGAAGAATTCAAAGTTGCTGGCTGAACGGCGCACGTGGCGCTCACGGATCTGGCGCATCGGCAAGCCGGTGTTGGTGCATTCGCGCTCGGCCAGATCATCGGCGCGTTCGCGGATCAGTTCGGCGGCGCGGCGGAGCACCGCCTGGCGCTTCGCCACGGGAGCGCGGCGCCATTCGCCGCGTTCGAACGCCGCGCGAGCGGCCATGACCGCACGATCGACCTCTGCCGCGTCAGCCTCTGCGATCTGTGCCACTGCGCTTTCGTCAATCGGCGAAATAACCGGGATGCGATGGGCGCCCGCGCCATCGGTCCAGCGGCCATCGATGAAGCTGGTGCAGATCTCGGTCATGTCGGGGCTTTCGAATGCGCGATCATCGCGACGGCAAGGCAGTGGTTGGAAGAGATCACCGGGATGGGTCCCTTCGGATCGATCAGGTCGAGCGTGGGCATTCCGGTGCCTGACAGCAGGACCGCGTCGGGCTTCGTTGCCGTGGCCGCGGCCAGCGCTTCCCGCGCCGCGCTGGCACCCAGGCCATAGATCGCCCGGGTATCGGCCGACCCGATCTCGACCCGCCGGTGATCGATAACCTCGAACCCGGCGTGGCGCCAGTATTCGATGCCGGCGGCGTGGATTGCGGCCGGATAAGGCGAAACCACCGCGATCCGGCGCGCACCGATCAGGGCCAGACATTGCCGGATCGCATGAGCCGCCCACAAAACCGGGCGATCGATCGTCGCAGCAATTCGCTGTTCGCCTGCCTGGCCGATCAAATAACTCGAAGCGGTGCAGGCAAAGGCGATCGCGCGCAGCGGCATTCCTCCGAACTGGTCGAGCGAAGCGGGCAGGTTTTCGGCGTATAGCCGCAGGCGCTCCGTCGAATCTGGCTCCGCACTGACCAGTCGCCCGACGACATAGGCATAGTCGGCCGGCAAAAGCTGGCGCAACTCACGCTCGACCGTGGGGTTGGCCATCGGGGTTAGAACCGCGATCGGGGCACTCCTCACTGGATCGCCTCGGCCTGACGCAGACCCTCGATCATCGCGCTTTTAAGAAGGTAGTCGCGCAGACGCATCGGATCGGCGCAGATCGCCTGCAGGATTGCGAGTTCCTCGCGCTGCCGGACAGGATCGCGCTCCTGCATCCGCGAGCGGTTGCGGTGCGCCTGGGCGAGGATCTGTTCCTGGGCGATGGCCTTGCGCTGGCGCGAGATGCGATCGAGCAGGGCGGGATCACTGCCAGTGACCACTCGGTGAAGGCCATCAGCCAGGGCAAAAGCATCGTGAATGCCACCGTTCATCCCCATCCCGCCCGAAGGCGAGTTAAGATGCGCCGCATCTCCTGCCAGCAGCACCCGCCCCTGGCGATAGGTTTCAACGATCCGCTGGTGGATGCGATAGGGACGAACTTCGCCCACGGCATGGCCATCTGCTGAGGGCACGATCTGCTGCAGCTTCGCCGCAATTGCCGCGGGCTGGAGTGCGTCGTCCAGACTTTCTCCCGGGTCCGAATAAAGGCTGCACCGCCACAGGTCGGGCAGGCGCAACAGGCTGAAAGTTCCGCGATCCGACCAGCAGTAATTGACGTTTGAAAGGCCTTCAATGTGGTCCTCGAACGGAAAGTGCGAGGTCGCCAGGATCGTCGTCTCGGGATAGGTGAAGCCTTCGAACTCGAAGCCGCACTGCTTGCGCACGACGCTGCGGGCGCCGTCCGCGCCGATCAACCATTGCGCCGTGACTTGATGGCCATCATCGGCAGTGACCGTCACCGCGTCGTCAGTTTGAGTCACGGCGGCAGCGCGGAAGCCGCGCTTCACGTCGATCCGCGGCTCAGCTAGCGCCTGCTCCATCGCCAGTGCGCAGAGCACGGTCTGCTCGCACTGCAGGCGGAATGGATAGGGCGTATCGTCGGTCAGAACCGCCAGATCGAACACCGCGCGCTCGCCGGTTTCGTGGATGCGGATTTGCCAGTGCGGGGTGATCAGCCCGCGCGCGATCAGCTTTTCAGTCAGGCCCAAGCTGTCCAGCATTTCCAGCGTCGGCGGATGGAAGGTGGAAGCGCGCAGATCGTGCGGCTGGGCCAACTCGGCCTCGAGCAGAACGCATTCGATTCCCAGCGATGCCAGGCGCAGCGCGGCGCTCAGCCCGACCGGGCCAGCCCCGACGATTGCAATCGGCGCTTCGCTGGACATCGCCCGGCCCGCCGCTCAGCGCTGCTCGACCACGTGGATGCGCGTGCCATCCGGGTCCTGTGTGACGATCTCGGTCTCATGGCCATCGTGCGAAACCAGCGGCCCGGCCACGATCGGCGCCTTTAGCAGATGCAATTGTGCGATCACCCGCGCCATGTCGGCGGTTTGCATTGCCATCATTGCCTGACCCGAGGCGAGCCGATTGCCGCGCGGCTGGGCAAGCACCGGCAGGCGCGGCGCGCGTGTCACCTGAAGCAGGCCGATCGAGGTGGCCTTGACCGGCTTCCCGGCCAAGTCCGCCGGGCCGTTAAGAACCGCGAACCGGGCCTTGTCACGCGGCCCCAGGCTCAGCAAGACCTGGGTCGAAGCGGTGGTAATGTCACCATCAAAGCGGACGGTATAGCCAAACACATCTCTATAGAACTTCTTGGAACGTTCGATGTCGGACGAAACCAGAGTCATGCGCAACAGGGCCGACCACGGCGCCAGTGCCGATCGCGGTGCACCTGCAACCGGTTCGGCAGCAGCCGCGCTGATTGCGAACGCGCTTAGCAGCAGTGCCGCGAGCAGTGTGGCAGGACGGAATCGTTCGAAGCGCATCTTACTTTCCATCGGCTGCCACCACTTAATTTGGTATACCAAATTGCCCGGGCGTAGCAAGCGCGTTCTGTCCATCGCTCAGGTCGCTGAACAGGATCGAGCTGGCCAAAGGTTCATTCTTCAGTTCGGCGCCGGCCCGACGGTCCAACCGCACATCGAGCAGCGCGGGGCCACGCGTCGCCATCAAATGCGCCACGGCATCTGGCAGGTCGGCCAGTGTGTCACAGGTCGCCCCAGCCAGACCAAAGGCTTCGGCGAGCCTGGCATAGGGCAACCATCCCAACTCGGTATTGATCGTACGGCCGAGCGCCTGCATCTGGCCATGGGCCTCGGTACCCCAGGCCGCATCGTTGCCGACCACCACTTTAAGATCGAGGCCGGCCAGTGCCGCGGCATGCAATTCTGCGGGGTGGAAGCCGATCGATCCGTCACCGGTTACCAGCAGGGTCGTCGGCGCCTGGCCGCCGCTCGCCCGCGCCCGCTCCGCCAGCGCCGCCGCAGCGCCGACTGCGAGCGCGGTGCCCGAACCCATCGCGCCCAGCGGGTAGTGATCCATGAATCCCCCGGGACGCTGCACCTGCAGCGCGCCGTACATCCAGTTCTGGATGTCGGCGCCGTCGCCGACGAGCATCGTCTCAGACCCCAGATGCGCTGCGAGCAACCGGCCCAGCGCAAGCGGGTGGATCGCCGGACCGGCCCGGCGCGCGCGTTCGTCCAAGAAGACTGCCTTCTCGGTCAGCATCTCGCCCAGCCAGGCCTCATCCCAACCGGCAGAGGTTCGCGCCAGCAACGCTTCTAAAGTCGGTCCCGGTTCGCCCAGCAGCGCGCCATCGGTGCGTCGATTGCGGCTGAATGCGCTGCCATCGCAGTCGAGTTGGATGAACTTGGCATCGGCTGCAAACCTTGGGGGGAGCCCGAATCCCAGACGTTGCGTCAGAACTTCCCCAACCACCACCACACAGTCGGACAGGATGGCGGCGCGCTGGGCATAGGGCCAAGAGAATCCGGTTCGGTGATCTTCGGCAACCAGACCGCGCCCGCTGCCGTTGCCCAGCACGGGAACACCGCGCTCGGCCAGCGCGCGCAAGGCCGCTCCAGCCCCGCCCCGTTGCGCGCCCAGACCGGCGATCGCCAGCGGTCGGCGCGCGGCGGACAGGATTTCTGCCGCTGCATCCAGCGTGACCGGATCGGGCAGAGCGATCGGACGCACGTACGGCTGCGGCTCGAAGTCTTCGATCTCTGCCTGGAACAGATCCTGCGGGATAACCAAGACCACCGGGCCAGGGCGCCCGTCCAACGCCTGGCGGATAGCGGTCTGGACATAGTCCACCAGTCGCTCCGGCCCGGGCACCGTCCGCGCCCACTTGCTCACCGGAGCCACAAGCGCAAGCTGGTCATGGTCGAGCAAAGCAGCAGCTTCGGCCGTCCCCGCGGACGGTGCCGCGACCAGGACTACCACCGGCGATCCGGCAGCATAGGCCACCGCCAGCCCGCCCACGGCATTGGCCAGGCCCTGATCGCGCACGATCAAGGCGACACCGACACGCTCGGGCCGCTGGTCCGCCATCGCCCGGGCATAACCATCGGCGCAGCCGACCGCGCCGCTTTCGTGGCGGTTCGACAAAATCGCCACCCCGGCCCGATCGAGCGCATCGAGAAGGTAGGTGTGCGAGGCCCCGGCGACCGAAAACACGCTGCCGATCGCCTGAGCGCGCAGCAACGCGGCAATCGCTTCAGCCCCAGTCATCGTGCTGCTCCTTCTGCCGGTTCGGGCTTCAGCCACAGCAATAGCACGATCGCCAGCGACAGCACGCCTATCGAGCCCAAAATCACCCCATCGTAGCTGCGCGTCCGGTCAAAAATCCAGCCCGCCAGTGGCGAGGCGGCGGCCGTGAGCGGCACCATCATCAGGTTCATCAGGCCCAACGCGCGCCCGAACGAGGCCTCGCCGAACTGCTGCGCGGTCATCAGGCTCCACAGCGGGAACATGCCCCCGGTCGCTAGCCCCAGCATCAGGCAGGCAAAGACCAGCATCGCGGCACCATTGGCCACAAACAGCAGGCCGAAACTGGCCACCGTCAGGCTCAGTCCAGCTAGGAACAACCATTTGGGCGCAATTCGCTCAGCGAGCGTGCCGAAGCCCAGCTTGCCGATCATCGAAGTAAGCGACAGGATCGAGACCAGGCTGGCCGCGAAGATCGGCTTGAGACCAAGCCCGGTGGCAAATCCGCCCAGGTTGTTGATCAGTCCGAAATAGGTCGCGATCTTGATCCCGACCGCGAAGGTGATGATCCAGAAGGCCGGACGGGCGAGGATTTGCGCGGTGGTCATGCCGGGCGCGGAAGGCGCGATCATTGGAGGCTCGCCATCGGAAGCGAGGCTCCGGTCGCTTGGCCGGTCGACGATCAACAGTGCCACCAGGACCCCGATCAGCACCGCCGTCGCCACCCCGATCAGCGCCGCCGCGCCGCGCCAGCCCAGGCTCTGCGCGGTTACGGTCAGCAGCACCGGAAAGACGAACCCGCCCAGCGACGTCCCAAGTGTCGACAGTCCCATCGCCCGTCCGCGCCGGGCCACAAACCAGCGAGTGATCAGCGCCGCGCTGGTCAATTGCCCGAGCAGAACATTACCGAATGGCAGCAACAGACCATATACCAGCCACACCTGCCAGATCGTCCGCGCGCCCGACAAGGCAAGGAACCCAAGCCCGAGCATCACCGCGCCCAGCAGCATCAATCGCCGGATCGAGCGCAGATCGATCCAGCGCCCGGCGATCGGCGCCAAGGCGCTGGAAGCCAGCGACAGGCAGGTCGAAGCGATCATCACGTGCGCGCGCGGCACACCGAACTCATGCTCGAGCGGCAAGGCCAGTGCGGAAAAGCCATAGACCAGCAGCCCGGCTTGCGCGGCTTGGGTGGCGATGGTCGTGCCCGCGACGCTCCAG
The DNA here is from genome assembly GCA_043781375.1 of Novosphingobium sp. GTDB lineage: Bacteria > Pseudomonadota > Alphaproteobacteria > Sphingomonadales > Sphingomonadaceae > Novosphingobium. The sequence goes on from JAYWBP010000118.1 coordinate 26,766, forward strand.
CCATAATACATGGTCAGCCGGGGCCTGGCTGGGCAGTACGCTGACCGGTCATGATGATATTAAGGAGCCGGACAGGGGTCTTGCCGGTGTTGATCCAGCTGTGGTTGTCGCCGGCCTGGATCAGGATATCGCCGCGCTTCATCGGCGCTCGCTTGCCGCCGTCGAGGACCAGATCGATTTGGCCTTCCATGACCACGATATAGTCCATGCTGGTCAGCTTGTGCATCGGCACCTGCTGCAGGCCCGAGCCGACCGGAATGTCGGCAATGTACATGCTGCTGCCGACAAAGCCGGGGCGGTAGCCATTCCTGGCAGTGGCACCCAGGTCGCGATCCACGGGCACCTGAACCGGCAGACCTTGCGTTTCCCACAGCCGCTCGACGCGTGAGCCGTTGAGCATCACAACATTCGCACTCGATCCGTCGGCCAGGACGTAGGAGTGCCCCGCTGCGTCTTCGCTGGTGATGATCCGGCGGACCGGCGGCAACTGCGCAGGGTCTGGGTGGCGCAACTGCGCAGGGGCTGGGTGGCGCACCCGCGCTGGGGCCGCGGTGGGCGCGATCAGCATGGCCAGGGCGGCGATAGCCAGAAATGTTCGCATCAGTTGCTCCGTTGTGATCACGCGATGCCGCGCACGGCAAAGGCCGGATGGTCGAGCTGAAGGCCGGGCACGCACGTAACGGTCACGCCGTGGATCGGTGCGGTCGGTCCCCGGCCGACCAGCGCCTGCGCTGCGGCTCCTGCGGTCGTGGCGAGCGACGCCAGCGCGGCTGCGGCTGGGGCCAGCAGAACGTCATGCATGGTGTGAGCGCGGTTAGGATGGACGCGCAGGGACGGCGCGAAAACCACATCGGCATCGCGGTGCTCGACCATCGCGATCAGTACGCCGGGCAGCCGGTCGGCAATTGGAAACCACTGGAAGCGAGCGGTCGCAATGCCTTGCGGAAGATGCACCGCGCGACGGGCCTCACGCACCGGCCCCAAGACCAAGCCTTGCTCCAGCAGCCGCGCATGATCGCTGGCGGCGTTGCCGCTGCGCAGGACGAGGATCCGCATCCCCTCCCCCCTCGCGAGCAGCGGCCGCAAGTGGTTGGCGCTGCCCGGATCGGGCGCGCTGATCTCGATATAACCGTTGGCGAAGACGCAATGCGCGCTGGTCTGACCGAGCGATCCATCGGGCCCCATGAGTGGCTCGGGTTCGCTGACCTGGAAGCCGTGGTCTCGCAGCAGGGCGACCGCCGGGCCGCAACTGGAAACGACGATCCCGATGTGGTCGATTGCCAGGCCGGGCAGCGCAACCGCGCCCAGCCAGGGATCGGGGTCATGCGTCATCGCCGGTCATGTGCGCGCGGGCCAGGCGCAGCAGAGGGATTGCGGCAATTCCGCCTAGCGCGCCGACGATGGCCAGTGCCTCACCCAGGCGCATTCCCCCGCCACCCAGCACATAGTCTGAAATAGCCGCCACGATCGTCCCCGCAGGCGCAATTCCGCACAGGGTCACCACCAGCAGATACAGCGCCGAAACCCGCGCGCGCATCTGCGGCGGTGCGGCCAGTTGCAGGCCCGTCAGTGCCATGCCGAAGCAGGCGGCAGACAGAAACAGCACCGGCGCGAGCGCGGCGATGGCCAGGCCGGGGCTGGGCAGGAGCGGGCTCATGGCAGCAAACGGGATCAGGACTGCCGCGAACTTCACCGCCGCAGTCAGCGCCCCGGCGGCGTCTCCGGCGCGGCGCAAGCGGTCAGTCATCATCCCTCCGGTAAGCATCCCGCAGCTTCCGAACACTAGGATAACTGAGCCCAGGAGCATTCCGCTGATCGATTTGGTCATACTGAAATGGCGGAGCAAGAACTCGGCTTCCCATGCGAGATAGCCGTTGAACACGATGGTGATCATCGAGAAGCCGATGAAATGACCGAAGATGAAAGCGCGATGCTGACGCAACCAGGGCAGCAGCGTTGGCGGGGTATCAACTGTTGTGGCGGCATCGGTGCCGCGGGTCTCGGGCAAGAGAAACAGCGCAAGCGGGGCCAGCAGCAAGCCGGGCGCGCCAACCAGCAGGAACACCTGCTGCCAGCCGGACAACGTCCAGCTGGGTCCGATCCGCAGCGGCGGCAGCGCCGTGAAGCGCTCAACCAGCCAACCGCCGAACCCGAAAGTCAGCCCGGTCCCGACATAGATCGCCGTGGCATAGATCGCGATCGATCGTCCGACCCGTTCGCGCGGGGTGGTCTGGGCGATCAGCGAGAAGGCCGCCGGCGATAGCGCCGCCTCCCCCGCGCCGACGCCGACGCGGGCGAGAAACAGCATGATGAAGCTGCTTGCCAGCCCACACGCCATCGTCATCACGCTCCACACCGCGATGCCCAAGGCGACGATCCGGCTGCGGTCGCCGCGATCGGCCCACCATCCCAGAGGCAAGCCGAGCACCGAATAGAGCAGCCCAAACGCCAGTCCGCCGAGCAGGCTGAATTCGGTATCGTTGAGGTGCAGATCGGCGCGGATCGGCCCGACCATCAGGACCAGGATCGTGCGGTCGATGAACGACAGCACGTAAGCTGCGGTCAGAACTGCCAGCGCGGTGTTCGCGCTCCTTGCGGCGCGGTCAGGCAAGTCGCGGCTCGAGATAGCCGCGCGCCACCGCTTTCAACCGCTCGGGCAGTTGCGGGCGATAATCGGGGTTCCAGGTGAAGGGCTTTTTTTCCGTCGCAAAGATGTTGTCGAGCGGACCATCAATCGTACGCACGAACAGCAGGTAGCCGACATCGGTGCCAGCTGGGCCGTGGTAGACCCCTTCCCGCCACCAGGCGTAGCCGCCCGGCCCCATCCGTCCGCAATCGCCCCAGACGTAGGAGCCTGACAGGCAGAACAGCTCCTCGATCATCGAGTGAGTCCATTGCGGCTTGGCCATGCCCGGCGGCACCCGGTGCGGCGGCGACATATAGAGGAACGAGGTTTCCTGGGTGTAGGGATTGGTCCGCAGTGGTTTGATCGCGACCCCTGCCGACAGTTGCGGATCGACCAGCCCCGGGTCCCAGTCCATCGTCAGCGGATCGATATGCTCAACCAGCAAGGCCGAATCATGCGGAGTCGCGGGTTTGCCAGGCACGACCTGGGGCGCGTCATAATACATCGTCAGCACCTGGCAGCCCGATGCCGAGCTGGCCGAAGAGCGCACGTAACCAGCGGGAAGGAAGGCATAGTGGTGTGGGCCGTAGATCTGCCCATTGATCTCCAGCTCGCCGCTCAGCACCAGCAGCTCTTCATGCGCGGTGAGATGCTCGGGCGAAGAACGCGTCCAGCCTGCCGGGTATTCGACCACCAGGGTGGCGTCGGTGGCATCGGCATCGATCGAGAGGGTCTTTGATCGCACCTGATCGCGACGCGCGCCCGAATAGAGACCGATTTCCCAGGGGATGTCCTGTGCCATGACGAACAGGGTATGGTCGCGGGCCATCGGAAATTCCCTTGGGTTATTCTGCGCGATGCTGCCGGGATGGCGCACACCACCGCTAGGCCGCGATGGCGGTTCATTCGGAGCTATGCTATTTGGTATACCATGTCAACCGAGCGCGATTTTGTCGACGATAGCGCGCAACTTGCGTCCGGCCACGCTTGTTCAGCGGCGAGATCGTTGCTGACCAGGACCAGCGCGGAGTCTATGGCGAGGCCCGGCGGAAATCGGCGGGCACCACTTCAGCCAGTTCGCTTAGGCTGAGCGCGCGACCGACTGGCGCAGCAACAACAAAGTCGCCGAATCGATCTTCGACCAGATGCGCAAGAAGGAATGCCCCGTCCCCGCCTGGATCGCCTGCGACGCGCAACACCATTCCCCGGGTCGCCCAGTCGCGCAAATTGAGCCGCGGGAAGCTCCTGGCTCCCCTCCACCCTTCTCCAATAGGCCGGAAGAAGGCGCTGAAACACCATAAATCAGCCAAGGCCATCGTTCCCGACCGACTACGATCCTGCCCGCGTTCGGCGGAGTGACCGGAGGACCTCAATGTTCGTCCGCGCCACTCCGCCCGGCAGCGCCTACTGTTTCTGGAACACCGCGACGCCGGTGATGTCGGCGCCGGTGGTGCCGTTCGGGGTGAAGAAGTAGCTCATTCCGGCATAGGCCGCGCCCGACCCCGCCAGGAAGCCATAGCCGCGACCCGCGCCGGACGAGCCGCCCGCCGAACCGATCCAGTTGCCACTCGCGTCGAGCGTGACCGAAGGCACTGCCAGCCCGCCAGTGGTGCTGAAATCATGGCTTATGCCACCGCTAGTAATCTTTGTTTCCCAACCAACTTTGGAGGTTGCGAAATTGACGGCCAGGTTGCCGCCGAACGTACCCGGTGCCGTGGTTCCATTGCCACTGGTTGGCTTGGTCGACCCGACGAGAACATAGTTGGCGTTGCCACTCGTCGGGATCGCTGTCGCCGCAGCGCCCCAGACGCTGTGCTGGCCCTGATTGGCGTTGAGCGCGACATTGAAGGCGCCGATCGTTGCCGTGCCCGAAGTCCACCGGCTCCAGCCGATGATCCCGGCCAGCCCGCCCGAATCGGCGACCGTGGTCGAGCCTTTGTCGAAAACCGTAGTATTGGAAACCACCGCATTCGAAAGCGCCCCCGGACTGGTCGCGCCGATCGAAGCGCTGGCCACGGCCTGGTTCACCCCGCCTTGTGACGTGAACTTCAACCCGCTGCCGGTTGGCGCGCTGACGGCGACAGGCGTCGGGGTCGAGGTGCCGGTCGGCGTGGTGTTTGACGGGGATGAGGTGACCGTCTGCGGGCCCGTTCCAAACGCGGCAGAGCCATAGATTTCCTTGGTCGTCGAGCCCGATACGAAGGGGCCGGTAATAATGTACTGCGTCCCTGCCTGGGTATAACCGGCGCCGAACATGCCGCCGTACAGATGGACGCCGCAGCCGCTCGATGGGCAAATTCCGCCCGTTGCCAAGCCGATCGCGTTGATTTGACCCGAGAAGCTAAATCCTGAATTGGTGTCGGCCGGATTGAGCGGGTCGCCCACAGACTTTGCGGCGTAGCTGGCGCCGCCGATCCCGACGAGGAAATCGAAGCCAAGCCGGTGGGTCGCAAAATTGAACGTCATTGCCCCACTGAACGTCCCCGGATCAGCCGAGCCATCGGAGAATGTCGGTGCCGAGGCGCCCAGCAGGCGATAGGTCACGATGCCCATGGTAGGCATCGCCGATCCGGTCGTGCCGACGATGACGTATTCCCCCTGACGCGCGGTCAGCACTTCGTCGGGGCCGCCCTTTTGCGTGACAGTGCCGTTGGTCCACCGCGTCCAGGCAATGATGCTGCCATTGGCCGAACGGGCAAAACCGGGCTCGGCGGCGGTTGCGGTGCTGCGATTGATATCGGTGAAGCCATTTGGCGATTGAATTCTGTCGATCGTGCCATCAGGCTGAACCGTGTTGATGAAATCGTTATAAGCAGAGGCAGTGCGCTGCTTACTGTAGCTAACCAATGACGACGCTGCAGGAAACAGCGTGTTCGCAGCGGCGGCGGCAACGGTCGTCGAAGCGCCTGGAGCATACGCCGCATTGCCATTGGTCAGCAAAGCCGTGCTGATCAGGATGGCCTTGTTGGCTGATACATCGATCAGACCCCAGCCAACGCCGAATGTGGCGGCGCCATCGTTGCCGGCAATGAAATTGGCCGAGAATTGGCAGGCGGCATTGGTCGCACACAAATTGGTGCTGGCGTTGGTGACCGGCACATTCGAGAACAGCGCCAGGGTACCTGCCGAATTGTCGATCGTAGTGAGCGATGGTGCTGCCGATCCGCCGGGCGTTGTAAAGGCGAACTGCGAGGCGGTGCCCCCGTTCACGAATCCTGAGATTGTCCCATCGTAACCAAACCGCGGGGTCGCACCAAAGCTCACTCCCAGGTTGATCACGGTCTTGGGGTCATCGAACGAGTTCGGTCCGCTCGTGAAGGTCGGCTCGTTTGCGGCGACGACCTTGTACTGGACCGTACCGCTTGTGGGGAGATTGATCAGCGGTGACTCAGTGACATAGTGGATAACCTGGTTAGGCCCCACCGTGATCGTTTGACCGTTGGAAATAAAGGTGCCGTTGCCGAAACCGCCAAGCGCCCAACCCTTGCCAAACGCCCTATTGCCGCCAACGGCCGTACCGGGTTTGCCGAAGACGGCGAAGTTGGTGGGGTTGCCATTCGCATCGGTCGTGACCGTATCCAAATTCGGATCTGACGGCCCGCCGCTGTAAAGCCCTGAGAACACGGTCGGCGCCTTGGCGATGACCGTGCTGTTGCCGATGCCTGACGCCGTGACCGGACTGGGCGTAGGGGTTGGAGTTGGAGTTGGAGTTGGAGTTGGAGTTGGAGTTGGAGTTGGAGTTGGAGTTGGAGTTGGAGTTGGAGTTGGAGT
>JAYWBP010000119.1:0-4202 GCA_043781375.1 Novosphingobium sp.
AAGCCAGAATCTGGACGCTTCCTGCCGAGCGCGCGAAGAATGACGAAGCGCATATCATTCCGCTGACCGACATGGCCATTGCCGAACTCCAGACGCTCCATCCCAAGGACAAGGGCTTCGTGTTCAGCACGACCGGGACCACCCCCGTATCGGGGTATTCCAAGGCCAAGCGTCTGCTCGATGAGCGCATGCTCGAGATCATGACGGAGCGCCTCAAGCGCAGGGGAAAATCAAGCGACAGCGTTCAGATCGCCGACTGGCGAATTCACGATCTGCGCCGGACAGGCGCGACCAACCTGCAGGCGCTCGGCATCCCGATCGAAGTGACCGAAGCCGTTCTGAACCACATCAGTGGAACCCGCGCTGGCGTTGCGGGCATTTACAATCGTTACAAATACGAGCCCGAAAAGAGGCTGGCACTCGAGGCTTGGGACTCGCGATTGCAGGAGATGCTCAATCGCGGCGAACTTCCGACGGCTATCCAACAGGCCATAGATGGCGATCAAACCTGGTCACCCGAAATCAGCACAATGGGCTGGCGAGCTATGTCTGCGGACCCTCAGGTCGAGGTCGAAACCGATCAATCAAGGCTGTTGACAAATGTCAACAGATAGGCAATGGGGAGTTCAATCGAATGGCAAGGCCACGCCATCCGAATAAGGAGATCGAAACTGCCGTTGCCCATGCGGAAGCGCTGGGCTGGCGGGTGGTGCTGATCAGCGGCCATGCGTGGGGGCGGCTTTACTGCCCTTGGGCTGACCGGGACGGCTGCATGGTTTCGGTGTGGAGCACGCCGCGCAACGCGGAGAACCACGCCAAGGCAATCCGGCGCGATGTGGCGCGTTGCCCGCATCCCGGCACGGAGTGACTGAGATGAAGACGCACGAGTTCACAATTGTCGCCTCCGGTCTCGATCCCGAGATGGATGGTTATGAGGATCGCTTCTTCGAGGCAGGCTGCGACGACGCGACCCTGTCGTTCCAGAAGGGCGTAATCATCGCCGAGTTTGCCCGAGAAGCCGTGTCCTTCTCCAAGGCGGTCGCGTCGGCCTATGAGGACATTCAGAAAACGGGTGCGAAGGTCGAAAGGGTCGAGCCCGATCATCTGGTGAGCCTCAGCGACATTGCCGAACGCGCGGGTCTCACCCGTCAGGCGATCTCGCTCTACGCCAAGGCGGAACGCGGCTCGGGATTTCCCAATCCGGTGGCGCGGGTCACATCGAACAGCCCGCTGTGGGACTGGCTCGCAGTGACCGAGTGGCTCCATGCCCAATTCAGGATCAACCGCGAGGCTGTGGTCGAGGCGCGGATAGTCAAGGGAGCCAATCGGTTTCTCGAACTGCACGAGGGACAGCCGGACAATTTCACGCGGCGGCTGGAGATGCTGGAGGCGGCGTGATGAAAAGTCTGGCGATTAAGCGATGGCCAGAATTGGCTGAAATTGCCCTGTCTTGGCGCAACTAAGTTGGCGCAGCGACTGAATGGCGATTTTCGCCTCGATCACCGGCCGCGCATTCCTCGCACGGTCTGGGCGCTTGGCATCGTCAGCCTGTTCATGGACCTGTCGTCTGAAATCATCCACGCACTGCTCCCGTTGTTTCTGACGACTACCCTGGGTGTGAGTGTTGCCATGGTCGGGTTGATCGACGGCATTGCAGAAGCGACCGCTTCGATCAGCAAGGTGTTCTCGGGCTACATCTCGGACCGGATCGGGCGGCGCAAGCCGCTGATCCTTCTGGGCTATGGACTGGGCGCGTTGAGCAAGCCGCTGTTCGCTCTGGCTGGTTCAGCACCGATGGTGCTTGGCGCGCGGTTTGCCGACCGGATTGGCAAAGGTTTGCGGGGTGCCCCGCGCGATGCGCTGGTTGCCGATGTCACGCCAGTTGCCATTCGCGGGCGGGCTTTCGGCCTGCGCCAGTCACTCGATACGGTTGGAGCGTTCGCGGGACCGCTGCTGGCCATCGGGCTGATGGCTGCCTTTGCCAACGACATGCGCCTGGTCTTCTGGGTTGCCGTCGTCCCGGCAATACTGGCGGTTCTTTGCGTGATCTTTGGCGTGGAGGAACGCACCGATCACGCGACGCTCAAACCAGAACGTCCGCCGATTGTGTTTGCCGATCTCAGACGCCTTGAGCGTCCGTTCTGGGGCGTTGTCGCGCTTGGAGTTATCTTTACGCTGGCGCGGTTCAGCGAAGCATTTCTGATCCTCAAGGTCTCGGCCGAGGGGCTGCCGCTGACTTATGCGCCCGCCGTGCTCGTCGTCATGAATGTGGTCTATGCGCTCGGCGCCTATCCTGCGGGCATCGCATCCGATCGCGTATCGGCGCGCATTCTGCTGGGTTGGGGACTGGTCTGTCTGATTCTGGCCGACCTTGTCCTGGCGCTGGTTTCAGGACTGGCCGGGGCGTTCGTCGGGATTGCCCTCTGGGGTCTGCACATGGCGCTCACGCAGGGGCTGATGGCAAAGCTGGTGGCGGATCGAGCGCCCCCCGAACTGCGAGGTTCGGCATTCGGAATGTTCAACCTTGCGGCAGGAGTGGCAATGCTATTCGCGAGCGTCGTGGCGGGTCTCCTGTGGGACAGGCTCGGCGCAAGTTCGACGTTCCTCGCTGGAGCTGGTTTTGCCACGGTCGCCTTGATCGGGCTGGCGCTAAATCGATTTAGGTCAAAAACCGTCTCAACCTAAACGCGGGTGGTTTCCGTTTTGCTGATCTCAAGCGGGACATTGCCATGAGCGGGGTCGAACGCATGTTCGCGTCGCCGGTGCTGAAGCGGTAAGGCACAGCGCGACGCCGACATTGGCGGCAAGAGCCATCAGGCCGACGACGGGAGTTCAAGTACAGGAGCAAAACCGCCGCCTGGAGTGCGCATGTTTGTCGTCTGTCCCTGGTAGAGCCGTGCGGCGGCAAGGAGCACCTCGCCAGCATATGTGTAGAGCCGCACGTCAACCTTGAGCTCTGCGGGAATCCCGTCGCGATTGATGATCCGCGCGCTCGGTTCGGCATAGGCTTGCGCCACATAGTTTCCAGCGAGGATGTCGCTCCAGACTTTGCGCGTAACCTTGTCGCCGCGATAGGCGGCCTTGCTGCCGTGCCCCCCAGCAGGCTTGAAAAACTGGTTACGACGCTTTTCCCACAGGGAACTGGCATTGGCAGGTGTGACCAAGACAGTTTTTGGCACCGCACGGTCCAGCGCTTCCCGATGAGTGGGTGCAAGCCCCCATTGTTCAAGACGGTCGGCGTCAGACAACAACGTCAGGTTGCGCTTGTCGGCAAGCAATGCGTAGACGCGCGGGTTCGGCGAAACGACGACGATGCCAGCTTCATAGGCGGCGCGCAGCGCGGCATGCCGCGGCTCGGCGAGCGCGAAGTCGACCAGTCGGTTATATACGAGGTCAATCCGGTGCCCGTCCAAATGTAGCATCTTGCCATCGCAGGCGAGCGCTTCGGCATCGGCAATGATGGTTGCGATGCCATGTTGCTCGAGTAGCGCTTTGGCCAGTTGGAACTCCGGAAGCAGATATTGCGCCTCGGGGCTATCGTCGACGATGGCGATGTTGGCAGGCACACCGGAACCCCGCTGATTGCGCCACTCGGCGATGAACATCGCGAGAATGCGCGAGCCGAAATCGTGTGACGGCGTGGCGATGCCGGCAAGAGCGTGGGCACCCGCACAACAGACGCGTTGCGCGTCGGCGAGAACATGATTCAGGAAGGCCCCGCCGGCGTTGGTATTGACTTCGATGAGTTGCGGCCCCGACGAGGTGACATGGAAATCATAGCCCATGAGCACTCCCATCGGCCCGAAGTCTGTGGCGGCGAGGGGGGTGGCCCAGGCCAAGGCCGCAGCGCGGTAGCCGGGTAGTTGCGCCGCCGCCTCGACGGCTGTGACCACCTGCTTCATAGCGGCCATGGTGTTAGACGAAATGAATATGGGTACATTGGAGAACAGCGAAGGATGGGATGTCACAAGAGCATCGGCGAAGCCTGCAAGTCCGACTTGGGCATCCAGCGCACGCATAAGGTCAGGGCGGTCGAGAGTGATGCAAAAACACTCCTCGTTGAGGCGTGCTGCAACATCGGCGCGCGCTTCAAACTGCGGAACGGCCACTTTCCCAGTTGCCGTCGGCGGTCTTCGCCCGTTCACTACGGCTGTCCGGTCCGGAAATGAGCGGCGCGATCGACCAGGTGCACCATTTGCGTC
>JAYWBP010000120.1:0-32920 GCA_043781375.1 Novosphingobium sp.
TGCGCCGATCTAGGCGCGGCTATGACTGCCTTCGACAGCGATCCTGACCAGCGTTGTGCGGTCCTGATCGGCAGCGAAAAGGCCTTTGCCGCCGGGGCCGACATCAAAGAAATGTCCGGCCTCAGCTTTGGCGACGTCTATGGCTCGGGTTTGTTCGCTGGTTATGACCGCGTTACCGCCACGCGCAAGCCGTGGATTGCGGCAGTCTCGGGCTTTGCCCTTGGCGGCGGCTGCGAACTGGCGATGATGGCCGATTTCATCATCGCGGCCGACAACGCGAAATTCGGCCAGCCCGAAATCAAGCTGGGGGTCACCCCCGGCATGGGCGGCTCGCAGCGGCTGACCCGCGCGATCGGCAAGGCCAAGGCGATGGAAATGTGCCTGACCGGACGGATGATGGGCGCGGTCGAGGCCGAAGCTGCGGGGCTGGTGGCGCGCGTCGTGCCGCTGGCCGATTTACTCGACGAAGCGCTCAAGACCGCGACAACCATCGCGGAAATGGCGCCTTTGGCCGTGATCGCCAACAAGGAAATGGTCAATGCAGCCTTTGAAACGATGCTGAGCCAGGGCATCCAATTCGAACGTCGGCTGTTCAACGGCATCTTCGGTACGCAGGACCAGAAGGAAGGCATGGCTGCCTTTGTCGAGAAGCGGCCAGGCAACTGGACGGGGAAGTAATATGAAAATCGCCGTTATCGGCCTGGGCAACATGGGCGGCGGAATGGCCGCGAACCTGGTTAAGGCCGGGCATGAAGTGCGCGCGTTCGACCTCTCTGCCGAGGCTGCGGCACGGGCGCGGGACAACGGCTGCAGCGTGGCTGGAACGGTCGCCGAAGCCGTCGAAGGCGCCGATGCGGTGGTCACAATGCTGCCCAACGGCAAGATTGTGGACAGCGTCACTTCGGGCGAGGTGATCGGCCACGCGCCCGCATCCGCGCTGCTGCTCGATTGCTCGACTATCGACGTCGCCACCGCGCGCAAAGTGGCTGAAGCGGCGCAGGCGGCGGGTTATGCGATGGTTGATGCGCCGGTTTCAGGTGGGATCGCGGCGGCGAACGGCGGCACGCTGACTTTCATGGTCGGCGGCAGCGATGAGGCCTTTGCCCGGGCCGAACCGATCCTGGCGGCGATGGGCAAGGCAGTGATCCATGCCGGGGCAAGCGGGGCGGGGCAGGCGGCCAAGATCTGCAACAACCTGTTGCTCGGCGCCTCGATGATCGCGACCTGCGAGACGTTCAAACTGGCTGAGAAGCTAGGGTTGGACCTCCAGACGTTCTACGACATCGCCTCCAAGGCAACAGGCCAGAACTGGTCGATGACCAGCTATTGCCCGGTGCCGGGGGTGGGCCCGCAGAGCCCGGCAGACAATGGTTATCAGGGCGGCTTCGCCGCCGCGCTGATGCTCAAGGATCTGAAGCTGGCGATGGCGGCGGCGGAAGAAGCCGGGGCGCGCGTGCCGATGGGCGACCTTGCCGAGCGGCTTTATGCCCAGTTTGCCGACGCGGGCAACGGCGGGCTGGATTTTTCGGCGATCATCAAGACGCTGTAGCTGGGACTTTCACTCCCTTCCAACTCCGCCTAACTCGCTACGCTCATCAGTCTCCATATCTTTCGCCCATCGCGGGGGAAAGTTTGGGGCGCAATCACATCGCCGATATGCCGCCGTCCAACTTGAGTTCGGCCCCGGTCATGAAGCGGCTTTCGTCGCTGGCGAGGTAAAGTACGCCCATTGCGACTTCATCCGGCTGGCCGACTCTGCCCAAAGGCATCTGGCGGCCAAGCTTATCGACCACGGTTTCGTGAGAAACATCGGGACTCGGCTTGAAGCCATCGAGGATCGCGGTATCGACGAAGGCGGGGTGGACCGAATTGCAGCGGATGTCCCAGCCTGAGCGAGCGCAGTGCAAGGCGACCGACTTGGTCAGCATCCACACCGCCGCCTTGGACGCGTTATAGGCCGCCAGGTTGTCCGAGGCGATCATCGCGGCGATCGAGGAGATGTTGACGATCGCGGCCGGTTGGCTCTCACGCAGGCGCGGCAAAGCATACTTGCAGCCGAGAAATACTCCGTCGCTGTTGATCGCCATGGTTCGCTGCCACTCGGCAAGCGTGGTCGATTCGACCGTGCCGCCCAGGCCGATTCCGGCATTGTTGACCAGGATCGATAGCCCGCCCATCGCCGCGTTCGCCGCCTCGATCACCTCGATCCAGGCCTGTTCGCTGGTGACGTCGTGATGCGCTGAAAAGGCCGTGCCCTGTCCGCACTGGGCATTGATCGCATCGGCTTGCTCGGCGGCACCTGCGGCATTGATATCGGTGAGGAAAACCGTCGCGCCCTCTTGCGCCAGGCGGCTGGCGATAGCCGCGCCCAGGCCTTGCGCCGCACCGGTAATAAGGGCCTTCTTGCCCGCAACGCGTCCGCTCATGTGCCTTCTCCCTTAAACATATGGGCTCCCAGAAGGAGCAAGACCTTGCCGTCGATGGCATCGCCCCTGGCACGCCGTTCGGTCAGAAAGGCGGCGATGTCGCTTAACTGGACGAGGTGGACGGTGATGTTCTCGCCGTCGGTGCCGCCGCCGGGGCCGACGCGGGTCAAGCCGTGGGCGCGCAGCAGGGTATAGCTTTCGCTGACCATGCCGGGGGAGGAGTGGAACTCGCCGATGATCTCGATGCGGTCAGCGCGGAAACCGGTCTCTTCTCTCAGTTCTCGAGCGGCGGCGACTTCTGCAGCTTCGCCGGGGCTGTCATCATGGTCGCCGATCAGGCCGGCGGGCAGTTCGATGCAATTGCGGCCGAGGGGAACGCGAAATTGTTCGACCAGGACCACGCGGCGCTCGTCGTCCATTGCAATGATGACTGCGGCGCGAATGCCGCGGGCGCGGCTGACATATTCCCACTTGCCCCGGCGCTTGGCCGTGATGAAGCGGCCCTGCCACATGACGTCTTCCGGCAACGCCATTTCCGGTGAGGTCATACCTCGATCATCCGATCGGGCAATTCGTTGCGGTCGTCGTCGGCATGGGGAAAGTGCGCAGCCAGGATAATGCCGACCTGGCCAATTGCGGCGACCAGCCCGTCGGCCATGCGCCCGCGCTTGAGCTCGGCCAGCAGCGCGGCCATGGCATCGCCCCACACTTCGGCTGGAACCAGGCTGGCGATGGCCTCGTCGGCGACGATCTCGGCACGATGTTCAGCTTCTGACAGGTAGATAAGGATGCCGGTGCGCCCGGTGGTGCGGCGTTCCGCGCCGATCTTGAAGCAGGTGACGGCGCGGGTGCGGACGCGGGCGTGCTTGACCGAAGCGGGAACCAGCGCGAGCCGCAGCGGGCGCCACAGCTGGAGCAGCCAAATCGTCAGCGCCTTGATCGAGACGACCACGGCGGCAATTCCGAACAGTTCCCGCGGGGTCCATTGCTGGGTCCAGTTTCCGCTGATCCGGTCAAGCAGGTTCAGGAAAAAATTGGGTGCCAGCGTTAGCGCGACCAGGGCCAGCAAGCCGATCGCAAAGGACCAGATCAAGGCTATGTCGTGATAGTCGTCCGAGGCCGCAGCATGGATCGTGACGATTTCGCCCGCGCTGGTTGCCTCCGCCCCAGAAACTGCAGCGCTGACCCGGTCGCGGTCGGCATCGGTCATCGCCAGAGTTTTTTGGGGAGCGAGTGCCATTGTCGTGTTCCTACCAGCCGCCCGAGGCGCCGCCGCCACCGGAGCTGCCCCCGCCGCCGCCGAACCCGCCGCCCCCGCCAAAGCCTCCACCGCCACCAAATCCGCTACCCCCGCCACCGCGGCTCATCGAATTGACCGCATCCCACAGGATAATTGCGCCCAGTCCGCTCCCGCCACCATAGGAGCGCCCACCGCGCATCCGCCGCAACAGCGGTAGGACTACGAAGAAAAAGACCAAGAAGATCAGGTAATACGGAATGCCGCCGCCCTTCCGGACCTGGCGCTGCGGGGTCGACGCGGCCTGCGCGGCGATCTGGCGAGCCTGATCATCGGGTAGGGTCAGCTGCTTGATAAGCGCGTCGGTCCCGGCCTCGATCCCGCCGGGCATGTCGCCGGCCTTGAACCTGGGGACGACCGCCTGCTGGATGATCAGGAACGACAGCCCGTCGGTGACGACGCCTTCCAGCCCATAACCGACCTCGATCCGCAGCTTGCGGTCCTTGGGTGCGATTAGGAACAGGGCGCCGTCGTTGCGCTGCTTGCCGCCCAGCTGCCACTGACGAAACAGGCGGTTGGCGTAGTCATTGATGTCGTAGCCCTCAAGATCAGCCACCGTCGCCACGACAACCTGGCGCTGAGACTGGGTCTCCAGCGCGGTCAGCTTTTGCTCCAGCCGCGCCTTTTCATCGGCCGGGATAATGTTGGCGGCATCGACCACCCGCCCGGTCAACGCCGGAAAGGTCTGGGCGCGCAGCATTTGCGGCGCGCTCAGGATCATCCCTAGAACCAGCAGCGCGAGCGCGGCCTGGCGGCGAAAACCGGCGATCATGGCCTGATCGACCGTCAGATCTTCCCTTCAAGGCTAGGCGCGACTTCGGCGCCGGGGGTCACCGCCTGGTAAGTCACCATCGGCTTGGCGCCGTAGAAAATCTTGGCGCCGATTGCGTCGGGGAAGGTGCGGATGGTGGTGTTGTAGCTCTGCACCGCCTGGTTGTAGTCGCGCAGCGAAACGCGGATGCGGTTTTCTTGCCCCTCCAGCTGGCTCTGCAGCATCTGGTAGTTGGTGATCGACTTGATCTCGGGATAGGCCTCGGTGTTGGCGAGCAAACGCCCGAGTCCGCCGAGCGAGGTCGATAGCTGGTTTTGCGCGTCCTGGAACGCCTTCATCTTGGCCGGATCGGACAGGTCGCCGGCGTTGACTTGGACGCTGGTCGCCTTGGCCCGCGCCTCGACCACGCCGGTCAGGATGCCCTTCTCCTGCGCGGCGGCGCCCTTGGCGACGGCGGCCAGGTTCGGGATGAGGTTGGCGCGCTCCTGGAACGCGGCCTGGACGTCAGCCCACTTGGCCTTGGCGTTCTCCTGCGCGGTGGGGACCGAGTTGACCCCGCACGAGGCGAGGCTGAATGCGCTCAGTGAAACCAGAGCCAGACGCCCAAAACCGACCGAGCCACGAATGGAATTGCGGTCGGTGAGGCGATCAATCGGCGAAGCGGACATGCGCGTATTTCCCTCTCATGCGGCACGACGCGCATTGCGCCGGTCCTGCGCTGATAGATAGCGTGACGCGGGCGCGGTTCAAGCGGTGGTTCGCAGGTTCGGGCGATCGCTCCGGCAGGCTTGTTGCTCATGGCGAAAGCTGTCACGTTGGATGCGGGGATAATATGGGAAGGGAAAACAAGAAATGTTGAGCGAATTCAAAGCATTTATCGCCAAAGGCAATGTTCTGGATCTGGCGGTTGCCGTGATTATCGGCACGGCGTTCGGCAAGATCGTCACGTCCTTGACCGACGATGTGCTGATGCCAATCATCGGAAAGATTACCGGTGGCACCGATTTCTCAAACAAGTTCGCCCTGCTGGGTCCGGTCCCGGCTGATTATAAAGGTTCGTTGAGCGACTATGCCGCGCTCAAGAAGGCTGGCGTTGCCATGCTCGGCTATGGCTCGTTCATCACTGCGCTGATCAATTTCGTGATCATGGCCTTCGTGATCTTCCTGATCGTGCGCCAGGCCAACAAGATGATGCCGCCCAAGATCGAAACGTCGGCAGGCCCGAGCGAAGTTGAACTGCTGGCCGAAATTCGCGATTCGCTGCGCGGATCCGCACGCCCCTGACGCGCCGAAAATTCTGAGTCATGGCGGCACCGGTCCACAGCAGCGGGGCGGTGCCGCCTCGCGTCAGGAACCCTTTTAATTTAACCAATGTGCGCTATATAGGAGTCGCCGGTTTCGATCGGCTATGGTGATAAATTGTAGCGTATAATAGATGCAGCGGACCCGGGGGCAGTACCCGGCGGCTCCACCACCTCTCTTCCGAGGATCGCCTTTATCGGGGTGTCGGGGGCGAAGTGACGGGGCCGAACCAGGATCGACGTGTGTTGAAAAGCGCTGTTTTTGCCCGGGCTGAGTAACCCGTTCAAGGCTCAAAACCCACAAGTGCCAACGATAACACAGCACTCGCTCTCGCCGCGTAATTTGACGGGCTAACGCCCTGAATTTACAAAGCTAAAGCGCGGTTGGACCGACCGGGCAACAGAACGGATTCCAGCGGTACGGGGAGCACCGGGCAACAGAAGCTCCCCACTGATTTCAGCGTCAAAACCGTAGATCCTTCCTGTTTTTGCCGAAGGCACAAACGGGGAAGATCATAGTTCAGGTCAAATCCCTGCAGCCCGCGCCTTCGCCGCCTTTTCCGCCGCCTCGTACTTCAGGCAATCGAGTAACTTCCCTCCGGCCATGAACACCGCGCAGGTGCAGGCCAGGAACAGCAATTGCCCGCCCAGGCCGGGGAACTTGACCAGGTAAGCCTTGCCCCGCTCGACAGCGCCCAAGGCCAGGGCGTAGATGATCAGGAAGGCTTCGAACCTGGTCTTGATGACGAACAGCCGGGTGATCTTGTTGAGCATTGCGTCCTCTTCATCCAGATATCAGCAAGCATCATGCCAGATGAGGCGCGCGGCGCAAGGCGGTGGTTAACCCGGCGGTAAGTGTAAACCGCGCCGACAAAGCCCACGATCACAACAATTCGGTAAGGTCGAGCGCTTCGAGCAAAGCGGCGCGGGCGCGGATGACGTGCTCGGTCAGGGACGGCTCGCCGATCTGCGCGACAGCGATTTGCTCTGGCCAGTGCGCGCTGACCACGCGCTCGATCAGCTGGCCGCGGGTCTCATCGAGAAGGAACCTCGGGTCAACGCTTGCCGGGTCGGCCACCACTCGCAGGCGCAGGCAGGCCGGACCGCCGCCATTGGCCATCGATTGGCCCAGCTCGACCGGGAGGACACGGCGGATCGGGCCGTTGCCTGCCAGCAGCCGATCGAGCCAGGCCTTGACTGAAGCAGTGGCGATGGCCTCACCCGGAACGATCAACGCCATGGCTCCGTCGGGCAGGGTGACCAACTGGGCGTTGAACAGATAGCTAGAGACGGCAGCGGCAAGGCTGACTTGTGATGCGGGGACAACGATCAATTCAGCCTCGGGCATTTTCGCCCGGATCGCGGCCCAGGTTTCGGCGGGCCGGGCAAAGGCCTGTTCGTGCACCAGCAGCACCCGCTCGTTCGCGACGGCGACGACATCGTTGTGGAACGCCCCGGCGGCAATCGCTTCGGGGCTCTGTTCGAGCAGCAGCACGCGCGCGGGATTGAGGCGGTGGAGCCGGGCAAGCGCCCTGCTGGCCTGTTCGTGCTGACGGGCGGGGAAGGGGCCCCCGGGTTTGCCGTAGACGAAGATCTCCAGTCCCGACTCGCCGTGGCTCGCGCACAGCCGCATATGGTTAGCCGCGCCTTCATCGCCAAAGCTGGGCGGAATTGGCGGGTGGTGGGCGAAGTGTGTGGGGTCGGCGAAGGCGAGCTTGAGCTGGCGCGCGGTGTCGGGCCACTCCTGCGCGCGATGGGGCATGGTTACGAGATTGGCGGGAGTCAGGTGGCAGCGGTGGTCGGCGCTGTCAGGCGCGGGCGAGACGGTGGCAGCATTGGCGGTCCACATCGCTGCGGCGGACCATGCGGCGGCGGTGAGCGCGGGATCGGTGTCCGGCTCGGCGCCCAGCAGGCTCAGATAATCGGGGCGCGGGCGGGGCAAGGGGACGAAAAAGCCTTGATGCAGGCCCAGCGCCCGATTGTGTCGCATCTTCGCCAGCCCCTGCAGCGCGGCGGCGCGCGGGTATGAGGTCTGCCCGGAATGCGCAGTGGCGGCCAGGTTGCCGAAGCTGAGCCCGGCGAAGTTGTGGCTGGGACCGACGATGCCGTCGAAGTTGATCTCGACCAACGCCATGTCAGCGGGCCACGTGCCAGACAGTATCGCCCAAAGCGACATTCAGCGCGACGGCTGCTTCGGAATCGAGCGCAACCTCGCCATTGCTCTGGCCGATGCGTCCGAAACAGCAGCGGAATGCGGCGAGTTGCCCCGCAGCAACCAGAACCCGCTCATCGCCGCTCGCATCGACCGCACCGATCTTCGCAGATCGGGCCTGGGCGATGCTGAGCACCCGGTCGGTCTTGGCGGTCATCGTCGGGCCGCCGTCGAAGATGTCGAGGTAGCCTTCGTGGGCGAAGCCCTCGCTCTCCAGCATCCGCATCGCCGCGCGGCCCGAGGGATGGGGCAGGCCGATTGCGCTGCGAGCGCTTTCCGACAGCATCGCGATATAGACCGGGTGGCGCGGCATCAGGTCAGCGATGAACTGGTTGCCGTTGATCGCGTTGAAATAGTCGGCGTCCTGAAAATTCATCCCGAAGAACCGCCCGGCGATCCCGTCCCAGAACGGTGACCCGCCGCGCTCGTCGATGATGCCGCGCAGTTCGGCGAGGATCTTGTCGGCAAAGCGCGCGCGGTGCATGGCGATGAACAGGTAGCGGCTGCGGGCCAGCAACAACCCCAGCCCGCCGGCGCGCTCTGCCGGGTGGAGGAACAGCCCGCCGACCTCGCTCGATCCTTCCAGATCGGTGACCAGAGTAAGCATTTCTGCGCGAAAGCTGCGGTCCAGTTCCTTGGAATGCTTGCTCAGCACGGTCTGGCGATAGGAGTAGAACGGCCAGGTTCGCCCGACTTGGGTGAAGACCTGCGCGGTGCCACGGACTTCGCCGGTCACGATATTTTCAAGGACGATGACGAACAGTTCATCGGCCAGTTCCTGCTCGAGGTTCGCGTAAGCCGCCACCGACCGTTCAAGCTTGGCGGCGATGGCCTTGCGGTCGGCGGGCAGGTTGGTGAAGCCGCCGCCGGTTAGCTTGGCCATCTCATAGAGAGGCTCGGCATCGTCTCGGCGCGCGGCGCGGATGCGGAAGGTCATGTTATGCCAATGGCGGCGAGGCGGTGAAGCACCAGCGCGGAGAGCGCCGCGCGTTCCTCCAGCGAGGCAACGATCAGGTACTCGTCCGGTGAATGGATTGCCCCGCCGCGCACGCCCAGGGTGTCCACTACCGCCACCCCGCAGGCGGCGATGTTGTTGCCATCGCAAACCCCGCCCGAGCTTTGCCAGGAGATCGTCTGGCCGAGCGCCGCGCCGCAGTCACGGACCAGCCCGAACAGCGCCTCGGCCTTGGCGTCGAGCGGCTTGGGCGGACGGCTGACTCCGCCGTGGCAGTGCAGACGGACTTCGTGTCCAGACTCAACAGCCAGAGCCAAATTATGGAAATTGCTTTCGAAGTGTGCAAGCGCCTCGGCGTCTATGGGTCGGATGTTGAAGCGCAGCACGGCATGATCGGGCACGACATTGTTTGCCGCGCCGCCTTCGATCCGGGCGGGATTGATTGCCAGTCCCGGGCACTCGATCGCCTTGAGCCCCAGAGCCAGCGCGGCGGCGGCGACCAGCGCATTGCGCCCGTCCTGCGGGTTGCGCCCGGCATGGGCCGAGCGGCCGGTGACGACCACACTGTAGTTGCCGCTGCCCCCGCGTGCGCCCGCCAGAGTGCCGTCGGGCAGTGCGCTGGGCTCATAGGTCAGCGCCGCCAGCTTGCCGTGCGCGAGTCGCGCGATCAGTGGGGCGGACGACAGGCTGCCGGTTTCCTCGTCCGAATTGATCAGCACGTCATAGCCGAGCACGGTGGCGAATGGGCCTGCTTCGAAGGCCGTCAGTGCTGCGAGCATGACTGCGAGCCCACCCTTCATGTCGGCTACACCGGGGCCGCCGAGTGTCTCGCTGTCGATCCAGCAGGGCACCTGGAACGCACTGTCCTCAGGAAAGACCGTGTCCATGTGGCCGGTTAGGAGCACGCGTTGTTGCGCTTCGGGGCGGACGTGCAGCACCAGGTGCTGGCCGAAAGCCTGCTCGATGGCACGGCCGTCGCTGGCGATGGCGGTGACCGGGGCGGGCGTCTCCAGCACAATCTCGCCGGGCAACACCGCGAACGCATCGGCCAGCAGTTGGGCCTGCCGGGCCAGTCCATACAGATTTCCCGTCCCCGTATTGATTGCACTCCACGCCATGACCTGATCTAGCATGGCCGCGCCAGCGATCGAGCCCGTAAGGGTGGCTTCGTCAAAGGACAGACGTTTCATCTGAAACCGGCTCTAGACCGTCGCCAGCGGCGTTGCAAAGGGCCAGACCTTGCGCCATAGGCTCGATCGTTCCTTCCCCAGGGCATCACCGATCCGCGCCGTCGCAAGTCTTGCGGCTGCGCCCTGCATGGCGAGGTCAGATGAACAAGAACGTTGCCAAGACTGTCGAATGCTGCGGCCTGCACGTCGATGCGGCGCTGGCACAATTTATTGAGAGCGATGTTCTCGCCCCGCTGCGCCGCGAGCCGGGCGGTTTCTGGCAAGGCTTCGCCGATCTTCTCAGCAAGTTTGCCCCGCGCAACCGGGCATTGCTGGCCAAGCGCGATAGCCTCCAGGCGCAGATCGACGCATGGCATATGGCCCGCGCCGGCAAGCCGATCGATCAAGCCGAGTACCGCGCGTTGCTTAGCGAAATCGGCTACCTCGAGCCCGAGCCCGCGCCCTTTACCATCGGTACAGCGGCGGTTGACCAGGAGATTGCCGGGATGGCCGGGCCGCAGCTGGTTGTGCCCGTGCTCAACGCCCGGTTCCTGCTCAACGCGGTCAACGCGCGCTGGGGCAGCCTTTATGATGCCTGGTACGGCACCGACGCGCTCAACGCGGCTCCGGCCAAGCCGGGCGGCTATGACACCGTCCGCGGCGCTGCGGTGGTTGCGGCGGGACGCGCCTTCCTTGATCTGGCGGTGCCGCTTGATGCGATGAGCTGGGCCGACTGGGACGGGGCCTCGCCGCTGCCATTCGACAACGCTGCGCATCTGATCAGCCAGACCGAGCAGGGTCTGCTGCTGTGCCACAACGGGCTGCATATCGAGCTGGTCTTCGACCGCTCGACCCCGGTGGGCGCAAGTGACAAGGCAGGAATTTCCGACATCGTCCTCGAAGCGGCGCTGACCACGATCGTCGATCTGGAGGATTCGGTCGCTGCGGTCGATGCGGCAGACAAGCTGGCGGCTTATCGCAACTGGCTCGGCGTGATCCGTGGCGATTTGGTCGAGAGCTTTACCAAAGGCGGTCAGACGCTGACCCGCGCGCTGGAGCCGGACCGGGCGTATGTGGGCAAGGACGGCGAGACGCTGACCCTGCCCGGGCGCAGCCTGATGTTCGTGCGCAATGTCGGCCACCTGATGACTAACCCGGCGATCCTGCTACCGGACGGCTCTGCGGTGCCCGAGGGAATCATGGACGCAGTGCTGACCAGTGCGATCGGGGCGCATGACGTCCGCGGCCTGGGCAAATACCGCAACAGCCGCGAAGGCAATATCTACATCGTCAAGCCGAAGATGCACGGGCCGGAGGAATGCTCCTTTACCAATGACTTGTTCGATGCGATTGAGGACTTGCTCGAACTGCCGCGGCACACCATCAAGGTCGGGGTGATGGATGAGGAGCGGCGCACGTCGGCCAATCTTGCAGCCTGCATCGCGGCGGTGAAGGACCGCATCGTGTTCATCAACACCGGCTTTCTCGATCGTACCGGCGATGAGATCCACACCTCGATGCGCGCTGGACCGATGGTCCGCAAGGGCGCGATGAAGCAGGCCAGGTGGATCGCCTGCTACGAAGCGCGCAACGTCGCGATCGGGCTTGCCTGCGGGCTCTCGGGCAAGGCCCAGATTGGCAAGGGGATGTGGGCCGCACCCGACCGGATGCACGCAATGATGGCCGAGAAGGGCGCGCATCCGCGTTCGGGCGCCAACACCGCGTGGGTTCCTTCGCCCACCGCCGCCGTGCTCCACGCGATGCATTACCACAATACCAGGGTGTTCGACGTCCAGCGCGATCTGGCCGAGCAGCCGGTGCCGGGGTTGGACGATCTGCTGACGATCCCGCTGGCGGATGGGATCAACTGGTCCGAGGCCGAAGTGCGCGAGGAACTGGACAATAACGCGCAAGGGTTGCTGGGCTATGTCGTGCGCTGGATCGATGCCGGGGTGGGGTGCTCCAAGGTGCCCGATATTACCGACGTCGGCCTGATGGAAGATCGCGCGACCTTGCGGATCAGCTCGCAGCACATGGCCAACTGGCTGCTGCATGGGGTCTGTACGAAGGATCAGGTGATGGATGCCTTGCAGCGCATGGCGGCCAAGGTCGATGCGCAGAACGCGGGCGATCCGTCGTACCAGCCGATGGCCGGGAACTGGGACACGAGCATGGCCTTCCAGGCCGCCTGCGACTTGGTGTTCAAGGGCGTGGAACAGCCCAACGGCTATACCGAGCCGCTGCTCCATGCGTGGCGGTTGAAGGTGAAGGGGGAGTAGATCCTCCTCGTTTTGGTGTCAGCGCAACGGGGAGGATCAAGTTAGGGCGTCAGTTCCCGCGCCACCGCCACGAATTCCGCCACGTTCAACGTTTCGGCCCGGCGCGACGCGTCGATCCCCAGCCGCTCCAGCGCCGCCAGCGCGCCAGGCATACCCTTGACGCTCTGACGCAGCATCTTGCGGCGTTGGCCGAAGGCGGCTTCGGTCAGGCGTTCGAGGACCCGGGCGGAGACGCCGTCGGGCATCGCTGCGGGCACCACATGGATCACCGCGCTCATCACCTTGGGCGGCGGGGTGAAGGCGCTGCGGTGGACTTTCATCGCGATTTTCGCGCTCGAGCGCCACTGCGCCAGCACTGCCAATCGTCCGTAGGCCGAGCTGTCGGGCGCAGCGATGATCCGCTGGGCGACTTCCTGCTGGAACATCAGCGTCAGGCTGGTCCACTGCGGCGGCCACACTTCACCCCCGAGCCATCGGACGAACAGCGCGGTGCCCACGTTGTAAGGCAGGTTGGAGACGATATGGAACGGGCCGGAGATGCTCGGATCGACTTTCAGCGCATCGCCCTGGATCACGCGCAGCTTGTCGGGAAAGGCCTCGTCCAGCTCGGCTAGGGCGGGCAGGCAGCGGCGGTCCATCTCGATCGCGGTGACATCCGCCCCGGCGCGCAACAGGGCCCGCGTCAGGCCGCCGGGGCCCGGTCCGACTTCGAGCACGTGCTGGCCCTCCAGACGTCCGGGAAGCGCGGCGATGCGGTCAAGCAACTGCTCGTCGAGGAGGAAGTTCTGGCCGAGCGCTTTTGTGGCCATCAGGCCGTGGCGGGCGATGACTTCGCGCAAGGGGGGGAGGAGACGTGTCATGTGGGGCCGGCGTTGCGCGGCTGCTTCGACAAGCTCAGCCTGCGCAATCGTTGTGTATTAGTCACTGCATCACCGCAAACGCCCAAACTCCGCTCAGCCTGAGCCCGTCGAAGGCCACGCGCCACCCTCACTTCCTGCGCCGTGCCGCGCAGGCACCCGCCATCCGGATCGCCGCGATCGTAGCTCCGGGATGGGCAATCGCTTTCCCCGCGATCCCGAACGCCGTGCCGTGATCGGGCGAAGTCCGCACGATCGACAGGCCCAGGGTCATGTTGACGCCGTTATCGAAATCGAGTGCTTTCAACGGGATTAGCGCCTGGTCGTGGTACATGCACAAGGCCACGTCATAGCGCCCGCGCTCGTGCGGGGCGAACAGCGCATCGGCGGGGTGCGGCCCGGTGGCCTGGATCCCGGCGGCACGCAGCGCGGCGATGGCGGGGGCGATGATCCGCGATTCCTCGTCACCGAAGCGGCCGTCTTCTCCCGCGTGGGGATTGAGCGCGGCCACCGCCAGGCGCGGTGTGGCGATGCCGAAATCCTGCCGCATCGCCTGATCGACGATCCGCGCGCGGCGCTCGATCAAGCTGGCGGTGAGCAGAGCGGGGACGGCGGACAGGGCGGCGTGGACGGTCAGCGGCACGGTCCGCAGGCTCGGCCCCGCCAGCAGCATCACCGCGTCCTCGGGCGCAACACCGCAGGCCTCAGCGACGAATTCGGTCTGGCCGGGCTGCATGAAGCCCACCTCGGCCAAGCGCGACTTGGCAATCGGCCCGGTGACGATCGCCGATGCTTCGCCCGAAACCGCGAGCTTGGTCGCCTGGGTCAGCGAGGCCAGGGCGAGGCGCGCGCCGTCCTGGTCGGGCTCGCCCGGAAGGTAGGCCCCGTCGAGCGGGCCGAGCACCGGAAGGCCATGGGCGAAGGCGGCCTGTGCTTCCGCAGGCGAGGCAATCGTGATGATCGGCACAGCCAGTCCACGCGCGGCTGCGGCTGCTGCCAGAATGGTCGCTCCGCCCACCACGAAGAACACTGGCAATCCGGCTTTCTTGCGCTGAACCCAGGCCTCGGCAATCAGCTCGGGACCGACGCCTGCGGGATCGCCGAGCGAGACCGCGAGCGGCGGCATCGGCGGCTCAGTTATAGTCGATAACCGCGTCGCGGCGGAGATCGCGCAGGTACATCTGCGCCCGCTTGTTGACGCGATCGTCTTCCATCTGGCTCATCAGGTCGTCGAAGGTGGGGCCGTTGTCGACCTTGGGATCATCGCGCCCGCACACCATCAGGACGCGCACGCCTTCGCTGATCGAGCCGAACGGCTGCGAGGTTTCGCCCAGTTGCAGCTTGAGGATTGAGTCCTGCAGCGGCCCGGGCAGGTCGCGCGCCTTGACCTGATCATTCTGGACGACCTGCGCACCAATCCCGGCGGCCACCGCATCGACCGTGCCGCAGCCGCGCGCGTTCTTCATTGCGGTGGCAAATTCGCCGGCCTTCTTGGTCGCGTCGGCCGGGGTGGTTCCGGCGGGAAAAGCGATCGAAACCTGCTTGAGGCTGAGCACCGCATCGCGCGGATCGGCAGTCATCACCTGGCGCTTGTCGATCAGGTAGATGATCGAATAGCCACCGTTGATCTCGATCGGCCCGGCCAGCTGGCTGGGCTGCATATCGCGCGCCGCGGCCTGGAGCTCGGTAGGCAGCAGGGGCAGGCGAATCCAGCCCAGGTCACCACCGACTGCTGCAGTCGAGGCTTCGGAATACTGCCGGGCATAGGCAACAAAGCTGCCGCCGCCGCGCAATTGTTCGACGATCCGCTTGGCATTTTCCAGCACTGCCGCCTTCGATTCTTGCGTGGCCGAAAGGAAGATCTCGCCGATCCGGTATTCCTCGGTGCCCTTGGAGGCGCGCAGCCGCTCAAGGTTTTCTTTCACCTCGGTGTCGGACACGTTGATGAACGGCTGGACGTTGCGGCGCAGCAGGCGCTGCCATGACAGCTCGCCGCGGATCTGCCGCTTGAGCGAGGCGGGCGACGAGCCGATCCGCACCAGATAGGCGTCCATCGCCTTGGGGTTCTGGCTGAAATTCTGCTGGGCGACGCGGTTGTAGGTCTGATCGACCTCGGAATCCTCAATCACGATGTCGGCGGTCTTGGCTTCCTGGATTTGCAGCGTCTCGTCGATCAGGTTGCGCAGGATCTGGGAGCGCAAGCGCTCGGCCTCTTCGGGGCTGGCCTTGTTCTCGTTGGCCGCCATGATTAGCGCCAGACGCTGGTCGACGTCGGTGCCGGTGACGATGTCGCCGTTGATCACTGCGGTCGCCTTGCGCACGTTGGGGTCGTTCTTGCCGAAGATCGTTACGTTCTGCGGGATCGAGATCGTGCCTTGCGGAGTCGCCGCGGGAGGTCCCGCCAAAGGACCAGCGGGCGCGTTGCGAGTGACGTCCTGCGCGTGGAGCCCGGAGGCGAGCCCAGTGACAAGGAGCGCGATCAGGCCTGCTGCAACAGCGCTGCTGCGGGTTACGGGGCGGCCAGCCATGGAATTGAGCGAGAACATCTTCACCGTGAGCGTATTCCTGATTGCGGCGCGAGACATCTCGCACCTGGCCGTAACCACCGATAAACCCGGCACCAAACCCGGCGCCAAGCCCGGCGCAATGACGCCGCCCGGCTTAACCGCGGCTGAGCGCCGGGCGCGCGATAGCCTGTTTGCCGGGGTGTGAAAAGGGTGGGTGTTGGAAGGGAAGGGCCGCTCCATCAGTTCCTGCGGAACTGCCCTCTCCCTATTTGTGTTTTCGGCAAAAACGGGGAGGATCTTGGCGGCGTTACCGGAAACCCAGGTTGCGCAGGGCGAAGTGGATTTCGAAGGTATTGCCCTTCTGCGCGTCGCCGGTGGAGAAGTAATCGCGGCGCCAGGTGAAGGCCAGTTCCAGGCAGTCGTCCTGATAGGCCACGCCCAGCCGGGTGCGCAGCGCCTGGAAGCCCTTGGTCACGACGACCTGCTGCTGGTTAGTCGTGGTGCGCAGGTCGAACACGCCCGAGCCGAACAGCGACCAGTAGCGATGGAACGCGACCCGCCCGGCGAGGCGCAGCTCCTCGCTGTCTTTGAGATCCTCGATATTGGCCGAAATGTTGCGGTTGAGCCGCGAATAGCCGAGCTCGAGGTAGGTCCGCTTGGAGCCCACGGTGGCGTCGAGTTCGTTGCGCCGTACCGCCAGGGTGTCCTTGTCGAGGCGGAAGCGGTGAGTCAGCTTGACGATATCGCGGAACTTGATCTCGGTCCGCCCGACAACGTCCGACAGGCGGCTGGCGAGGCCGGTGCCATCGGGGAACAGCGCGGGCTCGCTGGTCATCCGATAGGACTGGCCGATGGTCGAATGGATGCTCAGCCCGGGCCGCTCGAAAGTCCAGTCAAAGCCATAGGTGAAGCGCACGCCGTCCTCGATCCGGTCATAGCCGGGGAAGCGGTTAAGGGCGAACAGGTTGCTGTCCTCCAGGTCGATCGCGCGCGAATCCTCATTGGGGACCCGAAGATTGCGGACCGGCGGGCTAGCGACGATCTGGAAGCGCGGGGTCAGCACTTGGACCCCGCCCATGAAAGCGCCGACCAGCGGCCATTTGATGTCGAGCGCAGCGGTGGCGATGGCCCGCGTCTGCCAGCCGGGATTGCCACGATAAATGGCGGTGGCGGTCAGGTTGTTCTGGTCCGCGTGGTAAACGTCGCCGCGGATCAGCCCGGTCAGGGTGATTTCCTGGCCCATGCTGGTCAGCCGACGCAGATCCCAGCGCGCGCTGGCAAAGGCGCGCTGGGTGTCCTGACCGGCGGAGCGGGTTATTGCCAGGGTGTTCAACTGAAGCTCAACCTTGCCCCCGACCAGCGGGTCGGTCAGGCGGCGACGATAGTCGAGCACGGGCAGGGCGATCGGCACCTGTCCCTGGCGATCGCCAACGCGCAAGGTTTGAGTCGCCCAGCCGGCCAGCGAGAAATAGCTGTTGGCGTCGATGTGCTCCAGGTTGATGGTCGAGCGCAGGCGGTCATCGCGGCTGATGTCATAACGGCGCAGGAAAGTGCGGTCGCTGGCCACGCGGATCGAGCCGGTGACGCTCCACTCAGGCGAGAGCTGGAACTTGCCGTTGGCATCCAGATAGCCGCGAAATTCGGTCTGGTTCGAGTTACCGGTGAGCGCGATTACCCGGCTGCGTGTGGCATAGCCGGTGATCTGGTAGGCGCCGAGCGCGTTGAGCGCGCGGTACTGCGCCGAGATCATCGGCAAGGCCTTGGTGTAGACATAGCCGGTAACGGCGATGTCCTTGTTGTTGGCCAGGCGCAGGTAATAGCTCTCGCTCAGCTCGACCCCGTTAGAGGCCGAGAGGCGGAAATCGGGAATCAGAAGCCCCTTGATCGCACGCCCATCGGTGGCGATCATCAGCTCGGGGATCGGCAACAGGCTGACCCCGAACAGCTCGATCCGGGCGCGGGCGAACTTCACCTTTTTGTTGGCCGGATCGTAGATCACCCGCGCCGCAGTGATCCGCCAGCTGGGCGTCTTGGGGCAGCCGCTGCTCGTCTCAATCGCGCAGGCGGAATACGACGCATCGCTCAGCACGATATTGCCAGCGCCATCGCGCACACCAGATTTGGCCGCCAGCCGCCCGCCTTCGCGCAACGCCAGCAACATGTTGCTGATCGCGCCCTCCTTGAAGTCCTGGGTCAGCTCGATCCGGTCTGAATAAAGCTGGTTGCCGTCGGGATCGACCAGCCTGACATTGCCCGAAGCGACGATCTTGCCGCTGGTGCGATCCCAGGTAACCAGGTCGGAGCGAACCGACTGGTTCTGACGGCGCAGCACGACGTTGCCGCTTGCCACGACGAGCTCGCTGTTGGCCTGATACTCGACCTTGTCCGCTTCGAACGCGACCGGGCCGGTGGTCTGAGCGTCGCTTTTGAGCGTGTCGAGCGTCGAGGTCCTGGGCGGTTTGGGCGTTCCGGGGAAGGGCGGGGGGGTGGCGACGTCGGCCGGCGCGTCGGAGCTGGTCGCAGGCTTGGGATAGGGTGCGGCGTCCTGAGCCAGCGCGGGCACGGCCAGGCAGCCTGCAAGCACCGAACCGATGGCGCGCCCGAGATATCGCCGAAGCCGGGCTCGGCGGCGCATCACGGGATTGGCGGCAGGGCGGGCAGGGAGGGGCAGCCCGGGCTGCGGGTGACGGAGCATGGCTTGCCTATCGCACTGCCCGCGCTTAACTGCAATCCGCTGCAGCGCGGGAATAAATCGGTTTGCCGCGCTCTACTTGTCTTCGGGAGAGTGCATGAAAATTCAGTTTGTCGATGGTGCCGCCGGTTCCTCCTCGCGCCTGATCGCGCGGGTCAGCGATCAGGACGCGCTGCTGCCTGAGCTTGAGCCAGTGCTGGCCGAAGCCGCCCGCGCGGCGCGCTTCAGCGGCAAGACGGGGCAGGTGTTCGAAGGCTTTGCCGAGCGTGGCGGAAGCATCGAACGCGTGGTTTATGCCGGGCTGGGTGAGGCCGGAGCCGCCGGGCGCCTGGCTTCGATCGAGCGTGCCGGAGCAGGCCTGACCGCCAAATTCCTTCGCTCGGGCGAGACCGAGCTGGTCATCGACCTGACCGGGTCGACGCTGTCGGCCCCGGAAGTCGCTGCGCTTTTGCTCGGCGCGCGGTTGCGCGGCTGGCGGCACGAGGTTTACAAGACCAAGCTGACCGACGAGCAGAAGGCCAGCCTGGCAACGATCACTGTCCTTGGCGCAGCAACTGGCAGTGCCGAAGCCTGGGCAACTGAATCCGCACTGGCCGATGGCATCGAGTTCACCCGCGAGCTTGTCACCGAGCCGGCCAACGTCATCTATCCCGAAAGTTTCGTCGCGCGCTGCCAGGCGCGGATGAAGGACAGCGGGCTGACCCTGCGCGTGCTCGACGACAAGGAAATGGGCGCGCTTGGCATGGGCGCTTTGCTCGGCGTAGCGCAAGGCTCGGCCCGGCCTGCGCGACTGCTGGTGATGGAATGGAACGGCGGCGGCAGTGCTCAGCCGACGGCATTCGTTGGCAAGGGCGTGACTTTTGATACCGGCGGGATTTCGCTCAAGCAGCCCGGCGGCATGGAAGACATGAAGTGGGACATGGGCGGTGCCGGAGCAGTGGCGGGAGCCATGCTGGCGCTTGCCGGGCGCAAGGCCAAGGCGCACGTTGTCGGCGTCTGCGGCCTGGTCGAGAACATGCCTGACGCCAATGCCCAGCGCCCGGGCGACGTCGTCACCTCGATGTCGGGCCAGACGATCGAGGTCATCAATACCGACGCCGAAGGGCGCCTGGTGCTGTGCGATGCGATTACCTGGACGCAGAAGGAATATGCCCCCGCCGCGATTGTCGATCTGGCCACCTTGACCGGCGCGATCATCCTCAGCCTGGGCCACGAGAACGCCGGGATCTTTTCCAACGATGACGGCCTGGCCGACAAGTTGATAGCGGCGGGCAAGACTTCAGGCGATACGCTGTGGCGGTTCCCGATGAGCCCGGCCTATGACAAGCTGATCGATAGCCCGATCGCCGACATGAAGAACGTCGGGCCTCGCTTCGGTGGATCGATCACTGCCGCCCAGTTTATCCAACGTTTCGTCGACAAGGGCACGCCCTGGGCGCACCTCGACATCGCCGGCACGGTCTGGGCGGACAAGCCTGGTGCGACCTGGGACAAGGGCGCAACCGGCTTCGGCGTGCGGGTGCTTGACCAGTACGTGCGGGATAACCTGGAAGGCTGATCGCAAATTCAGGTTGCAAGGGAGCCGATGCGCGTCGATTTCTATCAGCTGAGCCGCGATCCGGTGGAAACGGCGCTGCCCCTCATCGCACGGGCCAGCCTCAAGGCCGGGCAGCGTCTGCTGGTGGTTTCGCACGATGCAGCTCAGCGTGCGAGAATCGGCGCGGCGCTGTGGACGCGGTTGCCCGATGCTTTCCTGGCCAACGGCGAGGCCGGCGGGCCGCACGATGCGCGCCAGCCGATCCTGCTGAGCGAGGGCATGGAACCTGCCAACGGCGCGCGCTCGGTAGCACTGGCGGACGGCGAATGGCGCGAAAGCGACCCGCCGTTCGAGCGCACCTTCTACTTATTCGATGACGCCACGCTTCAGGCTGCGCGTGATTGCTGGCGAATGCTGGGCACTCGCGACGGGATCGAGCGGCGGTTCTGGAAGCAGGACGGCGGCAAGTGGATTGAGGGGCCGTAAAACCTCTGCGGAACGGGGAGGGGGCGCCGCGCAGCAGGCGTTTGGCTAAAGCGAGCCACCGCACCATTCCGCAGCGGTTTAGCCCAACCTTGCCCCGTCCCCCATTCCCGGCTAGGGGCGCGCCACTCTGCAAACAGACGCAATTTCCAAGGAATTACCCATGGCGGTGACCCGCACTTTCTCGATCATCAAGCCCGACGCCACGCGCCGCAACCTGACCGGGGCGGTGACCAAGATGCTTGAGGACGCCGGGTTGCGCGTCGTCGCCTCGCGCCGCATCAAGCTGAGTCGCGAACAGGCCGAGGCTTTCTACGACGTTCACCGCGAGCGGCCGTTTTTCGGCGAACTGTGCGATTTTATGACCAGCGGTCCGGTCGTGGTCCAGGTTCTGGAGGGCGAGGATGCGGTCAAGCGCAACCGCGACATCATGGGCGCTACCAACCCCAAGGACGCCGCGCCAGGCACAATCCGCAAGGAACTGGCCGAATCGATCGAGGCCAACTCGGTCCACGGCAGCGACAGCGAAGAAAACGCCGCGATCGAGATCGGGCACTTCTTCAAGCCCGAAGATATCGTCGGCTAATTCCTTTTCCCAGCGGGTGGCGGATCCTTCCTCTGGTGGAGGAAGGACGCTATTGTTACGCTGATCGAACGGGGGGACGCACCAAATGCAGGGCATGGATGGCGCCAACTGCCCATTCGAATTCAACTTCGATCCGGCAACGTTCAAGGTCGGCGATAGCGTCAGCTATCGCGTGACCGGAACGCTTGAGGGTTTCCCGTTCGTCGGCACCTTGCTTGAAGTGCATCACGACTATGTCGTTATCTCGGCCGATGTGAACGATCCCGCCAGTCGGATGAAGGGCACCCGTGAAAGCCGCCCGGTGGTGGAAGAAGCTGAAGTCTAAAACTCGTCCGCCGCTTCCATCATCGCGGTCAGCTTTTTCGGCGCGCTCATCCGCCAGCTTCGCGCGAGCCACTGGGCGAGGTGATCCCAGTCGGTGCCGCCGATATCGAGCCTGACACCGATCCAGGTGTCGCCGAAATAGGCCGGACGGTAATAGCGGTCGGGGTCATTTTCGATCAGCTGCTGCTGTTCGTCGAGCCCGTCGATCTTGACCAGCAGCGCAATCTTGCCGTCGCCGTGGTGATCGGCGGAGATATAGGCGAACTTCTTGCCTTTGGTGACGCCGAAGCAGGGCATGCCGTGCGAAACGATCTCATTGGCCTCGGGCAGCACCAGCGCGCGTTCGCGGACCTGGGCGATCAGGTGATCGGGCGATGATTCGCGCGCGACCAGATCGGCCAGGCAGCGGCTGTAGAGTTGATGCTCGGCGATAAGCACGCGGGCGGCGAGGGTGTTTTCGGTATCGCCCGGGAGGATTGCCACTGCCGTTTGGCCCAAGATCGGGCCGTCATCGAGTTCGGGCGTTACCAGATGGACGGTGCAGCCGCCGTGGCTGTCGCCGTTGGCCAGGACCAGAGCATGGGTGTGGAGACCGCGATACTTGGGCAGGAGCGAGGGATGGACGTTGACGATCCGGCCGCTCCAGCCTTCGACGAACGGTGCGCCGAGCACGCGCATATAACCCGCTAAAGCTACGAATTGCGCGCCACTCGCGCGGATCGCGGCGTCCATCGCGGTGTCGTGATCTGCGCGGGCCATGCCGATATGGGCGAGGGCGAAAGTGGCGACACCTTCTGCCCGGGCCAGAATCAGCCCTGCGGATGCGGGGTTATTGCTCGCGACGAGGACGATCTCGTAGGGGCAGTCATCGGCGCGGCTGGCATAGAGCAGCGCAGCCATATTGGTCCCGCCGCCTGAGATAAGCACGGCCAGCTTGGCGCGCTCAGCCATTATGCGTTGCGGTCCAGGCTTCGCGAGCGCTCCAGGCTTCGGCGCTGCCGTTGACGGTGCAGCCGCGCTCACCGGCCTCGACCCGGCCAATGGTGTGAACCGACTCGCCCGCCGCCTCGAGTTGAAACACCAGCGACTCGGCCTCCAGCTCGCTCACCGCCACGACCATGCCGATGCCGCAGTTGAAGGTCCGCGCCATTTCCGCAGGCTCAATCTGGCCCTGCGCCTGAAGAAACGCCATCAGCCGCGGCTGCTCCCAGCTGTCGGCGTCGATCATCGCGTGAAGCCCATCGGGCAGGACGCGCGGCACATTCTCCAGCAGGCCGCCGCCAGTAATATGGGCGAGGGCATGGATTCGGCCCTGGCGGACCAGTGGCAGCAGGCTTTTGACGTAGATCCGGGTCGGCTCGATAAGATGATCGATCAGCAGACGATCGGCGTCGAACAGTGCGGGGCGGTCCAGCTTCCACGCCTTGTCTGCCGCCAGCCGTCGGACCAGCGAATAGCCGTTCGAATGAACCCCCGACGAAGCCAGCCCGAGCAGCACGTCACCCGCCGCGACCTTGTCGCCGGTCAATTGCTCGCCGCGCTCGACCGCACCGACGCTGAAGCCTGCAAGGTCATAGTCGCCCGGGGCATACATCCCGGGCATCTCAGCGGTTTCGCCGCCGATCAGGGCGCATCCGGCGATTCGGCAGCCGTGCGCAATGCTCGCCACGACTCGCTCGGCGATGCCGGTGTCGAGCTTGCCGGTGGCGAAGTAATCAAGGAAGAACAGCGGCTCGGCGCCCTGGACGAGCAGATCGTTGACGCACATCGCGACCAAGTCGATACCGATTGCGTCATGGCGATCATAGTCGATTGCCAGCTTGACCTTGGTGCCCACCCCATCATTTGCGGCGACCAGCAGCGGGTCTTTGTAGCCCGCTGCGCGCGGATCGAAGAAGCCGCCGAAACCGCCCAGTTCGGGGTTCGCGCCGGGCCGCGCAGTGGCTTTGGCCAGCGGGGCGATGGCCTTCACCAGGGCATTGCCGGCGGCGATCGAGACCCCGGCCTGGGCGTAGCTATAGGAGGTTGGCGCAGGTTTATCGGGCATAGCGCGGCGACCTAACGCTTTCACGCTTGGATTTCCATGGGGCTTTGGGCAAAAGGCCTCCGGTTTTCCCCGATGACACCATTCCCCCTTGCCCCCACCTTGCGGATCGTCCGCCCCACCCCTGCCGTGCAGCTGGTCATCGCACTGGTCGTGGCGCTTGCCGTCGCGCTGGCGCTGGTTGGCCCGGCGCGGCTGATCGCGCAGATCGAGGGCGACCGCGGGATCGCGCCGATCGCCAATTCGACCGACATCGAAGTCGGCAATATCCAGGTCAACACTCAGGGCAAGACCGGCGACGAGGCGCGGCTGGAAGGCTGGCGCGAGGCGCAGAAGAAGGCCTGGGAGCTGCTCAAGGGCCCGGCGATGAGCGACGGCCAGATCGAATCGATGGTCTCCGCCGTGGTCATTCAGCACGAGCAGATCGGCCCGCGCCGATATATCGCCACCCTGGGCGTCATCTTCGATCGCGGCCGCGCCGGGCAGTTCGTCGGTGGACCCGATGGCAGCACCGGGCGCCGCTCGGCACCCTTGCTGGTGATCCCGATCCTTTATTCGGGCGGGAGTGCCCAGGTCTACGAAGTGCGCGGGCCGTGGCAGAAGGCCTGGGCCGAGTTCCGCACCGGGGCCAGCCCGATCGACTATGTCCGGCCCTCAGGCGCGGGCGGGGATTCGTTGCTGGTCACTGCCGGGCAGGCGGGGAGGCGCAGCCGGCTGTGGTGGCGCAACGTTCTCGACCAGTTCGGCGCGTCGGACGTGATCATGCCGATCGCCCGGCTGGAACGGCAATGGCCGGGCGGTCCAGTCGTGGGGACTTTTACCGCACGTTATGGGCCGGACAGCACTTTCCTGGAAAGTTTTACCCTGCGGACCAAGGACGACAGCGGGGTCGATGCCATGCTCGGCCAGGCGCTCGTGCGGCTCGACCAGATCTATGCCGGGGCGCTGGCGGCGGGGACTTTGCATCTCGATCCGACGCTGGCGCTGGACCGGCCTCAGCTCGATGCTTCGCTCGCTGCGCTGATCGCAGCAGGGCAGGCGCAGGAGAAAGCGGCGGCAGTAACAAGCGTAACGGCGGGTCCGGGTGCCATCGCCGGTGAAGCCGCGCCCGCGACAGCCGCGGTAGCCACGTCAATCACCATCCAGTTCGCCTCGCCCGATGCGGCGGCAGTGGACGCTGCAGTGGCAGGCGTGCGCGGAGTCGCAGGGGTCCAGTCGGCATCGACCACCAGCATCGCCATCGGCGGCACCTCGGTGATGCGGGTCAGCTATGCGGGCGAGTTGTCGGCGCTGGCCGCAGCCCTGCGCGACCGTGGGTTCAAGGTCACCGCGGGCAGCAACGCGCTGAGCATCAAGCGCTGAACGGCGCGCTCCGATGAGCCAGATCGCGCTCCCGCTGGGCACCGCAAGCGCGGGTCAGACCGCGCGGGTAGTCATCGGTTCGGCCAATGCGGGCGTGATCGAGGCCTTTGCCCGCAGCCATGACTGGCCCTTTCGCACTGCGATCCTGACCGGGCCGCCGCGCTCGGGCAAGTCGTTGCTGGCGCGGTGGTTCGCCGAAAGTGCACAAGGAGAGGCGGTCGACAATGCGCACTTGCTGGACGAAACCGCACTGTTCCATCGCTGGAACCGGGCGCAGGAAGGCCAGCAGCCGCTGCTGATCGTCCATTCGGGCCAGCCGATCGCCTTGCCCGATCTCGCCTCGCGGTTCGGCGCGGCGCTGCACCTTGAGATCGATGCGCCCGACGATGCGATGATCGCTGGGCTGATAACCGCTCATGCCGAGCAGCGTGGGCTGGTTTTGGATGAGGGCGCGGGCGCCTATCTGGTCCCGCGCTGTGAGCGCAGTTTCGCCGCAATCGAGGCGCTGGTGGCGACGATCGACCGGCTGAGCCTTGAACGAAAGCAACCGCCTACCCAGATAATCTGGCGCGACGCGCTCGAGGTGCTCGGCGGTGAAAGCCAGCCGCGCTTGCTTTGAGCGGCGATCGGTGGAACTAGGGGCGTGCAATGTTTGCCAGACTGATCGCATTCCTGGACTCGGTTGTCGCGCGCGATCCGGCGCCGCGCTCGCGCTGGGAAGTGCTGCTTTATCCCGGCACGTTGGCTCTGGCGCTGCACCGCGCAGCGCACTGGCTGTTCGAGGCCAACCTGTTTTTTCTCGCCCGGCTGATCAACCACCTGTCGCGCTTCCTGACCGCGATCGACATTCATCCCGGCGCCAAGATCGGGCGGCATCTGTTCATCGACCACGGCTTTACCGTGATTGGCGAAACTGCCGAGATCGGGGATAACGTGACGATCTACCAATGCGTGACGCTGGGCGGCACGAACCCGGCCAATGGCGTGGGCGGCAAGCGCCACCCGACCCTGATGGACAATGTCATCGTCGGCTCGGGCGCGCAGATCCTGGGGCCCATCACGATCGGCCTGCGAGCGCGAATTGGGGCCAATGCGGTCGTGACGGATGACGTGCCCGAGGGCGCAACCATGGTCGGAGTCAAGGCGCACTCCACCTTGATGCCGGCCGAGACCTGGCAACGCGATTTCATGCCCTATGGCACGCCCTGCAAGGAGCCGTGCGAGCCGGGTGGTGAGCGCTTTGTCGAGCTGGAGGCCGAAGTCGCGGCCTTAAGGGCGCAGGTCAAGGCGCTGGCCAAGGACCGCGTTGGTGCCCCTCCGGCAACCGTGCCGCGCAGTCGCGGGCGGAGCTGAGTTTCGCGATGATGCCGGACAGCGCGGGCCTGCGCACTGACAGCAAGATTATCGCCTTTCCCCGCCTGCAACCGCTACAGATTGCGTTTGAGCGGCTTGAACTGCAGCGCATCCTCGATCTCTACGGGCGCATGGTCGCGGCGGGCGAGTGGCGCGACTACGCCATCGAATTCGCCCGCGATGCCGCCAGCTTCAGCGCCTTTCGCCGCGCCGCCGAACGCCCCCAGGCGCGGATCGAGAAACGCCCGGCGCTGCGCGGCAAGCAAGGCATGTGGGCGCTGATCGGCGAGGGCGGGCAGGTGCTCAAGCGCGGGCATGAACTGGCCGGGGTGCTGTTCCCGCTGGAGCGGCGGTTGATGAAGGCGGTGTGAGCGAGGGAGGGAGAACCCCTCCACCGTCCTGCGACAGTGCGTAAAGCTGATGGAAGGGAAGGGGCAAGGCGCAACGCCCTCCCTCGTCACCCTTTGGTCAAAAAGCCCATCGCGACCATCGACTGTTCCATGCCGTTCTGGATCGCGGTGTCGCCGTGGCGGTCAGAGATCTTGCTCCAGGCGTCGGCGAAACCTTCGACCGAGCAGTCGCTGCCGGTCAGATGCACGCCCTGGCCCATCGTGACCCAGGCGCCCTGATAAACCCCTGCACCGGCGCCGACGATGGCATTGGTCGGCGCGTCTTCGGAGACCAGGAACAGCGCCGCTGGAGCGACGCTTTCGGGGCTGAAGGCTTTGAACGCTTCCTCGGGAAAGATATCCTGGGTCATCCGCGTGCCCGCAGTGGGCGCGATCGAGTTGACGCGGATGTTGTTCTTCGCGCCTTCGAGATAGAGCGTCTTGGCCAGCCCGATGACGCCCAGCTTGGCCGCGCTGTAGTTGGCCTGGCCGAAATTTCCGCCCAGCCCGCTCGATGACGTGGTCATCAGGATGCGGCCATAGTTCTGCTCACGCATGGTTTCCCACACCGCTTTGCTGGCGAAGGCCGAGCCGAGCAGGTGGACGCGGATGACCAGTTCGAAATCGGCCGGGTCCATCTTGGCAAAGCTCTTGTCGCGCAGGATTCCGGCGTTGTTGATCAGGATGTGTACGCCGCCCCAGGCTTCCTTGGCCTTGGCGACCATTTCTTCCATCTGGGCGAATTCGGCGACATTGCCGCCGTTGGACATGGCCTGGCCACCAGCCGCCTTGATTTCCTCGACCACTGCCAGGGCGGCGTCCGAGTGCCCGGTGCCGTCGCGTGAACCGCCCAGATCGTTGACCACCACCTTGGCCCCGCGGCGCGCGAGTTCGAGCGCATAGGCGCGACCCAAACCACCGCCCGCGCCGGTCACGATAGCCACCCGGTCGATGAAAGAAATGGACATGGCAACTCTCCTGATTTTTTTAGCGAGGCGAATACTAAGCACGCGATGCCACGATGCTTGGATGCTTTCAATGGGACACAGTCTTGATTGCTCGGGGCCTTGCCTCGGGGCCAAGATGCCCTAGGGGCTAGCGGACCGACGGCGTGTCAAATTCGGTTACGCGCGTGTCGCATATCGGCCATTGCGCCTGAACAAGAATGGATTGGGAGGGCCAGCATCGTGATCCGAATCACCAGAACTTCCGGTTTAGCGCTCGTTATCGCGACCGGCTGGGCACTGCCTGCCTCCGCGCAAACTGCCGATGCATCTGCTGTTCAACAGCAACTTGCCGATATGCGCGCGCAGATGAGCGCGATGGCGCAGCGGATCGACAGCCTGGAAGGTCAGCTTGCGGTCGCCCAGCATAAGGCCGATGCCGCCAGCGCTGCGGTCGCCGCGATCCCGCCGCCGGTGCATCTTACCGCTACCGCCAAGCCGACGACCGAGATCACCTGGGACGGCGCGCCCAAGCTGACCGCTGCGGTCGATCCCAAAAACCCCGCGGCCGGGACCTGGTCGTTCAAGCCGCGCGGGCGCCTGCAGGTCGATGCCGGATCGCTGACCGCCCCGGCGGCGCTTGCCAATAAGGAAACCGGTTTCGCCAGCGAATTGCGCCGGGCTTACCTGGGCTTCGATGGGACGATACCGGGCGGGTTCGGTTACCGGATCGAGGCGGACTTCGCCAACAGCTCAGTCAATCTCACCGACCTGTATCTGACCTACAAGGCCAGCCCGAAGCTGACTGTCACTATCGGCCAGCACAAGCCGTTCTGGGGGCTGGAGGAGATGACCTCCGACCTTTACACCAGCTTTCAGGAACGCGCGGCGTTTGCGGGCGCGTTCGGCTTCGAGCGCCGGGTCGGGCTGAGCGCGGCCTATGCCGGCAAGGACGTACTGGTCCAGATCGGCGCGTTTACCGACGATGCCGCTGCGCTCAACAGCGATATCAACAACAGCTACAGCGTCGATGGGCGGATCGTGTTCATGCCCAAAGTGGGCAGCGGCCAGCTCCATCTGGGCGGATCGGTGCACTACCGGCGGTTCAAGGACCTCCAGGCCAGCACCTCCTATGGCGCGCGGCCATTTCTCCACACCACCGACCTGCGCCTGATCAAGACGCCGAGCTTCGCCTCGAACGGTGAGCGCGGGTTGGGGCTGGAAGTGGCCTATGTCCAGGGCCGGTTCCATGCGACCGCGGAGAGCCAATGGCTGACCGCCTTGCGCCCGGGGCTGATCGACCCGACCTTCAACGGCGGCTATGCCGAAGCCGGGCTGCTGCTGACCGACGATACCACCACCTACAAGGGCGGCGTCTATGACCGGATCCGGCCCAAAGCCCCGCTGGGCCGGGGCGGGATCGGCGCGATCCAGGTCAATGCGCGGTATGACTGGCTGAGCCTCAACAGCGGCGCGATCGTTGGCGGGAGGCAACAGGTCGCTGCGGCATCGGTGCTGTGGATCCCGACCGATTACGTGCGGTTTATCCTCAACTACGGCCACATTTGGATCAACGACGCGGCGGTTCCGGCGGGGACGGCACGCAGGTACACCGCCAATGCGATCGGACTGCGCAGTCAGTTCGACTTCTGAGGGGGCGGGCTTATAACCCCTCCAGGGCGCCCACCAATTCGCCAAAATGACCGATCAACACGCGCACCTTGGCCGTGGGCACCGGCCCGCGTATCGCCAAGGTTAGCGCATAGTTCGCCACCGCTCCGAGGTTGGCGCTGGTGTCGCACAGTGTTCTGTCAAGATCGAAGCCAACGATTTCGAAAGGGATCGAGGCAAAAGGAAAACGCTCCATCCCCGGCGCCGTGGCGCGAGGGTGTGGAAACGGCAAGCAATTGCTGGCAAAGCCTGACACCATGAACGCGTCTACACCTCCGCTCGCCTCTCCCCTCGCGATAATCATCCTCGCGGCGGGCAAGGGCACCCGCATGAAAAGCGTTTCGCATAAGGTCCTCCACCCGATCGCGGGCCGACCGATGATCGAGCACCTGCTCGCCAGCGCCGCGCAGCTTGCACCCGAGCGGCAGGTGGTGGTCGTCGGCAGCGGGCGCGAGCAACTGGAGAAGGTCCTCGGCAGCCGTGCCGCGATTGCGGTGCAGGAGCCGCAACATGGCACCGGCCACGCTGTCCAGCAGGCTGAGGGGGCACTGGCGGGGTTCGTCGGCGATGTCCTGATCCTCTATGGCGATGTCCCGTTCGTGCGCGCCAAGACGATGCGCGCGATGATCGAGCGGCTGCACGGCGCCGACAATCCCACGGTAGTGGTGCTCGGCTTCGAGCCCGAGGATGCGCTGCAATATGGCCGCGTACTTGCGCATGAGGACGGCCGGATCGCCAAGATGGTCGAATACCAGGACGCCGACGAAGCGGAGCGGGCCTGCACCATGTGCAATTCGGGCCTGATGGCGGCGCGCTCGGATGAGCTGTTCGCGCTGCTCGGGCAGGTCGGCAATGCCAATGCCCTGGGCGAGTATTATCTGGTCGACGTGGTCAACATCGCCAATATGCAGGGCCGGACCTGCGCCCTGGTGGTAACCGATGACGCCGACGAAGTGGCCGGAATCAACAGCCGCGGCGAATTGGCCGAGGCCGAGGCGCGCTGGCAGGCGCGGCGGCGGGTTGCGGCAATGGATGAGGGCGCCACCCTGATCGCGCCCGAGACGGTCTGGTTCGCCTGGGACACGGTATTGGGCCGCGACGTGACGGTTGAACCCAACGTGGTCTTCGGCCCCGGAGTCAGCGTGGCCAGCGGTGTGAAAATCCGCGCCTTCTGTCACCTGGAAGGCGCGACTTTGGCGACCGGCGTGGAAGTCGGCCCCTATGCCCGGCTGCGCCCCGGCGCAGTGCTCGAAGCCGGGGCCAAGGTCGGTAATTTCGTCGAGATCAAGAACGCCACAATGGGTGCAGGGGCCAAGGCCAGCCACCTCAGCTATATCGGCGATGCCGAAGTCGGGGCTGAAGCCAACATCGGCGCGGGCACGATCACCTGTAATTATGATGGCTATTTCAAACACAAGACTGTGATCGGGGCCCGGGCTTTCATCGGTTCGAACTCGGCGCTGATCGCCCCGGTACGGATCGGCGCGGATGCCATAGTTGCGGCCGGCAGCGCGGTGTCACGCGATGTTGCCGACGGCGAACTACGGCTGGTGCGCGCGGAACAGCTGATCAAGCCGGGCTGGGCGGACCGCTTTCACGACGCGATGAAGCGCAAAAAGGCAGAGCGAAAGAGGGGCTAGGAAATTCTCCGCGTTCCGGGGTAGGCTTATATCCTACCGATTATTGCTCACCCCCAGCACGCAGTGCAGGTCACTGTCGTTGCCCGCACTATCCAGCGCGCGCAGAAAATTGGTCGTCTGACGGCGGAAGCGCTGGCCATATTTGGGGCCGCTGGTGATTGTCACGCGGTCGCCGGTCATCAGGTAATTCCCGCGCACCGGACCCACTGCATAGCTGGAATCGTTGATCACCCGAAAATCCTGCTCGGGCACGTGTCGGCCGGCTGGCCCCGCCGCGTCGCCGGGCAATTCGCAGATGTAATTACCCAGTTCGAGCGTGCCGATCGGACCGCCGGGGGCAGCCGCAACGGGGTTGGCGAGGGCCAGCAGGGCCAGCGCCGGAAGATAGAATGCCGCTTTCATGCCACGGTGAATAACACCGCCACTCGCCGATTTCCAGACCGCAACTTGCCCCGCCCTCTCGCCCGCGCTAAGGGCCCGCCTTTCCCGCGCGGGGCGCGACTTCTCAATCGCCATTTGCCAACAAGGGTTCGGTTCCATGAAGATCAGCGGCGTGGACATCCGTCCCGGCAACATCCTCGAATATGAAAAGGGGATCTGGAAGGTCGCCAAGACCCAGCATACCCAGCCGGGCAAGGGCGGGGCGTTCATGCAGGTCGAGATGAAGAACCTGATCGACGGGCGCAAGACCAATGTCCGCTTTCGCAGCCAGGACACCATCGAACGCGTGCGGCTCGACACCAAGGATTTCCAGTACCTTTACAAGGACGGCGATGCTCTGGTGTTCATGGACAACGACACCTACGACCAGATCAATCTGCCCGCCGACCTGATCGGTGACGCCGTCGCTTTCCTCACCGACGGCATGGCGGTGACCCTGGAAATGTACGACGAACGTCCGATCTCGGTTGCGCTACCCGAACAGGTTGAGGCGACCATCGTCGAGGCCGACGCCGTGGTCAAAGGCCAGACCGCCTCGTCCAGCTTCAAGCCCGCGCTGCTCGACAACGGCGTGCGCGTCATGGTCCCACCGCATATTTCCAGCGGCACCCGGATCGTGGTCGATGTGTATGAGCGTACTTATGTCGGCAAAGTGAGCTGACCGCATTATGTCCGCAGTTTCAGGTATCATCCGGGTTATGGAAAAGGCCGCGCGCAAGGCGGGCCAACGCCTGCGCCGCGATTTCGGCGAGGTCGAGCACCTCCAGGTAAGCCGCAAGGGCCCGGCCGACTTCGTCTCCAAGGCCGACCAGGCTTCCGAGCGCACGATCTATGACGAGTTGCTCGCCGCCCGGCCGGACTGGGGCTTCGAACTGGAGGAAGGCGGGCGGATCGAAGGCGATCCGACTAAGCCGCGCTGGGTAGTCGATCCGCTCGACGGGACCAGCAACTTCCTCCACGGCATGCCGCATTTCGCCATCTCGATCGCCGCGCAGGAGCCGCGCGCCGATGGAACAGGCTGGGGCGATGTAATTGCCGGGCTGGTCTATCAGCCACTGACCGACGAGAGCTTCTGGGCCGAAAAAGCACGCGGCGCCTGGCTCCAGGACCGCCGCCTGCGCGTGTCCTCACGCCGCTATCTCGACGAGAGCCTGATTGCCACCGGTATCCCCTATGGCGGGCATGGTGACTTTGCGGAATGGACCAAGGTCGCCAATGCGATCGGGCCGCAGGTCGCGGGTATCCGCCGCTTTGGCTCCGCCGCGCTCGATCTCGCCTGGGTTGCCGCCGGGCGCTACGACGGCTTCTGGGAAAGCGGGCTGTCGGCCTGGGACACTGCCGCCGGCTGTTTGCTAGTGCGCGAGGCGGGCGGCTTCGTCACCGACTATCGAGGCCGCTCACAGCCGATCTGTGACGTCGAAGTCCTCGCCGGCAACGATGCGATCCATTCCAAGATCCACAAGCTGATGGCCAACGCGCTCAAGTAAGCCAAATCGCTCAAGCAAGGTTGAAGCCGCGCCGCGCTAACGCTAAGGCGCGCTGCACGCGCAGGCCCCTGTGGCGGAATGGTAGACGCGAACGACTCAAAATCGTTTGTTGCAAGACGTGCCCGTTCGAGTCGGGCCAGGGGCACCAGCGGTTTGGCGTCATAGCTGTGCAATCTATCTTAGCCCGTTCGT
>JAYWBP010000121.1:0-12430 GCA_043781375.1 Novosphingobium sp.
GCCCTGGTGGTCATCACCGAGTACTACACGGCCACGGAATACGGCCCGGTGAAATATATCGCGGAGGCCTCCACCACCGGCCACGGCACCAACGTCATCGCCGGCCTCGCCATCTCCATGAAGTCCACGGCGGCACCGGTGCTGGTCATCTGCATCGGCATCTGGGGCGCCTTCGCCCTGGCCGGCCTGTACGGCATCGCCATCGCCGCCACCGCCATGCTCAGCATGACCGGCATCATCGTGGCCCTGGACGCCTATGGTCCGATCACCGACAACGCCGGCGGTATCGCGGAGATGGCCGACCTGCCCGCCAACATCCGCGCCATCACCGACCCGCTGGATGCCGTGGGCAACACCACCAAGGCCGTGACCAAGGGCTATGCGATCGGTTCCGCCGCTCTTGCCGCGCTGGTGCTGTTCGCCGCCTACACGACCGACCTGCGTGAGTTCTTCCCGAACCTGAAGGTCGATTTCAGCCTTGAGAATCCGTATGTCATCGTCGGGCTGCTTTTGGGCGCGCTGCTGCCCTACCTGTTCGCAGCAATGGGCATGACCGCAGTGGGCCGCGCCGCGGGTGAAGTGGTCAAGGACGTGCGCGAGCAGTTCAAGGCCAACCCCGGGATCATGACCTATGAGACCAAGCCCGACTATGCCCGCACCGTCGACTTGGTCACCAAGGCCGCGATCCGCGAGATGATCGTGCCCTCGCTGCTGCCGGTGCTGGCGCCGATCGTGGTTTACTTCGTGATCACCCTGGTTGCTGGTCAGGCCGCAGGCTTCGCTGCTCTGGGCGCGTTGCTCATGGGTGTGATCGTCGGCGGGCTGTTCGTGGCGATCTCGATGACTTCGGGCGGCGGCGCCTGGGACAATGCCAAGAAGTACATCGAGGACGGTCACCACGGCGGCAAGGGCTCCGAAGCTCACAAGGCCGCAGTAACCGGCGATACGGTGGGCGATCCCTACAAGGACACCGCCGGCCCCGCGGTCAACCCGATGATCAAGATCACCAACATCGTTGCCCTGCTGCTGCTGGCGGCATTGGCCGCACACTCTGGCGTTTAGGATTGAGTAACTGCCCGGCGCATTAGCGTTGGGTCGAACTTGATAAGGCGCTCCGGCTTCGGCTGGGGCGCCTCCTTTTTTGGGTGTATCCGTTAACCAGACCTTCGCCCCTTTCCGCTAGAGACATAGGCTGATCCCGGATCGCCAGCGGAAGGACCACGTGCGGGCACAGTCGATCACATCCG
Source organism: Novosphingobium sp. (assembly GCA_043781375.1). Classification (GTDB taxonomy): domain Bacteria; phylum Pseudomonadota; class Alphaproteobacteria; order Sphingomonadales; family Sphingomonadaceae; genus Novosphingobium. The sequence continues at coordinate 1,248 of JAYWBP010000121.1, forward strand.
GCCCCGCGCCGCTGCTACCGATCGCGAGCGCGCCGCGTCTCGAACGCGCGCGTTGCGGCATCGTGCGGGTCACGCCATGGTCCGCATGGGACAACCCCGCCGCGATCGCGCAGTGGAACGCAGTTTCCGAACAGGCGAGCGAGCCTAACCCGTTCTTCGAAAGCTGGTACCTCCTCCCTGCTCTGCGCGCGCTGGATACGGCACACACCGTCCGCCTGCTGACCCTGGAGATTGACGGCAAGCTCGCCGGGTTGATCCCGCTGGCGCGCGAGCTGCGCTATTACCGCTGGCCGATCCCGCACTGGCGCGGCTGGGTCCACCCCAACTGCTTCCTTGGCACGCCACTGGTCGCCCAAGGCGCGGAAAGCGCATTCTGGCGCGCACTGCTTGACTGGGCGGACAGCAACGCCGGGATTGCCCTGTTCCTCCACCTGGGACCCATGCCCCTCGACGGACCGATGTGCCGCGCGCTTGACGAGGTTCTCGGCGCGCAATCGCGGCTCGCGGGCGTGGTCCACCGCGAGGACCGCGCCCTGCTCGCCTCGGAACTGTCGCCCCAAGACTATTGGGCGCAGGCACTCTCGGGCAAAAAGCGCAAGGAACTGCGCCGCCAGTCGACCCGCCTGACCGAACTGGGCGAAGTCCGGATCGAACGTGCAACCGACACTCAAGGCCTCGAACAGTGGCTCGATCAGTTTCTCACCCTCGAAGCCTCTGGCTGGAAAGGCAAGGCCGGTTCGGCGCTCGCCTCGCACTCTGCGACCACTGCGTTGTTCCGCGAAAGCCTGAGCGGTGCGGCCGCGCTCGGCCGATTAGAGCGGCTGCAGCTGACCCTCGACGCCAAGCCCATCGCCATGCTCGCCAGCTTCCTGACCCCACCAGGTGCGTTCTCGTACAAGACTGCGTTCGATGAGGCCTATGCCCGGTTCTCCCCCGGCGTCCTGCTCCAGCGTGAAAACCTGGAGGTGCTTACCCGTCCCGAGATCGCCTGGACCGATAGCTGCGCCGCCGCCGATCATCCGATGATCGATCACTTGTGGCGGGAGCGCCGGACGGTGGGCCACCTCTCCATCGCCATCGGCAGCGCGCCGCGCCGCGCGCTGTTCGCCCGGCTCCTGCGCGCCGAACTGGTCCGCAGCCCGGTATGACCACATTCCCTCCCGACGCGCGCGAGATATTCGCCGCGCATTACCCAGAAGCGCCGCACATCCTGCCGCACACCATGGGTACGCACCCGCTGCTTGAACTCGAGGCACTCGCGACCCTGGCAGAATCGCTCCCCGAAAATGCGATCGAATACAACCGCGGCGACCTGCCGATCGGGATCGACGGCAAGCCCGCGCCCACTAGCGTGCCGATCGGCGAGACCATTCGCCGGATCGCTACCAGCGGCAGCTGGGCGGTACTGAAGAACATCGAGGTCAACCCGGACTATGCGGTGCTGATCGAGCAGTGCCTGGCCGAACTGCGCCCCCAGATCGAAGCGCGGACCGGGCGGATGCTGAAGCTGCAGGGCTTCGTATTTATCTCCTCGCCTAATGCGGTGACGCCCTACCACTTCGACCCCGAGCACAATATCCTGCTTCAGCTGCTTGGCTCCAAAGTGATGACCCAGTTCCCTGCGGGCGACCCCGCCTTTGCCCCCGATGAGGTCCACGAGACCTACCACACCGGCGGCGGGCGCGAGTTGCGCTGGAATGACGCGATGGCCTCAGGAGGGCGGGAGTTTCCGCTGAACCCAGGACAAGCAATCTTCGTCCCGGTGATGGCCCCGCACCACGTCCGCAACGGGCCTGAGCCCTCAGTCTCGCTCTCGCTGACCTGGCGCTCCGAATGGAGCTTCGCCGAAGCCGACGCGCGGGCATTCAATCAGGTTTTGCGAGGGTTGGGACTGCGGCCTCAGGCTCCTGCGCGGTATCCAGCGCGCAACCTCGCCAAAGCCTATGGCTGGCGCGCGCTGGCGAGAATGCGCGGAGGGCGTTGAGCCTTGGCATGATATCCGCTCAAAGCCCGTTCGGATTTGTAGCGGAGTCAAACTAACCAGCTACCCCACCGGATGGTAGAAATCATACACCGCCTGCGCCACCGTCGCGCTGACTCCTGGCGCTCGCTGCAAGTCCTCCAGCGCCGCCGCGCGCACTTTCCCGGCGGTGCCGAAGTGCAGCAGCAACGCCCGCTTGCGCGCTGGGCCGATTCCGGAAATCTCGTCGAGCGGCGAAGCGGTGATCGCCCGGCTGCGCTTGTCGCGATGGGCGCCGATGGCAAAGCGATGCGCCTCGTCGCGCAGGCGCTGGAGGTAGAACAGTGCAGGGGAATTAGTCGGCAGGGTCTTTTCGCGCCCATCGGCAAAGTGAAACACCTCGCGTCCGGCATTGCGGTCGGGGCCTTTGGACACCGCCACCAGCGGGACGTCCTCGATCCCCAGTTCCTCCAGCGCATCGCGCACCGCGCTCATCTGGCCGCGTCCGCCGTCGATCAGCACCAGGTCGGGCCAGGCGCCCTGTCGGCGTTCGGGATCATCGGCCATGATGCGCGAGAAACGCCGACTCATCACTTCGCGCATCATCGCAAAATCGTCGCCCGGCGCAGTTTCCGGCCGCTTGATATTGAATTTGCGGTACTGCCCCTTGAGAAAACCCTCGGCTCCGGCGACGACCATCGCACCCAGCGCGTTTGTGCCCATGATGTGGCTGTTATCGTAAATCTCAATCCGTTGCGGTGTCTCCGGAAGTTCCAGGAATTCCGTAACTTCGCGCAAGGTTTTCGCCTGGGTTCCGCGTTCGGCCAGACGGCGTTCCAGCGCTTCGATGGCATTGCGCTGGGCCTGGGCCATCAGCCGCCGCCGGTCACCGCGCTGGGGCACGGAGATTTCGATCTTGCCCCCGGCGGCCTCGCGCAGGGCCTCCGCCAGCAGGTCAGCCTCGGGTAACTCCCGGTCGACCAGAATGCAGCGTGGCGGCGGCACTTCCTCATAAAACTGAGCGAGGAAAGCCATCATCACTTCGCCTTCGGAGAGGTCCTCGGTGTGGCTGGGGAAGAAGGCGCGGTGGCCCCAATTCTGCCCGCCGCGGATGAAGAAGGCCTGGATCCCGATCTGCCCGCCCTGCTCGGCCAGGGCAAAGATGTCGGCATTGCCGACGCCCTCGGCATTGATCGCCTGGCTGCCCTGGATAAAAGTGGCTGCGCGCAATCGGTCACGCAGCATAGCGGCGCGTTCGAAATCGAGGTCGGCCGCCGCTTGGTCCATCTGGGTCGCGATCTTGGCCTGAACTGCCGAGCTTTTGCCGCCGAGGAAATCCTTCGCTTCCTGAACGAGCTCGCGATAGCCAGGTTCGTCGATCCGCCCGACACATGGCGCCGAGCAGCGTTTGATCTGGTAAAGCAGGCACGGCCGGTCACGCCGGGTGAAGAAACTGTCAGTACAACTACGCAGGAGGAACAGCTTCTGCAGCGCGTTGATCGTCGTGTTGACCGATCCAGCGCTGGCAAAGGGCCCATAATAATCGCCTCTGGCCCGCCGCGCACCGCGGTGTTTCATGATCCTTGGAAAATGATGATCTGCCCGCAAGAGAATGAAGGGAAAGCTTTTATCGTCGCGCAGCAGGACGTTGTAGGGTGGCCGGTAGCGCTTGATCAATTGCGCTTCGAGCAGCAGCGCCTCGGCTTCCGAATTGGTCGTGACGATGGTCAGGCTGCGGGTCTGGCTGACCATCCGCCGCAGCCTTGCGGAAAGCCGGTCGACCTGGGTGTAGTTGGCCACGCGGTTCTTGAGCACCCGCGCCTTTCCCACATAAAGCACGTCGCCGCGTGCGTCTTGCATCCGGTAGACGCCCGGCTTGGGCTTGAGCGTGCGGACAACCTCGCGGATCGCTTCGACGCCAGCCTGCAGATCCGGCTGGTCACTGCCCTTCAGCGTGTAGGACGCGCGCTCCTCGTGGAAGCGTTCGGCGCCTTTGGGATGGGGCGGCGTTCCTGCGGGGGTGTTAGCCATGGACAGCAGATAGGGACAATTGCGCCCCGCGTCACCCGGGCGAAACGGCTGCCAAGTCACAACGTCTTGCGGAACTCCACACCGACCACGCGGCCACGCGGGTCGATCAGGTCGGGCTGGTAGCTAATCGGCACCACACCACCGGCATCAGTCACCCGCTGGCGCGAATCGAGCAGATTGTCGATCCGAAGTGATAGGCGCGAGCCCTTGAAAAATGATGATAACTTGGTCAGGGACTTCTGCTGCCCGAGGTCCGCAAAGAGGCGGAAATTGAGGGTGGTAACACTGCCGAAGCGCAGATCGGATGTGCCGGGAAGCCCACTTAAGCGCACGTGGGTCGGTGCGTTCCAGGCGCCATTGAGGCGCAGGCCGAAACCCTTGTAGAACCCGCCGCCTTCAAATTCGAGGGCATGACGCGCCACCCCTCCGCCGTTCAGTGCATCGCCATTGAGCAAGTTGAGCACCGCTCCGCCCGGGGCGACGAGCACTTGCTCTGCAAAACGTACAGTGTGATAAATCGAGAGGTTCCAGCGGCCCTGCCCGCCTCGACCCATCATTCCGCCGCCCGGAGGCCCGCCGAAGCCGCCACGCCCGCCCGGTGAAGGCTTGCCGATGGTCCCGGAGACATTCAGCCCATAGCGGAGCCGAGACCCGCTGGTGTCGGCTAGGGTGATCGGGCGACTGTCGATCGAAATCAGGCGGGTGCTCGCGTCGCGCACCGCGCGGCCGGGAAATGCAGCCTCGATCGCTGGTGTGAGCAGCGGAAAGGCGTTGGTAACGTTGCTCGAATGGTTGCGAAAATACTCGGCGATAAAGTTGGAATTGCTCAGGAAAGGTAAGGTCCAGTTGATCCCGAATTTGATGTCGCGCTGAGTTTCGCGCACAAGAAGCGGATTGCCGCCGCTGATCACTGTTACCAATGCGCTCTGGCTGCGGGTGAAGTCGAAGACCGGCACGTTGAAAGTTACCGTTTGCGGATTGCCCAGATCGGTTAGCGCAGGCGCGGCTTCGTTGACAATGTAGCTGGCCTGAAAGTTGAGCTTTTCAGTCAGCGCCCAGGTCGCCCCGGCGCTGTAGTCGATCAAGGTGCCAAAATCGGACAGGCGGTTGACGCCGCCGCTAAAATTAAGCGTGATGTCGCCGACCCCGGAGAGCACACCCTCCTTCCGACTGGTCAGCGGCAATGCCACATTGATCCCCGCGCTGAGATCGCCGCGCCGCAGTCGGGTGGTGCCCGCCGCACTCCGCGTATCGCTGGCGACGATCCCGTTATAGGCCATCCCGGCCTTAAACGTGGTCGCCACCTCGCCCGCAGGCAGGCGCGCAGGACGACCTACGGCAGTGACCAGCGTAATCAGCGAATCGTTGGTAATCAGCGCCTGATCTGACCCGCCCCCAGCAGTAACCGGCAAGGCCCCGGCGATCGCCAGGGTCCCCGCCCGCGCTGCGGCGACCAGCGCCGAAGTATCGCGCCGCCGGTCGATCCGGCTGTCGGTTTCAGCGTGGCTGGCGTCAGCCGTGGCGGTTAGTTGCCATGATCCGAGCGGCTTGTTCAGCGTAGCCCCGGCCTGGGCAGTCACCGTGCGGCTAAGCCGGGTTAGCGGCCCATCGAGTGTCCGCAGCACTGTCGCGCCGGTCGGATTGGTCAGCAGCACCGCATCGAGCCCCGAGAGCGAGCGCGTGTCGTTGCGCGTCAGGGCACCGTTAAGGCTGAGCGAGCCCGAACCTGGCTGCTTGCTCAGACCAGCCGACCAGTTGAGGTTGAGCGTGGACTGGGTGCTGTCCGCGATCAGAGAGCGGAACAGGCCCTGGCTGGGATCCGTCGCAACCGTCGGAGCGGTCGCGGCGGTCTGGATCACGCCGCGCTCGGCCTCGGTCAAAAGGGTGGTGTGCTTGGTTTCGCCGGCCAGATTGATGCGACTGGCGCCATTGATCTTGAGCAATTGCGCCTCGAAGCCGGTGACGCCCGACCCGCCCCGCGTGGGTGCGCCGAAGCTCACCTCAAGCGCCTTTTGCGCAAAGTTATCTCTAAGGATTAGATTGATAACGCGCTGATTCGGCGGATAACCATAACGTAGCGCAACCTCTTCGGGGAGGACTTCCATGCGCTTGATGGCTTCGGGTGGAATGTTTCGCATTTCGCGGAAACTGGAAACGCGCTGGCCGTTGATCAACAGCACTGGAAAGCCGCCACCCCGCCCGCGTCCGGTCCCCGTCTGCGGGCTGATGGCGGTGATCAGGTCGCTGATCGAGGCCGCGCCGTAGGAGGCGATGTCCGCTTCATTAAGTGTCACCACCGCGGCTTGCGGCGCTTCGACTTGATCACGCAGACGCGTGGCGATAACCAGGATTTCGTCACCGTTGCGCGTTGCCTGTTCGTCGCCAGGAGCAATGGTGGCTTGGTCAGTGGTGGGTGCGGTCACCTGCTCTGCCAGCGCGGGAGTAGCCAAAAAACCGATCGAGGACACAAGCAGAAGGGCACGCACCAGGGAAAACTCCACGGATCAGGGGAGGCGAACACTCGAGGCTCGCAATCGTAATTGCCGGTGCGGCATGGGTTGCGCAATGGCAACACGGTGCGGCGTAACAAATTGTCGCGCACCGGCAATCCCGATTGCAACGCGTTGGTCCGTCCGTGAGGCTTCCCTTTTGCGAAAGCGGCAGCTATGGCGCGGCCCGATGACGCTCAAACATACCGGAAACTGACCGCCCATGGCGAAGGAAGAACTCCTCGAGATGCGCGGGACGGTCGTCGAGCTGCTGCCCAACGCGATGTTCCGGGTACGGCTCGAAAACGATCACGAAATCCTCGGCCACACTGCCGGCAAGATGCGCAAGAACCGCATCCGCGTTCTGGTGGGCGACGAAGTGCTGGTCGAGTTGACCCCCTATGACCTGACCAAGGGCCGGATCACCTATCGCTTCATGCCCGGCCGTGGCGGTCCCGGCCAGTTCGGCTGATCGACGAGCTTGCGATTCCGCCCAAGCTGATCCCCGGCGGTCTGACACTCGCCTCCGCCAGCCCACGTCGGCTGGAACTGCTCGCCCGGTTGGGTGTCGTACCCGACAGGATCCTCGCCGCCGATATCGACGAGAGCCCGCGACCCGCCGAGATTCCGCGCGATTATGCTGCGCGGATGGCGCGTGAGAAGGCAGCCGCAGTCGACGGCGGCGCAGACTACGTCCTTTCTGGTGACACCGTCGTAGCCCTGGGGCGCCGCATCCTGCCCAAGGCCGAGGATGCGGTAATCGCGCGCAGGTGCCTAGAATTGCTTTCCGGACGGCGCCACCGCGTCCTCACTGCCATCGCGCTCAAGGCCCCCGACGGCAGCCTGCGGGAGCGAATGAGCGAGACAATTGTGCGCTTCAAGAGCCTCTCACACGGCGAAATCGCCGCCTATATCGAACGCGGCGAGTGGCGCGGCAAGGCTGGTGGCTATGCCATCCAGGGCAGCGCCGAAGGGCTGATCGCGTTCCTTTCTGGCAGTCATTCGGGCGTCGTCGGCTTGCCGTTGTTCGAGACCCGCGCCCTGTTGCGCTCCGCCGGGTTCGCACTTGGCTGAGTGGCAGGTCGAGGAGGGTATCGGCGAGCACCGTGCCGTGCTGGTCGAGCGGGGCGAGATTGTCGCGGCCCGGCTCGACTGGCCGGGGCCGCTTGCGGCGGGGCTGGTCGAAGACGCGGTCCTGATCGCCCGCCATGCCGGATCACCGCGCGGCACCTTGCGGTTCGCTTCAGGCGAGGAAGCCCTGATCGACGGTCTTGAGCGTGACGCCCGTGAGGGTGGTTTGCTGCGCGCGATCGTAACCCGCAGCGCACTGGCTGAGCGCGGGCGACTCAAGCGCGCCCAGGCTCGCCCCAGCCAGGCCGATACCCGCCCCGCACCCGGCATGGCTGAGTCCCTTAAACGCGAGGGCCATCAGGTGCACGTCGTCCGCAGTTTTGCCGACGCCGACTGGGACGACCTGTTCGCCGAAGCATGGAGCGGCACGGTGGATTTCACCGGAGGGAGCCTGACGCTCAGCCCAACCCCGGCGATGACCCTGATCGACATCGACGGCACTCTGGCGCCTGCCGCGCTGGCCCTGGCTGCAGTCCCGGCGATTGCGGCGACGTTGCGCCGGATGGACCTGGCGGGATCGGTCGGGATCGATTTCCCCAGCCTGGCAGAGAAGTCCGATCGCCGTGCCCTCGACGAAGCGCTAGCGACGGCGCTGGTCCAATGGCAGCACCAGCGCACCGCAATGAACGGCTTCGGTTTCGTCCAACTCGTCGCGCGGCTTGAGCGTGCCTCGCTGCTGGCCCGCCTGAGCCAGGATCGTACTGGCGCTGCGGCCCGTCTCCTGCTCCGGCGGGCTGAGCAGGCGGATCAACCCGGTGCGCTGTTGCTTACCGCACATCCAGCGGTCCTCGCCGCGATCCCACACGCATGGGAAGTCGAGCTGGCACGGCGAAGCGGGCGAATTGTCCGCCGCTCACCCGATCCCGCACTTGCCTTGGATGGCGGCTTCGCCCAGGCGGTAGCGACATGAGCACCACCCGCAAATGCCCGATCTGCGGCAAGCCTCGCCAGGCCGAACATACGCCGTTCTGTTCGAGCCGCTGCCGAGACCGCGACCTCCTCAAATGGCTTGACGAGGGATACGCCCTGCCGGGCCCCGCGCTCCCGCCAGCCGACGACCAGGACCATGATTGACACTTGCCAAGCCAGCGCAGCTTCGCCATAGGCGCGCTTCCTGATCGCTCGCCGGTCCGCCGACCTCAGTCGCGCGCCGTCGCAGCAGCGATGCCCGGGTAGCTCAGTTGGTAGAGCACATGACTGAAAATCATGGTGTCGGCGGTTCGATTCCGTCCCCGGGCACCATTGCGCCGTCGCTGGATGTGTCCCAAAGCTTGATTTTCTGCGGGTTGTATGGGATATCGACGTCTCTGGACGACCCCTAGCGAACCCTCTCATGCCCCCAAAATCCAGACTATTTGGGGGCATATTTGGGGGCATGGGCCGCAAAGCAGAAAGGTCATGCCCCCAAATGTCGCTCAAAGCATTGGAAGTTAAGGCATTTTTGCCAGCCGAGAAGGTCTATAAGAAGGCGGATGAGCTTGGCCTTTATCTGGAAGTTTTTCCAAACGGATCAAAGCTTTGGCGCTTCAAGTATCGCTTTAGCGGAAAGGAAAAGCGGCTCGCTCTGGGGGCATATCCGGAGGTGGCGCTAGCCGAGGCGCGCGAATATCGGGACGCGGCCCGCAAAAAACTGCGCGTTGGCACGGACCCGGCGCTTGAACGCAAGCTGGGGAAGATAGCCGCCAAGGTCAGCGCCGGGAATAGCTTCCAGCTTGTTGCCGAAGAATTCATTGCGGTGAAACAGGAGCAAAGCGGACGCGCCGAGGCGACCGTTACCAAGTCGCGCTGGCTGCTGGAGCATTTGACACCTTCTCTAGGCTCACGCCCGATTGCCGAGATCGAACCTGCCGAATTGCTGGCCGTGCTTAAGCGCGTGGAAGCCAAGGGCAAACGCGAGACCGCGCGCCGCCTGCGTTCGTTCGCGAGCATGGTGTTTCGCTATGGAGTTGCGACAACGCGGTGCAAGGCTGACCCAGCCGCTCTATTGGCCGGTGCCCTTTCCGCACCCCAAGTGAAGCACCGGGCTGCGATCATCGATCCGATTGCCGTCGGACAACTGCTCCGCACGACCGATAGCTATTCGGGAAGTCCGGTAGTCCGGCTGGCGCTCCAGATCGGTCCGCACGTATTTCTGCGACCCGGCGAGTTGCGCCACTCGCTGTGGAGCGAAATCGACTGGGACGCGAAGGTTTGGAACATTACCGCCGCGCGGGCCAAGATGCGCCGTGCCCATGCGGTTCCCCTGTCCGAACAGGTCCTGGCCCTGCTTCGGCAGCTGCAAGAGCATTCGGGTGACTATGACTTGATGTTTCCCGGCCAACGCTCACACAAGCGACCTATCAGCGAAAACACCTTCAATGCTGCCTATCGCCGGATGGACTACGACAAGGACACGCTGACCTCGCACGGGCTGCGCACGACCGCTTCAACATTGCTCAACGAATCCGGCAAGTTTCACCCCGATGCGATTGAGCGAGCATTGTCTCACAAGGATTCGGACAAGATACGCGGGACCTATGCGCGTGGCGAATTCTGGAAGGAGCGCGTTGCGATGGCGCAGTGGTGGAGCGACTATCTGGATCGTCTGCGCGCTGGTGGCCGAATATTGCCCTTCGATTCGCAAAATTTTAGCCAAAGAGCCTAAAAAGTCGCTCTCCACGAAATTATTTCACTTTTGTCCTTTGCCTCTTGCGCTGCAGACGATCCACGCAGTTCCGGTGCGTCGCAGCTAGAGTTATCCCCAGTATTCGCAAACTGGCTCGAAACCGCCCTTAGGAGCACATTTACCCTCTTGCGCGCGAATCGCAGCGGTCCATCATGGGGCAATGGCTTACGACCAGACACGATAAAACTGGATACTGCGCGAGTATTGGCTCGCCTGTCGAGGTATTACCGTTCGGTGCCGTGGGCCACAGAAAGGAGGAAGTAACAATGCCTGCCCTACTGACCATCGCCGATATTTGTCGGCACTACAATGTAAGTCGGTCAACCGTATATCGCTTGCGGGATCGCAAGGAGCTGCCGTTTGTCCACATCGGACGTGCGGTTCGCATCCGGCGCGAAGATGCCGACAAATGGTATGTATCGCTTACTGGTCATGCCAATGATGGCTGACTGACGGGGAGTTAGAAAGCAAGAGCGCCGATGCGGCTGTCACCACACCGACGCTCGTATCCTGAAGCTGGCTTGCATCCGGATACAGCTTTCTAACCCCAGAATCAGAACGCGACCAAGGGAAATTTCACAGGTCGCGAACTTGGGCAAGGTTTCGAGGAATATCCCTCGGCACCTTGCCCAGCCTTTTCCTGGTGCCTCGGCGTGCCCTATTGTAGCTTTGAAACTTGCGGCGATTTGTTCCTGCTCGTCCCATCTGTTCGAAAGATAACCGAACGCTTTCAAAGTGATGCGCACACGAGCGGACCGGTCACTATAATAGGCGGGTTTACTGGACGCGATGGCAGCGGAAAATGCACCAAGGCGGACGCTGCGGCAGGGTGGAGCGCGCAACCGCGCCGATCGCCAGACTGCGCAGTTGACCGAGCGCCATTGCCGCAACCTGATCGCCGCTGCCG
>JAYWBP010000122.1:0-4164 GCA_043781375.1 Novosphingobium sp.
GTCGCAGCCACAGCAATGATCGAGCAGCCGCCCGAATGCGCGCTGATTGTCGTTGTTCTCGTAAATATCGGGAATGCGCAGCTTGGGCTTCCACAGAAACGCATGGTCTGCGCCTTTGAAGATCTGGCGCTGTTCGGCGATCGAATGGATCACAGTTTCAAGCGACGAGCCGCGATAGGTGACCCCAAACGCCCCGGCTTCGATTTCGGCCACAACTTGCTCGATCCCGCGCCGGATCGAACGAAAATTCTTGATCCGCTCTTCCCACAGAAACCAGCTTTTATACGTTGCCCCAGCGTCCTCCCGCCATCGACCGATCAATTGTCGGATCAATTCGGGACGTTCGGCCAAACCTCTTTCCTCTTTCCTCTTTCAAGTCTCAGCGATGCCGCCAACCCAGTTTCTCGGCCCCGTCTAGCGTCATTTATGACAAAGAGCGAGAGGGCGCAGCAGCGTTCATCACCACCGATCCGCCCTAAACTGACCGTCTGCTGGCAAACCTGGAACATGGCGCGATCCCGCAATGTGAAGCCGAGATCGCGCCATATCGTTCAGTGATGGCCGTGGTGCGACCCGTGATGGCCGTTCCCGCCGCCGATCCTGATTCCCAAAAATCCGCCCGAATGTCGGCGTGGGTATGAATTGTAGTCGCCATAATAGGAGTCATAATAGGGATTGTACCCGTTGTAGTAGACTTGATCGCGATGGCGGCTCCTGTGACTACGACGCGGCTGGACATAATATTGCCCATGACTGTCTTGATAATAACCGCCGCCACGATAACCATCGTGTCCACCATTATAGTTGCCGCCATATGACCCTTGATGATCTTCTCCGCCTCCATATCGGTCGCCGTGATTATCATCATAGTTGCCGCCGTGATCACCGCCGCGTCCATCATGCGAATCTTGGGCATAGGCTGGCGAGAATGAGAGTGAGGCCGCTCCTGCCAGCAGTAGCAGTTTTAAGGCTTTCGGTAACATCGTCTGTCTCCTTTGTGACGTTCGATTTCCCTGCTTGGTCGCCCCGCACTCAAAATCTCAGTGGGTGTGTGGTGCGGTCTCCTTAGCGACCGCCGTGGGTTCCGGCGTACCGCTCGCTGCCCCCATCGACATGCCTGTCATGCCGGGCATGTCCTTCATCATGGCATCATGGTCCTCGGGCGCGCTGGCGATTGCCGCTTGATACTGCGCAGCCGTCATCTTGGGCAATTGGCGCACGAAGGCGACCATGTCCCAGATCAGCTCGTCGTTGTGCGTCTTACCCCAGGCGGGCATCGCGGTCAGCTTGACGCCGTGCTTGATGATCCAGAACTGCTCTTTCGCCGGCCTCTGGGCCTCGCTGAATAGCTCCGGCGCGCGGGGATAAAGGCCCTGGCTGATTTCGCTCTTCTCCATGCCCGGTGCGAGATGGCATCCGCTGCACATTTCTGTGTACAGGCCGGCTCCTGTTGCAATGCGCGTGGGGTCGGTCAGGTTGCCCGGAACCACGATATCGCGCGCATGGTGTGCAATCGAGCCATCGCGCAATTTTTCAACCGCCCAATAGACAGGCTTGGTATGCGGGTCGTCCGCGCCGATATTGTAGACACCAAGATAGACAAAAACGCCTGCAAAGGCCGCAATAATCACGCCGGCGAGGGCCACGAATGCCGCGCTTGGCGCGTGCTTCCTGAGATCAAGAAATTGCAGTGCCATACTTATCTCCCGCCCGCTCACACACCGGCAATTGCTAAAGCTTCGAAGCCGCACCGAGGCTCAATTCGTGCAAGCTCCTACTGATGATACGCGCACCAATCCTGAAGCCCTCGGCAGGCGCAAAAATAAAATGCAATGCGCACCACAATCACGACCGTTCGGCGTAAGATGGTCTCCTGTGCGCCCACTTCGACCAGCCGCACCTCACGCAAGCCCTTCAACGAATTGAGAACAGAGTTTTATATCGCAGATTCGCGCTCTCGAAGCCGATTGTGGATAGCAGTCGCCGCGATCGCTGCCTGCCCGGAGGCAACGGCGATTTGATCGAGGCCTTCGACGACATCGCCGGCGGCAAAGAGACCTTCGAGGGTCGTCATCTGATGCTGATCAGTCAAAAGGCAGCCCAATTCGGAAACCCCTGCGCCGATCGCACGAACCAGACTGGCGTTGGGTGTCGACCCAAGCGCCGGGTAAAGGGTGTCAAACTTATTGCCGCTTTGGGGACCATCGACTTTAATGACAATCTTGCGCTCGAAAATGGCGAATGATGTCGCCGGTTCATCAACAACTTTTACCCCTGCTTGCATGAGTTCCCGACGATCCGCTGCATCAAGTTCCGTGCGGAGCGCGGGCAGAAGCGTGACATTATCGCTATAGGTTCGGAGAAACATCGCTTCCGAAAGGCCATGGCCGTCCGCACCCAAAACCGCGATTGCCTGATCCCTGACCTCGAAGCCATCGCACACCGGACAGTAGCGAAGCAGGCCGCGTGCCAAAGCTTCGCGATGCAGTTCCTTATCCATTTTTGGCCGGTGATTCTCGACGCCGGTTGTCAACAAGACGGTCTTCGCTGCGGCCCAATTCCCGTCGAACAAAGCTTCAAAGCCCCCGCTAGATATCCGGAGGCCTTCAACCACTGTGGAAAGCGATTGAACCCCATGATCGCGAACTTGCCTCCTCATGCGCCGCAACAATTCCTTTCCGGAGATTCCCCCAGGGAAAGCGGCTTGATTGTGCGTGCGCGGAATCCAGCTGGCCCTGCTTTGTCCAGCATCGAGGATTACAATGTCCCTCTGAAACCGAGCGAGATAGAGCGCCGCAGTAAGACCAGCTGGTCCTCCGCCAATGATGACACAGTCCAGGATCGCGTCTTCTGATGGAGATCGTAAGGCCCCCTTTTTCATCGCAGCTCGGCCCTGTTGAGGCGCAGTGCGTTCATCACGACGGTGAACGAAGACAATGCCATCGCCATTCCGGCGAACATAGGCGACATCAAGATTCCCGATACCGGATAAAGCACGCCTGCCGCCACCGGTACACCGATCCCATTGAACAGGAACGAGAAGAACAGATTTTGGCGGATGTTGCGCATCGTTGCTTTGGCGAGCGCTCGGGCGCGGACGACGGCGGCGAGATCGCCTTTGGTGAGGGTGATTCCGGCACTTTCTATGGCAACGTCGGTGCCGGTCCCCATGGCGAGACCAACATCGGCGGCGGCGAGCGCTGGGGCGTCATTGATCCCGTCACCTGCCATCGCGACCTTTGCACCGGATGCCTTGAGCTCGCCAACGATGCGCGCTTTGTCGTCGTGTTTGAGCTCTGCGTGAACACCGTCGAGACCGCCCACAGCATCGGCAACGACCTGGGCGGTGGTCGGATTGTCACCGGTCAGCATGATGACGCGCAGGCCCTGTTTACGGAGCGCTTCGATAGATTCGCGGGCGTTGGCGCGAATGGGATCGGCGACCGCGACCAGTCCCGCGAGTTTCCCATCGACCGCGACCAGCATAACGCCAGCACCATCGCGGCGTTGGGCTTCGGCAGCGTCGCTCAGTGGCAGGGGATCGACGCCGATGCGCTGCATCTGTGCGGCATTGCCGATCACCACGTTGCGACCGCCGATAATGGCGCTAATGCCCGCCCCGACCTGAACCTCAAAATTTTCTGGCTCTCCGAGCGTCAGCTTGCGTTCTGCGGCGGCGCTGACGATGGCATGAGCAAGTGGATGTTCAGACCGCGCCTCAACGGCCGCGACGAGCGCCAGAAACTCGTTTTCGTCCATCCCGCCAATGGTCTCGATTGCGACGAGCTTTGGCTTGCCTTCGGTGAGTGTGCCGGTTTTGTCGATCACCAGCGTATCGACTTTCTCGAAGGCTTGCAGGGCTTCGGCATGTTTGACCAACACGCCAGCCTGCGCTCCGCGCCCGGTAGCCACCATGATCGACATCGGGGTGGCAAGACCCAGCGCGCATGGACAAGCGATTATCAGCACAGCGATGGCATTAAGCAGGGCATGGCCCATGCGGGGTTCAGGCCCGACCAGGCTCCACACCGCAAAGGAGGTGAGGGCGATGCCGATTACCAGCGGTACGAACCAGCCCGAGATCCGGTCCGCCACCGCTTGAATCGGTGCCCGGCTGCGCTGCGCTTCGGCGACCATCCGGACGATGCGTGAAAGCATCGTATC
>JAYWBP010000123.1:0-4112 GCA_043781375.1 Novosphingobium sp.
CGCCGCAGCCTCCGCCGAAGCTGCGTGAACTACTTCGGCACCCTCGGGATGAGCGGTCATAATCGCGGCATTCTGATCGCGCCATTTCTTTTCCATTTCCTCCAGCTCGGCCTCGCGAATCATGGTCTCGACCCCGGTGCGGAAATGGCCCGAGACGCGGCGGATCGTACCGATCCACTTGCCCGCAGTCCGCAGCGCCAACGGCAGATCCTTTGGGCCGATCACCACGATCGCGACGATCGCGATCAGCAGGAACTCAGAGGAGGCAATATCGAACATGGCTGTAGCGCCCGGCCCCGATCAGGGGCGCGGCGCAGTCGTCGGGTCGGCAGCGACCGGAGCGGCGGCTGCGGCGGGAGGCACCATCACCGGTGCCGGTGCAACAGGAGGAGGAGGTGCGATCTGCGCCGGTGGCATGACCACCGGACGGTCGGTTTCCTCGGTCATGCCCTGCTTGAAGCTTTTGATACCCTTGCCGAAATCGCCCATCATCTCAGAAATGCGACCGCGACCGAACAACACCAGCACCACCAGAGCGACAATTA
The DNA here is from genome assembly GCA_043781375.1 of Novosphingobium sp. Classification (GTDB taxonomy): domain Bacteria; phylum Pseudomonadota; class Alphaproteobacteria; order Sphingomonadales; family Sphingomonadaceae; genus Novosphingobium. The sequence continues at coordinate 546 of JAYWBP010000123.1, forward strand.
GCAGGTGGGGAAGCGACAGACCCATCGGACTACTCCTGAATTGCTCGGCGAACGACAGAAATGCAAATTCGCCTGCGTCGAGCTCTATTTAGGCGCTTTGCCCCGCAGTTGCCAGCCCATCCGAAGATTCATCACTGTGATCTTGCGTATCCTCTCCGATAACAAGCATCGCCTGCATTGCCTCCGCGACTGGATCGAGGAGCCCAGCAGCGCGCAATTCCTCGATCCCGGGCAAATCTCGGCGCGATTGCAGGCCGAAATGAGCAAGGAATTCAGGCGTGGTCGCATAGATCACCGGGCGTCCCGGACCCTCGCGCCGCCCGGCCACGCGGACCCAACCGGCCTCCAGCAACACATCGAGCGTGCCCTTGGCGGTCTGCACCCCGCGGATCGCCTCAACCTCGGCGCGGCTGACCGGCTCATGGTAAGCTACAATCGCCAGGACCTCGGTCGCCGCCCGCGACAGCCGCCGCACATCCTCGCGCTCACGCCGCAGCAGGTGGGCAAGATCGGGCGCGGTCTGGAAGTGCCAGCGCTTGCCCCGCTCGACCAGCTGCACGCCGCGCTCGCGGTAGTGCCCAGCCAGTTCGGCCAGCGCCGGGCGCACGTCGGCCCCGCCGAGGTGCGCCGACACCGCCTCGGCCGTGATCGGCTCGGTCGCCGCGAACAGAGTGGCTTCGACCGCGCGGACCAAATCGTCGGGCGCGCTCATCCCGGCACCCGCCGGAGTCGCAAAGGCCCGAAAACCACGTCCTGTGCCAGTTCCGCCCGGCCCCGCCGCGCCAGTTCGAGCGCGGCAACGAAGCTGGAGGCCAGCGCTGAACGCCGCAGCCGCGGGTCGGCATGGGGCGGCAGGAAATCTTCGAGCACCACCCATTCCAGCGTCACGCCGAGCATTGCCGAGATCCGCGACAAAGCGCTGTCCAGCGTCATCACCATCCTGTCGCGGACCATGTGGACCATCGGCGCAGTGCGGGCCTGGACCTGACCATAGGCCTGAACGAGCGCGAACCACTCACACTGCCAGCGGTTGCGGCGATCGACGCGCAAGCCCTCGGCGGCGCCGCGCACGAAAGTATCGCGGCCGAGCCGGTCACGCCCCAGCAATCGCGCCGCCGCCTCGCGCATCGCGCCCAGCCGCTGGAGGCGCAATTGCAGGCGGAGCGCCAGTTCCTCAGGGCTCGGGTCCTCGGCCTCATCGCGGGGCAGCAGCAGCGCGGACTTGAGGTAGGCGAGCCATGCGGCCATCACCAGATAGTCCGCCGCCAGCTCCAGCCGCAGCGTCTCGGCGCGTTCGATATAGGTCAGGTACTGGTCAACCAGTTCAAGCATAGAAATCTGTCGCAGATCGACCTTCTGACGCCGGGCAAGATCAAGCAGCAGGTCAAGCGGGCCTTCCCAGCCGTCAATCGCCAGATAGAGCGCCAAGCTGTCGTCAGCGTGGCTGGCGGGGCCGTCCCAGCTGTCGGCGCTGTCGAAAAGCGCAGGCTCGGGGACGGTTTCGATCATGCGTTGACCAGCGCGAGCAAGGCATCGCGCGTGGCAACCAGATCGGCCTGCAGGCCCGCCTGCGGCGCTGTAATGTCCAGCGCGCGGTCGAGGCGGGCTGCAGCGTGGGGCGTGATCGTCGGCAAAGCCGTCGCGATTCCGATCATGTCGTCCATCCGCGCCCAGCAGTTGAGCGCGATGTCGCAGCCAGCCGCGACAGCCCGCGCCGCACGCTCGGGCACCGTTCCCGACAGGGCTTCCATATCGAGATCGTCGGTCAGCAGCAGTCCTTCGAAGCCAATGCTGCCGCGGATCACATCGCGGATGATGGTAGCCGAAAGCGTTGCCGGCTGCGCCACATCCCAGGCAGTGAACAGGAGGTGCCCGGTCATGGCAATCCGAGCGGTGCTCGCTAGCGCGCGGAACGGAGCGAGGTCGGTTTCCAGCTCCGCCGCCGAGGCGGTGACTGTGGGCATCGCCTTGTGGGTATCGGTGGTAGTGCGGCCGTGGCCGGGAATGTGCTTGATCACCCCGACGACCCCGGCGCGTGCCAGCCCGTCGAGCACCGCGCGGCCCAATGCGGCGACTCGAAGCGGCTCTTCGCCCAGCGCGCGGTCACCGATGACGTCGTGCGCGCCGGGCTGGCGGACGTCGAGCAGCGGCAGGCAATCAACGTTGATCCCGACTTCGGCAAGGTCCATGCCGAGCGCCTGGGCATTGGCCCGTGCCGCCTCAATCGCGCTAATCGGGGCCTGGTCGTAAAGCCGGGCGAAGGCCTCGCCAGTCGGGTAGGCGGGCCACACCGGTGGCTTCATCCGCGCAACCCGGCCGCCTTCCTGGTCGATGCAGATGAAGGTGCGCGAGCGGCCCGAAAGGGCGCGCAGGTCATCGGTCAGAGCGCGGAGTTGCTCGCGGTCGAGGCAGTTGCGCCCGAACAGGATGTAGCCCGCCGGATCGGCGTCGCGGAAAAAGGCCCGCTCGTCGAGCGTGAGCATGGGCCCGGAAAGGCCGAAGATCACCGGTGTCATGGCCGTGAAAGTCGCAGGATTGCGAGGGTTCTGCAAGCGCGCAGGAGTGTGGAGGTGTGGAAAGTAGTTCGGGGAGATCCCGAATTATCTTGCTGAGAATGCTGTATAAATCCCGTCTATCCTGAGTTTGTCGAAGGACTGCTCTTTTCTTCCTGAGGCTACACGTAGTTTCAAAACAAGAACAATGCTTCGACAAGCTCAGCATGGACGGGTCCGGGGAAAAACTCAGCCCTTAACCTGACAGGCCAACCCGACGGCCTTCAACCCGCTGCACAAGGCATTGGCGGCACCGCTGTCCGGACTTACGGCCTGGAGACGGTAGACGGTGCCGATGTCGGCCTTGCCCTCGACCACGCGATGGTGGAGCTTGCCCAGCGCCTCGTAACGCGCGCTCAAACGGCCCCAGGCTGCTTCGGCTCCAGCCTGGGTCGAGAACGCACCGACCTGGACTCCGACCCCCGATGCAACAGCCTCTGCGCCTGCCGGCCTGACCACTGCAACCGCACTGGCGCTCGGCTTGGGTGCAAGCTCAACCCCCGGCTTCGCCGCGGCAGAATGCCCGGCGGGCGGCGCAGTCTCGCCCTGACCCAGCTTGGCCTGGCGGGTCTGGCCTTGCGAGACGGCAAAGCTGGTGTCGCCGGTGCCGTCGAAGGTTTTGCCACCGGGCGACTTGGGCGCTTCCTTATATGGGGTCGCCGGTGCCGCAATCGTACTGCCGTCGGCGGCGGCGAGCTGGGCTTCAGAATGGCGGTGCGAGACCCACCAGATCCCGCCGACAATTGCTGCCAGCGCGATCAGGCTGAGCCCGGCAAAGCCGACGATCCGTCCAGTATCGACGGGCGGAACTCCGTCATCGTCGCTATCCAGCCACGGCAGGCGCTCTTCCTCGGCGAGGTTGAGGCGTGCGGCATCGGGGGCGACCTCCTGAGCAATGACCGCATCGTCATGAACTTCGATTGGGGCCCGTTTGGCACCGTCAATCGGCTCGCCCAGTGGGGTTTCCTTGGCGTCATCCTCACCGATCATTACATTTCCTCCACGGCTTCCACGC
>JAYWBP010000124.1:0-4059 GCA_043781375.1 Novosphingobium sp.
CGCCCGTTTGCGCCCGGCGGCGAGGTTGCCGGAGTGGTCGATAGTCTCGGCGACGGAGTCAGCGACTGGCAGCTTGGCGAACGGGTCATCGCCATGTGCGGCTGGAATGGCCTAGCCGAGGCGGTAGTGGTTCCGTCAGGCAAGCTCCATCGTATTCCCGAAGGCGTCAGCGACGCGGCGGCGGCCTCGCTGCTGCTGACTTACGGCACCACAATCCACGCGCTGCGCGATCGCGGGCATCTCAAGGCGGGGGAAACGCTGCTGGTGCTGGGCGCGGCCGGAGGAGTCGGGCTATCGGCGATCGAGCTGGGCAAGGCGTCTGGTGCGCGCGTCGTCGCGGCGGTGTCGAGCGAGGAGAAAGCCCAGGCCGCGCGCGAGGCCGGGGCTGATGAAGTGGTGATCTACGCCCGTCCACCCTTCGACCGGGACCAATCCCGCGCGCTCGCCGACCAGTTCAAGAAGGCCTGCGGACCGGGCGGCGCGAATGTGGTCTATGACATCGTTGGCGGCGACTATTCCGAGCCAGCCCTGCGCGCCATTGCGTGGCAAGGCCGCTTCCTGGTGGTCGGGTTTCCCGCCGGCATCGCCAAAATGCCGCTCAACCTGACACTGCTCAAGTCCTGCGACATTTGCGGCGTATTCTGGGGCGCGTTTGTCGAACGCGAGCCCGTGCGGTTCGCGGCGCAGGTCGATGAATTGTTCGCGCTGCTCCTGCAGGGGCGAATCAAACCACGGATAATGCAGGTTCTGCCGCTGGACCGTGGCGGCGAGGCCATCGCGCTGCTGGAAAACCGCCAGGTCATCGGTAAGATCGTGGTCAAGCCCTGAGCTGAGCCTTGCAGGGGATTGTAACCCCGCCCACCGCGCCCTATCGCGGCGCGAAAGCTGATGGAGTTTACCGGCAGATGACCGATTTCTCTGACCGTGAGCGAGCCGAAGAAGCCCGTTTCGCCCATGACGAAGAAATGCTGTTTCGCATCCACGCCCGCCGCAATCGCCTGCTCGGGCATTGGGCGGCCGAGCGTATGGGGCTGTCGCCTGCCGAAAGTGACGCTTATGCCAAAAGCGTGGTCCAGGCCGACTTCGAGGAATCGGGCGACGAGGACGTGGTGCGAAAGCTGCTCGGCGATCTGGTCTCGGCCGGGGTCGATGCCGACGAGGGCCAGGTTCGTGCCGCGCTCAAGGATCGCCAGGTCGAAGCCCGCCGTGCCCTGATGGGCGAAGGTTGAGCAGGGGCTGAGCGGAGACACCGACATGGGAATGGCCGCCTCGCAAATCGAAGCACTGATCCGCGCTGCCCTGCCCGACGCGCAAGTGACGATCACCGATCTGGCCGGTGACGGCGATCACTATTCCGCCCATGTCGTCTCGGCAGGGTTTGCCGGCAAAAGCCGCGTGGCGCAGCACAAGCTGGTCTATGAGGCGCTGGGCGGGCGAATGGGCGGCGAGCTCCACGCCTTGCAACTGACCACTGCCCTACCCACCTGAAGACCTGACACTTCACTTAAGGTCCGCATCCATGTCCGAAGCCAACGCCCGCATTTCCGACATTGTCCAGTCGCACGACGTTGTGCTGTTCATGAAAGGCACGCCGCTATTCCCGCAGTGCGGCTTTTCGAGCAAGGCCGTAGCGATCCTCGATCATCTGGGCGTTGCCTATGACAGCGTCGACGTGCTGCAGGACATGGAAGTGCGCCAGGGGATAAAGGCTTTTTCCGAATGGCCGACGATCCCCCAGCTCTATGTCAAAGGCGAATTTGTTGGCGGCAGCGACATCATGATGGAGATGTACGAAGCCGGTGAACTGCACCAGCTGATGGCCGATTCAGAAGTCGCGCTGGCGAACTGAGGCCTGTCCGGACTGCGCTTTACAGGGTGAACCCGTTGAACACCGCCAATGTTCGTCATTGTGAGCCCTGCGACCAATTCAGAATAACCTGCGGCTCACCGCAGCGCGGCAATCCAGAACCCAACGCGTTATGCCCTTGATTGCTGCGGACCGGTGGTCCTCGCAATGCCAAAAGATTGTGTCTGGATTTGGGGTAATCCCGAAGGTCTTTTCTAGGAGGGGGGCCGCGGAGACCAATCTGCGGCCCCGCCTCGATTAGAGACTGCACGGGGGGTATAACTGACAATGCAGGGTCCGTGCCAAACTGTGTAACGCACTGTATTTAAGTCAACTCCGTAATTTTTCTCGTCTGGACAGATCGCCGCTTGTCAGATTTTCCGACAGTTTCCCGCCATCGCCGACGGCGCCGAGATAAGGCTTGCCAGTCCGGAGCCAGCGAGCGAGTGAACCCCATGTCCGATCCCGCCGCCCCGACCATCATTCCCGCCGCAACTGTTGTCATCTTTCGCCACGCGGCTGCGGGCGGCGCGCCCGAACTGCTAATGGTCCAACGCTCGCGCGAGATGCGCTTTGCCGGCGGCGCGACAGTGTTTCCGGGCGGGCGGATTGATCCGGCGGACTTCGAACTGGCGCGCGCCTTGGCACCGGACGCGGATGTGGATGAGGCAGCCGCCCGGATCGCAGCCGTGCGCGAGACGCTTGAGGAAACCGGGCTGATGCTCGGGCTGGATCACCCGATCGCGGCGGACGAAGCCAGCGCGGCGCGTGCCTTGCTGCTCGAACAGGGCGCGCTTTCCCCGGTGCTCGCCCAGTTCGGCTGGACCCTGACACTCGACCGTCTCATCCCCTTCGCCCGGTGGTGTCCGCGCCATGACCGCGCCTTCGACACGCGCTTTTACCTCGCCGATCTGGGCACCGGCGCGGTCGAGGTGACGGTCGACCAGACCGAAAACACGCGCCTGTTCTGGGCCAGCGCCACTCAAGCACTCGAACTGGCGGACGCGGGCAAGATTAGCGTGATCTTCCCCACCCGCCGCAATCTCGAACGACTCGCGTTGTTTACCCACTTCACCGCAGCCCGCAGCCATGCCGAGGCGATTCCGGTGGGGCTGATCGAACCCGTGCACGAGGAAATCGACGGCGAGACCTGGCTGGTCATCCCCGATCATGCCGAACACGGCTATCCTGTGCGCGGCCAGCCCCGGGCATCTGCCAAGCGGGGTTAGGCCAGCGGCGGCGCCTCCGCAGGAGTTTTGCGGCCACTCGCAGCGTAAAGCGCAAGCCCGATCGCCACCACAAAGAACCCCGCGATCGCCAGCTGCGCCGGGACATAGGACCCGGTCGCCGCCTGCACGCTGGCCGCGCCGATCACACCCAGGGCGATGAACGGAAGGCCGATGATCGTGTTGAGCCCGAAGGCGCGGCTAAAGCTGGCCTGGCCAAATACATCCGACAGCCCCCGGCTCAGTGTCGGGATCGCGCCGGCGCCGTGCATCCCGATCAGTCCGACAATCACTGCCACTATCGGGAACGGCCAGTGCAGCGCCAGCAAGGCCCACAGAATTGCGCAATCCAGGCCAATCAGCGCCAGCGCGCGGGCTCCGCCCAACCGGTCGGCAATCCACCCGAACAGGATCGAGCCGAGCAAACCGACAGCGGACATGCCCGAGGCGAGCAAGGCCGCCTGCCCCCGGCTGAAGCCCCACGAAACGCCCATCGGCACAAGCAAGGCAGAAAGCACCACCGAACTGGTCATGCTGGCGATGGCAGCGATGCACAGCGCCCAGAAACGCGGAGCGGCAAGCAGTTGCGGGACGGTGAAGGAGCCATCGGCAGTGCGCGCTCCGCTCGCTGTGGCAGCTGACTTTCGGTAGCCGGGAGGATAATCGCGCGCCAGCAGGGTCAGCGGCACCAGGGCAATTGCGGCAAATGTGCCGAGCGCGAGATAGCTGGCCTGCGCGCCATGGCTTTTAAGGTAGGCATTGAGCGCCACCGGCAGCACCGCGATCACCACCGGCAGATGGACCACGCCCAGCGCCAGGCCCCGGTTGCGGGTGAACCAGCGGGTGACCAGCGTCGCCGGTCCGACCGACCCGGGGCTTTGTTGCATAGCTATCGTCAGTCATGGCACTGGTTTTACTTAATAATTCTATGCGGCCCGGACGGTATTGGGCGTTCCGATTTGTGAGAAGCGATTGAGGATTGCGGTA
>JAYWBP010000125.1:0-31787 GCA_043781375.1 Novosphingobium sp.
GGCTATGACAGCGCCTTGCGGCTGGTGTTGCGCAGTCTGATTGCCGACCGGGTGGTGGCGGGCGAGGTCGCGGTGGTCTCGCTCGGAGCGGGTGGCGAAATGGCGCTGGGCGAAGCCAAGGCCGCAGTCAGCGATGCCGATACGCTGATCGGTCAGGGCTATCGCCGCAATAACGCGGGCGCCTATGCCGAGGCAGCCGAGCTGTTCCAGGCCCGGCCGACCGCGCTGGCTGACCCGGCACGCGACGATCCGGCCGAACGGGCACGCCAACGTCACGAGAGTACGATCAACCATGCTCTCCAGTTGGCCAATATGGGCGAATTTGCACAGGCCGCGCGACTGTTCGAAGAGGCGCGCGCGCTGGCTTTGCGCGACCCGGTGCAGAGCCGCCTGAGCCGCAACTTTGAAGCTATCGCCGCGCTTAACCGGGGCGACCCGCAAGCCAGCCTGTCGATCCTGGCGCGGCCCGTTCCGCCAGTCGTCGTCGCTCCGGCCGGTTCCGCAGGCACTGTCGAGATTGATCGGGCGACGTCGGCAGGCCTCAACTCGGGCAAGCCGGGCGATCTGGCCGGCGTAATCGGCCAGGAAGCCCGGCTGACCGTCGTTGAGCGCGCTGCGATCATCGATGCCCAGGCCGACGCCGTGCGCGGAACGATCCATCGCCTCGCCGGGGACCAGGACCTGGCCCAGATAGATCTGCGCCGGGCAGGTGACGTTACCGCCACGATCCGCGACGGTCGGGTCGTGTCGATCATCCGCCTGCGCGCACAGATTCTTTCCGAACAGGCATTGTCGGCCGAGGCCCAGGGCCGCTTCGGCGAGGCCGAAGGTTTGCTCCGCCAGGCTCTCGCGCTGGTCGAAGTGCAATATCCTGACAGCGCCTCGGTCAATGCGGCGCGTGCCCGGCTGGCGGGATTTTCCGCGCGGCACGGGCGCGAAGATGAGGCTCTGGCGCTCTATCGCGCGGTGGTGACCGGAGTGGTCGGGACGCGCGGCGCGCTGGTGGGGATGAGCAATCTGATCCAGCCCTACTTTGACCTTCTGGCCAAGCAAAGTGCCACGCGGCCTGAACTGGTGGGCGACCTGTTTCTGGCAAGCCAGTTGATTGAGCGCCCCGGCGCGGCAGACACCCTTGCGCAACTTGCGCGTCAGCTTGAAGGCGGGCAGGGCGCAGCAGCGCAACTGTTCCGCCAATCGCTGGCATTGTCGCGCGATATTGAGCGCAACCGCATCCAGATCGCGCAGGCCAATGCCGCGCTGGCTAATAGCACTGCTCCTCCGGTGGCTTTGGCCGATCTGGCCGACCAGCAGAAGCGCCTGCTCGATGCCCAGGCGCGCGCCTTTAACCAGCTTTCGTCATTTCCCCAGTATCGTGCCGTTTCTCGCGGCTATGTGACGCTGGACGAACTGCGTTCGACCCTGCGGCCGGGTGAGGCCTATTTCAAACTCGTCCAGCTTGGCGACCGGTTTTACGCGATCTATGCGGCGCCTGGCATGGCCAAAGGCTGGCGCATCGACAAAGGTGCCAGTGCAATTGCCGCTCTGGTGAGCACCCTGCGGGATAGCATATCGGTCACCGTAAACGGAGTCCGCCAGACCTTTCCCTTCGATGTCGATGCCGCGCTGGCGCTGGATCAGGCGCTGCTTGGGCCGGTCAGGAGCGAACTCAGCACAGTCGATCACCTCGTGTTCGAGCCCGACGGGACGATGCTGCAACTGCCGCTCAACCTGCTGATCGAGGATCCCGCCAGTGTTGCCGCCTACCACGCCCGGGCGACGGCTGCGAACGGCGACGAGTTCGATTTTCGCGGGATCGGCTGGCTCGGCCGCAGTCGCGCGATCAGCACCGCGCTTTCCGCCAGCAGCTTTCGCGATGCCCGCGCGGCACCGGCCTCGATGGCCAAGCGATCGTATTTGGGGCTGGGTGAGAACAGTCCTCTGGGACCGGTCGCCATGCTGCCGACCAGTGCCCAGGACAGCCCGGTGGATCTGGGTTGCGCGTGGCCGGTCGCGACCTGGAACCAGCCTATCGCAGCGGACGAATTGCGTGCCGCGGCGGTGCTTGAAGGGCGTGGCCGACCCGAATTGATGACCGATGCAGCCTTTACCGATACTGCCATCCAGGCGCGTGGCGACCTCGATTCCTTCCGTATCGTTCACTTTGCCACCCACGGTCTGGTGACCGCGCCGCGCGACGGATGCCCGGCTCGGCCGGCGCTGGTAACCTCCTTCGGTGGAGCAGGTTCGGACGGGTTGCTGCGGTTCGACGAAATCTTCAATCTTCACCTCGATGCCGATCTGGTGATCCTCTCAGCTTGCGACACGGCCGGGGAAGCGAGCCTGGAAGCAACCCGCGCGGCCGGAATCGCCACTGGTGGCGGTCAGGCTCTGGACGGTCTGGTGCGCGCCTTCATCGCGGCGGGCGGGCGCCAGGTGATCGCCAGTCACTGGCCCGCGCCCGACGATTATGGGGCGACCAAGCGCCTGTTCGCCGGCTTCTTCGGCGGCAGTAGCAGCGATAGCGTGGGTGGCGCGCTGCGCCGCGCCCAGATCCAGCTGATGGACGACGCCCAGACATCGCACCCGTTCTACTGGGCCGGGTTCGCAATCGTCGGCGATGGGGCCCGCCCGCTGCACGGCCAACCCTGACGATCATGGCGTCCGCCGCGCGCTCCGATCCGCCATCGATGCGCGGAACGATCGCGCGCGGATGGCGCAATTTCCGATCCGCGGGCACCCGGCGGCTGGCGGTTGCCGGTCTGTTGCTGGTGGCGGCCCTGCTGCTGGCGCGCTATAGCTGGGACGTGCCGGTGCTGGGCGATGCCGAGCGTGCCGCCTATGATCTGCGCGCGTTCGTCAGTGCTACGCGGGTGGATCAGGACAGTCGGGTCCAACTGGTGGTCTATGACGACCAGACCCTGATTGCTGCGCGCAAACGCTCGCCGCTCGATCGTGGGCTGCTCGCCAAAGCCTTGCCGCAGATCGACGCGATGGGCGCCAAGGCGGTCGGTATCGACGTTCTGTTCGACCAGCCGCAGGACGAGGACGCGGAACTTGTCGCGGCGCTGCGGGCGATGCGCACCCCGACGTTCGTTGCCTATGCCGATGTGGCCGGCAACCGCAGCGACATTACTTTCGACCAGCAGAAGTATCTCGATAGCTTCGTCGCCCGGCTGGAGGGGAGCAAGGCGCGACCGGCGAGCATCCAGCTCGACTATGCGCATGGCGTCGCGCGGCGCTGGCCCGGCCCGTCGCAGGCGTTGCCCCCCCGACTGGCACGAGCGATGGTAGGGGCCGTAGATCCGGCGGCGCAGGCATGGTTCACGGACTATCGCGGCGCGGTCCGCTATCGCCTGGCGCGCAACGACGACCGTCCGGTCTTTGCGACGCTGCGGATCGACCTTCTGGCCGACCCCGCGATCGCGCCGGCATTGGCCAGCCAGATTCGCGGTCGCTATGTTATTGTCGGCGGCGATATTGTCGATCAGGATCGGGTCGACACGCCATTCAGCGCCTTTACCGGCGAGGGCGTTCCCGGGCTCGACGTGCACGCGTCAATGATCAGCCAGATGCTTGACCACGCGCGGCTTCATCAGCTCACGGCGCTGTATCTGTGGTTGATGGCGGGGCTGGTCCTGGCAGCGGCTGTGCTGACAAGCCTGCTTGAGTGGCGTTTCTGGCGGCTCGCGCCCTTGCTGCTCGGGCAAGTGCTGGTAATTGGCGGAGCGCCGTTTCTGCTCCAGCAGCGCGGCGTGGATACGTTGGGATTGCCGGCGATGGGCTGGATCGCTGGCTGGTTTGTCGCGTTCATCGCGGTCGGTTCGGCGGCGCGCGCGCGGGGGACGGAGCAGCGACGCTTTGCCCAATCGGCGTTGGGTAAGTATCTGCCGCGAGATATCGCGCTGCAGATCATCGACAATCCCGAATTGCTGGCACTGCACGGGCGCAAGCAGCAGTTGTTCATCCTGTTCAGCGATCTGGAGGGCTTCACCAAGCTGTCGCACCAGATTCCCCCGGAAACGGTGGCGCTGCTGCTCAACCGCTATCTTGAGACGCTGAGCCAGGTAGTGCTCGATCATGGCGGACTGATCGACAAATTCGTCGGCGATGCGGTCGTCGCCTTCTGGGGCGCTCCGATCGCGCGGGCCGACGATGGCGAGCGTGCCGCGCGCGCTGGCTATGCCATGTGGCAGGCGGGCGAAGCGTTCCGTGCCAGCGTCGGCAGCGATCTCCCGCCGATCGGCAAAACCCGGGTCGGGCTGCATTACGGCGAGGCGATCGTGGGCAATTTCGGCGGCGAACGGCGCATCCAGTATACCGCGCTAGGGGACAGCATGAACACCGCCGCGCGCCTTGAATCGGCCAACAAGGCGCTGGCCTCGAGCGTTATGGCGAGTCGCGAATTCGCTGAGCGTTCGGGCCTCGATTGGTGGCGACCGATGGGCGCAGTGGTGTTGCGTGGACGCACCAGTGCAGTTGACCTTTACGAACCAGCGCCAGATTTTCCCGCAGAAGATCGCGCCGCACTGGCTGAGGCACTGGCTGTGCTGGACCATGACCGGCCCGGCGCCATCGCCGCCTGCGCAGCGGTTGCCGTGCGCTATCCGGCTGACTCGGCTTTGCAAAATCTGCTATGGCGCTTAAACAATTTAGGGAAGGAGAGCGCTTATGTTCTCGACTAGGGCCGCCATTCGAGGATTTGCCGCTGCTGCGATGCTTGCTCCCGCGCTGGCTTCGGCAGCCATTGTCGTGGCATCGAGCGGACCGTCGGCGGGGCAGTTTCCGGTCGGGCGCAAGCTTGACGACAGCGCCCAGATCACCCTCCGGGCCGGCGACGTCGTAACCATTCTTGATGCGCGGGGTACCCGGGTGCTGCGCGGTGCGGGGAACTTTGCGGTGACCCAGCAAACCGGCGCCAGCCGTGCCTCGATGTTCGCGCTACTTACCCGTGATCGCGCTTCACAGCGGGTTCGCACCGGGGCCGTGCGCGGGGAGGCAGGACTGGGACCGGTGCGCAGTCCCAATCTGTGGTATGTCGATCTGACCAGATCGGGCACCCAGTGCGTGACGCCATCGGGCGGTCTTCAGCTATGGCGCGCCACTGCAAGCAAACCGGCAAGTTTTGCGATCACCGGACTACGTGGCGTAGGAAACGCTAAGGTCAGTTTCCCGGTCGGAGCGATGGTTGCGCCCTGGGACAGCCTGCGCCTGCCGATTACCCCGGGCGCGAGCTATGCGATCGCAGGAGAGCGGGGCATCGTCATCCGCAATGTGACGTTCGCCGTGCTTCCGGCACTGCCCGCCACGCCCGAGGCATTGGCCGCAGCTTTGATCGATCGGGGCTGCACTGCGCAGCTTGAACTTTTAAGCGCGACCCTGGCGCAGTCATAAATGTGTGATGATTTCTATCGACGGATGAGGTGGGGTCTGTAAGTTCTAAATTGGTGCTGCGACGGGGGCAGAGCATCGCTTCCAGGTTAACAGCGCTTAGCGTCACGACGCGGGGCCGGCGTTCGGTGCCCCGGGGCTGGAGAGCCAGATGCAGGGTACGAGGATTCCGGCAAAAGTCTTTCCAAGGAAATCGCGCAGCGCGTTGATTTCGCTGATTGCTGGCGCCACCGTGCTGGCCCAGCCACTTCACGCCCAGACGGTGGCGGCGCCCACGCGCGAAGCGTTGCAGGTCGCACCGCCGCCGCGCGCAGTCGCAGGGGCATCGCACCTGACCGTCGCGGGCGATATCGAGCGCGGGCCCTGCCCCTTGGCTGATCCGGCCTACGCCGCGGTCAAGGTCAGCTTCCGCAGTGTCCAGTTTGTCGGTCTGGAGGCGGTTCCCGCCGAAGACCTCGCCCCTGCCTGGTCGGCCTGGGCTGGCCGTGAGATCCCGATTGCCGAGCTGTGCGAAGTTCGCGATCGGGCAGCAACCATCCTGCGCGAGAAAGGCTTCCTCGCGGCGGTCCAGGTTCCGCCGCAGCGGATCGAGCCTGACGGCACGGTGCGGATGGATGTGCTGCTGGCGCGGCTGGTCGATGTCGAGGTGCATGGCAATCCGGGTCATGCCGAACGTCTGATCGCGGCGCACCTGCGGCGGTTGACCGCGCAGAGATGGTTCAATGTCAACGCGGCCGAACGCCACCTGTTGCTGCTGCGCGACCTGCCGGGCTTCGACGTGCGGCTGATCCTGCGGCCCGCAGGAAGTGCGCCGGGCGAAGTGGTTGGTGAGGTCGAGGTCAAGCGCCAGCCGATCGAACTGGTCGCCTCGGTCCAGAACCTGGGCTCTTCGGCAACCGGCCCGGGCGGCGGCTTCGTCCAGGTCATTTTAAATGATGTCACGGGGCTGGGCGATCGCACAGTCCTGAGCTTGTACAACACCGCTGACACCCGCGAGCAGACAGTGGTCCAGCTGGCCCATGATCTTGCCCTGGGCGCTGACGGGCTGCGCCTGGGGGGCAAGCTGCTGTACCAGACCGGCCACCCTTCGCTGGGTGCTGGCGATTTTCGGACCGAAACCAAACTCGGCCAGGTCAACCTGCAATATCCGATTGTGCGGCGCCAGGCGATGTCGCTGAATGGCATCCTGGGCTTCGAGGCGATCGACCAGAAGGTCGATTTCGGAGCCACGCACCTCAGCCGCGATCGCCTGCGGGTTGGGTTTGTCCGCATCGACGCCGACGCAGCGGATCGGGCGAGCCTGCGCAGTGCTGGCGGATATACTGCGGGTGAGCCGCGCTGGCACGCTGCCGGCACGCTTGAACTGCGTCAGGGCATCGCGGGTTTCGGGGCAAGCCCGCGCTGCCTGCCGATCACGCTGTGCCTTGCGCCCAATGTCGGGATCAGTAACATTTACGCCAATCCCGCAGCTTTCGTGGCGCGTTTCGAAAGCGCCTTCGAATATCGTCCGACGCCGGATGTTACTCTGGCGTTCGCGCCACGCGCGCAATATTCGGCGAGCGAACTGCTGGGGTATGAGCAGTTCAGCCTTGGCAACTATACAATCGGTCGGGGCTTCGACCCGGGCACCTTGCAGGGCGACAGTGGCGTCGGCAGTTCGCTGGAGCTGCGCGTCGGACGGCTCACGCCCAAGTCGGAAAAGGCGGTGACGATCCAGCCATTCGTCTTCGTCGATGCCGCCTGGACCTGGACAAATGACGGTGGGATCACACCCGATCCGCGCCATCTGTGGTCGGCGGGCGGCGGAGTACGGGCGCGCTGGGGCGACCATGCCGATTTCAATTTGGCGCTGGCGATTCCACTTGAACGGGCTGGTTTCCAGACCAAGCGCGGCGCTGTGCGAGTGCTGTTCACCGTGACCACCAGGCTCGTTCCATGGAGCGAATCATGACCGCTACGCCGATTATTCGCGGCGTTGCGCGCGCGCGGTTGAACACTGGGTGCGCCATGGCGCTGGCGCTTATGTTCGCGGTTCAGGCCGAGGAACTCCGGGCCCAGGCGTTCCAGGGGACATCCCTGGTTACCAGCGGTTCGGCGACCGTGACGACCGGGCTGAACCTGACCCAGATTGTCGTAAACAGCCCCGAGGTGGTGATCGACTGGACGCCGTCCGACGTGATCGGGGTAGGGCCGATCGACTTCCTGCCGAGCGGTAAGCTGGCCAACTTCATCGACAACGGCTCGGCGCTTTTCACCAGCTACACGGTTCTCAACCGGATCAATCCGGTCGACCAGTTCGGCCAGCCAGTAGCGCGCACGGTCGCGCTCAATGGCCAGGTGCAGAGCGGGCTGGGCCAGGCCGTGGGTGGCAACATCTGGTTTTACAGCCCAACCGGGATCATTGTCGGATCCAAAGCGACAATCGCGGTCGGGAGCCTGATCCTGACCACCGACGCGATCGATACCACCGGCGGTCTGTTCGGTGCAGGCACCACCGTGCGCTTTCGTGGTCCAGCAGGATCGACCGGGACGGTCGATATCAACCAGGGCGCCCAGGTTTCGGCGCTGGGGCAGGGAGCCTATCTGGCTCTGGTGGCGCCGCGCGTGGTGCAATCTGGGACAGTGAGCGCCGACGGCTCGATCGCCTACGTCGCAGCCGAACAGGCGGATATCCTGATCAATGCCGGTTTGTTCGGGATTTCCATAATCCAGGGCACGACCGATCCCAATGGTATCGTGCATGATGGCACGACCACCGGCCCGGCCTCGACCGGCGTGTTCGACCGGCAAGAACTGACCATGATCGCGATGCCCAAGAACACCGCGCTGACCATGCTGCTGGGCGGGAGCATGGGCTATGTGCCGGCCGCCGTGGCCGCGCAGGATGGCAGCACGGTGGTCCTTTCGGCGGGGTATACTTCAAACCAGCCCGGTCCCGTGCAGGGGTCGGCGCCGGGCAATATCAGCATCGGTGACCGCCCAACCACCGCGGCGCTGACCGCCTTCACCTCGCCGCTTACCGCCCTGGCGACCGATACCATCGCGATCGCGCCCAGCGGGTCGGGGACGGTGGATTTCGGAACCTTTGCCACATTGTCGGCGGAGAAGACCCTGACCGCTACTGCTGTCGCGGGTTCGATCATCAATGCGCGCAACGATCTCGTGCTCAACGCCCGGTTGCTTACCCAGGGTGGCGCGCTGACCCTGAATGCGCTGGGCAAATCAGGCCCGCTGACGGCGGGGAAAATTTCGGTAACCGGCAACCTGTTCCTCAATGCCTTCGCCGCGCCCGTAACATTTGGAGCGGGCAACGCAGTTGGCGCGGATAGCATCGGCGGAACCATTTCGGTGCGGGCGAGCGGCGGGACGATTTCTGCGCCGCAGATTTTCGCCGATGCTTCGGCTTTCGGCGAATCGGGCAAGAACCTGGGTGGAGCTGGTCTGGGCGGGCGAATTGTCATGCAGGCCAGTGCGGGCGGCGGGATAACGTCGTTGACGCTGGTCGCCTTGACCGGTGGCAACGGCGGTTATTCTCCGATTGCGGCCGGCCGGGGGGTCGGGGGGTCCATCCTGCTCCAGGACCAGGGCGGCAGTCTCGGGTTCGGTTCGGTAGGCCTGTTCGCCAACGGCACGGGCGGGCCGAGCGAGCTGCTGACCGGTGACGGGATCGGCGGATCGATCCAGATCGACATTGCCGCCTTGCGTCACCGCTGGGCCAGCCTGACGGCGGATTCAACCGCATTCAGGGGCCTCGCCCTGGTCCCGGGCGCAACTGCGGGCAATGCCACCGGGCGGCGCGATGGCGTGATCGTGACCATCGCCAAGGGCGGGCTCGACGTCACCAACTTCGTCACTCTGCAAAGCGATGCGATTGCCGGGATCGCGGGAAGTCCCACTTCCTTCGGGACCGCAGGTGGAACGAGCGTCCTTGTCAGCGGTGGCGGAATCCTGACCGCCGGCGGCGCGTTTCTGGCGACTGCAAGAGCGCAGATCGCGACCGAAAACTTTCAGCCAGGCCCCCAGGTTTCGCCGCAGTTGCAGGGCGGCAATGTCGATATCCGTGCGGATAGCGGTGGGACGATCAAACTGATCGATCTGACCGCTTCGACCAGCGCTGCGGGTGCCGGAGCACTGACACGGGCGGGATCGGTTACGGGTGGCGCAACGCTGGTTGGCGCATTCAATGGTGGCACTATCACTGTCGACAATGGCCAGGGCAGCGCCGCGACCGTGCTTGACGGCGACGGGCTGGGGGGTGGCGGGACTCGGTCGGCAAATGCCTTTGGCGGCTCGGCCTCGCTGATTGCCAGCGATGGTACGCTGGACCTGCGCGGGCCGACGACGGTCTCGGCCAGCGCGCGTGCCGGGGCCCTTGCGGCGAGCACGCCCGGAGCCGGTTTTGCCGCTATTGGTGGCACCGCCCTGGTTGCGCTCCAGCCTGGAGTGAACGGGACCGGAGCGATGCTGCTGGGCGCGCTGGCCGTGCGCGCTGACGGTAATGCCTCGTTCGGCGGCGCCTTTGCTGGCAACGGCGGCATCGGCACGGGCGGCAATGCCCAGGCGACGGTTGCGGCAGGTAATCTGACGAGTTCGTCGGTCACGGTGCAGGCCAATGGCCTGGGGGGCCATGCCGCAGCCAATGGCGGCGCCGCGCTGCGTTCAGGCGATGGCATTGGCGGCACAGCGGCGCTCGTGCTTGGCGGCGGCACGGTCAATATTCCGACGTTGAACGTGCTGGCGCGCGGGCAGGGCGGGGGCCTTGCCGGGCCCGCCCTGGCAGGCCAAGTGGTTTCGCTCGCGGGCGCAGGCTCCGGCGGCAATGCGACGCTGTCGGCTGCGGGCGGCGCGCTGACCGCTACGACCCTGCTGATCGATGCGGGCGGAAACGGCGGGCTCGGCATGGACAATGCCAACGGAGTCGCCGGGGCTACAGGAGCCGCTGGGGGTGGATCCAGCGGCGGAACGGCGCAGTTGCTGATGCCTGCGGTCAGTTCTGCTCGGATCGACGCGCCATTCGTGACAGTCCGGGCCGATGCCCTGGGCGGCGCAGGCGGTGGCTCGACCAGCAGCGCCAGCGGCAACGGCGGAAATGCCGTTGCGGGCACTGCGCGGCTCGGAATTTCGGACGGACGCTTTGCCCTGGGAACCGTCGGCGCCAGTGCCGTGGGGACCGGCGGCGCCGGGGCGACCGGGGGTGGCGGCACCGGCGGAGCGGCGGCTTTCGCTCTGTCCGATACCCTCTCCGGGCTGAGCACCCCGCGCACTCTGGGCGCTGTGACGCTGAACGGGAGCGGCATCGGCGGAGCGAGCCTCACAGGCCCAATTGCAAACACGACGGCCGGCTCGACCCGCCTGGTGGCCCAGACCGGTTCGGCCGGGTCGGCGCTCGCAATCAATGGTGATTTCAAGGCTACCAGCACGGGCACCACCGCTCCGGCGGGCGACGGCTTCACCATGAATCTATCCGGCGCTCCGCTGACGATCGGCGGCAATGCGACGATCCTGACCGCGCGCGATGCGACGCTGACGCTGGCTGCCAATGCCCCGCTGACGGTGACAGGGACGCTCAATCTCACCAGCCGCCGCGCGGTCAATGCGACGGGCAGCATTACGTCGGGCCTTGCAGCGGCGATCGTCGGGGATACCGGGGTGACCATGGCTGGGCTCGCGTCGGGCGGGACCACGCTGCTGCGCGCGATAAACGGCCCGGTTACGGTGAGCGCGCTCAATTCAGCCGGGCTGGTGACGGTCCTCGGCCGCTCGGTCGACCTGACTTCACCCGGCGCGCTGGCGTTCTTCGATGCCGATGCCACGGCGGGGCCGTTGTCGGTGCGCACGGTTGGCAACCTTGATCTCACGACCGTCGATGCGACTGGTGCGATCACTCTGACCTCCACTGCCGGAGCGCTGCACACCACCGGCGCGGTCAACGGTAACGGGATCGCGATGGGTGCTTTTGGCAATATCCTTGCCGATGCGAACCTGACGTCTGGGGCAGCTTTGAGCCTTGCCGCAGGAGGCAGCGTCCGCTCGCTGGGTACTGTGAGCGCCGCGGGCAATGCCAGCGTGATTGCACCGCTCGGCATCGACATGGCTGGGCTCGCGTCGGGCGGGACCACGCTGCTGCGCGCGATAAACGGCCCGATTACGGTGAGCGCACTCAATTCAGCCGGGCTGGTGACGGTCCTCGGCCGCTCGGTCGATCTGGCTTCGCCGGGAGCGCTGGCGTTTTTCGATGCCGATGCCACGGCGGGGCCGTTGTCGGTGCGCACGGTCGGCAATCTTGATCTGACGACCGTCGATGCGACCGGCGCGGTCACTCTGACCTCGACCGCCGGAGCGCTTCATACATCGGGCGCAGTCAACGGCAGCGCAATAACGCTTGCGGCATTTGGTAACGTGCTGGCCGACGCCAACCTCGCCTCGACAGGTGCGTTGACGATCACCGCTGGGGGCAGCGTCCGGTCGCTTGGGATAGCCAGCGCATTGGGCAATGCCAGCATCATCGCGCCGCTGGGCATTACCATGGCGAGCCTGCAATCGGGCGGAACAACGCTCCTGCGCGCGGTCAACGGGGCGATCAGCGCGCTCAGTCTGACATCGAGCGGGCTGGTGACGGTGCTGGGCCGCTCGGTCGATGTGGCTTCGCCCAACGCGCTCGCATTCTTCGACGCCGATGCGACAGCCGGAAACCTGACGATCCGGACTGTCGGCAATCTCGACCTGTCCACGGTCGATGCCACCGGTGCGATCACCCTGACCAGTAGCGGCGGGGGATTGCGAACAACCGGAGCGATTAATGGCGCCGACATCGCCCTCACCGGCGCTACGACCGTCCAGGCCGACGCCAATCTCACCGCAGCGAACAGCCTAATCATAACCGCCGGGGGTGCCTACACCGGCAATGCGCGGGCGAGCGGTCGGACCGTGGCGATCGGCTCGGGCGACGTGGTGCTCGGCGCGGCGGGCCAACTGGGCCAGCGCGGTGTAACCCAGACCCTTACTCTCACCAACACCCGCCCGGTCAGCCAGACGTCGCTGGGCGGAGCCGGGTTGGCGGGTAGCTATGCCCTGTCCAGCGCAGAAATGGCGCGCCTGTTCGCCGAACAGCGGATCGTAATTACCGTGTCGGGCGGGCTGCCGGTGGCCAATATCGGCGATTTCGTGCTTGGCGATTTCGCCATGAGCTATGGTGCCGCGGGCAACATCGGTTCCGGGGGCGAACTGAAGATCCTGACGCCTGGCCGCGTCGCCGTGATCGGAGGAGTGCAACTGACTACCTCGGGTGCAACCGACACCTTCTCGATCGATCCCACCCGGATCGACATCTCGGCCGATACTGGCAGCATCGTCATGCGCAGCGCCGCCGGAGCTTTGGGCGGCAGGCTCAACCTGGTCGCCGCAACCGTCGATGTAGTCAGCGCCGCAGCCTTGCCCGCGATCGCAACTGCCCCCACCGTTCAGATCACCGACCGACTGGCGTTGTCCGATGGCAAGCCCAGTGATACCGGTTATCTCCAGGCCGGCCAAATCACGGTGACAGCCAGCAATGCGTTTTACCTTCAAAACAGCGGCTCCTCGCTACGCTTTGCCGATCGCCGTGGGTTCACCGCCAATAGCCTGGCAATCCAGACCATCGGGTCGGCCACGCGGATCGTGATCAACGGCGCGATCGTCGATGCCACTGGCGCGCTGGTGACCGGGCTCGACACTGCGGCAAAGGTCACCATCAACGGTCTGCCCGCGACATCGACCGGCCAGTTCGATACCTACTCCTCGATCAACGGCTGCATTATCGGGCTCGATTGTCGCAGTTTCGGGCGGATTGCCCCGCCGGGCTCGGGCCTCGACGGAGTTCTGGTTCCGGGCTCTGGCTCGGGAGGCGGCATCGGCAACTTCTCGCCCAGCCTGCTGCCGTTGATCGAAGTTGCCGAGCGCCAACCAATCGGTTCGCCGCCGCTGATCGACGAGCCGGTGACCGGCATCGGCAACGACGATCTGTGGCAGAAACCCTGCTCCGACGAACGGGATAAGGAATGCCCTGGCAAACCTTGAGCGCGGCGCTGCAACTCTGGATGAAACCGAGCAAAGACGGGTCGGCGCCATGGTTGCGGGCCTTGCTGGTGCTTGCCGTGCTGATCCTGCTGGCGCTTGGCACTGCCCGTTCCGATGCCCAGGGCATAGCCGCGCTGCGTTATGAAGGCGTTGCCAGTTGCGCCGGATCGACCTGCCACGGGCGCGCTGAGGGCAACGGCGCGGTGGTGCGCCAGGATGAGCTGTTGCACTGGCAGGAGCCCTCCAGCACCGCCGGGGCTCACAGCCGGGCCTATGCTGCTCTCGCCAGTGCGCGCGGCCAGCGGATCGCGGCCACACTCGGCCTGGGGCCGGCACCATCGGCCATGGCCTGCCTCGGCTGCCACGCCACCAATGCCCCGCCCGAGCGCCACGGTGCACGCTTCCAGCTCAGCGACGGGGTCGGCTGCGAAAGCTGCCACGGTGCCGCATCCGCCTGGCTGGCGGCGCATTATGCGGTCCCGGCGACCCATGCCTCGAACATCGCCCAGGGCATGATCGCGCTCGACAATCCGCAGGTGCGCGCCGGGGTCTGTCTCGATTGCCATTATGGCAGCACGAAGCCTGGGCAGTTCGTCACCCATCGGATGATGGCAGCGGGGCATCCGCGGATTTCCTTCGAGCTGGACCTGTTCTCTGCGCTCCAGCAGCACCACGACGAGGACGCCGACTATGCCCTGCGCAAAGGCCGGACCGACAGCGTCCGCCTGTGGGCGGTGGGTCAGGCCGAGGCTGTGCGGCGCTCGCTCGAACTGTTCGCGCGGCCAGGCTTTGCGATGCAGGGGGTCTTTCCCGAATTCACATTTTACGATTGCCACTCGTGCCATCGCCAGATCGACGACAATCCGGCGCGCGTGAGCACCTTTGAGACCAATCCCGCGCGTCCGATCCCCTACGGCACGCCGCCTTATAACGACGAGAACATGATCCTGCTCTCGGCTGTGGCCAAGGTGATTGCACCCGGCCAGGCAGCAAAGTTCGACAGCGCCGCGCGCGCTTTCCATGCGGCAATGGGCGCAGGGCGTGGCGAGGCAGTGGCGGCGGCGGGGCGTCTGGCGTCTGCGGCGGCGGCCTTGTCGGCTGCGGCAGCGCGCGGCAGCTATAGCGCCGACACCGGCTTCACCGTGATCGCCACCATCGCGGGGCGAGCAATCGCGCCGCGCTTTACGGACTACGAAGGCTCGGCCCAGGCCGTCATGGCGACTGATACGCTGCTTAATGCGCTAGTCCATCAGGGGCGGATCACGGTCGGGGCCGCCGCCGGGATCCGCGCCAATGTGAATCGTGCCTATGCGGCGGTCAAAGCGCCCAACAGCTACAGCGCGCCCGCCTTCCGCGCTGCCTTGGGCGAAGCAGCCCGCAGTATCGAGGCGCTGCGCTGATGCGGCGGGCAGCCTGGCTTGATGCGGCAGTGCTCGCGCTGCTGCTCGTGACCAGCGCCTGCAGCGACGGCGGGAGCAGCGCATCCGGCTCTAGCTCCGGCGGCAGTTCGACCGGCGGCAGTTCATCGGGTGGGTCGCCTCCGCCCGCCACCCCCCTTTACACCGTCCCCGCCCAGGAGGCTCTGAGCGTGACCGACGTCCAGGCGGTCCTGGCCCGTGCAGCTTTCCAGGCCGTCGCTGATACCAAGCCGGCCACGATCGCGGTGGTCGACCGGGTGGGCAACGTCCTCGCCTTGCTGCGCATGACCGGTGCCCCGGCTACCGCCCATATCTCCTCCGCGCCCGATGGCAGCAACACCGATGCCCAAGGGCTCAACGTGCCTGCCGAAGCCGCGGCCTTGGCCAAGGCGATCACCGGGGCTTACCTGTCGAGTGGTGGCAATGCCTTTTCCACCCGCACCGCCAGCATGATCGTCCAGCAGCATTTCCCCCCCGCGCCCTCAACCGTCGGGCTGGAAAGCGGACCGCTGTTCGGCGTCCAGTTCAGCCAGTTGCCCTGTTCGGACCTGGCCGCGCGGTTTGCCCCTTCGGGCGCAGATGCCCTGATCGGGCCAAAGCGCTCGCCGTTGGGACTGGCAGCCGATCCGGGCGGGTTTCCCCTGTACAAGAACGGCGTGCTGGTCGGCGGCGTGGGCGTTCTGGCCGACGGTCTTTATGGTTTCGATCCCAATGTCCTCGACAGCGACAGCGATGCTGACGAACGGATCGCGCTGGCCGGAACGGTCGGCTTCGAGGCGCCGTCGGCGATCCGTGCCGACCGGATCAGCATCGACGGGACGCAGTTGCGTTATTCCGACGTTGACACCTCGCAACTCGCCGCAGTGACCAGCGCGAGCTATGCCGCTACCGTCCCGGCCCAAGGGCAACTGGTCGCGCTGACCGGCTACACCAGTGCCGCGATCCGGGCGGGTACGCCCTATGGCAGCGAGGCTTCGGGTATCCGCGCGGCGACGACATCGGAGTTCGCCAATCCCGATGCCTTTGTCCTCACCAATGGCGCGGCCGGCCCGCGCTTTCCAATCCGCGGCGGGACCGATGCCGGGGACGTGACCGCGCCGCTGACTGCCACCGAAGCGCGCACGATCCTGAGCGAAGCCTTTGCGGTGATGAGCAAGGCGCGGGGCCAGATCCGCCAGCCGCTCGACAGTCGGGCGCAGGTCTCGATCTCGCTGGTCGATACCCGTGGCCAGGTTCTTGGCCTGGTCCGCGCACCCGATGCGCCGATCTTTGGAATCGACGTGAGCCTGCAGAAGGCGCGCACTGCGGCATTTTTCTCGCATCCCCAGGCGGGCGCCAACCTGCTCGCCGATCCCAGCGCCGACGTGCGCGGATTCGTCCCGGCCACGCGCAGCTTCCTTGCCGATCCTGCGGCCCTGACCGGGCGCATTGCATTCAGCGCGCGAGCGGTGGGCAACCTTGCCCGGCCCCACTTTCCCGATGGCCAGGTCAACCAGCCCAACGGGCCGTTGTCGCGTCCGATAGCCAAGTTCAATCCATTCTCGACCGGGCTGCAATCGGCGCTGATCCTGACCAACCTGGCGCAGCATCTTGGCTACGTCAGCGGCGCTGCCGCCAGCGATACCCCCCAGCGCTGCACCTTCCTGCCTGATACGGCCCCCGGCCAGAATCGCCTCCAGAACGGCTTGCAGATTTTCCCCGGCGCGGTGCCAATCTATCGCGGGACAGTAATGGTCGGCGCGATCGGGGTTTCGGGCGACGGGATCGACCAGGACGACATGACCGCGTTCCTGGGCAACAACACTGCCGGGCTCAGTCTGGGCGGTTTCGGCAATGCACCGTTCGCGATGCGCGCGGACACGATTCAGGTAACAACGGGATCTACCACCACCCGGCTGCGCTTTGTCGGCTGCCCGTTCGCGCCGTTCCTGGGAACGACCGACCAGAACGTGTGCAGCGGCTTGTGATGATGGGTGTGCCGCTCATCCTCGCCTTGCTGGCCGCCCAGCCGACCGCTGCAGCCCCCCCTCCCGCGCCCGCACCGAGCGAGGAGGCCACTGCGCCGCCTGATGTCGACCCCGGCGTGCTGGCTGGGCGGCGCCAGCCTGGCTATACTCCCGGCCTTCCCGAGCGCGCCAGCCAGGACAACCCTGGCGCCGTGCGCGCGCCGCCACCGCAGGCCTTTCCCACCGATCAGGTTCCGATCCCCGACCGCTGGCGGCTGATCGAGACGCTGGGCCTGGTCAAGCAGCACTGGTGGGATCCCTATCATCAAAACACGCTCAAGGGCGATCGCCCGATCGACCGCGCCATAGTTCCGTGGCTGCCGATCCATGGCGACGACTGGTTCTTTGTCGGCAGCCTGACCAGCGACACGGTGATCGAACCACGCACCTTTCCCATCCCGGTCGGGGTTCAGACCACGCAACGCCCGCAAAGCCTTGACGTCTTCGGTCAGCGCACCAGCTACGTTCTGTCGCAGACCTTCCTGGCTAGCGCCGCACTGATCAAGGGCAGCACTGCGTTCAAGCCGCCAGAGATCGAATATCGCCTGACCCTGGCTTTCAACATCAACCATGTCCGCGTTCCCGAACGCCGCATCCTCTCGGTTGAGCCGTCAAGGGAACCGCACCGCACTGACGACTTCCTCGGCGTGCAAGAAGCCTTCATTGATTACCATCTGCGCAACGTCTCGGACCGCTATGATTTCGATGCTGTCCGGGTTGGTATCCAGCCGTTCCAGAACGACTTTCGCGGCTTCCTGTTTAACGACGATCAGCTTGGCGTTCGGTTTTTCGGCGATCGCGACAACAACCGCTTTCAGTACAACCTGGCGGTGTTCTGGCGGCTGGAAAAAGACACCAACAGCGGCCTTAACAATATTACCGAGCGCCCGCGCGACGATTGGGTGTTCATCGCCAACCTGTACCGCCAGGACTTCCTGACGCCGGGCCTTACTGCCCAGCTCACGGCAGTCTATAACCGCAATCGCGAAGGCAGCCGGATCAAGATCGACGACAACGGCTTCCCTGTCCGCCCCGCCTTGTTGGGCACACTGCGTGGGCGCAATTACGATGTGGCCTATCTGGGCGCCAATGCCGACGGGCGGATCGGGCGGTTGAATCTGACCGCCGCAGGCTATGCCGCGCTGGGCAGCGATCGCAACAGCTTCTTCACCGGCAAGCCTGCAAAGATTCGCGCCTGGTTCGCCGCCTCGGAACTCAGTTTCGACCGTGACTGGATGCGTTTTCGCCTGTCCGGGCTTTATGCCAGCGGCGATTCCCGGCCTTACGACGATACGGAGAGCGGTTTTGACGCGATCAGCGAGAACCCGATTTTTGCCGGAGCCGACACCAGCTACTGGATCCGCCAGTCGATCCCATTCGCGGGTGGGGGCCGGGTGATCGCGCTCAATGGCCGTAATGGGTTGCTCAATTCGCTGCGCTCGTCGAAGGAGCAGGGCCAAAGCAATTTCAACAATCCCGGTACCGTCCTGCTGGGCGCAGGAGCGGACTTCGATCTGACCCCGCAATTGCGTCTGTCGACCAACGCCAACCACCTGTGGTTCGCCACGACCGAGACCCTGCAGGCGTTGCGCAACGAGGGCAGCATCCCGCGCGACATCGGCTGGGACCTGTCCGCTGCGGCGATCTGGCGACCCAAGGCGACGCAGAACATCGTGTTCCGGCTATCGGCAGCGACCCTTCTGGCGGGCAGCGGCTTTCGCGACTTGTTTGCCAGCGCGGGGGGAGGCAAGCGCTATGTCTCGATCCTCGCCAATGCGGTCTTGAGCTACTGATGGGCGCGCGGACTTCCTTGCCAAGGTTACTGCTCGCCCTTGTGCTTCTTACCTTTACGGCGAGTATTGCCCGCGCCAGCGAAGCCGAAAAGCCCGTCCCCCGCCGCTACGCTACTGCCGCTGCGGCACCCGAAAGCCAGACCACCGACCAGGCTGAGGCCAAATCCGCCGGCTGCGTGAGCTGTCATGTCCGCTCGGATGCGGCGACGATGCACGTCAGCCCGGCGGTGCGGCTGGGCTGCGTTGATTGCCACGGCGGCGATGCCGCGGTGCGCGGTGATCCCGCCCTGGCGCGCATTGACCCGGCCTATGTCGCAGCGCGCGAGAAGGCCCATGTCCTGCCGCGCTATCCGCGCGACTGGAACTATCCCAGCTCGGCCAATCCCAAGCGTAGCTACTCTCTGCTCAACCGCGAGGCGCCGGAATTCATCCGCTTCGTCAATCCCGGTGATTACCGCGTTGCGCGCGAGGCTTGTGGCGCTTGCCACCTGCCGGTGATCGAGGCGGCGGAACGCTCGTTGATGGCCTCGGGCGCGATGCTGTGGGGCGGCGCAGCCTATAATAATGGGGTGATTCCGTTCAAGAACTATATGTTCGGCGAGGCTTACACGCGCGAAGGACTGCCCGCCAAGATCGTCTCACCCGGCTCCCCGCCGGGCACGCTCACCGCCCGCCAGACCGCGCGCGGAGCGCTGGCCGAACTGTATCCGCTGCCTCGCTGGCAGGTGATCCCGCCCGGCGACGTGTTCCGCGTGTTCGAGCGCGGCGGGCGCAATATCGGCACCCAGTTTCCCGAGATCGGCCTGCCCAATCCGAGCGGTTCGATCCAGCGCTTGGAAGAGCCGGGCCGTCCCGATCTCAAGCAGAGCAACCGCGGCCCTGCCACCGGCTTGCGCGTCGCGATCCCGGTGCTGAACATCCACAAGACCCGGCTCAATGATCCCTACCTGTGGTTCATGGGTACCAACGACCAGCCGGGCGATTATCGCGGATCGGGCTGCACCGGCTGCCACGTGATCTACGCCAACGACCGCGAACCGCGCCACAGTCTGACCTATGCCCAGTATGGTCGCGACGGGCAGAGCATCACGGTTGATCCGACCATTGCCTCTTCGGGCCACGGCGCGCTGCTCGGCGGCAAGGATGCCCCCGGCGAAAGCGGCCATCCGCTGCAGCATGTGTTCACCCGCGCGATCCCCACTGCCCAGTGCATGAGCTGCCACATGCACCAGCCCAATATCTTTCTGAACAGTTACCTGGGCTATACCATGTGGGACTACGAAGCCGACGCGCCGAGCATGTGGCCAGAGAAACAGCGTTATCCCACTGCTGCCGAACAGCGCAGCGTGGCCGACCGCAATCCCGAAGCGGCCGCCGCGCGGGGCAAGTGGGCCGACCTCGATTTTCTGCGTAATGTCTACGATCTCAATCCCACGCTTAAGGACACCCAGTTCGCAGACTATCACAGCCACGGCTGGAATTTCCGCGGCGTGTTCAAGCGTGACCGTGAGGGCAATTTGCTCGACGCAGCGGGCAAGATCGTCGCCCCCGACGATCCGGAGAAATGGCGTAAGCAGGGTGAGGGCAAATGGGTCCAGCCCGGCACCAACCCCGGAAAAGCCGTCCATCTGATGGACATTCACGCCGAGAAGGGCATGCAGTGCGCCGATTGCCACTTCGCCCAGGACAGCCACGGCAATGGGCTGATCTATGGCGAGGTCGCCAATGCGGTCGAGATCGGTTGCAAGGATTGCCACGGCACGGCGGACGCGCTGCCGACCTTGCTTACCTCTGGCCCTGCCGCGCCTCCTGCGGGCAACAATCTGGCACTATTGCGAAATCCCGATGGGAAGCGGCGCTTCGAATGGAGCGATGAGGCCGGGCGGCGAGTCCTGGTCCAGCGCTCGATCATCGATCCCAACCTCAGCTGGCGGGTGCGGCTGGTGAAAGACAGCGTCGATCCCGCCTCACCCTTCTTCAATCCCAAGGCGGCGCGGGCCAAGCTGATGAGCCGCTCGGGCGCCGACGACGGCGTATTCGCTTTTGGCCCCGGCATCGGCAAGGGCGACCGCGCACACGATGACGGCAAGATCGCATGTTACACCTGCCACCTGAGCTGGACCACGAGTTGCGGCGGTTGCCACCTGCCGATCGAAGCCAACTGGAAAACAACTGTCCAGCATTTCGAGGGCGAGGAAACTCGCAATTTTGCGACCTATAACCCTCAGGTCGCGCGCGATGACATGTTCCAGCTCGGCCGCCACATGACCACCAAGGGCAGCGAGATCGCGCCGGTCCGCTCGACCTCGGCGCTGGTTCTGTCCTCGACTAACATCAACCGCGAGCGGATCTACGTCCAGCAGCCGCCGATCAGCGCGATCGGCTTTTCCAGCCAGGCGTTCGCCCCGCATTTCCCCCATACCGTGCGCACCACAGAGACCAAGACCTGCAGCGATTGTCACCTTTCGGCGCAAGACGACAACAATGCGATCATGGCCCAGTTGCTGCTGATGGGGACGAACTTCGTCAACTTCGTCGGCCTCAACGCCTGGACCGGGCTGGAGGGCGGGTTCGAGGCGATCCGGGTCACCGAATGGAATGAACCACAGGCGGTAATCGGCTCCTACCTCCAGAAATACGCTTACCCCGATTACTACCGCCTCCACGTCGAACAGAACGGGCGTGAGCTCAAGGACTGGACTCGGGGTCGGACCTTCGACGCAAAGCATTCGGGTGAGACCGATCCGCTTGAGGAATTCCGCAATGTTGCCAGAGCAACGCCGGGCCGCGTCGGATGCCTGCAGTTGCGCGGTGAATATATGTTTGTTGCGCAGGGGACCGGCGGCTTCCGGGTCTATGACGTCGCCTCGATCGCCAACAAGGGCGTGTCCCAGCCGATCATCAGTGCGCCGTTTTCCCGGTTGGGCCAGGATGCCCACGTTACCTCGGCCAATGCCACCTGCATGGCGCTGGCGACCAACCAGCCGATCAACCCGCTGCGCAATACCCTCGCCATGCGCACAATGAACCAGGAACAGGCGTTTCTCCCGATCTACAGCTACGCCGCGATTACCGACAGCATCGAAGGTCTGATCCTGGTCAATATCGAGACCCTGGCCGACGGCGAATTCCGCAACAACAAGCTGCGCCGCGCGGCTACCTGGAACCCGGACGGGGTCCTCAAGGGCGCGCGCCACATCGTCCTGGCAGGCGAGGTTGCGTACATCACCGCCGATGCCGGGTTGGTGGTGATCGACCTCAAGGACCCATTGAAGCCGCGGCTGGCTGCCGTGCGCCCACTGGTTGACGCCCGGGCCAGCGCGATCCAGTTCCGCTACCTGTGGGTGACTGACCACGACGGGGTGAAGCTGTTCGACGTCACCGATCTGCGCAACCCGGTGGCAGTGCCCTCCGGAACGGTGCCGCTGGCCGACGCCCGCCGGATCACCGTTGCGCGCACCTATGCCTATGTCGCGGGCGGCGCCGAAGGCGTGGTGATCGTCGACGTGACCAGGCCTGGCGCACCGCGGGTCATGCACAAGGTAAACCTGGGTGGCCAGCTCAACGATGCTTCGGACGTCATCATCGGCTCGACCAATGCCTCGCTGTTCGCCTACGTCGCCGATGGCAGAAATGGCCTCAAGGTGCTGCAACTGACTTCGCCCGCGAGCCAGCCCAATTTCTACGGCTTCTCCCCCGCACCGCGCCCCGAGCTGATCGCCTGGGCCAAGACGCCGACTCCCGCCATCGCCCTATCACGCGGGCTGGAGCGCGACCGGGCAGTAGACGAAACCGGGGGACAGGTTGCGGTCTTCGGCCGACTCGGCTCGCGCCCGTTCACCCGGCCAGAGATGGAGCAATTGTTCCTCAACCGCCGCGGCTTCCCGTTCAAGGTCAGCGATGACGTCAACATGACCGCCTGGCGCCCGGGCCGGTAGATCAGGCGGGCGGGTAGATCAGGGCCGCTCGGCAATCATGCTCTGGACCATCGGTTGCAACGCCTCGCCGAATTCCGCCAGCACGGTCAGGTCGCCCAGGCTTTCGAAATGGGAGACCAGATTGCGCCCGTCCCAGCGGTGGAGCGCATAACCCGCCGGCTCGGCGGTGATCAGGGCGCGCTGGTCGGGGTGTCCCGGGTCGATCTCGGTCAGATCCAGAGCCACTGCGGGCGCAATGGACGGGCTGACGATCATCGTCGCGCCGAGCCAGCGGGTGACGATTGTACGGTGCAAATGCCCGCAGATCACCGCCACGATCTGCTCATGCCCGGCAATCGCCGCAGCAAACCGCGCCACCCACGGCTCGGCCGGATCAGTATCCATCCAGGCGATCCCGCTGGTGAAAGGCGGGTGGTGCATGGCGATAAGGGTTGGCACGTTTGGGTTCGTAGCCAGCTGTTCAGCCAGCCAAGCTGCTCTCGTTTCGCAAAAAGCCCCGCCGTGTCTTCCGGGTTCGAGTGTATCGAGCATGAGTATCCGCAAGCCGTTCAGATCGATCGCATAGTGGCAAAACCCGTCCTGCGGCACTTGCGAAAATGCGGCGGCAAGCGTCATGCGATCATCGTGATTTCCCGGGATCGGCCAGATCGGACAGTCCAGATCACCCAGCGCCGCCTTCAGCCGGGCATAACTCGACGCAGCGCCATGCTCGGTTAGATCGCCGGTCAGGAGTAGCAGGTCGGGCCGGTTCGGTCCTTCGCGCAACCGCCTGGCCACTTGCCACAACCGTTGCAGATTGGCCTCGCCCTCGGGGTCGCCCGGATCGAAACCGATATGAATATCGGTCAGTTGCGCGATCAGCATAGTGCTCCCCCAGATCGCCTCACCGCCTCGTCCGCCGCCGCATGGTGCCGATCAGCGGCGATGGGTGATAGGCATGACACATCGCGCAGCTTGACGGAACCGCAGCCCGGCTGGCGTCCTCGCCCATGTGGCAGGTGCGGCACTGGGCGATCTTCGGCAATAGCACGTCGCTGGCCGAACTCGAACTGCGCGCCGCATGACAACTGGTGCATTGGGTCTGGCGGTGGGCGTTATGATCGAACCAGCCATGGTCCATGTAGCGCGAAACCTGGGTAACTGGCACGACCCCCGGCTTGCCATTGCGCCACAAGGCTGTGTGGCACTCGCCGCAGACCCCGCCGCGCGACAGCGCCCGCTGGAGCGAGCCGATGCCCGCGGGCGGCGCCGAGAAGGTGGCGTAATAGGGTCCACCCACAGCGAACTCGCCCGGCCGCATCCGCCCGCTGACCAACGGATGCCCGACGCGATCGGCGGCGCCGAGGTCGGCAACCATCTGGTCGATATTGCCATGCCGCAGGGTGCGGAAGGTGGTCCCGACCTTGTCGTAGGCCAGGCTGTGGCAGCTCTCGCAGTCGCGCTCCATCTCGACCGGCTTGAAGCGCACCCCGTCTTCGGTCGGGCGGTGACAATTGCTGCACTTCAGGCCCGAGCCATAGCCTTGTGCGGCCCCGAGCGACACGGCCATGCGCGCGACGCCGCCCCGCGGATCGAGGTGCATGCGATGGGGAAAGAACAGCCCGCTGTCCTCATGCGGGTGACTATCGAGCGATACCCGGCTCAGCTTGCCGGTGAACCGATCGCTGACCACCGCAGGACTGAATTGCGGGTGGAGCGTGCCGAAATCGGCGGCATTGCCCAGCCGGGTGTCGCGGAGCCGGTCCTTTAGCGAGCCGTGGCAATCAGCGCAGAATTGCTGGCGCGGCGCGGCCATGGCGCCTGCGCCTTGGTGCTCGGTGTGGCAATCGACGCAGGCTCCCGGCCCCGGTTTGCCGAAGGCATGGGCGATGCGCCAGGTGATCCGCTGGCCCCATGGCAGATCGGCGCGCGCCGATGCCAGGCGCGCGGGATCGGCATGATCGTGGACCTGGGCATGGCAACCCTTGCAGCTTGCATCGCGCACCGCCTCGAACGGCTTGACGTGACAGGCGGCGCAATTGCCCTGCAAACCGTGGTGAGCCTGGCTGAGCGGGCCGGGGTCCCAGCTCGCATCGCCCAGGACACGGGCCTTGGGATCGGGCCCACGGGTCAAGTGGCTGGTGATCGGCAAGGCCAGGAAGAAACCCAGGATAAACAGTGCCAGCAGCCACGAGACCGCCCGTTTCGAGGGCAGGGCGTGGCGGAGGGTAAAACCGGCCTTGGGATCGATCGTTGCGCCTGCCGAAGATTCAATCGCCTGCACGGTAAGCAGTACCGCTCCCCCTGGCGCCGCAGCCACCGTGACGCGGTAGCTGCCGAAGCGCAGCTCGCCGCCACTGGTTGGATCGATCGTCGCAACGCGGGTGTTCGCTCCATCGAGGTAAAAGCCCAGCGTCCCGGCGGCGTCGACGCGCACCTTGCCCTGGGCATCCAGGGCGATCCGCGCATGGACCGGATCGAGCGCGAGGTCGGGAAGGGCAATGTCGTTATCGGCTGAGCGGCCCAGGGTCAGCTCGGGCTTGGCCACTGCCCGGTCGCGCGTGATGCTGCGGCCCCCGGCTGTCGCCTCGATCTGGCGGATGAGGAAGGACACCTGCGCCCGCCTACCAGTAGTAAAAAACGCTGACGATGTGCGCGGTCAGAGCGGCGAGCAAGGCGAACGTCGCGGGAATGTGGAGGTATAGCCACACCTCCAGCAGCGCCTTGATCCGCAAGTGACGGCGCATCCGGTCGAGCTGCGATTTGCGGCGGATCAGCAGGGTCATCGTCCGGTCGCGCTCGGGCGTGGCCGCGCTGCTGCCCAGGCGCGCTATCGCCCGCGCCGTTTCGCACCGCGTGCCGTTGCTGGCCAGGCGAACCCGAAGTCCGCCACGAAGCGGCGAGTCTGCCAGCGCCCGCAGGACCAAATCAATATCCTCTCGCGGCAGCGACTGGGCGGCTTCGTTTAGCTGGCGGTCGATTGCCTCAAGGCCTTCGATCATCTGCGCCTGGGTCAGTTCTTCACGATTCTGGCTCAGCGCGGCGGGCAGCGTAGCATAGGCGATCACTCCAAAGATGCCCGATCCGATCACCAACATCATCAGCCCATAGGCGAGCGTGTGGACGTTCCAGCCGAACTGGAACCCAGTGTGCAAGGTGCCGATCACGACCAGCGACAGTCCGAGATAGACATGAGCCGAAGTCCACCCTTTGAGCGACCAGGCCCCCCGGGTCATGGCCCGCTTGCGCACGCCCAGCAGCGTGAGCCAGACAATCAATAGCGCGCCGATTGTCCCCAGAGTGTATCCCATCACGCTGTTGCCGCTGGGCCGGGGCTTGGTATCGGCAGCAACATAGCCGATCAGTGCGACCAGGCTGAGCGCGGCCGACACCTTGAGCCAACGGAACCGGGCATGGCGCAGGAAGCTTTCATGGCCCGAGCCGGTCTGTCGTGCGGTCTGGGCGGCGGATCGCGGCACGGTCGCCATCAGTCGGCCTGATCCATCCGGGCGACAGTCAGGAAGGCTTCGGGCGAGACCCGGATTGCCGCGCCGGTCGGGCAGGCACGGACGCAGGCTGGTCCGCCCGCGATTCCCGAGCACATGTCGCACTTGATTGCCTTCTTGGGCTGCTCGGCGCCCGGTGCCAGATGCTTCTTGCGCCAGCCTTTGCCAGGCTCTCCCGGACCAGGCCCCAGGCCAAGGAACATCCAGCTCAGGAGCGGTGGTTTCTTCGGCGGCACGCTATCCATCCGAATTACGTCGTAGGGGCAGTTGCGCTGGCAATTGCCGCAACCGATGCAGGTATCGTCGATCACCACCTCGCCGTCGGCGCCGCGCTTGATTGCGTTGGGCGGACAGTCGGCCATGCAGTGCGGGTGCTCGCAATGACGGCAGCTGGTGGGCACATGGAGGTGCGCATAGGTCCGACCCGCCTCGCGGTTGAGGCGCGAGAGGCCATCATGGCTGTCGGCGCAGGCCTTTTCGCAATTGTCGCAGCCCACGCATAGCTTTTCGTCGATCAGCAGCACGTCGGTCGCCTCGCCGATGCCGTTGTCGACCAGGAATTGCGCGGTGGCAGAATACATGTCGACCGCGCCGGAAAAGCCGGCTTTGCGTCCTTCGATGAAGGCGTTGACCTCGCGCCGCACGGTCATGTCGCCGCGGGCTTTCCTGAGCAGTTCGGGCTTGCTTTCGAGCAGCCGCGCGAACGCTTCGCCGGGCAGGCGGATGACCTCCGACTTGATCGCCGCCTTGACCGTGGCGGTGCGGGGGGTGCCGTCGATCAGCGCCATTTCGCCCACGTACGATCCGGCGGGGAGGTAGGAAAGGAACACCGTCCGACCCCCGATCTGCTTTTCGACAACCATCGATCCACGCCGGATAATGTAGATATCCTGACCCGTTTCGCCCTCAGCCAGGACGACTTCGCCAGCGCGGCAGGTCTTGACTTCGGACCCGGCGACCACCTCAGCCAAATCCTCGCGGGTCAGGCCCGAGCCGAAGATCTGCAGCAATTGCCGCTCGATCGAAATCCGCGTCAGTTCGCGCGCGGCGCTGGGGGAGGTGGCCATCAGCTTGAGCGCGGCGCTGCGTGACAGTTCGAGCGCTACGGTGGCCTCGGCGGCGCGGACCGTCGAGCCTCGACGGCGTCCGGATATCAGCCCGACTTCGCCAAATATCGAGCCTTGTTCGATCGGCACGACCTTGCTGGGATCGGCAGCGTCCAGTTCGACCAGCACCGATCCGCTGACGATCGCAAACAGCGACGAACCGGGGGCATGGCGGGCAAAAATTACCTCGTCGCGTGCAAACCTGCGCGCCGTGCTGTCGAGCAGCAGTTCGCGCAGTTGCAGCGGGGACAGCTCGTGGAGAATGCCGACATTCGCGCCGATCAGCGCAAGCCATTCATCGACACTGCGGCGCTGGGGCAAATCGGCAAAGCGCGCCTCCAGAATCGGTTCGTCGGCCGGTTTGAGCGCGGTGTTTCCGTTCAGGAATTCTACGACATCATAGCCCTGGTTCATGCAGTGCTTGATCAACGGGTAGCCCGCCAAGGCTCCGATCACGTGGATCCCGGGGCGAGTGGTCTCGAATACCGGCGAGAGCACCGGGAAGGCGTCGCGCTCGGGGCTGGAGAATTCCACGCCCCAGGACTCGACCCGGGCACGCGGCGCGGCGCTGCCCATGCGGGCGATAATCCGATCGCAGCGGATCGTTTCCTGACCGTCGCGGGTATCGAGCACGAGTTCGCCCTCGCGCACTTCGGCAGGCGAGGTTTCATGGCGCACAATCATGCGCCCGGCCGCCACGGCTTCGGTGAGCAGTTCGACATTGCCCTTCTTGGCGCGGGCAAATTCAGCGCTGCGGTTGAGAATAGTTACCACGTTACGCTGGACGGGATCGGCGGCGAGGCCGAGAGCGTTTTCGATCCCGGCATCGCCCGAGCCGATCACGGTAATATGCTCGTCAATGAATTCGCCGGGATCGTCGAGCTGGTACTGGACGTGGGGCAGGCCGCCGCCCAGGCAGCGCAGCAAGTTGGGATTGCCTTGGGTGCCGATTGCCAGGATCACCGCCTCGGCGCGCGTTGCGGTGCCATCGCGGAGCTTAAGAATGAAATTTCCGGCCTCGCCTTCGATTGCGGCAACGTCCGAATTGCAACGGATGTTGACTCGCGCCTCGGCCATCTGCCGGTCCCAGGTATCCAAAATCGCCTCGCGCTTGCCCGCATCGAAGTTCAGATCGGCGCGCAGCACCAGCATGGCCGGGGTGGCCATGACGTGCTTGCCTTTCTGGTATTTGAAGATTGTGTCACATAGGTGATCGGACTTTTCGAGCAGGACATGGGACAGGCCCAGGGCGGCGGCACGCGCAGCGGCGCTGAGCCCGGCGGGCCCCGATCCGATAATGGCAATCCGCACCGGCTCGCTCA
Organism: Novosphingobium sp.; assembly: GCA_043781375.1. Taxonomy (GTDB): domain Bacteria; phylum Pseudomonadota; class Alphaproteobacteria; order Sphingomonadales; family Sphingomonadaceae; genus Novosphingobium. Next base: position 28,512 of record JAYWBP010000125.1, read on the forward strand.
CGCTTGTGCCACCCTCCCTGCATCCCTGCGCCATCCCTATCAGCGCCAAGCATCCCACCGATTGCAATCCCGCTGCGACTTGGCCACATCGAGCGGGGGGTCGGCATGAACCTGGATGCGTGATCCCCCCCGCACGAGAATATGGACCGGATCGACCCGATGACACAAGGCGCAACGACAAGAATTGGTGGGGGACGGCTCGCTCTTTTGGGGGCTTTGCTCGGATTGGCAGTAGTGATCGCGCTCAAACTTGCGCCTGCTCCTCCAAATGCCGTGCCGCCCGCGCCCAGAGCTTTGCCCACGGGCGACGCAATCGCCGCGCTTGAGCGCAAGGTTGTGGCCGATCCGCACGACGCTGCGGCATGGCAGGGGCTGGGCGAGCAGTATTTCGCGCTGGATCGGTTCGACGATGCCGCGCGCGCTTTTCGGCGCTCTGTCGATGCCAATCCGAACCAGGCCCAAATTTGGTCAGCGCTGGGCGAGGCGCAGGTCATGGCCAGCAAGCACGATCCGATGCCCGCCGTTGCCGCCGCGGCCTTTGCCCGGGCCCATGCCCTGGACAGCAAGGACCCCAGGTCGCGCTACTTCCTTGCAGTCGGTCGCGACCTCAAGGGCGATCATCGCGGGGCGATCGACGACTGGCTGGCATTGCTTCGGGATACGCCGCCCGGGGCGCCATGGGAAAATGACTTGCGGCGCACGATCGAACAGGTTGGAAAGATCAACCACATCGCCGTTGCTGGCCGGATCGCCGCACTTGAGCGCCCCACGCCGGTTGCTCCGATCGCTGTAAAAGCGATGCCGGGGCCTTCGTCGCAAGATCTTGCCGCAGCGGCTGCGATCCCGCCGAGCCAGCAAGCGCAGATGGCCCAAGGCATGGTCTCCCAACTCGAAGCGCGGCTGGCACGAGAGCCGGACAATGTTGCGGGTTGGATCATGCTGATGCGCAGCCGCCAGGTCCTCAACCAGCCCGATCGGGCCGCTGCAGCGCTGCGCGATGCGATCAAGGCTAACCCGGGGCAGGAAGCACGGTTGCGCAGTGAAGCGGGTGTGTTGGGAATCAGGTGAAGAGGCTCAGCAGGACCGCACGCTGCTCAATCAGGAAGGCCAGCAGGGTCAGCGTGATCCCGATCAGAAACAGGCGATAGGCATAGCCGAGCAGACGGTACTTCTTGCGTCGCAGGACCTGGCCGTTCTGGTAGATGTCGCGCAGCATCAGACGATAGATGCGTTCGTCGCTGGTCAATTCTCCAAGTACGGCATCGGCGAACTCCGCTTCGCTCATTCGCGTGAACCGCTCGAAGAATAGAACGTTCTGCGACGCCGTAACGTTTTTGCGCGGTGTAATCGCTGGCAGAATTGCGGCGACCGCGCACACTGCCGACAGGAACGCGAAGATCGCCAGGATCATCAGCGGCAAGGTCAGCTGCCCGCGCCCCGCCTGGCCTACCGCGATAGTAAAGACTACGAAGGTTGCGCCCATCAGGATGCTGGCCTTCTGATCGGCCATCTGGCTGAGCGTCAAATTGGTCTGGGTGACGGTCCGGACAAGATGAATCGCCTGGGGCGAATAAGTCGGCGGCTTGTCCCCCTCCTTCATCACACCCAAACCTCCATCAGACGACGCCGAAGGCCAGCATGGCATCGGCAACTTTCTTGAAGCCGGCGATATTGGCGCCCTTCACATAGTCGACATAACCACCGCCCTGGTCACCATAGCGGCGGCAGCGTTCATGGATGTTGTGCATGATGTCGCGGAGCATCTCCTGGAGGTCATCTTCCTTCCACGCGCGCCGCTGCGAATTCTGGCTCATTTCCAGACCCGACACCGCAACGCCCCCGGCATTGGCGGCTTTGCCCGGAGCGAACAGGATTTTCGCAGCTTTGAAGGCGTGCACCCCATCCAGATCGGTCGGCATGTTCGCGCCTTCGGCGACGGCCTTGCAGCCATTGGCGACCAGCATTCGGGCATCCTTGCCGAGCAGCTCGTTCTGTGTCGCGCAGGGCAGGGCAACGTCGCAGGCCACCCCCCATGGGGTCTGTCCGGGATGGAAGCTGGCGCCTTTAAAGGCCTCGCAGTATTCCTCGATCCGGCCGCGGCGATGGGTCTTGTGGCTTTTGACCCAGTCGATCTTGTCCTGGTCGATACCGTCGGGATCGTGAATGAACCCAGCCGAATCCGACAGCGTCAGGACCTTTCCGCCCAGTTGCACGATCTTCTCAGCGGCATGGGTGGCGACATTGCCCGAGCCCGAGATCACGGCGCGCTTGCCCGTCAAATCCTCACCCTTGGTGGCGAGCATGTTGGCAAGGAAGTAAACCGCGCCATATCCGGTCGCCTCGGTCCGGATCAGCGAACCGCCGTATTCCAGACCCTTGCCGGTCAGCACACCCGTGAACTGGTTGGTAATCCGCTTGTACTGGCCGAACATGAAACCGATTTCGCGTCCGCCTACGCCGATGTCTCCGGCGGGCACATCTACGTCCGCTCCGATGTGGCGGTAAAGTTCGGTCATGAAGCTTTGGCAGAAGCGCATGATCTCGCGCTCGCTTTTGCCCTTGGGGTTGAAGTTCGATCCACCCTTGCCCCCGCCCATTGGCAGGCCGGTCAGGGCATTCTTGAAGGTCTGCTCGAACGCGAGGAACTTCAGGACGCTTTCGGTGACACTGGGATGGAACCGGATCCCGCCCTTGTAAGGCCCGATGGCGTTGTTATTCTGAACCCGCCAGCCGCGCTGGACCCGGATGTTTCCGGCATCGTCTTCCCAGCACACGCGGAACGATACCACCCGGTCGGGCTCGGCGATCCGGCGCAGGATCTGGTGGCGGTGATATTGTTCCTGGTCCGCGATGAAGTCGAAGATGTCTTCGGCAACTTCCTGCACGGCCTGGACGAATTCCGGCTGGTGCGGGTTGCGACGGTTGACCCCGTCCATAAATGCGGTGAAATCGACGTGATCGGAAATAGCCACGGAATCTCCCCTTCGATGGTCTGCGTGGCTTATGCCTATCTCCGTAAACTGTATAGCGCACATAATGGAACGCGGAGGCAGCACGTTCATCTGGCATCCAATCTGCCGGAGACTTTATTCCGCCCAACTTGGTCGTATCGCAAGGTCAAGCACGCTCCGAGCGGTGCTGTCACAAGGATGTGGCGGCGCGGGAGAGGAGCGGATGACGTCTGGGATAGGCCGAGCAAGGCGCGAAAACCCCTTCCGCAGCCTTTGATTTTATGGTGACCCCTACGGGAATCGAACCCGTGTTTCAGCCGTGAGA
>JAYWBP010000126.1:0-4018 GCA_043781375.1 Novosphingobium sp.
AGGCAGGTGGACCGTGCAGCCCGCCTTGTCCGCAGCGTCCAGAATCTGCTCACAGGTTGCGGCCAGGTCATGCTCGGCCAGCGACTTGCCGACATTCACACCGCGCGCGGCGAGGAAGGTGTTGGCCATGCCCCCGCCGATGATCAGGTGATCGACCTTCGCAACCAGATGCGACAGCACATCGAGCTTCGAGGACACCTTGGCCCCGCCTACTACCGCCGCGACCGGGCGTTCGGGATTGCCGAGTGCCTTCTCCAGCGCTGACAGTTCCGCCTCCATCGCGCGTCCGGCATAGGCGGGCAACACATGCGCCAGACCTTCAGTGCTGGCGTGCGCGCGGTGCGCGGCGGAGAACGCGTCGTTGACGTAGAAGTCGCCGTTGGCAGCAATCGCCATGGCGAGCTCGGGATCGTTGGCTTCCTCGCCCTTCCAGAACCGCGTGTTCTCCAGCATCGCGATGTCACCAGGGCGCAAGATACCGATCGACTGCGCGACCACCGGCCCGGTAATCTCGGGCACAAACATCACTTCGCGCCCGAGCACGTGCTGGACCGCGTCGATGGTCATCGATACCGACATGGTCGAAACTTTCTCACCCTTGGGCCGCCCGAAGTGCGCCAGCAGCAGCACCTTGGCACCCTTGTCAGCCAGTTCGAGGATCGTCGGCGCGGAAGCGCGCACGCGAGTGTCGTCGGTCACCACCCCGTCGGCCATCGGCAGGTTGAGATCGACCCGCACCAGCGCAACCTTGCCGGTGAGATCGGCGGGGAGATCGTCGAGGGTTTTGAAACCGGTCATTACTTGAACTCCAAGGAGCAGGTTCAACACCCTTGCCCTGAATTAAACCCGTCACCCTGAACTTGTTTCAGGGCCCATTCGTCGCCACAGCCCGAAGCCCAGCCGGGTCATTCAACCGCGCCGCATGTTAGCCAATGAATGTTCCGGCTGTTCGGCACGATGGGTGCTGAAACTAGTTCAGCATGACAAGGCAAGATTTATGGCGAGGATGAAGCCTACAGCAGCTTCCCCATCGCGCCCGCCGTATCGACCATGCGGTTGGAGAAGCCCCATTCGTTATCGTACCAGCTCAGCACCCGGACCAGCTTGCCGTCAATCACCGTGGTTTCGAGACTGTCGATGGTCGAGCTCGCCGCGCAGCCGTTGTAGTCGATCGACACCAGCGGCTCGTCGGAATAGGCCAGCACGCCTTTCATCGCGCCTTGCGACGCGGCCTTGAGCAGCGCGTTGACTTCGTCCTTCGTGGTGTCGCGCTTGGGCGTGAAGGTCAGGTCAACCACCGAGACGTTCGGGGTCGGTACGCGGATCGCCGAGCCATCGAGCTTGCCCTTCAGTTCGGGCAGCACCTCACCCACCGCGCGCGCGGCACCGGTGGTGGTCGGGATCATGCTCATGCCAGCAGCGCGGGCGCGGCGCGGGTCTTCGTGGATCTGGTCGAGAATCTTCTGGTCGTTGGTATAGGCGTGGATCGTGGTCATCAGCCCGCGCTCGATCCCGATCGCATCGTTGAGCACCTTGGCAAACGGTGCGAGGCAGTTGGTGGTGCACGAAGCGTTGGAGACGATCACGTGGTCGGCGCTGAGCTTGTCATGGTTGACCCCGTAAACCACCGTCAGGTCGACGCCTTTGCCGGGGGCCGAGATCAGCACGCGCTTGGCGCCTGCCGCGATGTGCTTTTCGCATGACGCCCGGTCGGTGAAGAAGCCGGTGCATTCGAGCGCGATGTCGACACCATTGGCCTTGTGCGGCAGGTTCGCCGGATCGCGCTCGGCGGTCACATGGATGCGCTTGCCGTTGATCACCAGATCGTTGCCATCGACTTCGACCGTGCCGCCAAATGCACCATGAACCGAATCGCGCTTGAACAGCAGCGCGTTGGCCTCGGCCGAAGCAAGGTCGTTGATCGACACCAGTTCGAGCCCGCAACCGGGCTGCGCGAGGATCGCACGCGCCACATTGCGCCCGATGCGCCCGAAACCGTTGATCGCAACCTTGATCGCCATGGCGAAAAAACCTCCTGTTAGCGGCCTAGCTTGGCCTTTACCTGTGCAACAATCGCCTCGGGAGTGAGGCCGAAATACTTGAACAATTCGTCCGCCGGAGCGGACAACCCGAACCGGTCGATCCCGATGTTGAGCCCGTCGCGCCCGGTCCACTTATGCCAGCCAAAGGTGGTCCCGGCCTCGATCGAGACCGCCAGCAGATCGTGCGGAATGAGCGAGCCCTGATAGGTCTCGTCCTGCGCTTCGAACAGCTCCCAGCATGGCATCGAGACAACGTCGGCGCCGATCCCGTCGGCTTCGAGCGACTTGGCGGCTTCCACGGCCAATTGCACTTCAGAACCGGTGGCAAGCAGCACGACCTGCTTTGCCGCCGTTGCCGACACAAGCCGATAAGCCCCCTTGGCGCTGCGGTTCTGGTCGGCATCGCCGCGCAGTGCAGGCAGGTTCTGGCGAGTCAATGCGAGCGCACTCGGGCCGTCCTTGCGCTGGATCGCCAGTTCCCAGCACTCGGCGGTCTCCATCGCATCGGCCGGGCGGAACACCCACAGCTGCGGAATGGCGCGGAGCGAAGCGACATGCTCGATCGGCTGATGAGTCGGCCCGTCTTCGCCCAGACCAATACTGTCATGGGTCAGCACGAAGATCGAGCGGGCTTGCTGCAATGCCGCCAAGCGGATCGCGTTGCGGCAATAGTCGGAGAACACCAGGAAGGTGCCGCCATAAGGCAGAATCCCGCCGTGCAGCGCCATGCCGTTGAGCGCGGCGGCCATGCCGAATTCGCGGATGCCGTAATAGACATAGCGCCCGGCGTAGTCTTCAGAATTGAGCGGCGGAGTGGAGGCGGTCTTGGTATTGTTCGAGCCGGTCAGGTCGGCCGACCCGCCGATCATCGCCGGCACCGCAGCGGTGAGCACGGTCAGCGCGTTCTCGCTCGACTTGCGGGTGGCAAGGTTGGGCATTTCGGCGGCGAGCTTGGCGCGGTAATCGTGCCAGCCGGTCAAAGCAGGCAGTTCACCTGCCATCCGCCCCGAGAATTCGTCGCCGCGCGCGTTCGACGCGAGCCGCGTGCTCCACTTGGCATGCGCCGCCGCACCCTTGGCCCCAAGCGAACGCCAGTCGGCCAGAATGTCGGCAGGAATTTCAAACGGCGGCGCGGTCCAGCCGAGCACCTTGCGCGCCTTCGCAATCTCATCCGCGCCCAAAGGGCTGCCGTGGACGTTGTGCGTGCCCTGCTTGTCAGGCGCGCCCTTGCCGATGATTGTCTTGCACGCGACCAGCGAGGGACGCGGGTTCGTTGCGGCCTTGGCGAGCGCCTTGCTGATATCGGCGTAATCGTGCCCGTCGCAGGCAATCGTGTGCCAGCCGCTCGCGGCATAACGCGCGAGCACGTCCTCGCAGGTCGAAAGCGAAGTGCTGCCATCGATGGTGATCGAATTGTGATCCCACAGCACGTTGAGCTGGCCGAGCTGCAGGTTGCCCGCAAGTCCGATTGCCTCGTGGTTGATGCCTTCCATCAGGCAGCCATCGCCCGCCACCACCCAGGTCTGGTGATCAACCAGCTCGCTGCCGAATTCGGCGTTGAGGTGGCGTTCGGCAATCGCCATGCCCACCGCCATCGCCAGCCCCTGCCCCAGCGGCCCGGTGGTGGCCTCGGCCCCCTCAATTTCGATGTTTTCGGGGTGCCCGGCGCAGACCGAATGCAGCTGGCGGAAATTCTCGATGTCGGTGATCGTGGGCGATTGGTAGCCGGTCAGGTACAGCAGCGAATAGAGCAGCATCGAACCGTGCCCGGCCGACAGCACGAAGCGGTCGCGGTCGGGCCACTTGGGCGCGGCGGGATCGAACTTGAGCTGCTCGGCAAACAGCACCGTGGCCACATCGGCCATGCCCATCGGCATGCCCGGATGCCCCGAATTGGCCGCTTCCACCGCGTCCATCGAAAGCGCGCGAATGGCGTTGGCCATGGCTGCATAGCGGGCACTATCAAGGCTCATCGA
>JAYWBP010000127.1:0-81539 GCA_043781375.1 Novosphingobium sp.
CTTCAAGGCGGAGATCGCACTGCTGGAGGATCGCCAGGGGGGCGCGCTGCTGGCACGATTGAGTCCGGGGATGCCGGTGGAGGTGATAGTACCCGTCGCCCCCCGGTCTGCGTTCGACTATCTGGTGGCACCCCTGCGGGAGAGCATGCGCGGGGCGGGGCGGGAGTTATGACGGGGTGACCCGGTGAAGCACCGGCTTCGCGCCTGGCACGGGGTGGGGTTCGAAGACGAACAGCGCTTGAACACCTGCCAGCCCACCCCACGCAGCGACCACGCCGTCACCGCGCCTCCCCCGATGCGCGGCGGCACAACCCTTACGCCGTGAGCCGGCGGCCAGTCAGGCCCAGGCCGGAGCGATCGGCGGCTCGCCGGTTGGATCGCCGTGTGGTCGTGCGCCGCACCCGGGGCACTGCATGGCGTCCCAATCTGACACAAGCTCGGGACCCGCCGCGGCAGTCCAGGGCGCTGTCAGGCAAAAGGTTGACCAACCGCGGGATAGTTCCTAAGTAGGGGCATCCCTCCTTTCGCCGCGCCGCCCTCGCTCCGATTGACCGAGCAGCCCGGGGCATGCGTGGCAAGCCAAACAACACGTCGGATCGCACGTCTCGGGTATTCCACCCGGGTTCGCGCCATTCTCCCGAGTTATCTACCCTTTGGGGCATCACCATGCATCTCGCCGAACTGAAGGCCAAGTCGCCGGCCGATCTGTTAAGCTTCGCCGAATCGTTAAACGTTGAAAACGCGTCGTCATTGCGTAAGCAAGACATGATGTTCGCGATTCTGAAGAATCTGGCGGAGAACGACCAGGCCATCCATGGCGACGGCACGTTGGAAATCCTGTCGGACGGCTTTGGCTACCTCCGCAGTCCGGAGGCCAATTATTTGTCCGGCCCCGACGACATCTATGTCAGCCCGACCCAGGTCCGCCGTTTCGCGCTGCGCACGGGCGATTCCGTTGCCGGCCAGATTCGCGCCCCGCGCGACGGGGAGCGGTATTTCGCCCTGCTCAAAGTTGATACGGTTAATCAGGAGCATCCGGACGCGGTCAAACACCGCATCAACTTCGACAACCTGACGCCGCTGTATCCGGATGAGCCGCTGAAGATGGAAGTCGAAAACTTCCAGTCCGTCGCGAAGGGCCCGACCAAGGACTCCACGCCGCGGGTGATCGACCTGATCGCCCCCATCGGCAAGGGCCAGCGCGCGCTAATCGTGGCGCCGCCACGCACCGGCAAGACGGTCATGCTGCAGAACATCGCCGCCGCGATCGCCGCCAACCACCCCGAGGTGTTCCTGATCGTACTGCTGATCGACGAACGCCCGGAAGAAGTCACCGACATGGCGCGCAGCGTGAAGGGCGAGGTCATCAGCTCGACCTTCGACGAACCGGCGACCCGGCACGTGCAGGTGACCGAGATGGTGCTGGAGAAAGCCAAGCGGCTGGTAGAGCACAAGCGCGACGTGGTGATCCTGCTGGACAGCATCACGCGCCTCGCGCGCGCTTACAACACGGTCGTACCGTCCTCGGGGAAGGTGCTGACCGGCGGTGTGGACGCCAACGCGTTGCAGAAACCCAAGCGCTTCTTCGGCGCCGCGCGTAACATCGAAGAGGGCGGCTCGTTGACGATCATAGCGACTGCGCTGATCGACACCGGCAGCCGCATGGACGAGGTGATCTTCGAAGAGTTCAAAGGCACTGGTAACTCAGAAATCGTCCTCGACCGCAAGGTCGCCGACAAGCGCATCTTCCCGGCGCTCGACGTCGGCAAGAGCGGCACCCGCAAGGAAGAACTGCTGGTTGAGAAAGACAAGCTCTCCAAGATGTGGGTCCTGCGCCGGATTCTCATGCAGATGGGCACGATCGACGCGATGGAATTCCTTCTCGACAAGATGAAGGATTCCAAGACCAATGAAGACTTCTTTGCGACGATGAACCAATAAGGTTATGCGGGGCGGCGCCTTGCCGTCCCGGATTACCTGAGATTTTCGGCGAAAAACTCTGCCGTCCGGCTGTCCGCAAGCACGGCTCCTAGCTCATTCCGACGCGTGCCGTATGCGGCGGCGAAACCGTGATCAAGCTCAGCATAGTCGTGGATTGTGACGTGATCATTTGCATCTAGGCATTCATGGATCGCTTTTTGTGCCGCGGCCTGAACGAAGTGGTCCTTGGTCGGAATGTGGAGCATGAGCGGCTTGGCGATGGCATGGGATTCGCCTAACATCTGGTCGATTGCAACGCCGTAATACCCCACTGAGGCGTCCACATCGGTTCGTGTTGAAGCCATATAGGCGACACGGCCCCCCATGCAGTAACCAACCAACCCGACTTTAACGACCGTTTGTTCGCGCCGGATCCAATGGATAGTGGCTTCTACGTCGGCGATTCCCAGATCAAAGTCATGTTTCATCATGTAGCCGACCGCTTGCTGAAACTCTTCGGGTTTATCCGAATCGAGATCCAGACCGGGTTGCTGCCGCCAGAACACATCGGGCGCGACCGCAAGATAACCCAAGGCAGCCCAGTCATCAGCTTTCTTGCGGATCCCGGGGTTCACCCCGAAAATCTCCTGGATTACGATGATTGCCCCGCGCGGCGTTCCTTCCGGTCTGGCAATATAGGCGGGGAACGTCTGGCTCCCGTCGAGCGTGGGTATCGATGCCTGCATGGTGCGCCTCCTTCGGTGAAGTAACGGGTTAGTCCCGAAGATTGGACTTTGCCAAGGCCTTGTGCCAGCCTTGTCGCACAGGAGCACTACCATGAAGGTCAATGTCGAAATCGAATGCTCGCCCGAGGAAGCCCGGCGATTCATGGGGCTCCCGGACGTCAGCAAGGCCAATGATGTTTATGTTGATGCCGTGGCCAAGGCGATGAAAGGTGTCGGCAATTTCGACCAACTTCAGGACTACGCCAAGCAGCTCGCGCCGATGGGCCAGATTGGGCTCAAAATGTTCCAGCAATTCATCGAGAGCAGCTCGGGCGGTGCCGCGACCAAGCCGCGCCCCAAGGAATAATTGCGCCGCGATTATTTGCGATGAGTGACACAATCTTCGCCCTGTCGAGCGGTGCGCCGCCGGCGGCCATCGCGGTAATTCGAATCAGCGGGCCGCAGACCGTGACGATACTTAGCCAGCTGACTGGTCGGTTGCCCGCGCCACGCCAGGCAAGCCTGGCCAGCCTGCGCGATCGCGAAGGTCTGATCCTGGACAAGGCCCTTGTGCTGTGGCTGCCAGGACCGCGAACCGTTACCGGTGAGGACATGGCCGAACTCCAGTGTCATGGCGGTCGCGCCGTGGTCGCGGCAATCCTGCGCGCTCTTGGCGAAGTGCCAGGCTCGCGCGAGGCGCAGGCGGGTGAGTTTACCCGTCGTGCTTTCACCAACGGTCGTCTCGATCTGGCTGAGGCCGAGGGTCTGGCCGACCTTCTCGCTGCGGAAACCGACCTCCAGCGCAGGACCGCTCTGGCCATGGCAGGAGGCGCGTTTTCAACTCAGGTCAGCGCTTGGCGCGAAACGGTTCTGACTTTATCGGCACAGGTTGAGGCAGTGCTGGATTTTGCCGATGAAGACGACGCGGCGGGCCTTCCAGAAGCCTTTGATCTGGACCTTCGGGCGCTCGCCAGCGAATTGTCGGAATGGCTCGAACGCCCGCGCGCCGAAGCTCTGCACAACGGCTTCCGCGTGGTTATCACGGGGCCGCCAAATGCAGGAAAATCAACGTTGTTTAATGCTTTACTTGAGCGTGATGCAGCTATCGTCACGGCATTAGCGGGAACAACTCGCGATGTGTTGCAAGGTGCGGTTGCGCTCAATGGCGTGGCCTTCACATTTATCGACACTGCGGGTCTTCGTGACGGAAGTGACGATCCGGTCGAGGCGATCGGCATCGCGCGAGCCCTGGTTGAACAAGACCGTGCCGACCTTGTTTTATGGTTGGGGCCGCAGGCCGAGTTGCCCAACGATGCCTGGGGAATTGCAGCTCAGGCAGATCGGGCGAAGACAAAGTCCAAGGCTAACGCGCGGCACATTATATCAGTTCACACGGGGCAAGGCATGGCGCGGCTCCGCGCCGATCTTACAGCCACCGCGCGGGTGACCTTGCCAAAGCCAGGAGACGTTGCGTTGAACCAACGGCAATCGAAATTACTGCAATCGGCGCATGACGCATTGGTTGATGCGAGCGGCTTCGCCGATCTGCTGCTTGTTGGCGAATGCCTGCGCGCGACAAGATCAGCCTTCGATATGCTCATTGGACGCGCGGCGACGGAGGACATGCTCGATCAGCTCTTCAGACGTTTTTGTATCGGAAAATAGCAAATGTTCCACGTGGAACTTTCAACCGCTTTGACCGATGCCTCACGCCGCACTAACGACCCATCATGCGCAGCTTTGATGTCATTGTAGTTGGTGGCGGTCACGCCGGCTGCGAGGCCGCGGCGGCTGCCGCCCGCATGGGTGCGCGTGTGGCGCTGCTCAGCTTCGACCTGAGAACTATCGGCGCGATGAGTTGCAATCCGGCAATCGGTGGCCTGGGTAAGGGTCACCTCGTGCGGGAGGTCGACGCATGCGACGGGCTGATTGGACGCGCAGCCGACACCGCTGCGATCCACTATAGAATGCTCAATCGCTCCAAGGGATCAGCTGTCCAAGGGCCGCGGATTCAGGCGGACCGCGCGTTGTTTCGGCAGGCAATTCAAGCCATGCTGGCCCGGCAGGACAATCTGGAGTTGATTGAGGGCGAGGCCAGCAGTTTGCGATTGCGCGGCGGCGCGGTCTGCGGTGTCGACCTCGCTGATGGTACCACAGTGGAGGCTGGCGCCGTCATCCTATGCGCTGGCACATTCTTGGGCGGAGAACTTTTTCGGGGCGAGGAACGAATGCGTGGTGGCCGCATCGGCGAAGCGTCGGCTTCGCGCCTTGCCCAGCAAATGCGAGAGGCAAAACTGCCCTTGGCCCGGCTCAAGACGGGAACGCCGCCTCGCCTCGATGGCCGCAGTATCGGCTGGTCGCGGCTCGATGAGCAGGCGTCGGACCTTGAGCCATGGACGATGTCACCGCTTACCAAGAACCGCCTGAACCCGCAGGTGTTCTGCGCGATCACCCGGACCAACCCACAAAGCCATGCGATCATCGGCGACAACCTCCATCGCTCGCCACTGTTCACCGGGGCCATTGCAGCGCAGGGACCGCGCTATTGCCCGTCGATCGAGGATAAGATCCACCGCTTTGCGGGGCGCGACGGGCATCAGGTGTTTCTGGAGCCGGAGGGGCTGAATGATAGCACGATTTATCCCAACGGGATCAGCACGTCGCTTCCCGCCGACGTCCAGCTAGCGTTTCTGCGGACAATGGCGGGCCTGGAGCGAGTCGAAGTGATCGTGCCCGGTTATGCGGTGGAATACGATCACATTGATCCGCGCGCGCTGCGCCCCAGCCTGGAGCTGCGCGAAATTCCGGGCCTGTACTGCGCCGGTCAGATCAATGGCACCACGGGTTACGAAGAAGCCGCCGCGCAGGGCCTGGTGGCGGGGCTTTCAGCGGCAAGTCGCGTGCTCGATTGCAGTCCGATCGCGCTGGATCGCGCCAATAGCTATATTGCGGTAATGATTGACGATCTAACCCTACAGGGGGTTAGCGAGCCTTATCGGATGTTAACCGCCCGAGCAGAATATCGCCTGCGGTTGCGTTCAAACAACGCATCAACACGCCTTACGCCGCTCGCGATAGCAGCAGGATGCGTCGGGGCCGAGCGTCGCGATTGGTTCGGGCGACGCTCACAGCAAAAAGCAAAGGCTGAAAGAGCGCTCAGAGTAGAAGTTTCGGCAGACCAGTTGGTTGCATTGGGTATCCTGGTTCGCGGCGGGGGTGAGCGCCAGGCGCTGAACCAATGGCTACGTTACGAGTCAGTTACGCTCGCCCCACTGGAGGCCTGGCTGCCCGATGACCTCACGGACGACCTGTTGGAAGAGGTGGGCGAAGACTGCCGGTATGCGCCCTATCTTGCGCGGCAGGAGGCTGACTTGCGCGACTTGCGGGCAAGTGAAGCCGTCGCACTGCCCGACGGGTTTGCCTATGGAGCGGTGCCGGGCTTATCACGGGAAATGGTCGAGCGACTGGAGCAAGCTCGCCCGACCACGCTTGCCGGGGCACAGAGAGTGCCGGGCATTACACCCGCAGCGCTGGCAGTACTGCTCACTCATGCTCGTCGGTGGGTGGGATGATTGAGAATGAGGCGGGGGCGAAGCACTGGATCAGCACGCTGCCGGAAGCAGATGCCTTGGCCATGGAACGACTGGAACGGCTGGCAACCCTGTTGCGAGATGAGAATGCCCGGCAGAATCTCGTCTCGGCAGCCAGCCTCGATCATATTTGGCAACGGCATTTCGCGGACAGCGCGCAACTATTGAGGTTTGCCATTGGTTCGAACAGCACTTGGCTGGACCTTGGTAGTGGCGCCGGCTTCCCTGGGTTGGTGCTGTCAATCCTGCGTCCGACAATAAAATTGACGATGATCGAATCGAGGGCGAAGCGCAGCGAATGGCTTAAACGCTGCGTGGAATTACTTGGTTTGTCCTCCACCAGCGTTATCCATGGTGAGATCGGCAAGATTGAAGCAGTTTCGTCAGCGGTAATCTCAGCCCGCGCGCTGGCGCCGCTTGATCGTATCCTCGAACTTGCCGAGCGGTTTTCCACCGCGCATACCTTGTGGCTGTTGCCGAAAGGCCGTTCGGCGCAGATTGAATTGGCATCGCTTACAGGTTGGCGGCATAGGTTCCACGTGGAACATTCGCTGACGGACGGAGAAGCCGGGATTATCGTCGGATATCTCGACGGGCAGCAAAAGGGACTCAAGCCAACGTGATTTGCGTCGCGATTGCCAATCAGAAGGGTGGAGTGGGCAAGACCACTACAGCGATTAACATCGCCACCGCCATGGCTGCGACCGGTTGGCGCACCCTGCTGATCGATCTCGATCCGCAAGGAAACGCGTCGACCGGGATCGGTATCGCTCCGGCAGATCGCGGGAAGTCGAGTTATGACCTGCTGATTGATCAGATTCCGCTGACGAGTTGTGTCCAGGCCACGGCCATTCCCGGCCTCGATATCGTTCCCGCCACGGTCGATCTGTCGGGAGCCGAGGTCGAACTGGTCAACGTCGACAACCGTACTGACCGGCTGCGGCGCGCGCTTGCCGGAAACATGGCGTACGATATCTGTTTCATCGATTGCCCACCTTCGCTCGGTCTGCTGACGCTTAACGCGTTGTCAGCGGCGGATACCCTGCTGGTGCCGCTGCAATGCGAATTCTTTGCGCTCGAAGGGCTGAGTCAGCTGCTCAAGACGGTCGAACAGGTCCAGCAGCGGTTCAACCGCGATCTGGGGATCATCGGTGTGGTCCTGACCATGTTTGATCGTCGCAACCGGCTGACGGATCTGGTTTCCGACGATGTTCGCTCATGCTTGGGAGCCCTGGTGTTCGAGGCGACCATCCCGCGCAATGTCCGGCTGTCCGAAGCACCGAGTCATGGCTTGCCCGCGCTGGTCTATGACCATGCCTGCGCTGGAAGCCGCGCCTACATGGCCTTGGCCCGCGAACTGATCGTGCGCCTGCCCGAGAAGAGGAAAGCCGCATGAGCGATGATGCGATTGTCCGGATGCCGGGAGCATCCGCGCCCCCCGCCGAAGCAGTGCCGTCCCGGCGAAAGATGCAGGGACTTGGACGCGGGCTAGGGGCGCTGCTCGGCGAAGTGCGGCGCGACGAGCCAATCGGGCAGGCGGGCAGGTCAAACGCAGGCGGAATGGCGGTGCTCCCCATCGCCGAAATCACTCCGCATCCCGACCAGCCGCGGCGGCATTTTGATGAAGCTGCACTTGCCGAACTCGCCGCGTCGATCGCCGCGCGCGGGGTGATTCAGCCGGTGATCGTTCGGCCGCTGCCAGGCGGAGGCTATCAGCTGGTTGCCGGAGAACGCCGCTGGCGTGCCGCCCAGCGCGCACAACTTCATGATATTCCAGCATTAATTCGCGACCTGAGCGAGCGCGACGTCATGGCGCTGGCGCTGATCGAGAATCTCCAGCGCGAGGATCTCAACCCGATCGAAGAAGCGCGTGCCTACCAGCGGCTGGCCGAGCACGAAGGCCTGACCCAAGCCGATATCGCGCGGATGGTTGACAAGTCGCGCAGCCACGTCGCCAACCTCCAGCGTCTGCTGGCCTTGCCCGAGTTAGTTATCCAGCTGGTCGAGGAAGGGCGGCTGTCGATGGGCCATGCCCGCGCGCTGGTCGGAATCGAAGGCGCGCTTGAGATTGCCGAACTGGCTGTGGCCAAGCAACTATCGGTGCGCGAGGTTGAGCGCATGGTCCGCCGTCCGCAGCGCGATCCGGTGCAGCAGCGGCGGGCACGGTCGGATCGTGCGGGGGCCGATTCGGCCGATATAGCGGCGGTCCAGAATCACCTTGAGGAATTTCTCGGGCTGGGCGTTAGGATCAACACCGACGCCGATCCGCGCTCGGGCTCAGTGACGATCCGTTACCGCACGCTCGATCAGCTTGACCTGATCTGCCAGCGGCTCACCGGTGGTGGCATTTAATTGAAAGCTAGAGCGTGATCACGGTAGTTCAAATCACTTCGTGGTTGCGAGCGAAGTAAAGCAATCCCGAGCACAACGCGCTACGCCCTGAGAATTGCCATCGATCTTTGGTCCGCGCAATGACGACTCAAGATAAGGGCGTCAGTGTTTAAGCTGGGAGAAGTCGCGCGGCGCAACTTCTCCGCTGCCAGTCACATCCGAACACGCTTGTCTGGGCTGATCAGAATGCGCTTGTCATGAATCACCCGATGCGGACGGGGCGGAATATAGCGATGGCGCGGACCGTCGACATATTCGATCGTCTCCGTGACCGTCTCGACACAAGGTTCGCGCTGCGGCGCGGGCATCGGGACCATCGTCATCTGGGTCTGCGGTGTGGCGTAATAATCGAGATAGGATTCACACCAGTCACTCGCGCGGCGATGATCGGACGCACGCTCGATTGCCGAACCGGCAAGGGCCCCGACCGCGGCGCCGGCAACAGTGCCCAGGACATGATCGTCACGCCCGGCGATCTCATGGCCGACGACCCCGCCGACGACTCCACCCAATACTGCGCCCAACAGGCCGCGGTGGCGGCGCTCGCGGTGATTGTAGCGGCATTCGTCGAGCCAGTCGGCGCGTTGAGCATCCCACTCGGCGCGCTGATCCTGATAGGCGCCGGGCGAAACCATCGGCGGTGCCCAGCCGCCGCCATAGACCTGATCACCGTAGACCGGCCCACCGTGCATTGGCCCCATCGGCCCCATTGATCCGTGCATCATTGGCGGGGGCGGCGGCATCTGTGCCTGAGCGGGCGAAGCGACGGCGACCGCAAGCAGCGCGGCGGCGGCGAAAGTTTCGGCGAGGCCGAGGCGCATGGATATTCCCCTGTCGCGGCCAGGGAAGTCCCGGCGTTAACGAGGAATTTAGCATCTTCAGCGCAAGGAATCCAAGCGCCGGGCGGTACTATCTGCCGGGCGTCCCGTTCCGGTGCAGCTATTGCATGACGATTGCTGGCGCGATTGCTGCAGCCAGTGCTTCGATCCCTTCGGCATCGTCCCTATCGAATCGCGCGCGGTCGGGACTGTCGAGATCGATCACGGCGATGACCCGTCCATTATGAATCACCGGAACCACAAGTTCCGAAGCACTTACCGCATCACAAGCGATATGGCCGGGAAAAGCGTGGACGTCGGCCACCCGCTGGGTTTCGGCGCTGGCGGCAGCCGTTCCGCATACACCCTGCCCAAACGCGATGCGAATGCACGCTGGCTTGCCTATGAAGGGTCCCAAGACCAGTTCGTCGCCCACAGCCCGGTAAAACCCGGCCCAATTGAGCCGAGGGACATATTGCCAGATCAGCGCGGCAAGATTGGCCATATTGGCGACCGAATCGCGCTCTCCGGCGGTCAGCGCAACAGCTGCCGCGATCAGATCGCGGTAGGTTTCGGGCTTTGGTTGATCGGGATGCGCGGCAAATTCGAACATTCTGGCGCGTTAGCCTACCGTCAGGTTGCCGCATAGGCTTGGTCACCCTATTGGTGAATGCATGATGTCAACCAAGCGCAAGCTGCTTATTGCCCTCGCCATGTTCGTGGTGCTGGGTGCTGTCTTCATCGCCTGGGTTGGCCACGCCACCCCAGCCAAGCATTCGCTGTCCGAGTTATCAGGCACGCAGCCGTTGCTGGCCGATGTCGTGAGCGAGCGGATCCCCTCGGTCGGCATCGCCAAGCCAATCGGCTGGGCCGCGGGCGCCGTGCCGCAAGCCGCTGCCGGGCTGGTGGTCACGCGCTTTGCCGAGGGGCTCGATCATCCGCGCACCTTGCTGACGCTGCCCAATGGCGATGTGCTGGTAGCCGAGACCAATGCTCCCGCAGGGTCGCGCGCTGGCGGGATTACCGGCGTGGCGATGAAGCTGCTGATGGGCCGGGCCGGGGCTGGTCAAGCCTCGCCCGACACGATTGTGTTGCTGCGCGACGCCGATGGCAACGGCACCGCCGAGCAGCGCTTTGTGCTGCGCCACGCCGATCTCGCCTCGCCCGCAGGCATGGCCTGGGGCAACGGCAAGCTTTACGTCGCCAACCACAACGCAGTGCTGGCGTTCGATTTCAAGCCTGGCGATACCGAACTCAAGGGCGCGCCGACGAAGCTGATGGACCTGCCCCCGGCGGGACGGCACTGGATGCGGATCCTGCTGCTCAGCCCGGACAATGCAAGGCTTTATGTTACGGTTGGCTCGGGTTCGAACATTGCCGAGAACGGGATCGGCGTTGAGGCTGGAAGGGCGGCGATCTGGGAGATCGACCTCGCCAAAGGTAAGCCGCGGCAATTTGCTGGCGGGATGCGTAATCCCAACGGGATGGGCTGGAACCCGTCGAGCGGCGAGCTGTGGACCGTGGTCAACGAACGCGACCAGCTCGGCCCTGATGCCCCGCTCGACTATCTCACAAATGTGCCCGTGGGCGCGCAATATGGCTGGCCTTGGGTTTACTGGAAGGACCAGATTGATTGGCGCGTGAGCGATCCGATTCCCGACGACCTGATAGGCTATGTCCGCAAGCCTGAATATGCGCTGGGTGCGCACACCGCACCGCTGGGTCTGCTGTTTTCCAGCGCTGGCAACCGCATGGGCAGCACGTTCGCCAACGGCGCATTTATTGCCCGCCACGGCTCATGGAACCGCAAGCCGCTGTCGGGTTATGACGTGGTGTTCGTGAAATTCGACGCCAACGGCAATCCGCATGACCTGCCGCTGCCGGTACTGAGCGGGTTCCTTGTCGATAACCGCCAGACCCATGGGCGTCCGGTGTGGCTGGCCTGGGACAAGGGCGGCGCGCTGCTGGTCAGCGACGACACTGCGGGGATCATCTGGCGCGTGTCAGCCCCCGGCGCGGCTCCTTCGGCTGGGCCCAAGGCGGTAATGACCGACCACATGCCGCCGACGCGTGAGCTGACCGGCGACGCTCAGGCCACGTTCAAGCCCGATCCGCCCCAGTAGTCACAAGCTTCGTCCGGCCCGCCCGGCCAGTTCGGTAACGTAGTGCCAGGCCACCCGGCCCGAGCGGGCGCCGCGACGCTTTGACCATTCCAGCGCCTCGGCCTCGCTCCAATCCAGCCCCAGCACCTCAGCATAGCCACCGATAATAGCCAGGTAATCGTCCTGCGAGCCGTTGTGGAAGCCCACCGACAACCCAAAGCGGTCCGCCAATGCGAGCTTGTCGTCGACGACGTCGCGCGGGTTTAGCGGATCATCCTGTTCGGCCAGATGGCGGGCGACGATCACCCGGCGATTCGAGGTGACGGCGAGGCGGACATTGCCTGGGCGCGCCTCGACTCCGCCTTCGAGCCACGAGCGCAAGGCGCGCGGGCCAGAGCTGTCGCCCTCTTCGAAACCGAGATCGTCGATAAACACGAGGAAATTGCGATCGACTCGGCCGAGCTTGGCGAACAATGTGGTCAGCGATGGGAGTGCGTCGGGTGCAACCTGGACCAGCGCGATCCGGCCCGTGCTCTGCGCCGCCGCGACACTGGCCCGCAACAGTGCCGACTTGCCCATCCCCCGAGCGCCCCACAGCAGCATGTCGTGCGCGGCATGGCCTTGGGCGAGCCGTGCGACATTGGCGGTAACCGTAGCCTTTTGCGCGTCGATCCCGCGCAGCAGATCGAGCGCGGGGGCTTCGATTCGGGCGATCGGGCGCGCGGTGTTGCCGTCCCAGACATAAGCCGGGGTGGCGGTCCAGTCCGTCGCAGGTGCGGCCTCGGGAGCCAGCCGTTCCAGCGCTACGGCGATCCGCGCGAGGACGTCACCGTGCTCGCTCATCCCGTCAGGGCCTCGGCGTCCAGTTCATACAACAGAGCGGCTCCGCCGTTGGCTGCGGCGGCAAGGCCAAGCGCCTCGGGTACGCAATGCTCAAGGAAATAGCGCGCTATCACCGGCTTGCTCCGGGCAATCGGGAGGGGGGTCGCCGGATCGGCGCAGGCCGTCCGCTGCAACAGTATCTGCCACCCGGCAACCGCCACCGCGCACATCGTCAGAAACGGCATTGATCCCGCCAGCCGGTCGTCGATACTGGCATCCCCGGTCAACCATTCACCGGTCGAGCGGCACCGCGCGGCAAGCTCTGCCAAGGCGGGTTCGCGCGCCGATTGGGCAATGATATCGCTGATCAAGGCTTCGAACGCACGCCCTCCATCCAGCCCCAGTTTGCGCATTACCAGGTCCGCAGCCTGGATCCCGTTAGTGCCTTCGTAGATCGGCGCAATGCGGGCGTCTCGGTAGTGCTGGGCGGCGCCGGTTTCCTCGATGAAGCCCATCCCGCCATGAACCTGCACGCCTAGGCTGGCGACCTCGCAGCCCACGTCGGTCCCCCAGGCCTTGAGCAGCGGAACCAGCACATCGGCCCGCGACTGCGCCGCCGAATCGCCCAGCGCACCACGATCGATTTGTCCGGCAGTGTAATACAGAAGAGCGCGTGACGCCTCGGTCAGCGCGCGCATCCGCAATAGCATCCGGCGCACATCAGGATGCTCGATGATCGCCACCGGGCGCTTGTCGGGCGATCCGGCGCGTGCGCCCTGGATCCGCTGGCAGGCAAAGGCCATGGCCTGCTGCAGCGCGCGCTCGGCGATCTGGACGCCCTGGCTGCCGACGTTGATCCGCGCCGAATTCATCATCGTGAACATCGCCTTGAGCCCGGCATTTTCCGCGCCGATCATCTCGCCGATGCATTCAGCCTTATCGCCAAAGCTCATCGTGCAAGTCGGCGAGGCGTGGATGCCCAATTTGTGCTCGATCCCGACGCAGCGCAGATCGTTGCGCGCGCCCGGTTCACCAGCGGGGCCTGGCAGATACTTCGGGACAATGAACAGCGAGATTCCGCGCGTCCCCTCGGGCGCGCCGGGAGTGCGAGCGAGGACCAGATGGACGATGTTTTCGGCCAGGTCATGCTCGCCCCAGGTGATGAAGATCTTGGTCCCGGCGATCCGATATTTGCCTTCGTGCTCCCCGCTTTCGATCGGAGTCGCGGTGGACCGCAGCGCGCCCACGTCACTACCCGCCTGAGGCTCGGTCAGATTCATCGTACC
This sequence comes from Novosphingobium sp., assembly GCA_043781375.1. Classification (GTDB taxonomy): domain Bacteria; phylum Pseudomonadota; class Alphaproteobacteria; order Sphingomonadales; family Sphingomonadaceae; genus Novosphingobium. The sequence goes on from JAYWBP010000127.1 coordinate 13,655, forward strand.
CGACCACTCGCCGCTGACCAGCTTGGGCAAGTACAGCGCTTTCTGCGCCTGATTTCCGTGATGCTGCAGCGCTTCGATCGCGCCGACGGTCAGCATCGGCAGCAGAGTGAAGGCGAAGTTGGCCGCGCCCAGGTTTTCCAGCACGCAGCAGGCCAGGCTGAACGGCAGACCTTGGCCGCCAAACTCCTCGGGGCCGGAGACGCCGTTCCAGCCGGCCTCGACATAGGCGCGATACGCTTCGGCGAATCCGCCCGGCAAGGAGACTTCGCCATCCGCCAGCTTTGCGCCCTGGGTATCGCCAATCCGGCTTAGCGGGGCAAATTCGCCTGCGGCAAATGTGCCGATGCCATCGACAATCGCTTCGACCATATCGGCGCTGGCCCCGGCGAATTTGGAGTGCGCGGCCAGCTCGCCGATCCCGGCATTGACCTTGAGTGCCAGCAGTTGCTCGGCAGTGGGCGGCACATAGCTCATCGCGCTTTTCCTTGGCTTTGTCGTCTCTCGCCTATAGCCGCAGGGCATGGCGGGCAACACCCATCCCCTGATCTGCGCTGCTGACGAGGCGGGATTCGCTGTGGCGCTTGACGTTTTGACGCGCGGCGGGCTGGTCGCGGTGCCGACCGAAACAGTCTATGGCCTGGCGGCGCGGGCCGACAGCGCGGTGGCCGTAGCGGCAATCTATCGCGCCAAAGGTCGCCCCGATTTCAATCCGTTGATCGTCCATGTCGGCGATTTGGCTGCGGCAGAACAGTTGGCGATATTCGATGAGCGTGCCCAGCGGTTGGCGCGGGCGTTCTGGCCCGGAGCGCTAACCCTGGTGCTGCCGCTCAGGCCCCAGGCCCGACTCGCAACTGCGGTTACTGCCGGGCTGGCGACAGTTGCGCTGCGCTGCCCGGCGCATCCCGCGATGCAAGACGTGCTTGCCCGCTGCCGCTTTCCGCTGGCCGCTCCTTCGGCCAATCGCAGCGGTGCGGTCAGTCCGACCAGCGCTGCTCATGTCGCGCAATCTCTGGGCGCCCGGATCGACCTGATCCTTGACGGCGGGTCTTGTGACACCGGAATCGAATCGACCATCGTTGCATTGCGTGCGTCAGGCGGCTGGAGCTTGCTGCGCCCCGGCCCGGTGACGGAGGCTCAGATTACTGCAGTTCTGGGCGCGCCGCCTGACGTCACGGCGTCATTAGGCGGGATCGAAGCGCCCGGACAAATGGTGAGCCACTATGCGCCCGGCAAGCCGGTCCGACTCGACGCTGACACCGCTCATGCCGACGAATTCCATCTCGGTTTCGGCACTGTCGCCGGTCACTTCAATCTCTCGCCAAATGCGGATCTGGATGAAGCCGCCGCGCGCCTCTATGCCGCGCTCCATGCGGCAGCGGCGGGACCGCAAGCGCGCATCGCCGTCGCCCCGGTGCCAGAGCAGGGCATCGGCGCGGCGATCAACGATCGTCTGCGCCGGGCAGCCGCCTAAACTTCAAGCTTCAACAAAAAAGGGCCGCCCTTTTCAGGACGGCCCTTTGTCATGCGGGTTTGCGAAATTCAGACCGGAGCAGGCACAGCCCCAGCCGCGGCTGCAGCCGCCGCAGCAGCGGCTGCCTCATAGTACTTGGGCGCATGCTCATTGAGGATCGCGAGGATCTTCTTGAGTGCGGTCGGCTCATCGGTCTTTTCCATCGCGGCCAGTTCACGCGCGAGACGCGACGAAGCGGCTTCGAAGATCTGGCGTTCGGAATAGCTCTGCTCGGGCTGGTCGTCGGCGCGGAACAGGTCGCGGGTCACCTCGGCAATCGAGACGAGGTCACCCGAATTGATTTTGGCTTCGTATTCCTGAGCGCGGCGCGACCACATCGTGCGCTTGACTTTGGGCTTGCCGGTCAGAGTATCGAGCGCCTCGCGCAGGGTCTTGTCCGAGGAAAGCTTGCGCATCCCGATCGCTTCGACTTTGCCCACCGGAACCCGCAACGTCATCCGCTCTTTCTCGAAGCGCAGGACATAGAGTTCCAGCTGCATCCCGGCGATTTCCTGGTGGAGCAGTTCGATCACCCGGCCAACGCCGTGCTTGGGGTAAACGACGTAGTCTCCGACATCAAAGGCATTGGCCGTGGTCGCCATGGTTCATCCTTTCGCTCGGCGTGGAATGCGCAAGTCTGACAGCTGCGATCCGAGCGCCTGGGCACTCGGTCCGATGGAGCCATCAACCAGTTGCTGTGATCCCGCGCCTTTCATGATCCGCTGCCGGTCGGGCATCATCCCGGGCAGTTAGCGATTATATAGCACCACTGTAGCAAAATTACCAGCGCTGCGCGCACAGGCGCAAGCGTGAGCGCTGCGCGCCCGCACCGGAGCGTCGGATCAGGCTTAGCCGAGTGGGTTAATCACCCTCGCCGGGTTCGGCTGAGAAGTACTTGTCGTACTTGCCATCCTGGCCCTTGAACTCGTCGGCATCGGACGGCGAATCCTTCTTCGAGGTAATATTAGGCCATTCGGCGGAGAACTTGGTGTTTAGTTCCAGCCACTGCTCAAGCCCGCTTTCGGTGTCGGGCAGGATCGCTTCGGCCGGGCATTCGGGCTCACACACGCCGCAATCGATGCACTCGCTGGGGTTGATCACCAGCATATTGTCGCCCTCATAGAAGCAATCGACTGGGCAAACCTCGACGCAATCCATGTACTTGCACTTGATGCAGGCGTCGGTGACGACATAGGTCATGAATGCAGATTCCCTTCGGCGGCGCCAGTGTGTGTCGCTGCGGTATTCCGGGGTGCTATGAGAAAGTCACTGCCTGCGTCAAGCGTGCGATAGCAGGCAATGGTTTCATTGGCCGACCCGCGGCGATTCGGCAGGGCCAGCAGTTTGATCACCCGGACGCGTTGCCGCAGTGGCAGGACCAGGACGTCGCCAGGCTTGACGGAAGTGGCGGGGCGCTCGACGCGGCGACCGTTCAGGCGGAAATGCCCGGATTCGATCCAGTCATGAGCCAGGGTGCGGCTTGGAGCGAGACGCAAGAACCAGATCAGCTTATCGAGTCGCATTCAGCCGACCAACTCGGCGAGCGCGGCAAAGGCATTGTCGCGCGGTGGCGGGTGCAGCGGCGTGTCGGGCGCGCGACGCAGGGGGTGCCAGCGCCACAGCAATGGTGCCGGAGGGCCTAACACATCGCGCTTGAGCGTTCGCGGAATTAGCGGCTGGAACCCGGCAAGGCGGAGGAGCGCGGCATAGCTGGCCGTCGTCAGCCCCATCGAGGTGGCCAGCGCAGGGTCCAGCATGAAGTTCCTGCGCCCGCCGGCAAGGCGGATGTCATGGGCGGCGCGCAGCAACCGCTCGGCGCAATCGACGCGCAGCGCCTGGTTGCCGAGGCGGCGATACCCGCGCGGCAATGGGCTGGCGATGATTACCGGTTGCATGGTCGGGCTCTCGTTACCGACGGATTTTCGCCAATCCAGTTGACGCCATGCCGCCGCTGCAAGTGGCCGCAGCGTATCGGGCACGAACAGGTCGAGCGTGCCCACCCGGACGCCGAGCTGCGCCAGAAGCTTGCGCTGCTCAGGCTCGAGCTCGGCAATTCCTGACTTCGCCCGATCGACGACGCCGCCAGCCTCAACGAGGCGGATCAAAAGCGCTCGCAAGGCTGGGCCACCCTCGCGGGCGATGCTGGCAGCTTCGATGCGGGCCAATTGGGCCAGCGGTGCAAGCCGCTGTTCGAGCCAGCCAGTGAGAGCTGCCAGGAGCTTGCTGCGCGGAGTTGAGGCGAGGCGATCAAGCACGGGGTCTGGTGCCAGAGCAGGGCGGAGCAGGCTCTTGCCCGGGACCAACCGGGCCAGAACTTCGCCCCCCCATACAAGCGCGCCCCGATCCAGACGAAGCCCAGCCTCGCCCGCGTCAATCGCAGCCGCGAGTGCCTCGCCGCGTTGCGCCAGCAATTCGGTCAGGTGGTGCTCGGCTGCCGCCAGCAACAGCCGCTGGTCGGTGTGGCGTGCGCTGGGATCGACGCGGAAGCGGAAGCCGGTCAGGTGCCCGATCATTTCGCCATCGACCAACACTGCGTCGCCGTCGAGCGTGACCGGCAACAGCCCCGCGTCCTGGCCCATCTTGCGCATCAGCACGGTCGTTCGCCGGTTGACGAAGCGTTCGGTCAAACGGGCGTGGAGCGCGTCGGACAGCCGCGCCTCGACCGCGCGGGCGCGGGCGGCCATTTCCTCGCGAGCGATCACCCAGTCGGGACGCTGGGCGATATAGGCCCAGCTGCGGATCGCCGCGATCCGGCCCTGAAGCGTGTCGATATCGCCGCCCGGCAGGTCGAGCGCGGCGATCGCCTGGGCCACATAGTCGGCGCCAAGCTGGCCGTGGCGCAAATCCTCCCACAGCCGGGCAACAAAGCGCGAATGAGTCTCTGCGCCCTGCTGGCGGAAGTCGGGCAACGAACAGGCTTCCCAGAAACGGCGGACCTGGGAGGCGCCACGCACGGTCCCGGCGATGTCCGCTTCCTCGGCCAGGCGCTTGAGTACGGCCAGGTCGATGGCCTCGGCGGCGGGGGCCAGTTCGGGGCGTTCGGGCAGCGATTCAAGGTCGCCGATCAGCAGGCCCAGGCTGTCGAAACGCGGCTCGGCCTCGCGCCAGAACAGGCGTGACAATGGCGGGAAGCGATGCTCCTCGATGGCATAGATTTCTTCAGGTGTGAACTCCGAATCGTGGCCTCCGGTGCCCGCCAGTGTTCCGAATGTGCCATCGCGCTGGTGCCGCCCGGCGCGTCCGGCAATCTGGGCCATCTCGGCGGGCAAGAGCCGGCGCTGACGGTGGCCGTCGAACTTGCTCAGCCCAGCAAAAGCCACGTGGGTGAGATCGAGATTGAGGCCCATGCCGATGGCATCGGTGGCGACCAGATAATCGACCTCGCCCGACTGGTAGAGCGCGACCTGGGCGTTGCGCGTCTGCGGGCTGAGCGCGCCCATCACCACCGCCGCACCGCCGCGGAAACGGCGCAGCATTTCAGCGATGGCGTAGACCTGCTCGGCGGAAAAGGCGACGATTGCGCTGCGCGGCGGGATGCGCGAGAGCTTGCGCGCGCCGACGTGGCTGAGCGTGGAAAAGCGCGGGCGCGAGACGATCTCGGCGTCGGGCAGCAGGCGGCGCACCAGCGGCTCAATCGTCGCCGAGCCGAGCAGCATCGTCTCCTCGCGGCCCCGGGCATGGAGCAGCCGGTCGGTGAACAGATGCCCACGTTCGCGATCGGCGGCGAGCTGGGCCTCATCGAGCGCCACGAATGCCAAGTCGGCATGGACCGGCATCGCTTCGGCGGTACACAGCAGCCAGCGCGCGTCTTTCGGCTCGATCCTCTCTTCGCCGGTGATTAGGGCGACGCGGTCCGGGCCTTTGATCGCGCAGACCCGGTCATAGACCTCACGCGCCAGCAGCCGCAGCGGGAAGCCGATCGCGCCGCTGGAGTGCGCGCACAGGCGCTCGATCGCGAGATGGGTCTTGCCGGTATTCGTCGGGCCGAGCACGGCCTTGACCGTGGCGTCGGGCGAATTCGACCGGCGGGGCCGTATTGGCAGCTGATAAGCCATCTCGGGAACGATGTGGCATCTGGCCCCGGCGCCCGCAAGGCTCGGGTCGATGAGCGCCGAATTATCCAGAGATTAACCAATCAGGAGCAGGACAGGAGCGGGCAGGCGGCAATCGGGCTGCGCTGGCGGGGATTGCTTCGTGTTCAGACCGCGCGAGCAAATCGAAAGCTTCATCGGTGCGCTGGCCCTTCAGCCTGCGGGCGTGTCGCCGGGCCAGGACTTTTCGCCTGCCGCACCGCCGCAGCCGGTTCGCGCCCGCCTCGCTGGCTGGCTGGCAAACCATGCACCAGACGTCGACCTGGCCGAGAACATTGGTAGCAAGTCGTGGTGGCGCACGCTGGCCCTACTGGCTGCGCTATGTTCCCTGGCTCTGAGTTTCTGGCCCGACTTCGCCGCCGTCGAACCTCCTCGCGCTATTGTGGTTGCTGCACCGGCGCAGGGCGAGTTCCGCATCCAGGCCATCGCCCCGCTGGGGTTGGGCGCAGACAGCGGCAAGCGGACACGCCCCGGCGTCGCAGTGATCGCGCTCGCCTCGGCCCCCGAACGTGCCACGCTCGATCTGGTAACCACATTGGGCCAGGGGGACAGCTTCGTCGCAATGCTTGCCCGTGCCGGGGTCGATCCGCTCGACGCCTCGCGCGCGGCGCAGCTTGCGGCAGACAAGGTCCCGCTCGGCCAGATCGCGCCGGGCACGCGTTTCGACATCACTCTGGGCCGACATGCGTTCGGCGAGACACGCCGCCTTGAACAGATGAAATTCCGCGCCCGGTTCGATCTCGAGCTCGCGTTCGACCGTAAAAGCGGCAACCTGGCCGTCAGTGCCCAGCCGATCCCGGTCGACCCGACCCCGCTGCGCATACGTGGCGCGGTCGGGGCGAGCCTTTATATGGCGGCGCGCGCTTCGGGTGCTCCGGTCAAGGCGATCCAGCAATACCTCCAGGCGCTCGACCCCCATATCAGCCTGGAAGGCGACATCCTGCCGGGCGACCAATTCGATATCATCGTCGCGCACAAGCAGGCCCTGGGCGGGCAAAGCGAAACCGGGGTCCTGCTTTATGCCGGGCTCGAACGCGACGGCAAGCCGATCGCGCAGTTGCTGCGCTGGGGTAGCCAGATGACCGAGGCGGCTGACTGGGGCACGCGCACGTCGACTGGGCTTTCTGCGCCGGTCAATGGCCACATCACTTCGGGCTATGGCATGCGCTACCATCCGCTCCTGCACTATGCGCGGATGCACGCCGGAGTCGATTTCGGTGCGGTCTATGGCTCGCCGATCTTCGCGGTAACCGATGGCATTGTCGCGTTCGCCGGGGTTCATGGCGGGCATGGCAACTACGTCAAGCTCGACCACGGCGGCGGGCTGGGTTCGGGTTATGGCCATATGAGCCGGATCGCGGTGGCACCGGGGATGCGTGTCCACAGCGGTCAGGTGATCGGCTATGTTGGCTCGACCGGGCTGTCGACCGGGCCGCATCTGCACTACGAAGTCTATCGCAACGGCCAGACGATCAACCCGTTATCAGTCAGCTTCACGTTCCACAGCCAGGTAGACGCCAAGCAAGTGGCCGCGTTCAAGGCGATGCTGGCGCAGTTGAAGGCGATCAAGGTGGCGGGCGTACCCGGCCTGATCGGGCAGAGCGCGCTGTCCAAGCCACAAACGTCGGTGAAGGTCGCTCTGGTCCAGCGCGAGGTCGATTAGTTCGCCCGTTGCCGAAACCGCGCATCTGCGCCTAGAACCCGCCCAATGACAGCCAGCTATCCCGCACTCCGCCTCCGCCGCCCCCGCGCCACCGCGTGGAGCCGCGCGCTTCATCGCGAGACTTCGCTCAGCCCCGCAGATCTGATTTGGCCGCTGTTTGTGACCGAGGGCGAAGGCATCGAGCAGCCGATTGCCTCCCTCCCGGGCGTATCGCGCTGGTCGGCCGATGGCATCGCTGCGCGCGCCAAACAGGCTGTCGCGCTCGGCATTCCGTGCATCGCCCTGTTCCCGCACACCCAGCCAGATCGCCGAAACGTCAGCGGCAACGAAGCGCACAATCCCGACAACCTGATGTGCCGCGCGATCCGCGCGATCCGTGATGCCTGCGGCGGAGATATCGGGATCCTCACCGACGTTGCACTCGATCCCTATACCAGCCATGGCCAGGACGGACTGCTGGACGAGGCGGGCTATGTCACCAACGATGCCACGGTCGCAGCCTTGGTGACCCAGGCACTCAACCAGGCCGCTGCCGGCGCAGACATCATTGCGCCTTCCGACATGATGGACGGACGCGTCGGCGCAATCCGCGCAGCGCTCGAAGGTTCCGGCCATTGCAACGTCCAGATCATGGCCTATGCCGCCAAATATGCTTCGGCGTTCTATGGCCCGTTCCGTGATGCAGTGGGCAGCGGCGGGCTGCTCAAGGGCGACAAGAAGACCTACCAGATGGACCCCGCCAATGCCGAAGAGGCCCTGCGCGAAGTGGCAATGGACCTGGCCGAGGGCGCTGACAGCGTGATGGTCAAGCCCGGCCTGCCCTATCTCGACATCGTCCGCCGGGTGAAGGAGCGCTTCGCCGTGCCGGTCTTTGCGTACCAGGTCAGCGGTGAATACGCGATGATCGAGGCGGCGGCCGCGGCGGGCGCCGGGGATCGCGACGCCTTGGTGCTGGAAACGCTGATAGCCTTCAAGCGGGCCGGGTGCTCGGGCATGCTGACCTACCACGCGGCCCATGCCGCACGGTTGCTCAACGCGTGATCGAAACAGACCACCTGATCCTGCGACGCTGGGTTAAATCAGATATCGCCCCGTTCCAGGCGATCTGTTCCGATCCTGAGGTGATGCGCTGGCTCGGCCCGCTACATGATCTTGCGGCCACCGCAGCAGTAGTCGCGCGGATGCAGAAGATGCAGGCGCGGCTGGGCTATTGCTTCTGGGCGCTCGAGCGGCGGTATGACGCGCGGTTGATCGGGTGGTGTGGGCTCATCCGCAGCACCACCGGGCCAGTTGCTGGCCAGGCCGAAGTTGGCTGGCGGCTGGCGCGCGATTGCCGGGGTTCGGGCTATGCCAGCGAAGCGGCGCGGGCGAGCATCGCCGTGGATAATCGAGCCAGCCGCGCGGTGATGCAGCGGTGCGGGATGCCCTATTGTCCCGAGCTGGTCTTCGCCCATCCCCGACTCGCCGCAGATGACCCGCTCTTGGCGCATGTGACCTACCGGATCGATCGGCCTTTATGACCATGCGCTGCTTATGAGCGACCGGGCCGGGCCGGTCAGCCGTGCGCTGTTCGTGCTGACAATTCTGACCGGCAGCTTCCTGCTGTTCCTGGTTCAGCCGATGGTCGCGCGCATGGCGCTGCCACAGCTGGGTGGCGCGCCGAACGTATGGAACAGCGCAATGCTGGTCTATCAGACGCTGCTGCTGGCGGGCTATGGCTATGCCCACTGGCTGGGGCGCTGGCCGCTGCGGCGCCAGGCCGTGGTCCATGTCGTGCTGCTGCTGATAGCCGGCCTGACCCTGCCGATTACCTTGCCCACACTGGCCCCGCCCGCGCCAGGGAGCGAAGTGTGGTGGGTGCCGCTGCTGTTCCTGCTGACGATCGGCCCGGTGTTCCTGCTGGTTTCCGCCCAGGCCCCGCTGATGCAACGCTGGTTCGCCGCCGATCCGCGCAGTGGCGCACCCTGGGCACTTTATGCGGCCTCAAACCTGGGCAGTTTCGCCGGGCTGATGGCCTATCCGCTGCTGGCCGAGCCGCTGTTGCGGTTGCGCGCGCAAGCGGTGGGGTGGAGCCTGGGCTATGCCCTGTTGATCGGGCTGATCGTGCTGGCGGCGCGGGCGCGGTGGAATGCGATCGGTAGTACCGCAGTTGCCATTCCCGCCGACCCGCCCGAATGGATCGGCTGGCGGCGAATTGTCCTGTGGCTGGCCCTGTCGGCGGTACCTTCCGGGCTGATGCTGTCGACCACCACGCACCTGACCACCGACATCTTCGCCATGCCGCTGCTGTGGGTGATCCCGCTCGGGCTGTACCTGCTTAGCTTCGTTGTCGCGTTCGCCGAAAAGCGCGGCCCGGCCCGGGCGATCACCCTGAGCGCACCGCCCTTGCTGCTGCTCGCCGGAGGCATGGCGATGGTCGCACGTAATTCGGGCACGCTGACCCTGGTGCTGGCAAGCATCGTGCTGCTGTTCGTGATCGCTGTCGCGCTGCATGCAAAACTCTATGATAACCGCCCGGCCGCCTCGCAGCTGACGCTGTTCTACCTAGTAATGTCCGCCGGAGGAGCGCTGGGCGGCCTTTTCACTGCACTGCTTGCGCCCCTGGTGTTTGACTGGGTGTGGGAGCACCCGCTGCTGGTCTTCGCGGCCGCCGCATTGGTGCCGGCCCATCGCTGGTACGACTGGCGGCGCCTGCCCGGACTGACCCGCGAGATGGTGCCGGTGGCGGTGGTCTGCGTCCTGCTGTTTGCAGGCTTTCTGTGCGTTCTGCTGCAAGACGTAACCGCCTATCCTGAACCGGGCGCAATGCGCCTGCCGCTGACGTTCGGCATCGCGCTGTGCGGGATGCTGGTAATCACCTGGCGATGGCTGTTCGTGCTGGTTCTGGCGATGCTGATGCTGGCCCAGGGCGGTTTGATCACGCTGGAAAGCTCGCTTCAGGGCCTGCGGACGCGCAGCTATTTTGGGATTTACACGGTGCGCAACTACCCCGATGTGCAGCTGCGCACGCTGGCCCACGGCACCACCTTGCATGGCGAGCAGTCGACCGACCCCAAGCGCAGCCGTGAGCCGATGACCTATTATGGCCCCAGCTCGGGCGCGGCGATGGTGCTGTCGCATGCTCCCGCACTGTTCGGCGCAGGGGCTCGCATCGGCGTGGTCGGGCTGGGGACCGGGACACTTGCCTGCTTCCACCAGCCGGGAGAGGTCTGGCACCTGTTCGAGATCGACCCGGCGGTGCTGCACCTCTCGCGCAATGGCACTTTTACCTACCTGCAGGACTGCGCGCCCGATGCGAAAGTGATCCTGGGCGATGCGCGGCTGGCGATTGCGAAGCTGCCGCGTAACTCGTTCGACGTGCTGGCGGTCGATGCCTTTTCGTCCGATGCCATTCCGCTACACCTGCTGACCGACGAAGCGTTCGGGCGCTATTTCGATGTTTTGTCGCCCAGAGGCGTGCTGCTGGTGCACATCTCCAATCGGTATATCGAGCTTGAGCCGGTGCTTGCCGCAGAAGCGCGACACCGGGGGCTGGCGGTGGCCCTGCGGGCCGATTTTCCGGCAACGACCGGCCAACTGACGCCGTCTGACTGGGTGATCATGACCCGCGACCCAGCACAACTGGCGCGACTGCGGGAACTTGCGCCGGGCCAGCCGCTGACTGCGCTCAAGCCGCCGGCAAGTTCGGTGTGGACCGATGACCACGCCTCGGTCCTGCCCTATATCCGCTGGCCCAGCCTGTTCAGGAGTGACAAATGAGCACCGACATCTCGCTGATCCCGCTTCACGGCAAGGCGCCGAAGATCCATTCGAGCGCCTTTATCGCCCCTGGCTGCCGGATTATTGGCGATGTTGAGATCGGAGCCGATGTCAGCATCTGGTACAATTGCGTGATCCGCGCCGACGTCAACCGCATCGTTGTGGGTGCGCGCAGCAATATCCAGGACGGCAGCGTCGTTCACTGCGACAGCCCTCGGCCGGGCCGTCCCGAAGGCTTCCCGACGATCATCGGTGAGGACGTGCTGATCGGGCACATGGCGATGGTCCACGGCTGCGTGCTGGAGGACCGGGCATTTGTGGGCCTGGGCGCGATCGTCATGGACGGCTGCCGGATCGGCTCTGAAGGAATGCTGGGGGCCGGAGCGATGCTGACCGGCGGCAAGATCATCGAGCCGCGCCAGCTGTGGACCGGGCGCCCGGCCAAATACATGCGCGACCTGACCGACGCGGCACTGGCTGAGATGCAGTTCGGGGTGCAAGGTTATGTGATCAACGGGCGGATCCACGCAGCGGTCTTGGCGGCAAAGTAGCGCGGCGCGACTTCCATCCCGTGCCGGGGAGGTACGTCACCCTCAATCCCGAACCATCGCCGCCAGGGTTTCGATCCTATCCGCCTCATGCGCCGGCTTGTCCTTGCGGATGCGGTTGATGCGGGGGAAGCGCATGGCCAGGCCCGACTTGTGGCGGTTGCTGGCGTGGATCGAATCAAAGGCGACTTCGAACACCAGGCTGCGGTCGGTCTCGCGCACCGGGCCGAAACGGTTGAGGGTGTGCTGGCGGACATAGTGGTCGAGCCATTTCAGCTCCTCGTCGGTGAAGCCAAAATACGCCTTGCCGACGGGCAGCAGTTCGGCCCCTTGGTCGGGATCGCCGGCCCAGCAGCCGAAGGTGAAATCCGAATAGAACGAGCTGCGCTTGCCGCTGCCGCGCTGGGCATACATCAGCACGCAATCGACCAGCAGCGGATCGCGCTTCCACTTGTACCACAGCCCGGCGCGCCGCCCGGCGACATAGGGGCTGTCGCGGCGTTTGAGCATGACGCCTTCGATGGCCTCGTCACGCGCCCGCTCGCGGATCGCGGCGAGGGCGTCGAGCGTAGCGGCCTCGATCACCTGTGACAGGTCGAACCGTTCGGAGTTTAGCCGGGGGACGAAGGCCTCGAGCAGGGCGCGGCGCTGTTCCCAGGCGTGGGGGCGCAGGTCCTCACCCTCCACGATCAGCAGGTCGTAGAGGCGAACAAAAGCGGGATAGTCCTCGCGCATCTTTTTGCTGACCGTCTTGCGCCCGAGCCGTTGCTGCAACGCGTTGAAACTGGCCGCGCCGCCTGCTTCGCCGCCTTGGTGTGCGCCGCGAACGAGCAGCTCGCCATCGAGCACGCAAGGGATCGTCAGCGCTTCAGCCAGTTCGGGGAAGGTGCCCGAAATGTCATCGCCCGACCGCGAATAGACCCGGGTCTCGCCCGCAACATGGACCAGTTGCACGCGGATGCCGTCCCATTTCCACTCGGCGGCATAGTCTTTCATATCGACGATCGTCTCGTCGAGCGGATGGGCGAGCATGAACGGGCGGAACAGCGGCAAATGGTCGCCGCGCGGCGGCTCGGCGCCGTTGGCGGCCCAGTCGAACAGTGGCGCATAAGGCGCAAACTGGCCGTGCCAGTACTCCTCGACATCGTCGATGCTGACGTCGAATGCCTGGGCGAAGGCGATCTTGGCCAGCCGCGCGGAAATGCCGATCCGCATCGCCCCGGTGGCGAGCTTGAGTAGCGCGTAACGACCATTGGCATCAAGCCGGTCGAGCAGCGCGGCGAGATCGGCGGCAACCGTGACGCGGGTCATTTTCGAGAGCAGGGCGACCGCCTCGCTGACGGTCGGGGCCGGGGCAACCTCGCCCATCGGCTCGGGCCAGAGCAGGCTGGCGGTTTCGGCGGTGTCGCCGACATAGTCGCGGCTCAACGCATAGAGTACCGGGTCGATCCGCTCGATCAGCAGGTGGCGGATAGTGGCGCTTTTGACGGCGGGAAAGTCGAGGCCATCAGTGAGCGCGGCGAGGGCCCAGCCGCGATCAGGATCAGGGGTGGTGCGCAGATAGTCGGCGATCAGCACCAGCTTGCCGTTGCGGCTGCGGGTATAGACCAGCGCGTCGACGAGGGCGGCGAACTTCTCCACCTACGTCGTCCCGGACTTGATCCGGGATTGCTGGCTGGATCGATCTAGGCGCACGGCCAGGAAGCCAGCGATCCCCACAATCGCGGGGATGACGGGGGCAACCTCAATCATCCTCGTCCTCATACCCCACCAGGGCCAGCGCCCGTGCCTTCCTCTGATGCAGCTCGCACCAGCGCAGCAGGGCTTCTTCCCGCCCGTGCGTGATCCAGCTTTCAGCCGGGTTCACCTCGGCAATCGTCCGGGTCAGTTCGTCCCAGTCGGCGTGATCGGAGATGATCAGCGGCAGTTCGACATTGCGTTGGCGGGCGCGCTGGCGAACGCGCATCCAGCCCGACGCCATGGCGGTGATCGGATCGGGCAGGCGGCGGCTCCAGCGGTCGTTGAGCGCCGAGGGTGGGCACAGCACGATCTGACCCTCGATCGCCGCCTTGGGCATATCCGCGACCAGGTGCAGTTCGCCGAGGTCGATGTCGTGGTCTTCATACAGTCGGCACATCTTTTCCAGCGCACCGTGGAGGTAGATCGGCTCACGGTATCCGGCCGCGCGCAGCTCGGCGATGACCCGCTGCGCCTTGCCCAGGGCATAGGCGCCGACCAACACGCAGCGTTTCGGGTTGGCAGCGCGGACGGCGAGCAATTTCTCCATCTCCTCGGCGATCGGCGGGTGGCAAAAGACTGGAAGGCCAAACGTCGCCTCGGTGATGAATACGTCGCACGGGGTGACTTCGAACGGCGGGCAGGTCGGGTCGGGGCGGCGCTTGTAGTCGCCGGTGACGATCACCCGCTCGCCAGCGTGTTCGAGCAGGATTTGCGCCGAACCAAGCACGTGCCCGGCGGGGATGAAAGTCGCGCGGACGCCGCCTTTCAGCTGGATGCTTTCGCCATAGGGGACCGGTTCGGCACCTTCATCGGTGAAGTAACGCAGCTGCATGATCGCCAGCGTGGCGGGCGTGGCGATGGTGCGGACGTGGCCGCCGCGGGCATGATCGGCATGACCATGAGTGACCAGCGCGGTTTCGACCGGGCGTGCGGGATCGATCCAGCAGTCGGCCGGGGCGATGTAGATCCCGTGTGGTTCGGGACGGATCCAGGATGCGGCGGCGGACATTTTTGCTTAACTGGCAGGAGTAGGGAAGGGTTCCGCTGGCTTAAGCCCCTCTCCTGATGGGGAGGGGAGAACCCTCAAACTGTACCCGCAACCTCTGCGGCGCGCTTGGCTTCGAGCCAGGCGGCGGCTTCGGCTTCCTGGGCGGCTTCGCCCGCGGCCTTGACGTTGGCGTCGCGCTCGGCGCGCAGTTCCTCGATCAGGGCGACACGGTCATCGCCGAGCCGCGCATCGTCAGCCGCTTCATCGACCAGCCCGGCCTTCTTGGCGGCCTTGGCAACGATCGCATCGAGTTCGCGCTGCGAGCACAGGCCCAAAGTCACCGGGTCCTTCGCCTGGATGTTTGAGATATTCCAGTGCGAGCGGTCGCGGATTGCAGCGATGGTGTTGCGGGTCGTGCCGATCAACTTGCCAACCTGCGCGTCAGAGATTTCCGGGTGATTGCGCAAGATCCAGGCGATGCCGTCGGGCTTGTCCTGGCGCTTGGACACCGGGGTGTAGCGCGGGCCTTTGGTGCGGTTGACCGTGACCGGAGCCTTCTGCATCTGGAGTGCATAGCCCGCATCGGCCTGGCCCTTCTCGATCTCGGTCATGGTCAGCTCGCCCGCGCGCACCGGATCGCGTCCGGTGTACTTGCTGCTCGCCAGATCGTCGGCCATCGCCTGCACTTCGAGGATATGCAATCCGCAGAATTCAGCAATCTGCTCGAACGACAGCGCGGTGGTGTCGACCAGCCACGATGCGGTCGCATGCGGCATGAGCGGGGTGGGCTGGGTCACGGGTTCTCTCCCCCAAAAAATATTGACATAAATAAGAAGGGCCGCCCCTTGCGGAGCGGCCTTACGCGACAGGATGTAGGCGCAAAGGCGCCCTGCGGCAAGGTTTGAATCAGCCCCGCCCTTATCAGCCCATCGGCACGTAACCGGGTTGCGCAGCCACGCGGTCCAGCCAGGCACAGACATGGCGAAAGTCGCGCAGGCGGAACCCGCCCGCCTCGCAGACATGGGTATAGGCGTAGAGCGCGATGTCGGCGAGCGTGATGCTGTTGCTAACCATCCAGAGGCGCGTGGTCAGGTGATCTTCCAGCAGTGCCAGCGCCGCCTCGCCCCCGGCCCGCTTGGCCGGGATCTGGCTGCGCCGCGCCTCGCTGAGATTGCCCTCGCCGACGAACAGCAACCAGAAGCGCAGGGTCGCGATATTGGGCTCGAGGTTGTATTGCTCGAAGAACATCCAGCGCAGCATATCGGCCTGATCGAACCGGTCCGAAGGGATCAGGCGGCTACCCTCAGCCAGATACCAGCAGGCGGCGTTGCTTTCAGGCAGGAACCTGTCGTCGATCTGCAACACCGGGATGCTGCCGTTGGGATTGACGCTGCTCATGAAATCGGGCGTGCGCGTTTCGCCGTTCATGATGTCATAGGCGCGCCGCTCCAGCGGCAGGCCGAGCAGCGCGGCGGTCAGCGCGATCTTGTAGCAATTGCCGCTGCGCGGGTCCTCGTGAAGAGTCAGTTTGGCCATCACTGCGGCACCTCCAGCACGATCTTGCCGACATGGCTCCCCGCCTGCATCCGCTCATGCGCAGCAGCGGCTTCGGCCAGCGGAAAGATCATGTCCATCACCGGGTGCAGTTCGCCGCGTTCGACGAAAGGCCAGACTTCCTGGGCGATTTCCTGCGCCAGCAGCGCCTTGAATTCCTTTGTGCGCGGGCGCAGCGTCGATCCGGTCAGGGTCAGGCGCTTGCCCATGACTTCGGCCATGTTGAGCTGCGCTTTGACCCCGCCCTGGACCGCAATGGTCACGTGGCGCCCATCAGGCGCGAGGCACTTGAGATTGCGCGCCACATAATCGCCTGCGACCATGTCGAGGACCAGCTGGACGCCCTTGCCCCCGGTGATCGCCTTGACCTCCTCGACAAAATCGTCGGCCTTGTAGTCGATCGCGTGGGCCGCGCCGAGTTCAATGGCGCGGGCGCACTTGTCCGCTCCGCCGCAGGTGACGATCACGGTCAGTCCGAACAGGCGGCCCAGGTTGATTGCCATGGTCCCGATTCCGCTGGTGCCGCCGTGGACCAGCACGGTCTCGCCTTCCTTGGCCCAGCCGCGCTCGAACAGGTTGTGCCACACGGTGAACAGCGTTTCAGGCAGGGCGGCGGCTTCGGCCATGGGCAGCGCTGCGGGTACGGGCAGGCACTGGGCAGCTTCGGCCAGGCAATACTGGGCATAGCCCCCGCCGGCGACCAAAGCGCACAGCCTGCGCCCAAGCAGTTCGGGCTCGACCCCTTGACCCACCGCCACAACGGTCCCCGACACTTCCAGCCCGGGCAGCGGCGAGGCATCGGGCGGCGGCGGGTAAAGCCCCATCCGCTGGACCACGTCGGGGCGGTTGACCCCGGCGAAGGCAACCTTGAGCAGAAGTTGCCCCGGTCCGGGCTGAGGCACAGGCAGCGCCTGCGAGCGCAGCACTTCGGGCCCACCGGGCTCCGAAATGGCGATGGCCGTCATTGTCGAGGGGATCGATTCGCCCATTTTTTCAATCCAATTGCCCGAACTGAGCCTGCCCGCTGTGACATGATGCTCACACTTTCGCGCGTTTCGCATATTTCCTAACCGCGCGCCCGGTTGACAGCAAGGGCGCGGCGGCGGATGCTGCAGCGCAATGCATGATGACGAAGGCCCCAGACCGCGCGGGGACGCCGCCAGCCAGCTTTCGGGCGAGAGCCTCGATCGCTATTCGCATGACGAACTGGGCGATCGGATCGAACTGCTTGAGGCAGAGAACGCCCGCATCCGCGCGCACCGCGACAAGGCCCAAGCCCATCGCCTTGCCGCCGACGCCCTGTTTGGATCGCAGACTCATCGATCACCCGAACAATGAATTTTTGCCCCTCGCCTTTCTGCGCGGGCGCCCCATATCAGTTCGGTAACCACCCGCGTTCATCCTGCTTCCTCAGCGCGCGGTCACTTTCACCAGCGAAAGATCGATAGATGCCCAGTTTCGCCCAGAGCCTTGAAAAGACCCTGCACGCCGCGCTCGCCAATGCGTCGGAGCGCAGCCACGAATATGCCACGCTCGAGCATCTCCTGCTTGCGCTGATCGATGATCCCGATGCGGCCCAGGTGATGCAGGCCTGCGGGGTCGAGTTGGGCGATCTGGGCGACGTGGTGCGCCAGTACCTCGATCAGGAATACCAGTCACTCAAAACTGCCGAGAAAGGCGATCCCGCGCCGACTGCCGGGTTCCAGCGGGTGATCCAGCGGGCGATTCTCCACGTCCAGTCCTCGGGCAAGGATACGGTGACGGGGGCCAATGTGCTGGTTGCGCTGTTTTCCGAACGCGACAGCTACGCGGTTTATTTCCTCCAGCAGCAGGACATGAGCCGGCTCGACGCGGTCAGCTTCATCAGCCACGGGATCGGCAAGGGTGGCCGCCGGATCGAGGATCGCGCGCCCAAGGGTAGCGACACCGAAGTACCGCACCAGGCCGAGGAAAAGTCTGACAGCAAGAATGCGAAGAAGGAAACCGCGCTCGATCAGTTCACTGTCAATCTCAACGAGAAGGCGCTGGCCGGCAAGATCGATCCCTTGATCGGACGCGGGCCGGAGGTCGATCGGACGATCCAGATTCTTTGCCGCCGCTCCAAGAACAATCCGCTTTATGTCGGCGATCCCGGCGTCGGCAAGACCGCCATCGCCGAGGGCCTGGCGCGCAAGATCGTCGAAGGCGATGTGCCCGAGGTGCTGGCCGAGGCGGTGATCTACTCGCTCGACATGGGCTCGCTGCTGGCGGGGACGCGCTATCGCGGCGATTTCGAGGAGCGGCTCAAGCAGGTCGTCTCCGAGCTTGAGAAGATGCCGCACGCCGTGCTGTTCATCGACGAGATCCACACCGTGATCGGCGCCGGGGCGACCAGCGGCGGGGCAATGGACGCGTCCAACCTGCTCAAGCCGGCGCTGTCCTCGGGCGCGATCCGCTGTATCGGCTCAACCACCTATAAGGAATTCCGCAACCACTTCGAAAAGGACCGCGCGCTGCTCCGCCGGTTCCAGAAGATCGATGTCAACGAACCGACGATCGAAGACACGATCAAGATCCTCAAAGGTTTGCGCAGCGCCTTCGAGGAACACCACAAGGTCAAGTACACGCCCGATGCGATCAAGACCGCCGTCGAGCTGTCGGCGCGCTACATCAATGACCGCAAGCTGCCCGACAAGGCGATCGACGTGATCGACGAAGTCGGCGCGATGCAGATGCTGGTGGCGCCGTCCAAGCGCAAGAAGGTCATCACCGCGCGCGAGATCGAGGCGGTGATCGCAACTATGGCACGAATTCCGCCCAAATCGGTCAGTTCGGATGATCGTACTGTCCTCGAACATCTCGACCGCGATCTGAAGCGCGTGGTGTTCGGCCAGGACAAAGCGATCTCGGTGCTGTCTTCGGCAATGAAGTTGAGCCGCGCAGGGCTGCGTGATCCGGACAAGCCGATCGGCTCGTTCCTGTTCTCGGGTCCGACCGGCGTCGGCAAAACCGAGGTCGCCCGGCAATTGGCGAGCATCATGGGTATTCCGCTCCAGCGCTTCGACATGAGCGAATATATGGAGCGACATTCGATCAGTCGGCTGATCGGTGCGCCTCCCGGCTATGTCGGGTTCGATCAGGGCGGATTGCTGACTGACGCGATCGACCAGCAACCACATTGCGTGTTACTGCTCGACGAGATCGAAAAAGCTCACCCCGACCTGTTCAACATCCTCCTTCAGGTGATGGACAACGGCCGGCTGACCGATCACCACGGCAAGACCGTCGATTTCCGCAATGTCGTGCTGGTCATGACCACCAATGCCGGGGCGAGCGACATGGTCCGCCAGGGCATCGGCTTTGGCGACGTGTCCAAGGCCGACGCCGGAGACGAGGCGGTGAAGCGGATGTTCACGCCCGAATTCCGCAACCGGCTCGATGCGATCGTCCCGTTCGCCTATCTGCCGACCGAAGTCATCAGCCGGGTGGTGGACAAGTTCATCCTCCAGCTCGAGTTGCAGCTGGCCGACCAGAACGTCCACATCCAGTTCGACTGCGATGCTCGCGAATGGCTGGGCGAAAAGGGTTACGACAAGCTCTACGGCGCGCGACCGATGGCGCGCCTGATCCAGGAGAAGGTCAAGCAGCCGCTCGCCGAAGAGCTCTTGTTCGGCAAACTCGCCCACGGCGGCGAAGTTCATGTCACGCTCAAGGATAGCGATGAAGGCGGCAAGGCGCTCGCTTTCGAACTGACCCCCGCCCCGCCAAAGCTGGTCCGCCGCAAGGAGGCGAAGTCGGTCAAAGCGGGCCGCAAACCCAAAGCGCCGAGCAAGGCCAGCGAGGACGGGAAATAGAGCCGACGCGAAGATCCTCCCGCTGGCGGGAGGATCTTTGCTCACCTCCTTGTAATCCACCTTGTCCTTTTGCCCTCGCCGGGCCAATACAACTGACATGAGTGTCAATAAGCTGACCCAACTGCCCGACTGGACGCACAACTACGTGCATCCCTGTGCTTGGGATCTGCCCTTCCCACCGCTGGCATTGCCCGACATGCTGGCCCAAAGCGCGGAGTCGGCGCCGTCCGCACCGCTGGTCGAATTCATGGGGCGGCGGTATTCCTATGCCCAGATCCTGGCCGAAGCGCGCGCCTTTGCTGCCGGCCTTCAGGCGATCGGCATTGCCAAGGGCGACCGGGTCGGGCTGTTCCTGCCCAATGTCCCGATCTACGTCCCGGCCTATTACGGGGCGATGATCGCCGGGGCCTGCGTGGTCAATTTCTCGCCGCTGTATTCGGTCGAGGAACTCGAGACGCAGGTTGCCGATTCGGGGACGCGGCTGATGGTCACGCTGGATGTGCCCGCGCTGCTGCCGACCGCGCTGAAAGTGCTGGGCGGCTCGGGGCTGGAGCGGCTGGTGGTCGGCCGCATGGCGCAGATGCTGCCGTGGGTTAAAGGGTTGGCGCTTCGGACTTTAGGGCACAAGCAACTCGCCCCGCTGCCTGATGCGGTGAACGTGTGCGACTGGCGCTCCATGCTTTCGCGCCAGCAGCCGCGCCCCGTGGCGATCGATCCCTTGCTCGACCTGGCGCTGCTGCAATATACCGGCGGCACTACCGGCACGCCCAAAGGCGCGATGCTGACCCACCAGAATCTGTCGGCCAATGCCCGCCAGATTCAGGCGGTCGATCCGCGTCAGCACGAGCGCGACATGATCCTCGGCGTGCTGCCGCTGTTTCATGTTTTCGCCAACGCCTGCGTGCTCAATCGCACCGTCGTCAACGGCGGCTGCATCGCCATGCTGCCGCGCTTCGATGCGGGCAAGGCGCTGGCGACGCTGCAGCGGGTCAAGGCGACAACCATGCCGGGGGTGCCGACGATGTACCAGGCGCTGCTCGATCATCCCAAGCTGGCGTCGACCGATTTTTCGTCGTTGCGCGTCTGTATCTCGGGCGGGGCGCCGCTGCCCGCTCCCGTGAAAGCGCGGTTCGAGGCGGCGACCGGCGCGCGGCTGGTCGAAGGCTATGGTCTGACCGAGACCAGCGGGGTGGTTTCGACCAACCCTTACGAAGGCGCTGATCAAACCGGCACGATCGGCCAGCCGCTTCCCGCCACCCGGCTCCGCTTGCTCGATAAGGAAGACCCGGCAAAGGACGCGCCTCTCGGCGAGCCGGGCGAACTGGCGGTGCGCGGACCCCAGATCATGCAGGGCTACTGGAACCGCCCCGAAGCGGCGGCGAGCGCCTTTGCCCAGCGCGGTGGCGAAGCCTGGCTGCGCACTGGCGACGTCGCAGTGATCCAGACCGACGGCTTCGTGCGGATTGTCGATCGGACCAAGGACATGATCGCGGTCGGCGGCTTCAAGGTTTTTCCCAGTCAGGTCGAGGCGGTGCTGCTCCAGCACCCCGCAGTGCGCGAATGCCTGGTCCTGGGTATGACCGACGCTTACCTCGGCGAAGTGCCGCGGGCGTTCGTGACGCTCGATCCCGAGGGGCCTGAGGTCGACGGCGCCACGCTCAAGAACTGGCTCAACAGTCGCGTTGGCAAGCATGAGCGGGTCGATGCGGTGATGATCCGGCTCAATCTGCCCAAAACCATGATCGGCAAGCTGGATCGCAAGGCGCTGCGGGCCCAGGTCGCGGCGGAATAAGGAAGACCTAGACCGCCCTGGCTTCAAGCCAGCCAAGCGAATTATTGGAGCCTGAATTGGCCGATTGAAGGAGAGGGGTCAACTCCCCCCTCACCCCGCCAGCGTCAGCAGCTTCTCATTCGAATCGCTGATTGCGGCTAGCTCAACCAAGCCACCGCTGCGCGGGGCGAAGCTGCCGTGGACCTGGGCGCCCTGCTCGATGGTCAGCGCATCGTAATGCACATCGCCGTGGATCGTGGCGCTCTTGAGGATTACCAGCGAACGTGCGGTGATCGAACCGCGGACGATGCCGGCCAGTTGGGCGCGTTCTGCCGTAATCGCTCCGATAATCTCGCTAGCTTCGCCCTGAACGAGCGCAGAGCAGGCAATGTCGCCCTCGACCCGGCCGTCGATATGGAGATCGGCGCTGGCATGGATATCGCCCGTGATCGCGATATCTGGGCCAAGGATCGAGAAGGTCCCGGCGCCGGCAGGTCGAGGAGCCATAGTCCGCTCAGAGCTGCGCGGGCGCGGTTGATCCGGAGTTTTTTTGGGAAACATGGGACGCAGCCTCCAGGAAGGGACGGGGGTTGACCGGGCGGTCGTTGATGCGGACTTCGAAATGTAGATGCGGCCCGGTCGAACGCCCGGTGCTGCCGATCGCGCCGATGACTGCTCCGGCGGCGACCTGCTGGCCTACCGTCGCGTGGAACTCCGACATGTGGGCGTAGCGGGTCAGCAGTCCGTTGCCGTGGCTGACTTCAATGCAGTTGCCATAGCCGCTACGCTGACCGGCAAAGCTGATCACGCCTTTGGCTGCGGCATAGATCGGCGCGCCGATCGGCCCGCGGAAATCAAGCCCGGCGTGGAAGGCTGCGGCTCCGTCGAACGGATCAGTGCGGTAGCCGAAGCCCGAGGAAATATATTGCAGGCTGGCCGGAAGCACCTGCGGCACGCCCTGCAGCCCGCGTTCGAGCGCATCCATCCGCGCAAGGCTTGAACCCATTCGCTGAAAGCGCGGATCGACCGAGCCGTCGGCGGAGGTGGTCAGTCGCAGCAAGGGTCCGCCCTGGGCGCTGCGATCGTCGAGCGCGGCGAGCATTATTCCGGGGTCGAGGCCAAGGCGGCGCATCTTGTCGGCAGCGGCATCGCCGCGCTGATCGGCCAGGCGAGTCAGACGCTCGACGAAAGCGAGCTGGTGTGCGGCGATCCGGGTAAGCTTGTCGGCGCCGGGAGTGGCAAGGCTAACCTTAGGGACTGCTGCATGTTCTGCCGGCGCCGCTGGAAGCTCTCCGACATGAGCCTGGACCATCTTCTCGATAAAGTCCTGCCGCCGCTGGAGGTCCGAAGTCACTCCGGCGACGTCCTGGCGATAGCGGCTGACTGCGCGCTCGTCGCTGGCGGCGCGGGCTTCGCGCTGGGCCAGGATCTGGCGCTCGTTTGCACTCAGGATATGCGAGATCGCAATGCTGGCCATGATCGCGATCCACAGGGCGAACAGACAGGCAGCCACGCTCGCCGCTGCAAACTGCATGCGTGAGGAAATTGTGATGAAACGGACCTGACCCTGCGACCGCATGAAGAATTCGCGATCGGGAAACCAGTTCCGCAGACGCGCGGTCAACGCGCCGCCGGTCAGAAGTTGCAAGAATCGGATCCGTGGGAAAGATTGGAGGAGCCACGCGGCTAGCAGGGCAATCCCGCCCAATCGAATCTCGCAGGGTGCTTTGAGCCAAGCCGTGATGGACTCGCGACGAGTTGAGGCACGAATGTCAGATTATAGGAAACCCGATTAGGATTCGTTCGTTTTGGCGGCGTCTGGCTGGTGGGTAAATCGTCACGTCTACGCGACGCTGACAGCGGGCCGACAAGCTGCTAACCCCTGCTTAATGACCGCGCACCGATCCCCTTCTGAAACCGCTGCCGGGCAATCCCCCGAGCAGCTCATTGCCTCGCTGGCCATGGCCGGACGCGTGGCCCAGCGCAGTCTTGCGCTGATGAGCGACTCCGCCAAGGCGCAGGCGCTGGTCGCTGCAGCACGGGCCTTGCGTGCCGCCGAATCGGCGATCCTGGCGGCAAACGTGCGCGACATGGCGGCAGGCGAGGCCAATGGCCTCAGTCCGGGGATGCTTGACCGGCTGCGGCTGGATAGCAAACGCCTCCACGGGATCGCTGACGCTGTGGCGCAGGTCGCCGCATTGCCCGATCCGGTCGGTGCGGTAATCGATGCCAGCGAGCGGCCCAACGGCCTCCGGCTGTCGCGTGTGCGGGTGCCGATCGGGCTGATCGGGATCATCTACGAAAGCCGCCCCAACGTGACTGCCGACGCTGCCGCGCTGGGTGTACGCGCGGGCAATGCAGTCCTGCTGCGCGGAGGCAGCGAGGCGGTTCATTCCAACCGCGCGATCCATGCCGCGCTGGTCGAGGGGCTGGTTTCTGCCGGCGTGCCCGCAGCCGCAGTGCAACTGGTCCCGACTCAGGATCGCGCCGCCGTGGGCGCGATGCTGGCCGCCGCCGGGCTGATCGACATGATCGTTCCGCGCGGGGGCAAAAGCCTGGTCGCGCGGGTCCAGGCCGATGCCCGGGTTCCGGTGCTCGCCCATCTCGACGGGATCTGCCACACCTACCTCCATTCCGCTGCCGACCCGGCGATGGCGCGGGACATTGCCCTCAATGCAAAAATGCGGCGGACCGGGATCTGCGGGGCGATGGAGACCCTGCTGCTCGACGCGACCTTTGGCGATTCGCCCCGGGTTCTTGCCGCGTTGCTTGATGCCGGTTGCGAACTGCGCGGCGATGCGCGAGCCTGCGCGATCGATTCGCGGGTGCTCCCGGCCAGCGCCAGTGACTGGGACTGCGAATATCTTGAGGCGATCCTTTCGGTCGCGGTGGTCGACGGAATTGACCAGGCGCTCGACCACATCGTCCGGCACAGCTCGCACCACACCGACGCGATCATTACCGATGATGCTGCCGTGGCCGAGCGGTTCCTGTCCGAAGTCGACAGCGCGATCGTCATGGTCAACGCCTCGAGTCAATTTGCCGACGGCGGCGAATTCGGGCTGGGCGCGGAGATCGGCATTGCCACCGGACGGCTCCACGCGCGCGGGCCGGTCGCGCTGGAAGGGCTGACGACCTATAAATGGCAGGTCCGCGGGAACGGCCAGGTCCGGCCCTAGTTGGTGCGCAAACTGCTTCCAGCCAAACTCCTGTCAGAAAGTACCATTCCATGCGCATGAACCGTCTTGGCTCGACCGGGCTGATCGTCTCCGAGCTGTGCCTGGGCACGATGACTTTCGGCACCGCCCCGGGCCGCTTTGCTGCGGTCTCCGGGCTTGACCAGAGCGCCTCGACCGCGCTGGTCAAGCAGGGGCTCGACGCCGGGATCAACTTCCTCGACACCGCCAACGTCTACACCATGGGCCAGTCAGAGCAGTTCACCGGCCAGGCGCTGCGCGATCTCGGGATCAAGCGTTCGGATGTGATCGTGGCAACCAAGGCTACTGGTTCGATGGGCGAGGGCGCCAACGACGGCGGGTTCAGCCGCGGTCACTTGATGACTCAGATCGACGCAAGTCTCAAGCGGCTGGGGATGGACTATGTCGATCTCTACCAGATCCACGCCTGGGACCCGCAGACCCCGATGGAAGAAGCGCTGCGGGCGCTCGACGACATCGTCCGGTCGGGCCGGGTGCGCTACATCGGGGTGTCGAACTGGGCGGCGTGGCAGATCGTCAAGGCGCTGGGCATTGCCGAGCGTCGCGGCTTTGACAAGTTTGCTTCGCTCCAGGCCTATTATACGCTCGCTGGACGCGATCTTGAGCGCGAACTGGCGCCGATGCTGCACAGCGAACAGATGGGCCTGATGGTGTGGAGCCCGCTCGCAGGAGGACTCTTGTCGGGCAAGTACAAGCGCGGCACCGATGGCAAGAGCCACGGCGACGGGCGCCGCGCGGCCTTCGATTTCCCGATTGTCGATCCGGATCGCGCCGACGCGGTGCTCGCCGCGATGGCGCCGATCGCCGCGCAGCACGGCGTAAGCGTGGCCCAGATCGCGCTGGCCTGGCTGCTCCACCAGCCGGTGGTCTCGACCGTCATCCTCGGCGCCAAACGCCCTGACCAGCTGGCCGATAACATCGCCGCTGCCGCTGTCGCCCTCAGCGCAGACGATCTGGCCACGCTCGACGCGGTTAGCGCCTTGCCGCCGGAATATCCCGGCTGGATGATCCAGTTCCAGGGGCAAGCCCGCGACGCCAAGGTCTCGCCGCGGCGATGATGGCGCTCAAGCTGGTCCTCACCTGAGCCATGCGGATCGGCCTGCTCGGCGGGAGCTTCAACCCCGCGCACGGCGGCCACCGCGCGATTACGCTCAAGGCCATGGCGGCGTTGGGACTGGATGAAGTGTGGTGGCTGGTTTCGCCGGGCAATCCGCTCAAGCCGCGCGCGGGGATGGCGCCACTCGCCGTGCGGGTAGCTTCGGCTCGCAGCCAGGCCCGTCGCGCGCCGATCCGAGTCACCGCATTGGAGCGCGAGCTCGGCACGCATTACACCGTCGATACGCTGCGCGCGATCGTTCGGCGCTGGCCAAAACATGCGTTCGTCTGGTTGATGGGGGCGGACAATCTGGCCCAGTTCAACCGCTGGAAGCAATGGCGCCAGGTCGCCCGCACCATGCCGATTGCGGTTATTGCCCGTCCGGGCTATGATAGCGCTGCCGTTGCGAGTCCCGCGATGGCCTGGCTGCGCCGATATCGGCTCAGTGCCGCCAGCTTCCGCAAGGGAAGGACCCCCTTGTGGGGAAGCGATGGCCGGGCAGAATGGAGCGCACCCGCGCTGGTGATTTTGAACTTCGATCCCGATTCGCGCTCGGCCTCGGCCATTCGCGCGGGCAATCCGGATTGGGCCCTGCTAGATGGGATGGGGCCCCCGGCCTCGCGCCTTACCGGCCCGGCCTTGCGCGATGGGGTAACTCATCGCCCGATCGCAGCCCCATCATCATGACGCGCGCACACCATTCTCGCTATCCGGCCCAGGAGACGATTCTAATTTCATGAACCAGACGCAATCCCTGCCGGAAACCTCCGGCGCTACCCCTCCATTGCCGCGCCTGATGGGCGAGCCCGGATCGCTGCATGCACTGGTTCTCCAGTCGCTCGACGACGATCAGGCGCAGGAGGTGATTTCCATCCCGCTCGAAGGCAAAACCGCGATTGCCGATCACATGGTGATCGCCTCGGGCCGCTCGACTCGTCAGGTCACTGCCATGGCGCAGAAGCTGCAAGAGCGCATCAAGCATGGCGGCTTTGGCTCGTCGCGCATCGAAGGCCTGCCCGCTGCCGACTGGGTCCTGGTCGACGCGGGCGACGTGATCATCCACCTGTTCCGCCCCGAAGTGCGCAGCTTCTACAACCTTGAGCGCATGTGGGCGTTCGGAGACGCGTCCGGCGCCGCCTGAGCGCGCCCACCGATGCGGCTGCACATCATCGCTCGGGGCAAGATCGGGCGTTCACCTGAAAGCGAACTGGTCGAGCGCTATTGCAAACGCATCGCCTGGCCGGTCACCCTGAGTGAACTTCCCGAGACCGGCGGCTCTGTCGCGGCCTCGCCCACCCCATGCCGCACGGTGCTGCTCGATGAGCGGGCCAAGCCGCTGTCCTCGGAACAATTCGCCGAACTGCTCGGGCGCTGGCGCGATGAAGGCGTCCGCGAAGCGCGGTTCTGGATCGGCGCGGCGGATGGCCATGGCGATGCGGTGCGCGACCAGGCCGATCTGCTGCTCGGCTTCGGCGCGATGACCTGGCCGCATCTGCTGGCCCGGGCGATGCTGGCCGAACAATTGTGGCGCGCGACCAGCATTCTCGCTGGCCATCCTTATCACCGTTCGGGATAGGTCGGGGCAATGACGCCGCGGCTCCTCCTGATTGCTCCCGTGCTGCTCGCCACGAGCCTTGCGGTGGCGCAAGTTCGCCCGGGGGCTCCAAGCCGAGAGGATACGCTCAGCGCGCTCGCCGAGGCCCGCCAGCAGGGCGAGGCGGCGCGCCGGCGCAGCGCAAAGCTCGAGGCCGAGGCCACCGTCGCCACCGATGCCGCCGAGAAGACTGCGCGCGAGTCCGCAGCGCTTGCCGCAAGGATTCAGCAGGGTGAGGCCGAAATTGCCGCGCATCAGGCCCGGATTGCGCTGATCGCACGCCAGCGCCAGGATCTGCGTGCGCGCCTGGCTGAGCGCCAGCGCCCGGCGGTTCGCCTGACGGCGGCCTTGCAACGGATGTCGCGCCGCCCGCCGGTGCTGTCGCTCCTGCGACCCGGATCGATCCAGGACACCATGCATTTGCGCGCGATCCTCCAGACGATGCTGCCGCAGATCACCCAGCGCACCGCTGCCCTGCGTGCGGAACTGGCGCGCGGGCAGGAATTGCAGCGTCAGGCCCTTGCTTCGTCGACTGCGCTGCGGGTCAGTCAGGCCGATCTCACCGCCAAGCGCCAGGTCCTCGCCGGGATCGAGACCCGCCAGCGACTGATATCGCGCGAAGCGACCGGCGTCGCCGACCGCGAGTCCGAGCGCGCGCTGGCGCTGTCCGAGCAGGCCCGCGACCTGTCTTCGCTGGTTGACGAGCTGGGCAAGGCCGGAACGTTGCGCAACCAGCTCGCCGCATTTCCCGGCCCGCTTATGCGCCCGCCGCATCCGGGCCTGTCCCAAGTCACCGATGTGGCGCCGCCTACTGCCCAGCCTCCACCTCTGCCCGGCTATGTCCTCCCCGTGGATGGTCGGCTGATTGGAGGCTTCGGCAGCGCCAGCGGATCTGCGCAAGGCCGCGGTATTGCCATCGCCGCGCGCCCCGGCGCCCAAGTGGTGGCGCCCAGCTCCGGGCGCGTCGCTTTTGCCGGGCCGTACCGTGGCTATGGCAGCATCGTCATCATCGAACACGATGGCGGCTGGACCTCGCTCGTCACTGGCCTGGCCCAGCTCGACGTGCGCGTGGGGGACACGCTTGTCGGCGGCGCTCCGCTTGGTAGCGCCGGGCCGGGCGAGGTTCCGATCGCGCTCGAATTGCGCCGCCAGGGCGTGCCAGTGAACCCGCTGGAGTTTCTGGAGCGCTAGGGTGCGCAGGCAGGTATTTTCACTAAAGTTCTCGATCCCAAACTCCATTCGTCTCGAGCAAAGTTGAGCGGCCAGCGTGCGGTGTCTGCTTGTGGCGAGGGCCACTCTCTCCGCCATCTGGCGTTCATGGCGTAATGGCTATAGATTATCCGTATGAACCTTTGAAAAGGCCGCACTGCCGATGAACTTTGCCTCGCTCTCTCGTGCCGCGCTGCTGGTTACCGCCGTCGCGCTGATTCCTGCCACCACCGCAGGGCTTGCTGCGGTCGATGCCCGGTCGGGACCGCAATTTGGCAAGCTGATCACGATCTACCAATTGATCAAGGCCAATTATGTCGAGCCGGTCGACGATGACAAGCTGATCAAGGGCGCCATCAACGGCATGCTCGGCAGCCTCGATCCGCATTCGACATACCTCGAAGGCTCCAGCCTGCAGCGTCTGGAAACGATGATTGACGGCAACTATTCGGGTCTGGGCCTGTCGGTCGCGATGGACGATGGCGCGGTCAAGGTGATCTCGCCGATGAAAGGCAGCCCGGCAGAGAAGGTCGGGATCAAGGCCGGCGACTATATTACCCACCTCAATGGGAAGCTGATCTACGGCGGTGATCTCGACGATGCAGTGGCCAAGATGCGCGGCGAGGCCGGGACCTCGATCCGCCTGTCGATCTTCCGTTCGGGCCGCGACGCGCCGTTTGACGTGACCGTTACGCGCGGCGTGATCACGCTTGAGCCAGTGACTTCCAAGCTCGAAGGCACCATCGGCACGATCTCGGTCAATGAATTCTCGCGCAATGTCGGCAACGAGGTCAATGCCGCCTTGCAGGATATGCGGCGGCAGGCGGGGGGCAAGCTGACCGGTGTGGTGCTCGACCTGCGCTCCAACCCGGGCGGCTCGCTCGATGAGGCGGTGGCGCTGTCCGACCTGTTCGTGACCACTGGCGATATCGTCTCGCAGCGGGGCCGAATCGCCAGCGAAAACCAGTATTACCGTGCCGAATCGGTGTTCCCCGGCGATGCCGCCAAGGGCCTGCCAATGATCGTGCTGATCGATGCCGGATCGGCCTCGGCCTCGGAGATCGTCGCCGGTGCGCTGCAGGACGATCACCGCGCGCTGATCATGGGCGATCGCAGCTTTGGCAAGGGGTCGGTCCAGTCGATGATCCACCTCGACCGCGACCATGCAGTCAAGCTGACCACTGCGCGCTATTACACTCCCTCGGGCCGCTCGGTCCAGGAGGGCGGGATCGAGCCCGACATCAAGGTGCCGCAGCTGTCCGATCCCGACGCCCAGAAGCGTGCTTCGGTGGCGCTGCATGAATCCGATTTGCGCGGGCACCTGATCAACGAGGTCAGCCTCGATGACAAGCAGCTCGAGACCGACCGGCAGGATGATCCTCGTTTCAAGGTTACGGCCGATGAACTGAAAGTCAGGGGGATCAAGGACTTTCAAATGCACTATGCGCTGGAAACGCTGCGGCGCACGTCAGCCCCGACCAATCTTGCGCGCCGCAAGTAATTGCTGGGGCCTTTGCAGTCCGTGCGCCAGGCGCGCCTTATCGCGCTGGCAGTGCCCGCCGCCCTGCTTGGTGGAGCGCTGCTCGGCCAATATGGGTTCGGGCTTTACCCGTGCGAGATGTGTTGGTGGCAGCGCTATCCCCATATCGCGGCAGTGGTGCTGGCGGCGCTGGCTTTCGTGACCCCGCCGACGCGGCTGCTGGTCACCTTGGCGGCGCTGGCGATTGCGGTATCCGGGGCGATTGGGCTCTATCACGCCGGAGTCGAATGGCACTGGTGGGAGGGGCTGACCGCCTGTTCCTCAACCGCCACGCCCAGCGACGATCCGCTGGCCTCGATCATGAATGCGCCGCTGGTGCGCTGCGACGTGGCTCAGTGGCGGCTGTTCGGGATTTCGCTGGCGGGTTATAATTTCGTGATTTCGGAACTGGCTGCGGGCGCAATCGTCTGGCTGCTGGGCCGCAAGGGAGCAAAGCCATGACGTCATCACAATCGGCCAGAAAGCGGACCGACCGGATGGCCCGGGTCGACCAGGCCGGAGAATACGGCGCGACGCGGATCTATGCCGGCCAACTGGCGGTGATGGGCAACCGCGCGCCACATGCCGGTGCGATCAAGGCCATGGCCGAACAGGAAGCCGAGCACCGCGCCAAGTTCGACACTTTGCTGGCGGCGCGCGGCGTGCGTCCGACGGCGCTGCAGCCGCTGTGGGCTGTGGCCGGTTATGCCCTGGGCGCGGCGACGGCTTTGATCGGCCCCGAAGCGGCGATGGCCTGCACTGCGGCGATCGAGGAAGAAATTGATCGGCACTATACTGCCCAGCTCGAGGACCTTGGCGATGACGATCCAGAACTGTCGTCGCTCATCGCCAGCTTCCGCGAGGATGAGCGCGCCCACCGCGAGACGGCGCTGGCCGCCGGGGCCGAGCGTGCGCCGGGCTATCTGATGCTGTCGGGTGCGATCCGGATGGGGTGTCGCCTCGCCATTGGCCTGTCTGAGCGGATCTAGAAACGCCCTCGCGGGTTCTTCATCTACCATTCACTGCGCGGCGGGCCTATATTGACGCTGAAGCGACCGGAGCATCTGCCATGAAGCGCATCCTAATTGCCGCCGCCACGCTTGCCAGCCTGGCCGTATTCGCCGCCCCGGCCCAGGCCCAGAGCTCGGATGAGAAGATCAACCAGCTGATCATCTACGGCGATGATCCCTGCCCCGTGTCGACCAATGGCGATATTACGGTCTGCGCGCGCAAGAATGAAGCCGAACGCTATCGCATCCCCGCACCGCTGCGTGAATCAACCTCGCCCGCCAACGAGGCCTGGAACAACAAGGTGCTGGCTTACGAATCGGTCGGCAAAACCGGGACGTTGAGCTGCTCGCCCGTCGGCCCGGGCGGCTCGACCGGCTGCCTGTCGAAGCTGATCAAGACGGCATACGCCGAAAAGGCCGCGTCTTCCGACGTCCACTTCGCCCAGCTGATCGCCGACGAACGGGCGCGGCGTCTGTCGACGATCGATGTCGATGCCGCAGATACCCAGGCGCGGGTCGAGCAGATAGAGAAGCAGTACGACGAACGCCGCGAGCGCGAGGAAGAGGCTGCTGGGGCACCTGCTCCCAAGCCCTGAAGGTTCCTCCCCGGTCTGGGAGGAGTGCCTAAACCCCGTGATAGTCCTTGTACCAGCGCACGAAATTGGGCACGCCAACGTCGATGCTGGTGGTGGGCCGATAGCCCAGGTCGCCTGAAATTGCGTCGATATCGGCAAAGCTCTGGCGCACGTCGCCTGGCTGCATCGGCTGAAAATCGATCTCGGCCTTGCGCCCGCATTCGGCCTCGAGAATCTCGATGACCTTCATCAGATGTTCGGAGCGATGGTTGCCGATGTTGTAAAGCCGATGCGGCTTGAGGCTGCCGCCGGCTTTCTCCGCGCCATCGTCGGGCGGGGAATTGTCGAGGCAGGCCATGATCCCCGAGACGATGTCGTCGATATAGGTGAAGTCGCGGTACATGTCGCCATTGTTGAACACCGGGATCGGCTGGCCAGCCATGATCGCCTTGGTGAAAATCCACATCATCATGTCGGGGCGACCCCACGGTCCATAAACGGTGAAGAAGCGCAGCCCGGTCAGCGGCAGGCGATAGAGATGGGCGTAGGTTTCGCTCATCAGCTCGTCGGCCTTCTTGGTCGCGGCGTAGAGCGAAAGCGGGTGGTCGACCCGGTCCGCCACTGAAAACGGCAGCTTGGTATTGCCGCCATAGACCGAGCTGGAACTGGCATAGACCATGTGCTCGACCTCGCGATGGCGCGCCACTTCGAGCAGGTTGAGGTGGCCCACCAGGTTGGCCTGGACATAGGCGTGCGGGTTCTCGATCGAATAGCGCACTCCGGCCTGCGCCCCCAAGTGGACGATGCGATCGAAGTGATCGCCTGCCAGCGCAGCTGTAAGCCCCGGGTAGTCGGCGAAGTCCTGGCGGTGGAAAGTGAAGCGCGTTTCGCCCTTGCCTCCCCCGGCTTCGCGCAGCTTCGCCAGCCGCGCTTCCTTGAGATTGACGTCGTAATAGGCATTGAGGCAGTCGATCCCGACCACGCTGTCGCCGCGCGCCAGCAGGCGCTGGCTGAGGCTGTAGCCGATGAACCCGGCAACCCCGGTGACCAGAACTTTCATGTGCGGCTCATTTCCTAAAGCGTTCAATCGGCCTAGAGTGTGCAATCGGCCTAGCGTGTCCAGTCGGCCTAAAGCGTCCAGTCGGCAAGGCCACCCAGCGCGCCTTTTAGGTCGGCGAGAGTGCCTTGCGGTGTCAGGCTTGCGCGCAGCTTTGCGGCGCCCATGCCAAGATATTCACGGTGCGGCACGGCGAGCACGACCAGCTCGTGCTGGCGTTCCATCGCAGCAGGATCAAGCGCCAGCCCATATTCGTGCTGTGCCTCGGCGGCGTCGGCTTGAGGATCATGGACGGTCACTTCATGGCCCAGCCCGGACAATGCCGCGATCAGGTCGGCGACCTTGCTGTTGCGCAGGTCGGGGACGTCTTCCTTGAAAGTCAGCCCCAGCATCAGCACGCTGCCCGGCTTGGCCCCGCGCGCCTCATGGAGCTGCTGGGCGACCCACTGGGCCATGCCGTCGTTGACCCCCCGGCCCGCCAGGATCACCCGCGGGTCGAGGCCCAATTGCTCGGCCCGGTGCGACAGGTAATAGGGATCGACCCCGATGCAGTGCCCACCGACCAGCCCGGGGGCAAAAGGCAGGAAGTTCCACTTGGTCCGCGCGGCTTCGAGCACGTCCCACACCGACAGGTCCATCTGCGCGAAAATCTGGGCGATCTCGTTCATGAAGGCGATATTGATGTCGCGCTGGGCGTTTTCGATCACTTTTGCGGCTTCGGCAGCCTTGATCGAGCTTGCCCGGAACACCCCACCGCTGGTGATCGCGCCATAAAGATTGGCAACCCGATCGAGCACTTCGGGGGTCTGGCCCGAAACAACCTTGGTGATCTTGTCGATGGTATGCTCGCGGTCGCCGGGATTGATCCGCTCAGGGCTGTAGCCCAGGAAAAAGTCCTTGCCACAGGTGAGCCCCGATCCGGCCTCGAGGATTGGTGCGCAGATATCCTCGGTCACCCCGGGGTAGACCGTGCTTTCGTAGACCACCACCGGCACCCGGCCTTCGGCCACAGCAGCGGGGAGCAGCGCGGCAACGGTGCGCGACGCGGCCTCAACCATGCGCAAGTCGGGCTTGCGCTCGGCGTCGATCGGGGTGGGAACAGTGACGATGTAGAAATCGGCTGGCGGGCACAACGCTGGCTCGGATTCGAGCTTCAGGGTGGACGCCGCCATGCGCGCCGCGTCGATCTCGCCGGTACGATCATGCCCAGCTGCAAGCTCTGCGATCCGCCGGCTATCGACATCGAGACCGACCGTTTCCTGCTGCTTGGCCAGGGCAACCGCCAGCGGCAGTCCGACATAACCCAGGCCCACGACCACAACACATGAAACTGGCAGGACACGAGAAGCTGCAACCGGCATCGAAAGTCCTACTTGTGGCCAAACCCGGTCAGCATAGTCCGGATCGTTTTCATAATGATCAACAGATCGAGCCACATCGAGAAGTTTCGGATGTAATAGAAGTCGTATTGCAGCTTTTCGCGGATATCGGCGAGCTCGGCGACATGCCCCTGGTTGACCTGGGCCCAGCCGGTGATCCCCGGGCGCACGACGTGGCGATAGCGGTAGTAGGGGATCTCGTCCTGATACCACTGCGACAGCTTCGAGGCTTCGGGCCGGGGGCCGATCCAGCTCATCTGGCCGAGCAGGATGTTGGCGATCTGGGGCAGCTCGTCGATCCGGCTGCGGCGCAGAACCTTGCCCAGGCGGGTAATCCGGCGGTCGTTTTCCTGGGTTATGAAGATATCAAGCTCGCGCTTGGCCTTGCGCTCGTCGGTGGTGCGCATGGTGCGGAATTTGAACACGGTGAACTCGGTTCCGCGATAGCCGGCGCGTTTCTGACGGAACAGTGCCGGACCGGGCGAATCGAGCCGGATAGCTATGGCCACGAGCGCCAGAAACGGCAGCAGCACGATCAGCACCGGCAGCGCGATCACCCGATCGACCACCTGCTTGAGCGACAGCAGCGTGCCCATCGGACCCAGGGCTCCGAAATTGTTCTCCGACAGATGCTCCAGATCGGCCCGCCCGGTCAGCGATTCATAGAGGTCCTTGGAATGGTAGACCGGAATCCCGGCAAGCGTGAAATCGGCCAGCCGCGCTTCCCACTCATCGGAATGATCGTGGCGGAAGTCGGCCGCAACCGCATCGATCCCTTCGGGCCAGTTATCGAGTGACAGGGGGATGGCCAGGAGCCCGGTCATCTCGTCGAACAGATCGGTCCGCCCGCCGCGAACCACGCCCAGACTAAGAAAGGTTTTCCTTTGGGTGATCACGTAGACCAGGAAGAACCAGGCAATGGTGTTGACGAAACTGAGGATCAGGACCGAGCGCGAATATTCGATCCGGGCCATCAGGATGACGATCAGGACCAACCCGAACGAGGTCAGATAGCTGGGCAGGATGCCCGAACTTTCACGCGTGCCGGGCAGCTCGCTGACCGAGCGGTGGAGCCAGAATCCGCCGATCAGTCCGGCGAGGCCAGCCCAGGCGGCTTTGTAGGCGCCCGGTTCGTGCCAGTGCAGCGGCAGACTGCGGGTTAGTAGAATCAAGGGCAGGATCACGCAGATCACGATCGCCAGCGCAAGCTGGGCCAGCGGCGCCAGCAGCGGGTTGCGACGTTGCACGCGCATGGCAGGAAAAGTCATTGCAGGAACTGCTCGTACCTCTGCCCAGTGGCCATTTCTGCCGGGCGAGCCCCGGCACGATGGTGTCGCTGCTATAGGCCGCTTGGGACTTTGCTGCAATCGCAAGATGCCAGCCAGACCCACGGTTTAGCCTCAGGGTGGACGCAATTGTCATTTGCGCCTAATCCATCGACCTGCCTGGTCGCCACGCTGCCGGGCTTTGTTCGTATGACCTGACAGTGAGTTCGGCGCCCAATGCTACCCCAGTGTATCGTCCCACGTCGACATGGCGATGCCCGTGGCTGGTTCAGCGAAACCTATTCGCGCAAGGCTCTTGGCGCGTTGGGGATTTCCTGCGAATTCGTGCAGGACAACCACTCGATGTCGGCCGCCGCCGGAACCTTGCGCGGGATCCATTTCCAGCGCCCGCCGCATACCCAGGCCAAGCTGGTGCGCTGCCTGGCCGGGGCGATATGGGACGTCGCGGTCGATCTGCGCCACGATTCGCCCAGCTTTGGCCGGTGGATCGCCGCGACCCTGACCGCAGCCGGCGGTGAGCAATTGTTCGTGCCGTCCGGCTTTGGCCACGGCTTCCTGACGCTCACCGAAAATGCCGAGGTTGGCTACAAGGCTTCGGACTATTATGCCGCAGACTGCGAGGGCGGCGTGGCCTGGGACGATCCCGATATGGCAATCGACTGGCCGCTGGAAGGCATCGTGCCCCTGCTGTCGGACAAGGACCGCAAGCTCCCGGGCCTGCGTGATCTGCCCGCAGCGTTCGGCTATGACGGCGATCCGCTGGAACAGCTGGCATGAGGGGCTCTGAGCGCCGGGAATCTGGACGGATCCTGGTCACCGGCGGTGCGGGGTTCATCGGTTCGGCAGTGGTGCGGCAACTGATTGCGGAAACCGCAGCGCAGGTCTGTACGCTCGACAAGCTTACGTACGCCGGAAATCTCGCCTCGCTGGGGGATGCCGGGAATTCCCCGCGGCACCGCTTTTGTCACGCCGACATCTGTGACGGCGCCGCAGTGACCGAGATCCTGGCTGATTTTCGCCCCAATGCGATCATGCACCTGGCCGCCGAAAGCCATGTCGACCGTTCGATCGATGGCCCGGCCGATTTCATCCGTACCAATCTGGTCGGCACTTTCACCCTGCTCGACGCGGCGACTGCTTACTGGCGCGGGCTCGACGGCGCGGCTCAGGCCGGGTTCCGGTTCCACCATATCTCGACCGACGAGGTGTTTGGCTCGCTTGGCGCTGAAGGCGCGTTCGACGAGGCTACGCCCTATGACCCCCGTTCGCCCTATTCGGCCACCAAAGCCGGGAGCGATCACCTGGTTCGCGCCTGGTACTACACCCACGGCCTGCCGGTGCTGCTGACCAATTGCTCGAACAATTACGGGCCTTATCACTTCCCCGAAAAGCTGATCCCGCTGGTGATCCTCAAGGCCATCGCGGGCGAGCCGCTGCCGGTCTATGGCGATGGCAGCAATGTGCGCGACTGGCTTTACGTCGAGGATCATGCCCGCGCCTTGCGCTGCGTGGTCGCAAAGGGAACGCCGGGTGAGACCTATTGTATCGGCGGCAATGCCGAACGGACCAATCTTGAGGTTGTGGCGGCGATCTGTATTGAACTGGATGCAGTTCGCCCGCGCCACGATGGTCGGCCCTATCGTGACCAGATTACCTTTGTAACAGACCGTCCGGGCCACGATTTCCGCTATGCCATCGACGCCGGCAAGCTGCGCCGCGACCTTGGTTGGCAACCGCATCAAAGTTTCGAACAAGGGATTGCCGCTACCGTGCGCTGGTATCTGGATAACGAGAGCTGGTGGCGCGCGATCCAGAGCGGCGCCTATCGTGGCGAGCGGCTGGGGCTGGTCCATGGTTGAGGCTGCAACGCAAACCTGGCTGGTCACCGGCGGCACCGGGCAGGTCGGCTCGGCGCTGCGGCGCGATCCGCCTGCCGGAGTGCGGATTTTGGCGCCGGGGCGCGCCGCGTTCGATCTGGCGCAGTTGCCCGAGCTCGACGACCTGATCGCGCGCGAGGGAATTTCCGCGATCATCAACTGTGGGGCTTATACAGCGGTTGACCGCGCCGAAAGCGAGCCGGACCTGGCCGCCAGGATCAATGGCGAAGCACCCGGCCTGCTGGCCCGGGCGGCGGCGCAGGCGGGGATCCCGATTGTCCACGTTTCGACCGATTACGTGTTTGCTGCCGATGGCCAGGGTCCGTGGCGCGAGGGCGATCCGATTGCGCCCGCCAGTGTTTATGGCCACACCAAGGCGTTGGGCGAGGCCGCAGTGCAGGCCTCGGGCGCGCGCCATGCAATCGTCCGCACCGCCTGGGTAATCAGCGCGCAGGGCAGCAATTTCGTCAAGACCATGCTCCGCCTTGGTGCCGAGCGCGAGGTGCTCAATGTCGTCGCCGATCAGCGCGGCACGCCGACCCATGCGGGTGACTTGGCCGGCGCCTTGGCGCAAGTGACTGCACGACTGGTGGCCGATCTGTCGCACCCCTCGGGGGTCTGGCACTGCACGAACGCCGGCGAGACTAGCTGGTATGGGCTGGCGAGCGAAGTCTTTGCCAATGCTGCGCGTCATGGTGTCAAAGTACCGCGCGAGGTCCAGCCGATTAGCACCGCAGAATATCCTACGCCCGCCCGGCGTCCGGCGGACTCGCGGCTCGATACCAGCGCAATAGCGCGCGATTTCGGGATCACGCTGCGGCCTTGGCAACACGCCGTCGCCGCGATCGTGGCCGAGCTTGCCGCGACGCAAAACCAGCACGGTCAGCACGGTCAGCAGGGACAGGCAGCATGAAGGGGATCATTCTGGCCGGAGGCTCAGGCACCCGGCTTCATCCTGCGACCCTGGCGGTCAACAAACAGCTCCTGCCGGTCTATGACAAGCCGATGATCTACTATCCGCTGTCGGTCCTGATGCTGGCCGGGATCCGCGAGATCCTGCTGATTTCCTCGCCCGAATACCTCGACAATTACCGGCGGCTGTTCGGCGATGGCAGCCAGTTTGGGCTGGCGATCTCCTACGCGGTCCAGGCCAAGCCCGAGGGCCTCGCCCAAGCCTACCACATCGGCGCGGACTTCGTCGGAAACGGACCCAGCGCGCTGGTTCTGGGCGACAACATCTTTTACGGCGCCGGTTTCGCAGACATGCTCGCCCGCGCCCGCGCCCGCAGCGAAGCGGGCGGCGGGGCCACGATCTTCGGTTATCATGTTGAGGACGCGCGAGCGTACGGCGTGGTCGAACTCGACAAGACTTCGCGCGCGATCTCGATCGAGGAAAAGCCTGCCGCGCCCCGCTCCAATCTGGCGGTGACCGGGCTCTATTTCTACGATTCCACGGTGGTTGAGCTGGCCCGCCAGGTGCGCCCTTCGGCGCGCGGCGAGCTCGAGATTACCGATCTTAACCGGCTCTATCTCGAGGCCGGAAACCTGCATGTCGAGCGCATGGGCCGCGGCTATGCCTGGCTCGATACCGGAACCCACGACAGCCTGCTTGAGGCGAGCGAATTCGTTCGCACGATCCAGCACCGCCAGGGCATCCAGCTCGCCAGCCCCGAGGAAATCGCCTGGCAGCAAGGCTTCATCGATGACGATCAGCTGCGCGCGCAGGGAGAGGTCTATGCCAAGACCGGTTATGGCCGGTATCTGCTGCGGCTGCTTGAACAGGGCTCGCCACCATGAGTGTTGGCATGAGCGATCCGCGCCACGCCGGGATTGTCGCCCCCGGCAGCAACATCGATCCAGAGACCGTCGCCGGGTTCGGCGAGGAGTGGGATTCGTTCGACCAGACTCACCTCGACCAGGCCGAGTGGCAGGTCTTGTTCGATCGCTACTTCGCCATATTCCCGTGGGCCAGCTTGCCCGCCGGTGCCGAGGGCTTCGACCTGGGCTGCGGCTCGGGCCGATGGGCGGCCGGCGTGGTCGGCCGGGTCGGCACGCTCAACTGCATCGATCCCTCGCAAAAGGCGCTCGACGTCGCCCGCAAACGCCTGGGCGATCTGGCCTCGGCGCGGTTTTATTGCGCCAGCGTCGATGCAATCCCGCTCGCCGATGCGAGCCAGGACTTCGGCTATTCGCTGGGCGTGCTCCACCATATTCCCGATACCGCCGCGGCCATGCGCGACTGCGTCCGCAAGCTGA
The DNA here is from genome assembly GCA_043781375.1 of Novosphingobium sp. Lineage (GTDB taxonomy): Bacteria > Pseudomonadota > Alphaproteobacteria > Sphingomonadales > Sphingomonadaceae > Novosphingobium. The sequence goes on from JAYWBP010000127.1 coordinate 53,188, forward strand.
AGCCGGAAGCGCCGTTCCTGGTCTATCTCTACTACGCGTTCGATAATCGCCCGGCCTGGTTCCGCGGGCTGTGGAAGGCCAGCGACCTTGCTCGTCAGGTCATCGCCCGGTTGCCATTCCCGCTGCGCAAGGGGGTGACCAGCGCGATCGCCGCCACGGTCTACTATCCGCTGGCCCGCGGCAGTCTGCTGGCGGAAAAATGCGGCATGGATGTCTCTGCCGTGCCGCTCAGCCCCTATCGCCGCAACAGCTTCTATACGATGCGCACCGATGCGCTCGATCGCCTGGGCACTCGCCTCGAACAGCGCTTCACCCGCACCCAGATCGCGGCGATGATGGCCGCAGCGGGATTGGAGAACATCCGTTTCTCGGACGAGGTGCCGTACTGGGTGGCGGTCGGGACAAAGGCTCGGGCGGCCGAGTGATGCGCCGACCGGCGGTTCTTTATGTCAGCTACGACGGAATGCTCGAGCCCTTGGGACAGAGCCAGGTGATCACCTATCTCGAGCGGCTGTCCGACGAATTCGCGGTGCATCTGATCAGCTATGAAAAGCCCGCCGATCGCGACGATGCGCCCCGGCGCGAGGCGATTGCGGCGCGGCTGGGGCGGGCCGGGATCGTGTGGCACCCGCTGACCTATCACAAGCACCCGACAGTGCCCGCCACGCTGTTCGATTTGGGGCAGGGGCTGGTGGTCGCGCTGAGCCTGGCCGCGCGGCATCATGTCCGGATCGTCCATGCCCGCAGCTATATCCCGGCGTTGATCGGCTGGATCGTCAAGCGGCTGACCGGTGCGAAGCTGCTGTTCGATATGCGCGGGCTGTGGCCCGACGAGCGGATCGATGGGGGGATCTGGTCGCGAGAAAGCCGGGTTTACCGGGCGGTGAAACGGCTGGAGCAGACGCTGCTGCTGGGCGCGGATCACATCGTGACCCTGACCCACGCCTCGAAGCGGGAAATCGAGCGGTTTCCCTATCTGGCCAGCACCTCCCACGCCCCGATCAGCGTAATCCCGACCTGTGCCGATCTCGACCGGTTCAGTCCCGCCGACGCCCGTGCGCTTGGCTCACCCAAAGCCCCGTTTACGCTCGGCTATCTCGGCTCGATCGGGACCTGGTATCTGTTCGACGAGGTGCTGGCCTGCTTCGCCCTGATCCGCGCACACCGCCCCGACGCGCGGATGCTGGTGGTCAACCGCAACGAGCAGGACCTCGCGCGAACCAAGCTGGCCGCACACGGCATCGATCCGGCATTGGTCGAGATCGTCGCCGCCGAGCATGGCCAGGTGCCCGGTCTGGTCCGGCGCATGACCGCGGGCACCGCGATCAACCGCGCAGCCTATTCGCAGATCGCCAATGCCCCGACCAAGCTGGCCGAGTACCTGGGCTGTGGGGTGCCGTGCCTTGGCAGCAACAGCACTGGCGATATCGGCGCGATTCTGGAGGATAACCGGGTCGGCGTGGCCTTGATGGGGCTGACCGACGCGGCGCGACGCGATGCGGTCGACCGCCTGCTGGCGTTGTGCGACGATCCCGACCTGCCTGCGCGCTGCCGGACGACCGCGTTGCGCCTGTTTTCGGCCGACAAGGGTGCCGCCGCCTATCGCGCGATCTACCGCGAACTGCTGGCGTGAGCGAGGCCGCACCGAAACGTCGGATGCTGGTGCTGTGTCCGTTCCCGCAGGGTGTGGCTGCCGGGCAGCGGCTCAAGTACGAGCAGTATTTCGACGATTGGCGCGCTGCGGGCTGGGATATTACCGTCTCCAGCTTCATGGATCGGGCCTTGTGGGATGTGGTCTATCAACCCGGGCATTTTTTGGCCAAGGCGCGGGGCGTCCTGCGTGGCCATGCCCGACGGCTGCGCGACATGGCGCGGCTGGGGCAGTTCGATCTGGTCTATGTGTTCATGTGGGTGACTCCGTTCGGCTCCTCGTTGCTGGAGCGGCGCACGCGGGCAGGCGCGGCGCGGCTGATCTACGATGTGGAGGATAATATCCTCGCCGAACAGGGCGGCGGAGACCATGCCAACGCCCTGATCCAGAGCCTCAAGGGCCCGGCCAAGGCGCGCTTCCTGATCCGCACCGCCGACCATGTCATCACCAGTTCGCCGTTCCTCAACGAATTCTGCCTGGCCCTGAACACGGCCCGGGCCTGCACCTATGTCTCTTCGTCGGTCGATACAGACCGGTTCCAGCCCACGACACGTTACAGCAACGACAAGCCGGTGGTCATCGGCTGGACCGGCACGTTCAGCTCGCGGGTCTATCTCGATCTGCTGCGTGGGGTGTTCCAGCGGCTGGCCAAGAACGCCGCGTTCAAGCTGCGGGTGATCGGCAATTTTGACTACGAATTGCCCGGGGTCGACCTAGAAGTGGTCCGCTGGACCGCAGAACATGAAGTTGCCGACTTGCAGGCACTGGACATCGGCATCTATCCGCTGGTGATCGAGGACTGGGTGCTGGGCAAATCGGGGCTTAAAGCGATTCAATACATGGCCTTCGCCTTGCCTTGCGTCGCGACCGAAGCGGGAACTACTCCGCTGATCATCCGCGACGGTGAGAACGGGTTGCTGGTGCGGAGCGAGGCCGAATGGGAGGCGGCGCTGGAGCGGCTGATTGCCGATCCAGCGCTGCGGCGGCGGCTGGGGCAGGCGGCACGCAAGGATGCGGAGACGCTCTATTCGGTCAGGGCGATCGCGGGGCAATACCGTGCAATCCTCAATCAAACCGTGCCGGTCGGTCCGGCAGCTTAGGAAAGAACACAGATTCGCGATGAGCAAGAAGATTTTCATGGCCGGGGTCGGCGGCATGCTGGGCGAGGCGTTCCAGCACGTCTTCCAGACCACGCACGAGCTGCGCTGCACCGACAAGGACGTCAACGCCGACTGGTTGAGCTTTCTCGATTTCCGCGACCGCGACGAATACGCGCGTCAGGTCGAGAGTTTCGCGCCCGACTACCTGTTCCACATCGGCGCCCATACCAGCCTGGAACTGTGCGAGCAGGAAATCGACGACGCCTATGCGACCAACACCCTGGGGGTTGAGAACGCGGTGTGGATCGCCAACCGGCTCGATATCCCGATGCTCTATATCAGCACCGCCGGGATCTTCGACGGGCGCCAGGAAACCTATGACGACTGGGACCAGCCCAACCCGCTTGGGCACTATGCCCGCTCCAAATACATGGGCGAGCGGTTCGTGGTCGAGAACGCGCGGCGTTATCTGGTCTGCCGTGCGGGCTGGATGATGGGTGCGGGTCCGGCAAAGGACAAGAAGTTCATCCAAAAGCTGATGCTCCAGCTGAAGGCCGGGGCGAAGGAACTCAAAGTCGTCGACGACAAGCTGGGCACGCCGACTTACACCCGCGATTTTGCGCGTCAGGTCGGGGCCTTGGTGGAGCACGAATACTGGGGGCTCTACAACATGGTCTGCCAGGGCGTCACGAGTCGGCTGGAAGTGGCGCAGTATCTGGTCAAAGCGCTCGGCAAGGAGCACGAGATTGCCGTCACCCCGGTCAATTCGGATTATTTCGCCAAGGAATATTTCGCGCCGCGCCCGCCGTCAGAACGGCTGCTGACCAAGAAGCTGGATTTGCGCGGGATCAATCTGATGCGCGACTGGCGGGTGTGTCTCGACGAGTATCTGGCCGAGTTCTACACCGGCTATCTCGACTGACATGGCAAAGGAAGCAGCAGGCACGACGGGCCATGTCTGGGCCCCGGCTGGCGCGCTGGTCGATCCGGCGCGGTTCCTCGATGACTTAAAGAATCCGGGGCTCGTTTCCGCAGTCGATCTGGCGCGGTGGCTGGCGGCAACCATGGTCGTGATCGGCCATGCCCGCTTCGCCTTGCTCAAGGGGTTCGGCTTTCTCGCCCCCGGCCAGCGTCCGCTGTGGGTCCAGGGGTGGTACTTCGTCACCGGTTATTTCGTTGAGGCGGTGCTAGTGTTCTTCGTCCTCTCCGGCTTCCTGGTCGGCGGCATGGTCTGCGCGCGGATCAAGCTCGGGCGCTTCGATCCTCCGGGATATGCGGTCGACCGGTTCAGTCGGCTTTATGTCGCCTTCCTGCCCGCGCTGCTGCTGACCGTCGCCCTCACCGCGATCGGGATGCACTGGTTCAACGCAACCGGACTTTACGACGGGACCAACCCGACGTTTGCCGAAAAGGATACGCCGCTGGTGTTTGCCGCCAATACCGGCTGGAGAATCTTCCTGGGCAATGCGGCGATGCTACAGAATTATTTCGTCCTGCCCTACGGCTCGAACCCGCCGTTGTGGACGCTGTCGAGTGAGTTCTGGTTCTATGTCGTCTTCGGCCTGGCCGGCACGGCGGCGACACTGCGCGGTGCGGCGCGCTGGGTGGCGGCGGGGCTGGCGCTGATTTCGACCCTAGTTCTGGGCACGATGTTCTGGGTCTACCTGGGGATGTGGCTGATTGGTGTGGCCGCTGCGGTCCTGCGGCCGCCGCGCTGGCCCGCGTCGCTGCTGGCGCTGGTGCTGTTGGTCAGCCTGCTCCTGCTGCGCCGTTTTGCCGATGCCCAGCTGGCGCCTGGCGAGATCATGCGCTTTGCGATCCAGTACGGGATCTGTCTGGCGATGGGCTTGCTGCTGCTGGGCCTGCGGGCTCGACCGCCGCGCTGGACGGTGCCGATCGCTGGGTTAAACAAAGCCTTGGCTGATTTCTCCTACAGCCTCTATCTGACGCACTTCCCGATCATGATGCTGTTTGTCGCGGTGCTCGGCACGGTCAGCGGCAACCCGGGCTATGCTGTGGGCTTTGCCCCGACCGATCCGGTCGCGCTGGCCACGTATGCGGGCGAACTGGTCCTCGCCTACGGCGCAGCGTGGCTGTTCGCGCAGGCGACCGAGCGGCAGACTGGACACGTGCGACGGGCGCTCAAGGCGCGGCTGACGTTCGCCTAGAGAACGCCTCAGCCTAGCGGAGATTCTGCCGCCAGGCCTGGAACATCAGCACGCTCCATAAGGGCTGGCTGGCATCTTCCTTGCCCGCCAGATGCCGTTGCCAGCGCGCGCGGATCACCGCAGGGTCAAGCAGGCCACCCTCAGCCAGCGCGTGCGGCGCGAGCAATTCTTCGGCCCAGCCGCGCAAGGGTCCGCGCAACCAGATTCCCAGCGGCATCGAGAACCCGGCCTTGGGCCGCTCGAACAGCTCGCGCGGGACATACCGGGCGAGCAGGTCCTTGAGGATCGCCTTGCCCCCGCCGCGAGCGAACTTGAGCGACGGGTCGATCCGCGCGGCCAGTGCGGTCACTTGCGGATCGAGGAACGGAATGCGCGATTCCAGGCTTACCGCCATCCCCGCGCGATCGACTTTGGCGAGGATATCGTCGGGCAGATAGGTCACCGCATCGGCCGCCATCATCTGGGTTTCGAGCGGCAGCCAGGACAGCCTCGGGTCGACCGACAGCCGTCGGCTGCAACGGACATCGCCCAGCATCGGCGAGCTGCGCGTTGCCCAGTCGTCGAGGAAGGTGTCGAACATCGTATCGAACGTCCGCGCTCCGGCCATGACCTTGAGCCCGCGCTGGGCATTGCGCCCGAATTGCGACGAGCGTCGCCGTCGGGCCAGATCGGACAGCCCGTTCCACATTCCGGGCGGGACGGCGGCGGCGCTATTCAGCGCGGCACGCCGTACCGGGCCAGGTAGCCGCTGCATCGTGCGCCATAGCCGGGGGAACTGGATATGGCGGTTATACCCGCCGAACAGTTCGTCGCCCGCATCGCCCGACAGCGAGACCGTCACCTGGTTACGGGCAAGCCGCGAGACGAGGTGCGTCGGCAATTGTGAGGAATCGGCGAACGGCTCGTCATACATCGCCGGGAGCGACGGGATCAGGTCGAGTGAATCGCGCGGTGTAAGGTATAGCTCGGTGTGGTCGGTGCCGATCGCCGCGGCGACCTGCTTGGCATAGACCGCCTCGTTGAAATCGGCCTCGTCGAAACCGATCGTAAACGAGTGGATCGGGCGCGAGACCGCTTTCTGGGCCAGCGCGGTGATCAGCGAGCTGTCGATTCCGCCCGACAGGAAGGTGCCGACCGGGACGTCTGCCACAAGCTGGCGGCGGACAGCATCGCCCAGCACGCTCTCCAGCGCCGCCAGCGCTTCGCCATGATCGGTGATCGGATCGGCGGCCCCGGCCAGGACCTGATCGGCATAGTCGAAATAGCGCTCAAGCTGGATTGCGCCGATCCGGCCCTCGACCGGCGGCTCGCGCAGCGGTGCGCGGTCGGCATCGGCGGGCAGGATCAGCAGGCAGCCAGGCGGCAACTTGAATATCCCCTGATGGATGCTCAGCGGGGCCGGGACATAGGCGCGAGCAAGCAGGCAGGCGAGCGCGCCAGGCTCGACCGGATTGGCAAAGCCGGGCGTTGCATGGATCGGGCCGAGGGTGGAGGCAAAGGCGAACCCGGCCTGGGTCCAGCCATAGTACAGCGGCTTCTCGCCAAAGCGGTCGCGCGCCAGGATCAATTCGCGGCGCTGATGGTCCCACAGCGCCAGCGCGAACATGCCCGACAGCTTTTCAAGCGTCGGACGCACGCCCCAGGCCTCGACCGCGGCGAGCAGCACTTCGGTATCCGAATGGCCCCGCCACGGCGGCGCCTGGCCCGCTGCGGTCAGTTCGGCGCGCAGCTCCTCGAAATTGTAGATCTCGCCATTGTAGGTGAGCGCGTAGCGACCCCGGGCCGACATCATCGGCTGGTGGCCTGCCTCGGTCAGGTCGATGATCGCCAGACGACGGTGGCCAAAGCCGATCAGGCCTTGTTCGCCGATCCACTGCCCGCTGCTGTCGGGGCCGCGCGGCACGATCCGGTCGGTCATCGCCCGGATAGTCTCGGGCGCGACTCCCGCGTGGCTGTTGAGCAGGCCGGCTATTCCGCACATGGTCGCGCGCCTCCGCTCAGCGCAGCCGGAACAGGGCGCGGAAACGGTTGCCCAGCCCCGCGCCGATCCCGGGGATCCTGCTGGCGGCGATTGCCGCGCGGGCGATCATATCGCGCACCGGGTCACGCCGGTGATAGGGCCAGCCCGTCTCGAAAGTTTGCCAGGACACCTGCTCCAGCGCAGTGCCGAGATGATCGAAGAAGGCGCGCTGCGCCTTGGCATCGGTGAAATAGATGTGGAACGGGGCAAACTCACCCTCGGCGCGCCCGATCTGCGCCTTGGCCCAGTCGTAAAAGCGGATCGCGGCGAAGACCAGCGAGCGGTTCGCCTCGAGCGGGCCGGTTACCGAGAGATAGCCACCCGGGCGGATCTGGGCGACAATCTGCCGCAGCGTGGCGCGCGGATCGGGCAAGTGCTCGATCACATCGCCCAGGTGGATGCAGTCCCACGGGCCCGCAGCGATCCAGTCATCGCGGTCGAGAGCGTAGACCGTCGCGCCCAGATGCTGAGCCGCGTTCTGCGCCGCGTCAGCGGAAAACTCGGCGCCCACCGCATCGAACCCCCTGGCGCGGGCGGCGCGGACAAAATGCCCGGCGCCGCAACCGTAGTCGAGAATCCGCGCGCCCGCCGGAAGCGCTGGGACCAGCTTTGCGACAGTCTCTGCATAGTCAGCCAGATCGTCGAATTCGTAGAACTGGTCGTGATACTGATCGGGCGCGTACATCCGCACCATGGTTGCCGCGTCGGGCACCGGATCGATAAACCGCGTGTCACAGTCGCGGCAGGCGAAATAGCGGAAATGCGTGCCGTTATAATGGGTGCCATAGGGAAATGCCGCCGCACCGGCCACACCTCCGCACAGCGGGCAGCAGGCTGCCGAGCCCGGTGGCGGGTCCTGTGCGATTGCCGGTGAGCCGGGGGTGGTCGGCAATTCCGCATCCGCCGTTTTGGGCTGATCGATCGACGCCATGGCTGCGCGGTATGGCAAGGGTCGCGCGAATTCAACCGCAAATCGCGTGACCGAAGCTAACTCAGGCATCACCTTCGCCCCTAACGGCTCCGGTCTTTCCCGCGCATATGCACCGCCGACGATTTGCCAAGCCGGGCGTGGTGGCATAGGGCGCCGCGGCTGCCAATTGAATTGGTCTGCTGCATGGAACCCGCCACATTTTGCCTAACCGCGTCGCCTTTCTCTTGCCCAATCTGGCCGGCGGCGGGACCGAGCGGCTGACGATCGACTTGCTCGCCGCGTTCGTCGCGCGCGGCTATGCGGTCGATCTGCTGCTGCTGCGCCAGACCGGCGATTTCGTAACCCTGGTCCCGCCGGGCGTCCGGGTGATCGACTTCCAGGTCGATAAACTGCGCCAGGCCTTCGGACCGCTGCGTCGCTATTGCCGTGACGAGCGCCCCGCTGCGCTGCTGGCGGCGTTGTGGCCGCTGACCGTGATCGCGATTGCCGCCGTGATCGGCCTGCGTCCGCGTCCCCGGGTCGTCGTTTCCGACCATTGCGCGCTGGAAATGCAGTACGGCGCCCGCAAATCGAGTCTGGCTCTGCTCAAGATGACGATCCTGGCGAGCTATCGCTGGGCCGATGCGGTGGTCGGCGTATCGGACGGGGTGTCGGATACGCTCGCCCGGCTCGGCTGGCTCGATCGCGCCCGGGTGACCACGATTATCAACCCGGTTGTGTCGCCGCTGCGCTCGGCCCGCGATCCCGAGGCGCTGTGGCCGCCGCGTCCCGCCCGGCGCATCCTGTCGGTCGGACGCCTGACCGCGCAGAAGAACCAGCGCCTGTTGGTCGAAAGTTTCGCCCGCCTGATCGCTCAGGGAGTCGACGCGGTCCTGGCGATTGTCGGCCAGGGGGAACTGCGCGGCGAGCTTGAAGCCCAGGTCGCGCGGCTCGGGTTGCAGGACCGGGTCTTGCTACCGGGTTTCGACAGTGCGCCTGGCGACTGGTACGCCGGGGCCGACCTGTTCGTGCTGTCGTCGGACTATGAAGGGCTGGGCAATGTCCTGATCGAAGCGATGCATCATGGCCTGTCCGTGGTCACCACCGATTGCCCGAGTGGCCCGGCTGAAGTCGTGGGCGGCGGTCGCTGGGGCGCCCTGGTGCCGCCGCACGATCCGGTGGCCATGGCCCAGGCGATGCGCGAGGCGCTCGATCTCCCGGCAAGTCCGGACAGCCAGCGCGCCCGGGCGGCGAAGTTCACGGTTGCCGCCGCCGTGGACGCCTATGCGCAGTTGCTGCTACCCGGGGCCTCAGCGACGTGAGGGCCACTTTGATCATTGCCAAGTTTTTTGCCGGACTGCGCAAAGGTCGCCTCGTTGGGCGAAGCGTGCTGCAACGCGGCTATCTGCGCATCGCATTCCCCTCGATCCGTTGCCATCCCAGCGTGCGGTTTGGCCGGGGCGTGCATATCCGGGCCTTTGCCGGGGGCAGCGCGGTGATCGGGGCGAACACGCGGTTCGACGATTTTGCTTCGGTCCAGATCGAATTCGGAAGGCTCGAAATTGGCCGCAATTGCCTGATCGGACGGGGCAACGTGATCGTGTGTGTCGAGCGAATTGCAATCGGGGATGGCTCGCTGCTGGCCGAATATGTCACGCTGCATGACCATGATCACCGTCATCAGGGCGCGGGATCGCTCGATCGACAGGGCTGGGCCTCGGCGCCGATCGTTATCGGCGAGGAGGTATGGCTTGCCGCCAAGGTCTCGGTTATGAAAGGGGTCGAAATTGCGCCCCATGCCGTGGTCGGCGCTAATGCCGTTGTCTCGCGCTCGCTGCCGGAGCGCGGCGTCTATGCCGGGGTTCCGGCGAAGCGGATCGGCTAGGCAGTCGATGGCGCAGGCCACCTCTCCCGCTCGCCAGTTCGCCCGATCCTGGGTGGTGATGGGCGGGCTGTACTTTGGCTCGACCGCACTGGGCTTCCTCGTCGGGGTGATCCTGGCGCGCTTTCTCGGCGCGGCAGACTACGGGGCCTATGCCCTGGCCATGACCACTGCGACGCTGGCCGGCCTGGTGACCGAGTTCGGCTTGCCGACCTTGGCCATGCGCGAGGTTGGGATGGCGCGGTCGAGCGGCGCCTGGGGCGAGGTGCGCGGACTGCTGCGCTGGGCCGACCGGACCATCCTGGCGCTGTCGGCGCTGGTCATGCTGAGTTTCTACCTATGGCACGATCTGTTCGCTGCAGACCGGCCCTCGGCCTTCCTTCATGCGCTGCTCTGGGGCGTCGCGCTAGTCCCGGTGGTGGCGCTGGGAAAGCTTCGCGCGCTGGTGCTGCTGGCGCTCGACCGGGTGTTCGCCAGCCAGTTTCCGATGATGATCCTGCGCGCAGCACTGTTTATTGCGGGCTGCCTTGCACTTCGGGCCACCGGCATTCACCTGACTGCGACCGTGGCGATGGCCCTGCAGGTCGGTGCCGCTGGGGCGGCGACGATAATCGCGATCATCCTGTTCCTGCGCTACCGCCCGGCTCCGCTGGCCAGTGCAGTACCGCGCTATGCCGTGCGCCGCTGGCTGAGTTCGTGCCTGCCGATGGGCATGACCGAAGGCCTGCGCCTGCTGCAGGGCCAGATGGCTTTGCTGCTCGTCGGCGCATTGTCCGGCAGCCTGGCGGCTGCGGGGATCTACCGGGTCGCCGATGCGGTCACCCAGATGACCATGCTGGTGGTCTCGGTTGCCGCCACCGCGGCAACTCCGCTGTTCGCACGGCTGCATGGCGAGGGCGACCGCGAGGGGATCGAGCGGCTCGCGGTCCTGGCGGTAATTATCAATGTCGGCGGCATGCTGCTGCTGGGCCTGCCGGTGGCTTTAGGTGGACACTGGTTGCTGCCAAGGGTTTTCGGGGCCGAGTTCGAAGCTTCGCTTGAGCCGTTCGTGATCCTTTGGCTGGGCGGGGTGGTGGTGACCAGCCTGGGCCTGGTCCTGACCCTGGCCAATATGATCGGCCGGCATATTTACGCGACTCAGGCTTTTGGGGTCATCGCCGCAGTCAATCTTGTGCTTGGCGCATTGCTGATCCCGAGCTTGGGCAACACGGGCGCGGCGCTGGCATCGGTTTGCGCATCCTTCACGGGCACGGCGTTTTGCGCTGTCAGGCTCTATCGCAGTGAAGGTATCAATGCGACCTTGTTCAACCCGTCAGGTTTACGCCTGGCTATGAGCACCCTGGCAGAAACTGCTACGAGGCTTGCTGGCCGGATAGGGAGCAGCAAAATCATGGATCGACACAAGTGACCGGCCTCAGGCAGGCAATCGCCGCTCGCTCACCCGCTGTCGCGCGCAAGGCCATCCGGATGGGCGAGCACTATGTCCGGCGCAATCGCGAGTGGTTGCAGGTGCTGCGCGAATTGAAGGGCTCCGACCCGGGCAGCCAGCGGATCCTGTTGCGATCGAGTCTTGTGGCGCCGCTGACTTCGCTGCGCCGGCTGGACGGGTTCGAGCCACCGCTGCTGCTGGCCGATGCGCAACTGGAAGCCAGGGGCGTTGGCCGGTTCAACATCCGGGCCGGGACCGATGACATCATCCATATTCTGACTGCGCGCGAACCCCTGGTGCGCCGGGCTATCGAACAGCGGCTGAAACCGGGAGATGTGTTTGTCGATGCCGGAGCCAACATCGGGTTTTATTCGGTCCTGGCAGCTCGCCTGGTCGGGGCGGCCGGCAAAGTCGTGGCGATCGAGATGATGCCTGAGACCGCCGCCGCGCTGCGTTCGCATCTGGCGATCAACGGCTGCGATAATGTCGAGGTGATCGAACAGGCGCTTTCCGACCGGAGCGGCGATCATGTCACGGCGCGTTTCAATCCGCGGAAATTTGGCCAGGCCTCGATCGCTGCGGTGGGTGATGAACCGCAGGATCAGGCGGGCGACCTTGCCACGATCGAAGTGATGACGGTTACTCTGGACGAAGTTCTGGCACACCATTCCTCGATCAAGCTGATTAAAATGGATCTTGAGGGTGCCGAATATGCGGCGCTTGTCGGACTGGGAGAGCGGATTGACAACGTCGAGGCGGTGATCTTCGAAACCAACGGTGAAGACCCGCGGATAATGGATTATTTTGCGCAGCATGGATTTGCCGTTGCGCGGCTATACGGGCATGATTTCCTTGCACAACGCGCACCTCACCGGCCGTGACGCGCTGGCGAACTGCTCTCAGCGTTGAGGATGGCGGACAAACTTGATACGGACACTTGCACGATAAAGATCGGCGCCGGATCGCGTCGATCCGGTTGAGCCGAGACTATCGCGGCCAATGCCAGAGGACGCCGGCTTAAACGATGACGACTTATTGGCTTCTTTTCGCCTTTGCGGCGCTCATGGCGCTGGCTTCCCGCGATCAAGGTTCCGACGGCTTTGTTCCTCTGGGACAGCGACTGGGGCTGCTGGCGTTTCTGGTCGCTTACGCTCTGGTCGCCGGGCTACGCTTTGAGATCGGGGGCGACTGGCTCTCCTATGAAGACATGTATTCGGTCGCCCAGACCAGTTCGCTGAGCGAGTCTGCCGCCCTGACTGATCCTGTGTTTGGTCTGCTGCTGTGGCTGTCGGCCAAGGCGGGTGGCGGCGTCTATCTGGTCAATGGGGTCTGTGCCTGGATTCTTGGCTATGGCGTGATGCGGATTGCCTTGCGGACCCGCGATCCGTGGCTGGCGGTCCTGATCGCGCTGCCTTACCTCCTGATCGTGGTGGGCATGGGGTATATTCGTCAGGCTGCGGCGATGGGCATGATCATGCTGGCTGTGGATTCGCTGGGCAGATCGCAACGCGGCCGCACGATCGTCTATCTTCTGGTAGCTGCAGGGTTTCACTCAACCGCCAGCATTGTTTTCCCGCTGTTCGGCTATGCGATGACTCAGCGTTATCGAGTGGTTGCCTTGATCCTTGCGGTCCTGGGAACAATCGCCTTTGGTGCCATTCTCTTGCCACGCCTCAACGACTTCGAGGCGGGCTATCTGGACAGCGAATACGATTCGAGCGGAGCAACCGTGCGCCTGGCGATGAATGTCCTGCCCGCATTTATCCTGTTTGTAAGCTTCAGGCGGTTCGTCGGCGATCCGCTGTCGCGCGCCCTATGGTTTGGCACGGCGGTAGCCAGCGTCCTGGCCATAGTGGCGCTCCAGTTCAGTCCGTCGTCGACTGCGGTCGATCGCATCGGGCTATATCTGGCGATGATCCAGGTAATGGTGTTCGGCAATATCATCCAGTTGCTGGGGGTTAACCAGACCCTGCGCATTCCGGTCCGGTTGATGGTTGTTGCACTGGCTGCTGCAATCCAGCTGGTTTTTCTCGTCTTTGGCACCCATGCCGCTGCGTGGGTGCCCTACAAATCGATTTTGACGTTGTTGTGAGCGCGGCCCTGCCTTGGACCTGGCTCCGATGATGTCTGAAATCGCACCCGGTAGGGCGGCCAGCGCCGCTCGCGCGCAGACCGAGCCCCCGCTCATCATGGTCGCCGCCAACCAGGCATGGAACCTGGTCCACTTCCGAGGCGCGCTGATCGAAGCGCTGGTCGCGGCGGGTTACCGGGTCATGGCCGTGGCCCCTGCCGATCCTGAGATGGAGCAACGCCTGGCTGCCCTGGGCTGCAGCTTTGCGGCGGTGCCGATCGATCCTGCGGGACTGTCGCCGCGCCGCGATCTGGCCAGCCTGCTGGCGTTCTACCGCCTGATCCGCCAGCACCGGCCGGTCGCTTGGCTGAGCTGGACGATCAAGCCCAACGTCTACGGCTCGTGGGCGGCAGCACGGTGCGGTGTGGCGGCGCTGCCCAATGTCTCCGGCCTGGGCACGGCTTTCATCCGCCGCAACCTGCTGACCCGACTGGTTAAGCTGCTCTACCGCACCGGCCTGGCCCGCGCCGCGACGGTGTTCTTCCAGAACGAGGACGATCGCGCGCTGTTTTTGGCGATGCGCCTGGTTCGGCCCGGGCAGGCCAGGCTATTGCCCGGCTCAGGCATCGACGCGGCGCATTTCGCCCCCCAGGATGATCACCGTCCGCCTGCCGGGCGCTTTCTGCTGGTCGCCCGCCTGCTTGCCGATAAGGGCGTGCGCGAATATGTCGCGGCGGCGCGACTGTTGGGCCCGCGCTGGCCGCAGGCGCGGTTTCATCTGATGGGCCAGGTCGATGTTGCCAACCGCACCGCGATCGGCGCCGGGGAACTGGCAAGCTGGGTCGCAGCGGGGGTGATCGACTATTCCCCGCCCTGTAATGACATCCGCCCGGCCATGCGCGAAGCCGATTTTATCGTCCTGCCGTCGTACCGCGAGGGTCTGTCGCGGGTTCTGCTCGAAGCGGCGGCGATGCGGCGGCCGATTGTGACCACCGATGTGCCCGGCTGTCGCGACATCGTCGATGACGGGATCAATGGCTACCTGTGCGAGGCGCGCGACGGGCCAGCCCTCGCCCAGGCGCTCGAGCGGGCTCTGAAGACCGATGACGCCACCTGGCAAGGCATGGCCCAGGCCGGGCGCGCGCGGGTACTGGCGCAGTTCTCGCAAGACCGTGTCATCGCGCTGTATCGGTCGGCTCTGGTCGAGGCCGGGGTCGCCTCACCGTCCGTTCCCGAGCTAAGTCCTTTGCAATTGCCGGACCTTATTCTAGAAGACCCTCCACGAGCGGCTGACCATGTTCGTGGGTGGCCGACGACGATATGAGGAGAACAGCGTTGAGCAAGCGGATGCCCGCCGGATTCAGATGGCGCGGCACGACTAGATCAGCGTCTGGCCCGATGGCTGCCGCAGCGGCGCTGGCGCTGCTGGCGGGGTGCGCCACACGCGGCGGGCCGGTGCCTTATGACGTCAAGAACTTCGGCGCGCCCGACGTAAAATCGCCCGAGGACGTTGCCTACGACGTTCCGCTAGGTCCGCTCGATGTGCTGCGTATCAATGTGTTTCAGGTGCCCGATCTGAGCGGCGAATATCAGGTTGATGGGCGCGGCTTTCTCAACCTGCCGTTGATCGGCCAGGTGAGCGTGCGCGACAAGCGACCCGATGAATTCGCCACCACTCTGGAGCATCTGTACGCTCAGAAGTATCTCAACGACCCGAACGTGACCATCCGGGTGATGACCACTTCCAACCGCAACGTGACGGTCGAGGGCGGGGTTAACCGCCCGGGTATTTTCCAGCTTCCCGGCAAGACCACGCTGCTTGGCGCGGTCGCGATCGCGGGCGGGATCAATCTCAACGATGGCAATGCCAAGCGGGTCGCAATCTTCCGCAAGCGCGACGGCAAGACCATGGCAGCTGCTTTCGATCTGGTCGCGATCCGTCGCGGCCAGGCGGAGGATCCGCTGGTCTATCCGGGCGATACGGTGGTGATCGATAGCTCGGCCTTGCGGTCGCTCTATCGCGATCTTATCCAGACGCTGCCGGCGATTTCAATCTTCAGGGGTCTGTGACCCGTCAACCCGGCGGGCAGCTTCGCCCGCCCGCGCATTTGGGCAATCCGATCGATGGCTTTGCAGGATCTTGACCGGGGCATGACCCCCGCCATGGCTCCCTCGGGGGGCGGGGCCCACGCGGCGGGGCTTGGCATGACAGCCAATGCGCCGGGTGCGGGGTTCGAGCTGAACAGTTTGCTGCGCATCCTGATCGAACGGCGCGTGATCATTCTCGGGATCGGCGCAGTGGGTCTGATCCTGGGGATCATCATCGCGATGATGACAACCCCGCTGTATCGCGCTGCGGCCATGATCGAGCTCAATTCCGAAGCATCGCAAGTCGTCGATCAGGCGCGCAGCGCCGGGTCTACCCAGTATTCCGCGCCGCGCCAGTTCGGGCAGGAACAGATGCTCACCCAGGTCGGCTTGCTCAAAAGCGAAGCACTGGCCCGGCGTGTGGTCCAGGATCTCAATCTTGCGTCCAACCCGGCCTATGGCGGCGCTGCGGGAACCCGCGACCAGCGCAGCGATCGCGCTACGGCTATTGTCCAGGGCACTTCATCGGTCGATCCTGTGCGCAACAGCCTGCTGATCCAGGTCAGCAACATTTCGCCCGATCCGCAGCAGGCGGCCAAAGTTGCCAATGCTCTGGTCAAGGCATTCATCTCCACCAGCCTCGAGCGGCGCTACGATTCGTCGTCCTATGCGCGCAAGTTCCTCGGCGATCAGCTCGGCCGGACCAAGGCCGCGCTGGAGGATTCAGAGCGCAGCCTCAACACCTATGCGATCGATTCCAACCTGTTCAAAACGCCCGGCCAGGTGGTCGATGGCAAAAGCACACCGGGCGGCACCCTGGCGGCATCGGACCTGGCTGCGATGAACGAGGCGCTGAACCAGGCGCGGGTCCGGCGGATCACGGCCGAGCAGGCCTATCGCAATGCGCGCCCCGAATTCCTGGCCGAGCAGGCAACGAACATCAGCCCGATCGTGGCGCAGCGCGCGACTCTTCAGGCTGAATACGAAGAGAAGGGCAAGCTTTTCAAGCCCGAATACCCCCAGATGCGCCAGATTGCGGCGCAGATTTCACGGCTCGATTCGATCATCAGTTCCGAACGCGGCCATTCAACCACCAACAAACGGGCCGAACTGCAGGGCGAATTCGCAGCGGCGCAAAATGCCGAAGCGGCACTGACTGCGCGGGTCGCTTCCGCCAAGGCCAGTGTCCAGGGCGAAGAAAGTCGCTCGGGCCAGTACAATATCCTCCAGCGCGAGGTCGATACCAATCGCGCGCTGTATGACGCGCTACTGCAGCGCTACAAGGAAATCGGCGTGGCCGGCGGAATCGGCCAGAGCAACGTCTCACTGGTCGATGCCGCCTCGCCCCCGGGCGGACCCTATCGCCCCAATATGATGCTCAACGCCCTCACTGGCTTGTTGCTGGGCATCGCGCTGGGCGTAGGCCTCGCCTTTGCGATCCATCTGCTGTTCGACAATATTGTCGAGCCGGCCGATATCCGCAGCAAACTGCATCTGCCGGTGCTCGGCGTGGTGCCGATGGAATCGGGCGCGCGGACGCTGATGGAGGCGCTCGCCGATCGCAAGTCGGACGTCTCGGAGGCCTATTATTCGGTCCGCACCGCCCTTAAATTTTCGCGCCCCGAAGGGGCCCCGAAGACGCTGTTGGTTACCTCGTCGCGGCCGGGCGAGGGCAAGTCGACCTCGGCTTATGCGATCGCCAGCAATATCGCGCGGCTGGGCGGTAAGGTCCTGCTGATCGACGCGGATCTGCGTAAGCCGACTTTCGTTTCAAGCCGCGACGACGGTTATGGCCTGGCGCACCTGCTCGGCTCGGAAGAGCCGCTCTCAGCCTATACCGAGCCAACTCAGGTCGAGAATCTGAGCCTGCTTCCGGTTGGGCGCTTCGTCGGTTCGGCGGCAGAACTGCTCAGCTCGAGCCGCCTGCCCGCGATCATCGCCGAAGCCGCCTCGCAGTATGAGATGGTCGTGCTCGACGGCCCGCCAGTGCTCGGGCTGACCGATGCGCCGCTGCTGGCCTCGGTCGCCGAAGCGACGACGATCGTGATCGAAAGCCGCATGTCACGCACCACCAACGTGGTCGAGATGATCCGCCGCCTGACCGATGCCGGGGGCCATGTCATCGGCGCGATCCTGACCAAGGTCACGGGCAGCGGTTCGGCCTATGGCTATAACTACTATTCCTACACCTATGGCGATCACGATGTCGGCGGTAAGGTCAGTTCCGATCCGAGCCGCCAACTCGACCTGGGCCGGAACCAGGCCTGAGACCCGGCATGACTGATGAGGATCTGAATCAGGCGGCGCCGGCCGCGCCGCGCCGTGCTGTTGCAGTGGCTGCCGGGATCGGGCTGGCGCTGGTAGTGCTGTTTTCGGCAGCGGCACAGCTGGCGGAGACGCCTGCGGCTGCAGCGATCGCGCCGCTTGGCGCTATGAGCCCGGGTAAGATGGGGCTTTTGCGCGCCGAGCAATTCGACGCTGATTTCCGCCCGCGCGGCCATCCCGGAAAAATCGCCGCTGCAGCCCTGGCGGCCGCCCCGCTGGCCGCGGAACCGTTTTTCGGCGCGGCGACTGAAGGCTTCAGGGTCAAGGGCAGCAGTGGCAGCCGTCACGATGCCGCGCTGCTGCGCGAGGCGCTGGTCCGCGATCCCCGCAATCGTGAGGCGCGGCTGCTGCTACTGCGTCATGCCATCGGCGGGGGTGACTTGCGCGAGGCGATCGACCAGCTGGCGATCCTGCGTCGGCTCACCCCTGAAATGGTCGAGCAACTGATGGTCGCGATCGGAACCGCGCTGACCACTCCGCGCCAGATTGACGAGGCCGTCGGCGCGATGAAGCCGCATCCGGAATTGTATCATCCATTCATGATCGGCTTCAACCGGGCGCTCAAGCCTGCGCCGCTGGCAACGCGCCTGATTTCTGACCTGCCGCCCGAAGCGCTGGTCAATCCCGATGTGCGCGGCCTCGCGA
The DNA here is from genome assembly GCA_043781375.1 of Novosphingobium sp. Classification (GTDB taxonomy): domain Bacteria; phylum Pseudomonadota; class Alphaproteobacteria; order Sphingomonadales; family Sphingomonadaceae; genus Novosphingobium. The sequence goes on from JAYWBP010000127.1 coordinate 71,477, forward strand.
TTACCGAGATGGTTCGGGTCCAGGCTTTTGCCCAAGGTCGCCAGCTGTGGGATGCGCGCTATGGCAGCAAAGGGGTTGGTCGGGGCGCGGGGGGCCTGCTCCACAGCCCCGACTTCGCCGATCTTGCGTCGCCGCCGCCGTTCAACTGGGAACTCATGGAAAACGAAACTGGCGTGGCTGAGCGGGCCAAGGGCCAGGCTGGGGTTGATCTGTCGTATTATGGGCGATCACCTGGGGCGCTATTGCGGCAGCTGGCAACGCTGCGCCCGGGAGCCTACACCGCTACCGTCACCTATCGTAACGAAAGCGGCACTCCGGGGGTAATCGCCCTGCAGATCGTCTGCCCGGTGGGGATGCTGGGCCAGGCCATGCTTGACGGCAAGGTTGGGGCCGAGGCGACCGCGCGGATCGCATTTACCGTTCCCAGCGGCGATTGCGGCGGGCAGTATTTCCAGCTTGCCGGTCTTTCCGAGGAAGACCGCAGCCCGCTCGACAGCCATGTGACCAGCATCGCAGTCACCACAGGCTCGCGGCCATGAGCGCACTGACCCGTAGCCGGGCGACACTCGTCTATCTGGTGCTGGTCCTGATCCTGGGGGGCGCCAGTGCGGCGGGGCTCATGGCCAACGTCCTGCTCCAGGTACTGGGCGCCGGGCTGATCGGCTGGAGCCTGTGGGGAGCTTCACCGGGCGCGCAGCATACCGGCTTGCGCCGGTTCGCCGTGGTCCTGGCAATCCTGGCGGCGGTCCAGTTTCTGCCACTTCCGCCTGTGCTGTGGAGCCACCTGCCGGGAAGAGGCGCAATTGCGGCGGGCTTCGAACTGATGCAGGTGCCGCTGCCGTGGCTGAACCTGTCGCTGTCGCCGTGGCATAGTCTGGCCTCGCTGACCTGGTGGTTGCCCGCGCTCGCGCTGTTCGTGGCCCTTCGCGCCCCCGATGCACCGAACGGGCGCCAGCTGGTCACGGTGATCGCCTGGGTCGGGGCAATTTCGGTCGTGCTCGGCGGGCTCCAGCGCGCCGGCGGGCTGGGCTATATCTACGAGATCACCAATGTTGGCGAAGGCCCCGGGTTTTTTGCCAACAGCAATCATCAGGGCAGCTTCCTGCTCTGCGCGGTTGCCCTGCTTGGCGGGCAGCTCGCCGGCGAAGCGGCTTCGAGCCGCCGGTTTGACTGGCGCGCGGGCGAGAACACATTGCGCGTCGGGCTGCTTGCCCTGCTTTTGCTCGGGGTCCTGGTCAGTGGCTCACTGGCCTGCGTCGCGCTGCTGATTCCGGTGGTTATTGCGCTGGCGCTGATCTTCCTGCCGTCGGTGCACTTGCCGATGCCGCTGGTACTGGGCGCCATGATCGTGATGGTCGCAGGGTTTGCGGTCTTCCTCTTGTTCGGCCCGGTCGCCAATGACCTGACCCATACCAGCACGACGGCCGGGATCAGCCGTCAGGAATTCCTGATCACCGGCAGCCGTATCCTGCGCGATTTCGCCCCGTTCGGATCGGGTCTGGGTACCTTCCAGGAGTTGTACCCACGCTATGAGAATGTCGCCCAGATCGGCTCGACTTTCGTCAATCACGCGCATGACGATCTGCTTGAGATCCTCATCGAGACCGGAATATTCGGGCTGGCTGCGGTGTTCGTGTTCCTCGCCTGGTTCCTGCCGCGCGCCACCGCGCTGTGGCGCGGCGACCGGGTCCGAACCGTGGCGCTGGCGGCAAGCGTTGTGATCGCGGTGGAGCTGATCCACAGCCTGGTCGATTACCCGCTGCGCACCGCGGCGATGAGCTCAATCATGGCGATCGCCTTTACCCTGCTGGTCCGCGCGCAGGAAAGCGTCCGGCAGCACCGCGGCCAGGCCCACCGCCCGAGCCAGGCGGTGGATCGGAGCCTGATCCGGATCTGAGGGTCGGCGCGACGCGCCTGCCTGCTCAGCCCAGCTCAGCTCAGCTTAGGGCAATATCCGGGGCGTCTTCCTGCTTCATGCCGACCAGATTATAGCCAGCGTCGACGTGGTGAATTTCGCCGGTTACCCCCGAAGCGAGGTCTGACAGCAGGTACAGCGCGCTGCCGCCGACGTCCTCGATGGTGACATTACGGCGCAAGGGGGCATTGAGCTCGTTCCACTTGAGGATGTAGCGGAAATCGCCGATCCCGCTGGCGGCCAGGGTTTTGATCGGCCCGGCCGAGATGGCGTTGACCCGGATGTTGTCGGGCCCCAGGTCGTTGGCGAGGTATTTGACGCTGGTCTCCAGCGCGGCCTTGGCCACGCCCATGACGTTATAATGTGGCACGACCTTTTCTGCGCCGTAATAGCTCAGCGTCAGGATCGAACCGCCGCCTTTTCCGTCCTCGAAGGCAGGCATCATCGCCGCCGCGCGTCGGGTGACGGCGACCAGGCTGTAGGCCGAGATGTTCATGGTCATCAGGAAGTTGTCGAGGCTGGTATCGACATATTTGCCGCGCAGTTCATTCTTGTCGGAAAAGCCGATCGCGTGAACGACGAAGTCAATCTGCGGCCAGCGCGCCGCCAGAGTGGCGAACCCGGCATCCAGCGCGTTCATGTCGGAGACGTCGCAATCGAACAGGAAATCGCTGCCCAGGCTCGCCGCCAGGGGCCGTACGCGCTTTTCGAGAGCATCGCCCTGATACGAGAAGGCCAGTTCAGCGCCGTGCTCGGCCAGCTTCTGGGCAATCCCCCAGGCCAGCGACTTTTCGTTGGCCAGGCCCATGATCAGGCCTCGCTTTCCTTGCATCAAGGGGCCTGCACCGCTCATTCGACAGCTACTCCGTCCTGTTTTTGAGCGACCCGCGCCCGATTATCGGCCTGGCCAAGCATGTCGCGCTCTTCCGGACTCTGCGCCAACGCGGCGTTGAGTTCCGCGCCGACGACCAGCCCTAAGCCGACCAACCAGAAAAAGAAAAGCGTGATCATGACCCCGGCCAGGCTGCCGTAGGTCAGATCATAGTGGAAAAAGATCCGCAACACGCTCGGCAGGCTCATGCTGACACCGATCCACCACGTCGTCACCAGCAAGGCGCCCGGCCATTTCGGGCAGTGGCTGCCGCGATAGGCGCCCGGGGTCAGCGAAAGGAACAGCAGGAATACCGACAGGTAGAGGACGATGCCCGGGATGAAGCGCGACAATGCCAGGACGCTGGTCTGGGCCATCAGCTCGGGCAGCCAGGCGGTCAGCGCCTGCTGCACCGCGGTGATCGCCAGTTGGGCGAGCAGCGAGAACAGCAGCATGACGACCGCTGCAATGATCACCCCGGTCGAGAGCAGACGGTAGCGCCAGAACGCCTGGGTCGGTTGGGTGCCGTAGGCGCGACGCAGGATATCGCGGAAGGTCTCGATCAGGCTGCCCACGGTCCACAACCCGACGATCCCGCCGGCCCACAACAGCCACCCGCTACGCGCTTCGACCACGTCGCGCGCCACCGGGGCGATGACCTTCGAGACGATCGGCGGGACGGCAAGGAGAAAGGCGTTGATCGATGCGGTGCGCTGCGATTGTTCGCCAATCGCCGAAAAGATCGCGGCAACCGTTATGAAAAAGGGAAACAACGCTAAAATCGCCATATAGGCTAAATTTCCGGCGTGAATGAACCCATCGTTATAGGCCCCGGTCCAGACCCGCTTGAGCACCGTGGCAAAGCGCGAGCCGGGGCCGGCGTGGAGTTCGATCCGCTCCTGCAGCCCCGACCGCCACCGCAGCGCATCCTTGCGCCGGGCCTCTGGCGAAAGATCGGGCACCGCCCCAAGGGGCGCGGTGGGATCGTTAAGTGGGCGTTCTTCCACGTGGGCGTTCAGACGCCGAGGCGCGCGCGCGGGTTGCGCGCATCTGCCCAGCCTTCGAGGCGGCTCGCCAGGTCGGTGTCTTCGCTCGGCAGGTCGATCTGGAGCAGGACCAGTTGATCGCCGCGGCTGCCGTCCTTGCGGCTAAAGCCCTTGCCCTTGAGCCGCAGGGTGCGGCCTGAACTGCTGCCCGGCGCGACGGTCAGCATGACTGCGCCATCGACCGTGGGCACGCGGACCTTGGCCCCGCGCAATGCCTCGTCGAGGGTGACCGGCAGGTCGAGCCGGATATTGTCGCCATCGCGGCGAAAGAAGGCGTGTGCCTGGACCTGGATCGTGACGATTGCGTCGCCGTTACCGCCTGGTCCGGTCTCGCCTTTGCCCGAGAGGCGCATCTGGGTGCCGTCCTCGACCCCCGCAGGAAGCTTGAGGTCGATGGTCTTGCCATCGGACAGGGTAATCCGCTGGCTGGCGAGCGTCGCTGCATCGGTCAGGCTGACATTGAGGCGGTACTGCATCGAAGCGCCCTTGGGGGCCGGTCCGCGCCGCGCGCCGCCGCCCATTCCTCCGCGCGCGCCGCCGAACAGGCCCTCGAAGATATCGCCGATATCGGCATTTTCGCCACCACCGAAGCCTTCGGTCCGATAGCCGCGCTGACCCCCGCCACCACCAAAGCCGCCGCCGCCACCGCCGCCCATGCCGAACGGCATCGCCGGATTTCCGTCGCCGTCGATCTCGCCACGGTCGAAGCGGGCGCGCTTGTCCTTGTCGGACAGCAGATCGTAGGCGTTGGTTACCTGGCTGAAACGCTCGGTCGCCTTGGGGTTGGTAGTGTTGCGATCGGGGTGCAGTTCCTTCGCCAGCTTGCGATAGGCCGACTTGATATCCTTCTCGCTCGCGCCGCGCGCCACGCCCAGGGTTACATAGGGATCTGCTGCCATGCAGCGTAGCTAGGGACATGGCGACCGAACGGCAAGGCACGGAGTCCTTTCCGCTGCTGCGGAAGTGGCGCCAGCCCCACTCCCGGGGAAAAGGCCGGGATCGCAATGTGTCATTACCACTGAAACAAATAGAGCCAGCACGAACAGCGCTTTCCACGATCCGGGTGGACGGCTATGCGCGAGGCTACTGCACTCCATCGCCATAAGGACTCCCGTTGTGGACCCCGCCGCCGCCCAGACGACCATTTCCGACAGCGATCCGTTGGCCCTGTTCGCCGCGTGGTATGCGCAGGCGCGGGCGAGCGAACTTAACGACTCCAACGCCATGGCGTTGGCCACTGCCACGCCGGATGGCCTGCCCTCGGTGCGGATGGTGCTGTTGAAGGGCCATGGGGCGCAGGGCTTCACCTTCTATACCAATGCTCACAGCCGCAAGGGCGGGGAGCTGCTGGCCAATCCGCATGCGTCGCTGCTGTTCCACTGGAAGTCGCTGCGGCGGCAGGTGCGGATCGAGGGTCCGATCGGCGAAGTCGATGAAGCCGAAGCCGATGCCTATTTCGCCAGCCGCGCGCGCGATTCGCAACTTGGCGCGGTTGCCTCTGACCAGTCCGCGCCGCTCGACGCGCGCGCCACATTCATCGATCGCTTTGCCGAGGCCGGGCGCCGCTTTGCCGACGCCCCGGTCGAGCGCCCGCCGCACTGGACCGGCTTCCGGGTGAACCCTGTCGCAATCGAGTTCTGGCAGGACCGGCCCTATCGCCTGCATGAGCGCCGACTTTTCACCCGCGCGGGCACCGCCGCCTGGTCCAGCACATTGCTCTATCCATGACCGGCCCCGCCCCGACCGCCGCGCAGAGCGGCTCGCTCAACCGCAGCGCCGCGCTGGCTAGCATTGCGGTGGCCACGCTGTTGGCAGGGATGAAGGGCTGGGCCGCCTGGTCGACCGGTTCGACCGCGATGCTCGGCAGCCTGGCCGATACCCTGCTCGATCTGGTTGCTAGTATGGCGACCCTGACCGGGGTGTGGATTGCGGCCCAGCCGGCCGACCGCGAACACCGCTTCGGCCATGGCAAGGCCGAGGCACTGGCGGCGATCTTTCAGGTCGTGCTGATCTCGATTTCGGCGCTGTGGCTGGGGATTCGCGCAATCGAGGAATTGTTCGCCGGATCGCGCACCGCTGCGGCCGAGCAGGGCATCGTAGTTTCGGTCATCGCGATTGCGGCGACTCTGGGCCTGCTTTCCTGGCAGCGCCACGTCATCGCCCGGACCAAGAGCATCGCCATCGCCACTGATCATGTCCATTACCAGTCTGACCTGATGCTCAACCTGGCAGTGATCGCAGCCTTGGCGCTCGATCAGTACGCCGGGATCGCGCGGGCCGATGCGCTGTTCGGCCTGGCGATCGCCGTGTGGCTGGGGTGGAGCGCATGGACTGCGTCGGAACAGGCGATCGCCCAGTTGATGGACCGCGAATGGCCCGAGGACAAAAAGCGCGAGCTGGTTGAAGTCATGGCCCGCCATCCCGAATTGCGCGGCGTCCATGATCTGCGCACGCGCACCTCGGGAAATCGGGATTTCGTTCAGTGCCATGTCTGGGTCAATCCGGAAATGACCGTGACCCAGGCGCACACGGTGATGGACGAGGTCGAGCACAAGCTGGCGATCGAGTTTCCCGGCGTGGAAATTCTCATCCATCCTGATCCCGAAGGCCATGTCGATACCGGGCTGGGAGCCACGGACCTGTTCCCGTCCGATCATGTGGCAGAGCCGCTGGGGCGGTGAGCGTGGCTCTGCCCTATTGGCATGTCGATGCCTTTTCTGACCAAGTATTACGGGGCAACCAGGCGGCGGTGATGCTGCTCGAGGCGTGGCCTGAAGACGCGCTGCTCCAGGCGATCGCCGAGGAGAACAAGTTCGCCGAGACCGCCTTTTTGGTGCCCGACGCCAGCGACGCGGCGGATTGGGAGCTGCGCTGGTTTACCCCGGCGATGGAAGTGCGGCTGTGCGGCCATGCCACGCTGGCCGCGGGGCATGGCCTGTTGGGGCGCGCGGGCGCAGGCGATTTGGTCCGGTTCCGCACGCGTCAGGCCGGGGTGCTCGAAGTGCGGCGACTGGACGAAGGGTATGAACTGGCGCTCCCAGCCATTACCACCGCGCCGGGCACTTGGGATGAAGCTTCGGCCTTGCTCGGCGGTACGCCGGTAGCCGTCTGGCGCTCACCCGATCGTTACAACCTGTTCGTTTATGGCTGCGAGGCAGAGGTCCGCGCGCTGACCCCCGATCTGCGCGGGCTGGCGGCGCTGGGCGATCACCAGTTCATCGCCACTGCGCCGGGTATCGAGACGGACGTGGTCAGTCGCGTCTTCGTCCCCGGCGGCGGAGTGGACGAGGACAGCGTGACTGGCTCGGCCCACGCAGTGCTCACGCCTTACTGGGTGGCGCGAATCGGGCGGGAGAGCTTTACTGCGTTCCAGGCCTCGGCGCGCGGCGGGCTTGTCACCTGCCGCCTCGATGGTGAGCGGGTATGGCTGGGCGGTGACTGCGTGACCGTGGTCGAGGGGCGGTTCTTCCTCTAACCCCCGCGGTAGAGCGCGAAGATGTCCGCCATGTGCGCCACTGCCGTACTGCGCTCATCGCTGCCACTTTTGCCCAGGCGCACCACGGTCAGCTTCTCGCTCGACGAGACCATCACATATTGCCCCAGGTGGCCGATACACGAGACGAGGTCTGACGGCCCGCGCGTGGGGAACAGCACCCCGTGTCCATCTGGTTGCGGGTGATTCAGCCACAGTTGCGCGCCATAGCCGCGGTTGCGCGGGCTGGGCTGTTCCATGAATTCAATCCACCCGCGGGGGATGATCTGCGCGCCTTTGACCGAGCCGCCATTGCGCAGGAACTCACCGAAGCGAGCCCAGTCACGCGCGGTGCCGTGGATTAGGCTACCGCCGATCAGCGTTCCGGCAGCATCGAATTCGGGGACCATCGAGCGCATAACCAGCGGTTCGAACAGACGTGTGCGCAAATAGTCGCTGACTGCCTGGCGGCGCAGCGCGGGGTCCTTGCTCTCGGTCAGGGCGCGCGCGGCAAGGTCAGCAAGAATTACCGATGTATTCGAGGAGTATTCGAACTTGCGGCCCGGCTCGGCCTCGAGCGGCTGGGCCTCGGCATAGGCCGCCATGTCGTCGCGCCCGTCGAGGAACAGCATCCGCACTTCGTCCGACGTATAGATCGGATCGCCACTCTCGGTGTGGCGCAGGCCTGAGCGCATCTGGAGCAATTGCCGCAAGGTAATCTCGCCGCGCGGATCGCCCGAGCGCTGCCAGGCAGGCACCGGGGCAGTCTGGTCCAGCCGCAGGCGACCGTCGGACACCAGCATCCCGATCATCACCCCGGTGATCGTCTTGGCCATCGACCATGAGATGAACCGCGTGCTCGGGCCATAGCCCGGTCCATAGCGCTCGGCCACGATCTGCCCGCCGTAGAGGACCATGACCGCGCGGGTCTCGGCCGCGGCGGGATCGGTAAACAACGCATCGACTGCGCGGGCCAGCGGCTCACGCGGCGCGCCGGGCTCGGCAATGACGGCGGCAAGAGCGGCGGGCGACAACGTCGCGGGGCGGTCGGGTGCCTTATTGCAGCCAGACAGTACGGCGGTGGCGATCAGGGCTGGCAGCACCAGCAGCGGCAGGATAGGGGACAGGCGGCGCGGCATGACGCGATCCATGCGCAAGGCGAGTCCCGATGGCAACTGCAAAGCCTCCAGTCTCTCAGAAGCCGAAACTGCAACCGCTGCGGCGCGGAGCGAAAGCCGGGCGCATCGCGTTGCTCATTGTGCTGGCCTTGATCGCGGCGCTGGTCTTCGCCTGGCGGCCGTTGAACGGCTATGCCGTGACCGGCGCCAGCTATGGCGCGCGGGTTGCCTGTTCGTGCCGCTTTGTCGGTGGACGGAGTCTGGGTGATTGCCGCAAGGATTTCGAATCGGGCATGGGCCTGGTCATGCTCAGCGAGGACAAGGCCGCCCGCAGCGTGACCGCGCGCTTCCCCCTGCTCTCGACCCAGACCGCCCGGTTCCGCGAAGGTGAAGGCTGCGTGCTGGATCGTTGGGAGGGGTGAGCAATCCTCCCTGGAACGGGGAGGTGTTTCGAAGGGCGGAATGGCCAAAGGCTATCCCTGCTTGATGAAGCCCTAGACGGAGAACTGTCGCCCCCTCCGCCAGGCGCAAGCGCCTGCCACCTTCGTGTTCCGGGGAGGATTTAGATTGCTGCCTCGGTTCCAGCGATCCAGCCGCCGCCGACAACGCGCTCGCCAGCATAGAGCACCGCCGCCTGCCCGGGGGAGACGCCATATTCGGGTTCGCCAAAGCGGATCGTCACCGTGCCGCCTTCGCCCAGATTCCCTTCGAGCATCACCGGCACCGGCTTGGCGAGCGAGCGGACCTTGGCCGTCAAAGCCACTCCCGGCAGGGGGCCGATACGGTTGGTCTCGACAAGATGCGCGGCGCTCACCGCCAGCAGGTGACGCGGGCCAACCATGACCTGGCGCGTCGCGGCATTGATCGCGGTGACATAAAGCGGCGCGGCCTGGCCGCCGATCTCCAGACCCCGGCGCTGGCCGACGGTATAATGAATCACGCCGCGATGCTCGCCCAGCACTGCGCCGCTCGTCGCGTGGACAATTGCACCGGGCGCCTCGCCCTCGGGCCGGATCTCGCGCACGACACGGGCATAGTCGCCGTCGGGGACGAAACAGATGTCCTGGCTATCGGGCTTGGCCGCAACGCGAAGCCCCGCCGTTTCGGCGAGTTTGCGGACCTCGCTCTTGGGCATGCCGCCCAGCGGAAAGCGCAGATAATCGAGTTGCCGCTCGGTCGTCGCGTACAGAAAATAGCTCTGGTCCCGCGCCGGGTCGAGCGCGCGGTGCAGTTCGGTGCCACCGGGACCGAGCTCGCGGCGAACATAGTGTCCGGTCGCCAGGCAATCGGCGCCCAGGTCACGAGCCATGCCCAGCAGGTCGGTGAACTTAGGCCCCATATTGCAGCGGATGCAGGGGATCGGGGTGCGGCCCGCCAGGTAATCATCGGCGAATTGCTCGACCACTTCGCTGCGGAACGACGAGGCATGGTCGAACACATAGTGGGCGATGCCCAGCCGGTCGGCCACGGCGCGGGCATCGCGGATATCGTCGCCCGCGCAGCACGCACCCTTACGCTTGGTCGCGGCGCCGTGGTCGTAGAGCTGCAGGGTGATGCCGATCACTTCGGCGCCCGACTGCGCCGCAAGGGCGGCGACCACCGAGCTATCGACCCCGCCTGACATGGCCACCACAATCCGCC
>JAYWBP010000128.1:0-3947 GCA_043781375.1 Novosphingobium sp.
AGGCAGGTGGACCGTGCAGCCCGCCTTGTCCGCAGCGTCCAGAATCTGCTCACAGGTTGCGGCCAGGTCATGCTCGGCCAGCGACTTGCCGACATTCACGCCGCGCGCGGCGAGGAAGGTGTTGGCCATGCCCCCACCGATGATCAGGTGATCGACCTGCGTCACCAGATGCGTCAGAACGTCGAGCTTGGAGGACACCTTGGCCCCGCCGACGACCGCCGCGACCGGACGCTCGGGCTGGCCCAGCGCCTTTTCCAGCGCGGTCAGCTCGGCCTGCATCGCGCGCCCGGCATAGGCTGGCAACACATGCGCGAGGCCTTCGGTGCTGGCATGCGCGCGGTGCGCGGCGGAAAAGGCATCGTTGACGTAAAAATCGCCGTTCGCCGCAATCGCCTTGGCGAGCTCGGGATCGTTGGCTTCCTCGCCCTTCCAGAACCGCGTATTCTCCAGCATCGCGATGTCGCCGGGCTGGAGGATGCCGACCGACTGTGCGACCACCGGCCCGGCGATTTCGGGCACGAACATCACCTCGCGCCCCAGCACGTGCTGGACCGCGTCGATGGTCATCGACACTGACATGGTCGAGACCTTCTCGCCCTTGGGCCGCCCGAAATGCGCCAGCAGCAGCACCTTTGCGCCCTTGTCGGCCAGCTCAAGAATGGTCGGTGCCGAGGCGCGCACGCGGGTATCGTCGGTCACCACCCCGTCAGCCATCGGCAGGTTGAGATCGACCCGCACCAGCGCGACCTTGCCGGTGAGGTCAGCGGGGAGATCGTCGAGGGTTTTGAAACTGGTCATCGTGATCTCCCTCCTCCCCCTTGATGGGGGAGGGATACCGCAGCTTGGCGGCCTGGGCCGCCTAGCGAAGGTTGGGTGGGGGTGATGTCGCGTCCGGACGCACCCGCACCCCCATCCAGCTTCGACTAGGCAACACGTTGCCAAGTCGTCGCATCCTTCCCCCATCGAGGGGGAAGGAAAGAACTAGATCAACTTCCCCATCGCGCCGGCCGTATCGACCATGCGGTTGGAGAAGCCCCATTCGTTGTCATACCAGCTCAGCACCCGGACCAGCTTGCCGTCGATCACCGTGGTCTCCAGGCTGTCGATGGTCGAGCTGGCAGCGCAGCCGTTGTAGTCGATCGACACCAGCGGCTCGTCCGAATAGGCCAGCACGCCCTTCATTGCGCCTTCCGACGCGGCTTGGAGCAGCGCGTTGACTTCTTCCTTGGTGGTGTCACGTTTCGGGGTGAAAGTCAGATCAACCACCGAGACGTTCGGCGTCGGTACGCGGATCGCCGAGCCATCGAGCTTGCCCTTCAGTTCGGGCAGCACCTCACCCACCGCGCGCGCGGCACCAGTGGTGGTGGGGATCATGCTCATGCCAGCGGCACGGGCGCGGCGCGGATCTTCGTGGATCTGGTCGAGAATCTTCTGGTCGTTGGTATAGGCGTGGATCGTGGTCATCAGCCCGCGCTCGATTCCGATCGCATCGTTGAGCACCTTGGCAAACGGCGCGAGGCAGTTGGTGGTGCACGATGCGTTCGAGACGATCACGTGGTCGGCGGTGAGCTTGTCATGATTGACCCCGTAAACCACCGTCAGGTCGACGCCCTTGCCCGGGGCCGAGATCAGCACGCGCTTGGCGCCCGCAGCAAGGTGCTTTTCGCACGACGCGCGATCAGTGAAGAACCCGGTGCACTCAAGCGCGATGTCGACACCATTGGCCTTGTGCGGCAGGTTGGCGGGATCGCGCTCGGCGGTGACGTGGATGCGCTCGCCGTTGATGACCAGTTCATTGCCATCGACTTCGACCGTGCCTGCGAACGCGCCGTGGACCGAATCGCGCTTGAACAGCAGCGCGTTAGCCTCCGCCGAAGCAAGGTCGTTGATCGACACCAGTTCGAGCCCGCAGCCGGGCTGCGCGAGGATCGCGCGTGCCACATTGCGCCCAATGCGCCCGAAACCGTTGATCGCAACCTTGATCGCCATTGCTTAAAACCTTCCTGTTAGCGGCCCAGCTTGGCCTTGATCTTTGCAACAATTGCCTCGGCAGTGAAGCCGAACAGCTTGAACAGTTCATCAGCCGGGGCGGACAGTCCGAAGCGGTCGATCCCGATGTTGATCCCGTCGCGGCCGGTCCACTTGTGCCAGCCGAAGGTGGTCCCGGCCTCGATCGACACGGTCAGCAGATCGTGCGGAATCAGCGAGCCCTGATACGTTTCGTCTTGCGCCTCGAACAGCTCCCAACACGGCATCGAGACAACGTCGGCACCAATCCCGTCGGCTTCGAGCGACTTGGCGGCTTCCACGGCCAATTGCACTTCCGAACCGGTGGCAAGCAGCACGACCTGTTTGGCCGCGGTGGCCGAAACAAGCCGGTACGCTCCTTTGGCGCTGCGGTTCTGATCGGCATCGCCGCGCAGCGCCGGCAGGTTCTGGCGGGTCAGCGCCAACGCGCTCGGACCGTCCTTGCGCTGGATCGCCAGTTCCCAGCACTCGGCGGTCTCCATCGCATCGGCCGGGCGGAACACCCACAGCTGCGGAATTGCGCGCAACGACGCGACGTGCTCGATCGGCTGGTGCGTCGGACCGTCTTCACCCAGCCCGATGCTGTCATGGGTCAGCACGAAAATCGAGCGGGCTTGCTGCAACGCCGCCAGCCGGATTGCATTGCGGCAATAGTCGGAGAAGACCAGGAAGGTACCGCCGTAAGGCACAATCCCGCCGTGCAGCGCCATGCCGTTGATTGCCGCTGCCATGCCGAATTCGCGGATGCCGTAATAGACGTAACGTCCGCTATAATCTTCGGCGGTCAGCGGCAGGGTCGAGGCGGTCTTGGTATTGTTCGAGCCGGTCAGGTCAGCCGATCCGCCGATCATCGCCGGGACCGCAGCGGTGAGCACGGTCAGCGCGTTCTCGCTCGACTTGCGGGTGGCAAGGTTGGGCATGTCCGCGGCCAGCTTCGCCCGGTAATCGTGCCAGCCGGTCAAAGCAGGCAGTTCACCTGCCATCCGCGCGGAGAATTCGTCGCCGCGCGCGTCCGACGCGAGCCGCTTGCTCCACTCGCCGTGCGCAGCAGCGCCTTTGGCGCCAAGCGAGCGCCAGTCAGCCAAAATTTCGGCAGGAATTTCGAACGGCGGTGCGGTCCAACCGAGCACCTTGCGCGCCTTGGCGATTTCATCCGCGCCAAGCGGGCTGCCGTGAACATTGTGCGTGCCCTGCTTGTCGGGCGCGCCCTTGCCGATGATCGTCTTGCACGCAACCAGCGAGGGACGCGGATCCTTCGCGGCTTTGGCCAATGCCTTGCTGATGTCGGCGTAATCGTGCCCGTCACAGGCCACGGTGTGCCACCCGGTTGCGGCATAGCGCGCCATGACATCTTCGCAGGTCGATAGCGAGGTGCCGCCGTCGATGGTGATCGAGTTGTGATCCCACAGCACGTTTAGGTGGCCGAGCTGAAGGTTGCCGGCGAGGCCAATGGCTTCGTGGTTGATCCCTTCCATCAGGCAGCCATCGCCAGCGACCACCCAGGTCTGGTGATCGACCAACTCGCCGCCAAATTCGGCGTTGAGATGCCGCTCGGCGATCGCCATCCCGACCGCCATCGCCAGACCTTGCCCGAGCGGACCGGTGGTAGCTTCGGCGCCTTCGAGCTCGATATTCTCCGGGTGACCCGCACAAACCGAGTGAAGCTGGCGGAAATTCTCGATGTCGGTGATCGTCGGCGACTGGTAACCGGTAAGGTACAGCAGCGAATAGAGCAGCATCGAACCATGCCCGGCCGAGAGCACGAAGCGGTCGCGGTCGGGCCATTTGGGCGCGGCGGGATCAAACCTGAGCTGCTCGGCTAACAGTACCGTGGCGACGTCGGCCATACCCATCGGCATACCCGGATGCCCCGAATTGGCCGCTTCCACCGCGTCCATCGAAAGCGCGCGAATGGCGTT
>JAYWBP010000129.1:0-31051 GCA_043781375.1 Novosphingobium sp.
TCGAAGCCCTGCACCCGATAGCTGCGGTTGCCGATGTTCGCAGCGTAGAACCGCATAGCAGCGCCGGATCCTGCGCTAAGGCAGGTCAAGACAGCGGTGCCGCTCAGGCCTTCCAGCATGGCGGGCTGCGGATCGGAACAGCCCACATCAGGCCGCTTGTCTGTTCCATGGCGGACTACCGCCTGGCCTACTGGCTGTGCGAGATCGCGGCACAGGATGGCCCACTTGCGATCGAAAACCGAGCTTCGCTCGCCGTTGAGCGACACGCCCTGTGCTTCGCATGTGACACCCGCTGTTCCGATCGAAAAACCGGGAGCAAGCGAAGGGGGCGCAGCGCGCGCCAAAGCCTGCCCCGTCCCGCAGGCGAGCAAGCCTGCGAAGACCCGTCCTGCTATATGCGCTGCCACCCGGGCCATCCCAAGCTCCCCCGACTGTTTAACGGGCGAATCGCCCCGCTGGACGGCCCTGTCCCACCGTCTTGTAGCAGACTAAATCATCTGCCGTTCCTGCGCCAGTCTGGCGGCCAGCACTGCCTGCGCTGGTCTAAATGCCTAACGGATCGCTGCTGGCCAACAATCTGCAAAATACCTCTGGCAGCCCTGCCCGCTCGGCCTTAGGAGCGGTTCGGGCATGAACGGCAACCGCGCAGTCCCTTGGCCGGGCATCGGCCTGGCGTTCGTCACGGCCGGCGGGATGCTGGCTGCCGGTGCCGATTTCTGGCTGACTCTGGGCGTTGTTGTGATCTGGCTGGGGACGTTGTGGCTGACCCGCCCCGAGCCAGCCACTGAGGCCCCGCGCTCCAGTCTTGCGCTGGGCTCGGACAATGCGATGCGCGCGCTGATCGAGCCGCTGAGCTTTCCGCTGCTGCTGTTTGATCGCGGACGGATTACCGCCGCCAATGCCGCCGCCCGCACCACCCTGGGCGCGCATATCGTGGGTCAGGACGCGCGCATCGCCCTGCGCCACCCCCAGGCGGTGGCACTGCTCGACCATGAGGACGGGGCCAGCGTGACGGTCCGCGGCCTGACCCATGCGCGCAGCCAGTGGCAACTGACTCGCACTCGGATCGACGAACGCTATACCCTGATCGAACTGATCGACCGCACCGGCGAGGCCGACGTGAGCCGCGCCCATACCGACTTCGTCGCCAATGCCAGCCACGAGTTGCGCACCCCGCTGGCGGCAGTGATCGGCTATGTCGAGACCCTGTCTGACAGCGACCAGTCGGTAGATCCGGCCACATCCGCGCGGTTTCACGAGATCGTCCTGCGCGAGGCCCGGCGGATGCAGGGGCTGGTGGCCGATCTGATGTCGCTCTCGCAACTTGAGGCGGAAAAGCACGATCCTCCAACCGATCCGCTGGACCTGACCGCACTGGCCCGGCGGATCGTCGGCGAAGTCGCGGCATTGCGCGGCAAAGACCGGGTGGTCCTTCGTGCCACAGATTCGTCGGCAATCGTCACTGGCGATTCGCGCCAGATCGAGCAGTTGCTGCGCAACCTGATCGACAATGCGCTCAAGTACGGCGATCCCGAGGCTGCGGTCGAAGTAAGTATCGGCCCCGCCCGCCGCGGCGAGGTCGAGCTGGCAGTGCAAGATCACGGTCCGGGCATCGCGCCCGAGCACCTGCCCCACCTGACCCGCCGTTTCTACCGCACCGACCCCGGCCGCAGCCGCGCTGCCGGTGGCACTGGTCTGGGCCTGGCAATCGTCAAGCACATCGTCGAACGGCACCGCGGAAGGCTCGATATCGCCAGCCGCCCGAGCGAGGGAACACGGGTTTCGATCCACTTTCCCGCTGCCACTTCAGCCCTTCCACAGCCGGTCGCGAGCGGTACTGGCGTTTTGTCATAATGCTGTCATGGAACATCCGCAGAGCGTCCGGCGATACCGCGTAGAGCCCGCGACACCCGAGAGAGAAAGTCTGAACGATGAAGAAAACTGCCGTCATGCTGGCCAGTGCTGCCGCAATTTCTACGCTTGTCGCCGGATGCGGCGGCTCACAGAACGCCTCGCGCGACCAGATCCGCGCGGTCGGCTCGTCGACAGTCTATCCGTTCGCCAAGGCGGTCGCCGATTCGCTCGCCAAATCGAGTCCCGAATTCAAGTCACCAATCATCGAATCGACCGGCACCGGCGCGGGGATGAAGCTGTTCTGCGCCGGGGTAGGCGTGGCCTATCCCGACATCGAGGATGCCTCGCGCCGGATCAAGAAGTCCGAGTACGAGGAATGCGCCAAGAACGGCGTCGACAAGATCGTTGAAATCCAGGTCGGCCTTGATGGCATCGCCTTTGCCGAAGCCAAAGGTGGCCCCGGCCTCGCGCTGACCCAGGCCGACGTCTACAAGGCGCTCGCTGCCAACCCGTTCGGCAAGCCCAACACCGCCAAGACCTGGCATGACGTGAACCCCGCGTTCCCGGCCGAGCCGATCCTGGTCTATGGCCCGCCGTCAACTTCTGGAACGCGCGACGCGATGAAGGAGCTGATCCTGACCAAGGGCTGCGAAACCGACCCGGCGATGAAGACACTTAAGGACAGTAACAAGGACCAGCACGACAAGATCTGCACCGAAGTTCGCAGCGACGGCGCCTATGTCGATTCGGGTGAGAACGACAACCTCATCGTCCAGAAGCTTGAAGCCAATCCCAAGGCCATCGGCGTGTTCGGCTATTCCTATCTCGAAGAGAATGCCGACAAGCTCAAGGGCCTGACGATGAACGGGATCGTCCCGACTTACGCTTCGATTTCCGATTTCAGCTATCCGGGCGCCCGTCCGCTGTACATCTACGTCAAGGCCGCGCACCTGACCGCAATCAAGGGCCTCAAGGACTTCGTTGCCGAGTGGGCCAAGTCGTGGAGCCGCGATGGAATGCTGGCTAAGGCCGGGATGGTCGTCGCGCCCGACGCGGTGCTCGCTGCCAGCGCCAAGACTGCCGCCGAGATGACGCTGCTCGATCCCAGCCAGCTCAAGTAAGACCTGAGCCCTTCCGCCGACATGTCGCCAGCCATTCCTGTCCTGCTTGCCCTTGGGCTGGGCCTGATCGGATGGCTGGTGGCCCGTTCGCGCGCCTGGGCGTTCCGACGTGATCCTAAAGTCACGCTCAATTCGCTGCCAATCTATCATGGCTGGTATGTAGCGCTGTGGGCGATCCTGCCGGCGCTGGCGTTTGCCGTGATCTGGAACCTGGTCACCCCCGGGCTCATTAACCAGAGCGTCCTGGCCAGCCCGGCCGCCGCGCAGCTTCCACCGTTCGGGATGGAGCGCGATTCGATCCTGTCTGAAGCCCATGCGATCGCTGCGGGGCAAACCGGGATGTCGTTCAATCCCGCCTCAGCGGCATTGGTCGGGCCGTTTCACAGCGCGCTGCTATGGTATGGCACGATCGGGATCGTGGTCACCTTGCTGATCGGATTTGCGGGAGGTGCGCTTGCCTTCCTGCGCCTGCGCCCCAATTTTTCCGCTCGCACCCGGGTTGAGCGGGCAGTCATGCTGGGTCTGCTGGCGACTTCGCTGGTGGCGATCCTCACCACTTTCGGCATCCTCGCCTCGCTGGTGTTTGAGACGGTGCGGTTCTTTCAACTGATCAGCCCGATCGATTTCCTGTTCGGGACCCACTGGAGCCCGGACCCGATGGCTGCGCCCGGCGCCCTGACCGGGCAAACTTATGGCGCGCTGCCATTGTTCTGGGGGACGATCTTCATCGGCGCGATCATTGCCATGATCGTGGCAATTCCGCTGGGGCTGATGAGCGCGATCTACTTGACCCAATACGCCTCGGCCCGGCTGCGGCGGTGGATGAAGCCGCTGCTCGAGATCCTCGCCGGTGTCCCCACCGTGGTCTATGGCTACTTTGCCGCCCTCACAGTAGCCCCGGCGATCCGCGATTTCGGCCAGTCGATCGGGGTGGCCGGCGCCTCGAGCGAAAGCGCACTGGCGGCCGGGCTGGTGATGGGGATCATGATCATTCCTTTTGTGTCCTCGATGGCCGACGACAGCATCGCTGCAGTACCCCAGGCGATGCGAGACGGCAGCCTGGCGATGGGCGCGACGACCTCCGAGACAATCCGCAAGGTCCTGATCCCCGCCGCGCTGCCGGGCATCGTTGCCGGGATCATGCTCGCGGTCAGTCGCGCCATTGGCGAGACCATGATCGTGGTGATGGCCGCCGGAGCGACTGCGCGCCTGACCGCCAACCCTTTTTCCAGCATGACCACGGTGACCTTCCAGATCGTCGCGATGCTGACCGGCGAGGGCAGCTTCGATCACCCCGCGACGCTGTCCGCCTTCGCTTTGGGTATGGTCCTGTTCCTGGTCACGCTGTTGCTCAATTTCATCGCCCTGCGC
Source organism: Novosphingobium sp. (assembly GCA_043781375.1). Lineage (GTDB taxonomy): Bacteria > Pseudomonadota > Alphaproteobacteria > Sphingomonadales > Sphingomonadaceae > Novosphingobium. The sequence continues at coordinate 4,347 of JAYWBP010000129.1, forward strand.
GTCGTCAAACGGTTCCGTGAAGCCTATGAGTGACGTCTCCGCTCTGACGCCGGCACTCCCGGCCAGCCCCCGGCTTCCCGCGAGTCGCGGCGCCGCGTTCGAGGCGCGGCTCAAGCAGCGCTATGCTGCCGAGCGCCGGTTCCGCCGCTTTGGCTTCGCCGCCATTGCCTTTTCGGCACTGGTCCTGGGCTTCCTGCTGCTGACCATGACCAACAACGCGGTCGGCGGCTTCCAGCGCGCCGAACTCGCCTTCCCGCTCGATCTCGCCAAGGCGCAGCTGACAGTCGATCCCAGTCAGCTCGCCGGGCCTCAGGCGATAAAGGCGCTGGAGACGGCCGGTCTGCCCGATGCGGTTCGCCTGGCTGCCGCCCGGTCGGCGGGCGAACCGGCCGCGGCAGAACTATCCGACACGGCCTGGCGCGAAGTTGCCAAGCAGATTGTCGCTTCGCCCTCGCTGCTACGCGCGCAACTCGCCGTGTCGCTGCCGGTGAGCAAGGATCTGGCCGCCGGCGCGCGGGGCGATAATACGCCCGAAATGCGCGCCCTCGCCGCAAAGCTGACCCGCGAAGGCAAGCTTCACCGCGCCTTCGATAGCGGCTTCCTCACGCGCAGCGATGCTACCGATCCGCAGTCGGTGGGCATCTGGGGAGCGCTCAAGGGCTCGATGCTGACGATGTTCGTCACCTTGGCGCTGGCCTTCCCGATCGGCGTGCTCTCGGCGGTCTATCTGGAGGAATATGCCCCGCGCAACCGCTGGAGCGAGCTGATCGAAGTGTCGATCAACAACCTTGCCGCGGTCCCCTCGATCATCTTCGGTCTGCTCGGCCTGGCGGTGTTCCTGGGCGTGTTCCCCAACTGGCGCTCGGCACCTTTAATCGGCGGCATGACCCTGGCGCTGATGACCATGCCGGTGATCGTCATTTCAGGGCGCAATGCGATCAAGGCGGTCCCTCCCTCGATCCGCGATGCCGCGCTGGCGATCGGGGCGAGCCGGGTCCAGATGGTATTCCACCACGTTTTGCCCCTTGCCCTGCCTGGCATCCTCACCGGCACGATCATCGGCATGGCGCGCGCCCTGGGCGAGACTGCGCCCCTGCTGATGATCGGGATGCGCGCTTTCGTTGCCACGCCGCCGGGCGGCCTGACCTCGCCCTCCACCGTGCTGCCGGTCCAGATCTTTCTATGGTCCGACGAGATCGACCGCGGCTTTGTCGAGCGCACCTCGGCGGCGATCATCGTCCTGCTGCTGTTCCTGCTGGCGATGAACGGCCTGGCCATCTACCTTCGCAACCGTTTCGAAAAGCACTGGTGACCGTGATTACATCCCCGACCCAAGCTCCGCTCCCGACCAGACCCAAGATGCAGGCGCGCAACGTCTCCATCTATTATGGTGACAAGTGTGCGATCGACGACGTCTCGATCGACATCGAGACGCAGTACGTTACCGCTTTCATCGGGCCGTCGGGCTGCGGCAAGTCGACCTTCCTGCGCTCGCTCAACCGGATGAACGACACCATCCCCTCGGCCCGGTTCGAGGGCGAGATCATGCTCGACGGGCAGGACATCTACCGCTCAGACCTCGACGTAGTGCAGCTGCGCGCCCGCGTCGGCATGGTCTTCCAGAAGCCCAACCCGTTCCCCAAATCGATTTACGAGAATATTGCCTACGGCCCGCGCATCCATGGCTTGTCGAGCAACAAGTCCGAACTCGACGCCATCGTTGAGCGCTCGTTGCGCCGCGCCGGACTGTGGGACGAGGTCAAGGATCGGCTCACCGACAGCGGCACCGCGCTTTCGGGCGGACAGCAACAGCGGCTGTGCATCGCCCGCGCCATCGCGGTCGATCCCGAGGTAATCCTGATGGATGAGCCCTGCTCGGCACTCGACCCGATCGCCACCGCCCGGATCGAGGAATTGATCGACGATCTGCGCGGGCGATATGCTATCGTCATCGTCACCCATTCGATGCAGCAGGCTGCACGCGTCTCGCAGCGCACCGCCTTCTTCCACCTCGGGCGGATGGTCGAATACGACGAAACCTCGAAGATTTTCACCAATCCCCGCGAAGAACGGACCAAGGATTATATCACCGGACGGTACGGATAATGGCAGAACATACAGTCAAGGCGTTCGACGAGGACATCACCCGCCTGCGCGGCCTGATCGCCGAGATGGGCGGCCTCGCCGAAGTCTCGATCGGCGAGGCGATGGATGCGCTGATCCGCGGCTCGCGCGAGCTGGCTGATGCGGTAATCCGGCGCGACAAGCGGATCGATGCGATCGAGATCGAGGTCGATCGCCTGGCCATCCGCATCATCGCATTGCGCGCACCGATGGCGGACGATCTGCGCGAAGTCATCGCCGCGCTCAAGATCGCCGGAGTGATCGAGCGGATCGGCGACTATGCCAAGAATATCGCCAAGCGCACCGGCAAGATCGAGAACCACAAGTCGTTCGAGCCGCTGACCCTGATCCCGGCAATGGCCGACATCGCTGCCGAAATGGTCCATGACGTGCTCACCGCCTATGCCGCACGTGATCCGGTGATGGCCTCCGACGTGATCGCCCGCGATGACAAAGTCGATGCCTTCTACGATAGCATCTTCCGCAATCTGGTCAGCCACATGGTTGAGAACCCCAAGACCATCAGCAGCGCCGCGCAACTCCTGTTCGTCGCGCGCAATCTCGAACGGATCGGCGACCACGCCACCAATGTCGCCGAACAGGTACACTTTGCGGCCACCGGCACCTATCTGACCGACCGCGAAGAAATCTCGCCCTAGTTTCCTGAAGGAACGCCCCATGCCTGCCCCGCGCTTGTTGCTGGTCGAGGACGATCCGGCCCTGTCCGAACTGCTCGAATTCCGCTTCAAGGCCGAAGGCTATGCAGTCAGCGCCACCGGAGATGGCGACGAAGCGCTGTTGCTGGCCGCCGAGGAAGTGCCCGACTTGGTGGTGCTCGACTGGATGATCGAGGGCACCAGCGGGATCGAGGTCTGCCGCCGCCTGCGCCGCGACAAGGCCACCGCGAATGTTCCAATCATCATGCTGACCGCGCGCGAGGCCGAGGATGACCGCATCCGCGGTCTGGAAACCGGCGCTGACGACTATCTGACCAAGCCATTCTCGCCCCGCGAACTGATCGCGCGGGTCGCGGCGATCATGCGGCGCATCCGGCCCGCTCTGGCCGGTGAGATGCTGAATGTGGGTGACCTCACTCTCGACGCCGCCGCACACCGGGTCACCCGCGGCGGTAACTCCATCGCGCTGGGTCCAACCGAATTCCGACTGCTCAAGTTCTTCATGGAACACCCCGGCCGGGTATTCTCGCGCGGACAATTGCTCGACGCAGTCTGGGGCACCGGCAGCGACATCGAACTGCGCACGGTCGACGTCCATATCCGTCGCTTGCGCAAAGGCATCGAGCTGCAAGGCGTTGCCGACCCGCTGCGCACTGTGCGTTCAGCGGGCTACGCGCTGGAAGCGGTTTAGCCACCGTCCATTGCGCACAGTGCAAGGGCATGTAACACCCCGCCCATGACCGCGCCCATGACCGCGCCCGCTCCTTCGTCCGACGGGGCCACTGCATCGCCCGATCACCCCAAGCGCTCGATGCTGAGCGTCCTGGGCCCGGGGCTGATCACCGGCGCGGCGGACGACGATCCCAGCGGTATCGGCACCCACAGCCAGATCGGCGCGCAGTTCGGCTATGGCCTGGCCTGGACCTTCGTGCTGTCCTTCCCGCTGATGGTGGCGATCCAGCAGATCGCCGCCGAGATCGGGCGCGTGACCGGCGGCGGCATCGCGAGGAACCTGCGGCGGCATTATCCACGGGCTGTCTTGTGGACGGTTATCACTCTTTTGCTGGTCGCAAACATCATAAACCTGGGCGCCGATCTCAGCGCAATGGGGGCTGCCCTGGCGATGTTGATCGGAGGAAATGCAGGCCTTTACACGCTTTTATTCGGAATTCTTTGCATCGTTTTGGAAGTTCTGATCAGCTATGCGACCTATTCCTCGCTGCTCAAATGGACAACTCTGTCGCTGTTCACTTACGTCGGCGTGGTGATTGTCGCACATGTGCCCTGGGGCCGCGCCTTGCGCTCGTTGGTGGTCCCGGAAATCCAGTTCAACGTGGCCTATGCCACCGGCTTCGTTGCAATCCTTGGGACCACGATCAGCCCGTACTTGTTTTTCTGGCAATCGGCCCAGGAGGTGGAGGAGCAGCACCGCCACCATGCCAAGCCGCTTTGCCTGACCCCGGCCAGCGCCGGTCCCGAACTCAAGCGGATCCGGATCGACACGATCGTCGGCATGGCCTTCAGCACGATCATTTCGCTGGCGATCGTCTTTGCCACAGCCGCCACGCTGAACGCCAGCGGTGTGCACGACATCACGACCTCGTCCCAGGCAGCCGAAGCGCTGCGGCCGATTGCCGGCCAGTTCGCTTTCGCCCTGTTTGCCGTGGGAATCATCGGTACCGGGCTGCTGGCGGTGCCGGTGCTCGCTGGGGCGACGGCCTATGGAGTCTCCGAAATGGCGGGCTATGCCGGTAGCCTTGACGCCAAGCCATTGGGCGCGCGACTGTTTTATGCGACGATCGCCGTGACCACGCTGGCCGGGGCGGCGCTTGAGCGGGTCGGGATCGATCCAGCGCGGGCGCTGTACTGGGCGGCGGTGGTCAACGGCCTGCTCGCCGGGCCGACGATGGTGGTGATGATGCTGATCGTCAGCAATCCCCGCGCGATGGGCCGCCTGACCATATCGCGCGGAATGAAGCTCGCCGGCTGGGCCGCGACATTGCTGATGCTGGCCGCCTCGGCGCTGTTCCTGTGGTTCGTGGCCAAGGGGCAGGCCTGAGCATCAATGAAAATCCCGCGATTTCGGGATAATCCGGACGTCGCGCGGATGGCCCTGGACGAAGCCGCAGTCGCGGTTGTCGGGCGGCGGCGGCTGGAACGGCTCAGCGGGCGCGAACTTGCTCGGTAGCGGGTTGTTGCAGTGGTCGCCCCGCGCGATCGTGGTCGGCAGCAGGTCATCGGACAGCGCGTGCAGCGCCGGGGTCGCGTCGATCAGGTGCGCGGCGATGACGTGGATCACCTCGTCATCGTATTCGACCCGTCCGCGCACTTCCATCAGTCGCGCGCCCATCACCACCTTGCGGAATTTCTCCTTCAGATCGGGCCAGACCACCAGGTTTACTACCCCGGTCTCGTCCTCCAGGGTGATGAACACCACCCCCTTGGCGCTGCCCGGGCGCTGGCGGATCAGGACCACGCCGGCCACCTGGACCATCGCCCGGAACTTGCGCGCGCGCAGGTCGCAGGCCCGGACAAAGCCGCGCTCAGCCAGGCTGGCGCGCAGGAAAGCCAGCGGGTGCGCCTTGAGGCTGAGCCGCTGGGTCTGGTAATCGGCGACCACTTCCTCCGACAAGGGCATGCGCGGCAACCGCGTCGCCACCCGGTCATGCCCCTCGCCCCGTTCACGCGCGGCAGCAAACAACGGCAGCTCGGGCCCGCCGATCAAGCTGCGCGCGTCCCACAAGGCCTGGCGTCGGGGTAGCGCCAGCGAGCCGAACGCATCGGCCGAAGCCAGCCGCTCGATCAACGCGGGAGAAAGCCCCGCCCGATCGCGCAAGGCGGCGACATCGGCATAAGGCCCGTTCTCCTCGCGCTCCGCCACCAGCTTTGCGGCGGCGGCTTCGGGGAACCCGTCGATCTGGCGCAGGCCGAGGCGGAGGGCAGGCTCGGTTTCCGTTTCGGTTTCGCGCAGAGGCGCAGAGGCGCAGAGGCGTTGCGCTTGGGACGAAGTCCTTTTTGAATCAGGCGCTGCGTCAAGCGGATCGTCGGGATTGTCAGGATGAGCCTGCGGCGCCTTGCAACATCCTTGCGCCTCTGCGTCTCTGCGCGAACCAACCTCCTCCAAAGCACAATCCCACCCGCTCGCATTCACATCCACCGGCAGCACCCGCACCCCATGCTCCACCGCATCGCGCACGATCTGGGCGGGAGCATAGAACCCCATCGGCTGCGAATTGAGCAAGGCGCAACCAAACGCTGCGGGGAAGTGGCATTTGAGCCAGCTCGAGACATAGACCAGGTGGGCAAAGCTGGCGGCGTGGCTTTCGGGGAAGCCGTATTCTCCAAAGCCCCGGATCTGGTTGAAACAGCGCTGGGCGAAGTCACGATCGTAGCCGCGGGTGACCATCCGCTCGACCATCATGTCCTGCAATTCGTCGACCATGCCCCGGCTGCGAAAGGTCGCCATCGCCTTCCTCAGCCGGTTGGCCTCGGCCCCGGAAAACTTCGCCGCGTCGAGTGCGATCTTCATCGCCTGTTCCTGGAAGATCGGCACGCCCAAGGTGCGCCCAAGGATCGAGCTGAGCTCATCGGGCGGCCCATGCGCGGCGCCCGGAGCGGGGATTGCCACGCGCTCCTCGCCGCGTCGCCGCTTGAGATAAGGGTGGACCATATCGCCCTGGATCGGCCCGGGGCGGACGATCGCGACCTGGATCACCAGGTCATAGAACTCGCGCGGGCGCAGCCGCGGAAGCATGTTCATCTGCGCCCGGCTCTCGACCTGGAACACTCCGAGCGAGTCACCCTTGCGCAGCATCGCATAGACTTCCGGATCCTCGCGCGGGACCGTGGCCAGGGTCAGCTCGCGACCATGATGCGCGCCCAGCAGATCGAGGCATTTGCGGATGCAGGTGAGCATCCCCAGCGCCAGGACATCGACCTTGAGGATGCCCAGCGCGTCGATATCGTCCTTGTCCCACTCGATAAAACTGCGCTCGGGCATGGCGCCGTTGCCGATCGGCACGGTCTCGCTCAGCGGGCCCTGGGTCAGGATAAACCCGCCAACGTGCTGGCCCAGATGACGGGGCATACCGATCATCTGGTCGGTCAGCTTTAGCACCCGGCGCAAGTGCGGATCGGACAGGTCCATGCCGATCTCGGCAACATGCGCCTCGCCGATCTCGCGCCCGTGGCCGCCCCATACGGTGCGGGCGAGCGCCGAGGTGATGTCCTCGCTCAGCCCCATCGCCTTGCCGACCTGACGGATCGCCATACGCGGGCGGTAGTGGATCACGGTGGCGCACAAACCCGCGCGGTGGCGGCCATAGCGGCGGTAGATGTACTGGATCACCTCCTCGCGCCGCTCGTGTTCGAAATCGACGTCGATATCGGGCGGTTCCTTGCGCTCCTCGGAGATGAAGCGATCGAACAGCAGGGCATGCTTGGCCGGATCGACCGCAGTGATCTCGAGGCAATAACACACCGCTGAATTGGCCGCCGAGCCGCGCCCCTGGCACAGGATCGGCGGATCCTGCGCGCGGGCGAAGTCGACGATGTCCTTGATCGTCAGGAAATAGCGCGCGAGGTTGAGCTTGCCGATCAGCACCAGCTCGCGCTGCAAGGTCTCGCGCACCGCTTCGGGCACGCCGGAAGGATAGCGACGGTCCGCGCCCAGCCAGGTCTGCTGATCGAGAAATTGCTGCGGATTTAATCCGTCCGGGCAAATCTCTTTGGGATACTCGTAAGCCAGCTCGTCCAGACTGAACTGGCAGGCGTCGGCCAGTTCGCGCGTCGCGGCGATGGCGTGGGGCCATTGCTCGAACAGGCGGAGCATTTCTTGCGGCGACTTCAGGTGCCGTTCGGCATTGGCCTGGAGCAGGTAGCCAGCATGGGCGACGGTGGTCTTGTGGCGAATCGCGGTCATCACGTCGTGCAGCGGACGGCGCTCGGGCGCATGATAGAGCACGTCGTTGGTCGCCAGCAGGGTCAGGCCATGCTGGCGGGCTAGGCTGTCGAGCATTTCGATGCGGGCGATATCGTTGTCCGTATAAAGATAGGCCGCAGCCAGGTGGCGCAGCGTGGGCAGCTGGCGGATCAGATGGGGGAGGAGTTGCGCGAAGGAAGCGGTTATTTCGCCCGGGGGCGCGGAGACGCAGAGAGGTTGAGCCCGGGACGAAGTCCCCTTTCCCACAGATGGTGCATCAAGTGGGACGCTGGCATTGGCAGAGAGAGCCTGCGGCTCAAGCGAAAATCTCTGCGCCTCTGCGTCTCTGCGTGAACCAAATGTCCTTTCTTCCGCTTCCCTCCGCGTCTCCGCGCCTCCGCGCGAAAACCCGCTTTCTTCAAGCGGGGGACGACGGAACGGCACGACATTGCTTTCCACCCCAACCGTAAACCGACGCTCCAGATCGGCCGCCGGCAGCAGCACCAGGTGCACCCCCTCGCTCCACTGGGCCAGCATACCGAGCGAAATCTCGCATACTCCCTTGTCCTGCCAGCCACCTTCCAGCGTCCCCATCCGCCCCGCCGAGATCAGCCGGCACAACCGGCCATAGGCGACCCGGTCACGCGGATAGGCGAGGAAAGTCAGGCCCTCGGCAGTCTCGATCCGGCAGCCGATCACCGGGCGCAGTTTGAGCGTGGTGGCCTCGCCATGCAGCCGCACCACCCCGGCCATCGAGTTCACGTCGGCGATCCCCAGCGCGTCATAACCCAACGCCTGCGCGGTCAGCGCCAGGTCGACTGCGTCCGATGCCCCGCGCAGGAACGAGAAGCAGGTCGCCAAGCCAAGCTCGACATAGACTGCGCGCGGCGGCGCGGCGGTGGCAGGATCAGCGGTAATCCGCCGCCGATCGGGAGTCGGGGGACCTTCAGGCATAATTGTTCTGTATATGTTCTATTTTGTGGCTGTGCCAGCCGTTGTTTTGGCGTTTGTCTTGGACGAGCCTCTTTCCGGCCGACATTCTCTCCCTGGCGGGAACAGTCACCCTCCCCAGCGATTGAAGGTCCAGGAAATGCCGGATTTGCGGCCATTCAGGAGACACCCATGCCCACGATCGAAACCAAGGACGGCACCAAGCTCTATGCCAAGGTCTGGGGCGAAGGCCCGCCGGTCGTTCTGATCCATGGCTGGCCGCTCTCGGGCGACAGCTGGGATCCGATCAGCCAGGCCCTGGCCGATTCGGGCTTCAAGGCGATCGCCTATGACCGCCGCGGTTTCGGTCGGTCGGAGCAGCCCTCGGGCGGATATGACTACGACACCTTCGCCGACGACCTGGCCGCCGTGATGGAAGCTACCGGCGCAACCGACAACGTTACCCTGGTCGGCTTCTCGATGGGCGGCGGCGAGATCGCGCGCTATCTGTCGCGTCATGGCGGCAAAGGCGTCGCCCGGGTGGCGCTGGTATCCTCGGTAGTGCCCTATATGCTTCAGACGCAGGACAATCCGGACGGCGTGCCGCAAGCCACTTTCGACGAGATGACCGACGGCATGTTGCAGGATCGCGCCAAGTTCTTCACCGCCTTTTTCAAAGACTTCTACGGCATTGGTCTGCTCTCCAGGCCGGTCAGCGACGAAGTTCTCCACCTCTCCTGGATCACTGCGATGCAGGCCGGACTGCGCCCGACGCTGGCCTCGGCCAAGGCGTTTGGAACTACCGATTTCCGTCCCGACCTGGCTAGCTTTACTATGCCAACGCTGATCATCCATGGCACCGCCGACAAGACCGTGCCGATTGACACCACCGCGCGCGCGGTAGCCAAGGCGGTGCCGCACGCTACGCTAATCGAATATGACGGCGAGGCGCACGGCGTATTCGCCACCCAGACCGACCGGCTCAAGAATGATCTGCTCGATTTCATCGCCGGTCGTGCTCCTGAGGATCGGCAAGAGGTTATCGACGCAATGACTTATGAAAGCATGGTTGTTCAGCCACTATAGTTTAGCGAGGTCACGCGCAGAGCCCCTGAAGAAACCATTCAGGGGCTCCGCCGCGACCGTCGTCAGCCAGTCCGCAGCGGTAGATCCAATAGCGCCGGCCTTCACCGTCCTCGATCCGGTAATAATCGCGCAGCCGGGTCGAGGAGCGTTCACGCCACCATTCCGGCGCGATTCGCTCGGGACCTTCGGCCCGCGCGATTTCATGCACCCCGCCGCGCCAGCGGAAGCGGCGGGGCAAGCCATCGGGGCTGGCATAGAGCACGGTGATTGGCTCGGGTTGATCAAGCAATTTTAGTGGCCTGGTGTAGAAAGTTAACTCTTTTTGCGAAGACAGCTGCGGCGCCAATGGAGGCTGCCAGCGCTGGGCGCGTTCGGGCAAATGGCTGGCGTGGGGCAGCGGACGGCGCACCGCTGCTTCGCCTAGCCGTACTGTCAGGCGATCGACAAAAGCGGCCAGACTGGTGCCGCGGACTTGCGCCGAGGCCTCCAGATCGGCCTGCGCCAACGCCAGCGTCTCGGTCCAGGGCGCGCGCAAGCGGACCAGTTCGATCCCGAACCCGGCGTCGATCTCACCCAGCCGCTCGGCATACAAGCGACAGATGTGTGCCGCATCGCGCGTTGCCGCAGCCATTTCCAGCCGCCGCACCACCACCTCGCCATCGACTCGCCACAGTCCCAGTTCGAGCCGCCGGGCGCCCTCCCCTCGCGCCTCCAACAAGCGTGCCATGTCGGCAGCAAGATCCTCGACCACCCGGTCGAGCAGTTCGCGGTGACGGATCGGCTCCATCAGCCGACGCTGGACCAAAGGCGCTATCGCGGGGAGGACCGGAAGCAGCGGCTCGGGGACCATACCCAGTAACTGGTCCCGGCGGATCAGCGGGTTGGCTGCAGCCGAGCGCCGGTTGCGAAAGCGCCGGGCCAAGGCATCGCGCCCGATTCCGTCCAGCCCGATTCCGTCCAGCCCGATTCCGTCCAGATCGCCCAGCCGCTTGAGCCCCAGCCGGCGCAGCACCAGCAGGATGTCCTCGTCCAGCCGCAAGGCCGCCACTGGCAGTGAGGCCAGTCGCTCGGCGGCGTCATCCTCTGGTGCCAGGATCGCGGCTTGCGGACCATAGTGAGCGAGCGCCCAGGCAGCCCCCGCAGTAGGGGCGATGGCGGCGCGCGCAGCCAGGCCGCGCCGGGCCAAGCGCGCCAGGACATCGCCCAGCAACCGCGCCTCCCCGCCGAACAGATGCGCCGCACCGGTGATATCGATCACCAGGCCGTCGGGAGGATCGAGCGCCGACCACGGCCCCCAGCGCTGCGCCCACAGCGCCAGACTTTCCAGAAACGCCAGGTCCCCGGCAGGATCGGACGGCGCCACCGCCAGCGCGGGGCACAGCGCGCGGGCATCGGCGAGCATCATGCCCGCTCGCGCTCCTCCCGCCAGCCCGGTCGGGTTGACGGCAGCAATGCGCGGACCGTGCGCGGTCTCGGTGATTAGCGCGGTGGGAGTGTCGTCGCTATCGGCGTTGGCCTGCGCCAGACGCCAGCGATCGATCGCCAGACGGGCGCACCAGATCGCCAGGATACGGCGGGGTGGGGGTTTGGGGAGCACGGGAGCGCGGGAACTTGTGACAGGCTCAGGCTGAGCGGGCGTAAGTATTTTGCCCTTTATCGCGCCAGGCTCCGGCAAAGGCCCGGCCCAGCAATCCCAAACCCGCTCGTGCTGAGTCGCCAACGCTACCCTCACCCGCAACCGCCAGCCGCCCCGCCTCATCGCGCAAGACCCACTCCCCGCTCATATGCCCACGCGCGCGGAACAGGTCGGCGTGCCAGGCCGCCGCGCCGGGGGCCTGGGCATTCCAGCGTGGCGGCAGCGAGGGCGCGGCGCGCGCCTGCCACCGCATCCGCGCCGAGCTCAGGTCGCGTGCCGCGTCGATCCGCACCAGCCACAGCGGCACCCCGTGCTGCTCCACCGCCAGGCTCAACCGGCGCGAGGCGGTGAAATTGAGCGCGCGCGGATTGCCCGCGATCTCGCCGATCACGAACGCCAGGTCGCGGCAGCGCAGCCCTTCCTCCAGCGCGAACAGCGCATCCTCCGCGCGATCGACCGCGACATGGATCAGGCGGTGGCGCAGGCTTTCGGGCAATCCGGGACGATAGGGCCGTCCCCCCCGCCGCAGCGCCGCCTTGTCCTGGACCCACAGCCAGGCGCGTTCATCCGGCCAATCACGAATAGCTTCTGCGGCCGGATCGGGCGCCGCAGCGCGCTGGGCGTCGAGCGCCAAGGCCAGGGCCAGCGCCGCGCCGCTGGCCTGGTCGGCAGCGGCAAATATTTCACCATGCCGTGCAGGCGCAGCCAGCCCGGGCCGCCATTGCGCGGTTTTAGCGGTGGGAAGAAGGCTGGGTGCTAGGGGTAAGGTCACGCGAATCGACTCCGAAGTTCTTCTTATGTTCTCATTTGGAGCGATTCGCTAGCATGGATCGAAAAGGGCCACGTCCTTTCGGACGCGGCCCTAAACCACAACTTCACCCGTCAAAGGGGATTTGCAAACCCTAGCTGGTCAATCCACGACCGGACCTGGAAACTCGCCCATGTCTGGCGCGGCGTCCTGCAACTGGTCATGCTGGAGGTTCGAATTGCGCATTCCATAGGCGAAATACACCACCACGGCGGCCAGCATGTACCACACGAAGAACATCAGCACGTTCACTGGCACGCTGGTGATCAGGTAGAGGCACGACAGAATGCCCAGCACCGGCAGCACCGGATAGAGCGGCACGGTAAAGCCGCGCGGCAGATCGGGTGCGGCGCGGCGCAGGTAGATCACCGAGAGACAGACGATGGCGAAGGCTGCCAGCGTACCGACCGACGTCATGTCCCCCAGCACGTTGATATCGAAGAACCCGGCCGCCATCGCCGTGAGCAGCCCGACCAGCACGGTGTTGACCGCCGGGGTTTGGTACTTGGGGTGAACCCGGGCGAAGATCTTGGGCAGCAGGCCATCGCGCGCCATCGTGTAGAAAATCCGGGTCTGGCCATACATCAGCACCAGGATCACCGAAGTCAGGCCGATGATCGCGCCGATCTTGATAATCTTGGCCAGCCAACCCCACTGCGGGCCGAAGCTGTCGACCACCACCGCGACCGGATCGGGCACGTTGAGCGCCGTATAGGGCACCAGCAGTGTCATGATCGAGGCGACCAGCATGTAGATCACGGTGCAGACGACCAGCGACCCGATGATTCCGAACGGCATGTCCTTGGCCGGATCCTTGGCTTCCTGGCCCGCGGTCGAGACGGCCTCGAACCCGATGTAGGCGAAGAACACGATCGAGGCGGCCCGCATGATCCCATCGACCCCGAATTCGCCCGGGCCCTTGGCCGGCGGAATGAACGGCACCCAGTTCTTGGCGCTAAGCTCGCTGAAATGGGCCAGGACGATCGATCCGCCAACCACGATGAAGGCCACCAGCACGCTGACCTTGATCGCGACGATGATGTTGTTGAACTTGGCCGATTCCGATACGCCCAGCACCAGTAGCCCGGCCAGAGCCAGGCATATCAGGAACGGCGGGAGGTTGAACAGCGTCGTCACCGCATGACCGTCGACCAGCACCGGAACGCCGTCCTTCAACAGCGGCATACCCGACGGACCGGTCAGCGCAGGCGGAATGACCAGGCCGATATCCTTGAGCAGACTGACCACATAGCCACCCCAGCCCACCGCGACGACCGAAGCGGCCAGGCCGTATTCGAGCAACAAAAGCGCGCCCATGATCCAGGCCACGAACTCGCCCAACGTGGTATAGCCGTAGGTATAGGCCGAACCCGACACCGGCAGGGTCGACGACAGTTCGGCATAACAGAGCCCAGCAAAGGCGCAGACAATCCCCGCGACCACGAAAGATAGCAAGACCGCCGGGCCAGCATGAAGTGCCGCCGCGCTGCCGGTTCTCACGAAGATGCCCGCACCGATGATGCAGCCGACACCCAGCAACAGGAGGTTCCACTTGCCGAGCGAGCGTTTGAGCTCGCTGGATTCCGTCTCGCGCTGAACCTGGGCAATCGTCTTGCGCGCAAACATGCGCTGGACGATCGTGCGTTGTGGGGCACTTGCCATCAGTTTGCCTCCGTCCGGTGGAGCAGAATGGTATCGAACGTCTTGATACGACCTGACATGCAAATTCCCTGATTCCTTGCGGGAGTTCATAGACGAACGCTCACGCAACCCCTTGAATGACGGGGAAGCTAGCGCCGCACAGCCGGGGTGCAAGGGGTTTTTCCCCAGTCTTGGCGGGTAAAGAGCAAGGTTGGCTCGCGCAGAGGCGCCGAGATGTCGCGGGTGGCGCAGGCTCGTTCGTTGGGCAGGTTGGTTCGTCGGATCGACGCCGATGCCGAGTGCATCGCTGAAATTTGCAAGGGCTTTGCCCCAAGCGCACCTTCTCTGCGCCTCTGCGCCACTGCGCGAACACTCTCCCTTGAACCTTCCCCCTCGATGGAGGACGGTTTGCCCACGCCCCACCTTCCCGTCCCCCCAATCCCCCGCTACAAGCCGCGCCATGTCCACCACCTTTCAGCTCGACACCGGCACCAGCCGCGCAAATCCGATGCCTGCACCGATGAAGCGGCTGACCGTGCCGACGATCCGCGCGCGCAAGATGGAAGGGGTCACGGCCGAGCCGATCGTCATGCTCACCGCCTATACTGCGCGCCAGGCGCAACTGCTTGACGCGCATTGCGACCTGCTACTGGTCGGCGATAGTCTGGGCCAGGTGATCTACGGCTTGCCGTCCAGCGTGCCGGTAACGCTGGAGATGATGGCGGCGCACGGCGCGGCAGTGGTGCGCGGATCCTATCATGCGGTGGTGGTGGTCGACATGCCCTTCGGCAGCTATGAAACCTCACCCGAACAGGCCTTTGCCAATGCCGCGCGGCTGCTCAAAGAGACCGGCTGCGCGGGCGTCAAGCTCGAAGGCGGGGCGGCGATGGCGCCAACCGTGGCGTTCCTGACCCAGCGCGGGATCCCGGTGATCGGCCACGTCGGGCTAACCCCGCAGGCAGTCAACGTCCTGGGCGGCTACAACGCGCGTGGGCGCAGCGAGGCCGAAGCGGCCAAGATCGTCTCCGACGCTGTCGCGCTGGACCGGGCCGGGGCCTTCGCCATCGTTATCGAAGGCGTGGTCGAACCGATCGCGATTGCAGTCACCAAGGCAATCGCCTGCCCCAGCATCGGCATCGGCGCGTCGGCGCAGTGCGACGGCCAGGTGCTGGTGACCGAAGATATGCTCGGAATGTTCGAGCGGGTGCCGCGCTTCGTCAAGCGCTATGCCGCGGTGGCCGAGACGATCTCCGCCGCTGCCGCCGAATACGCCAGCGAGGTTCGCGCGCGCAGCTTCCCGGGGGTTGAGCAGACCTATCAACCCAAGGCTGCCAAGTGAGGCCTTTCGACTGATGCTTCGCCAGTTCTTCAAAGGCTCGCTGGCCTTCACCGCGATTTGCCTGGTGCTGGCCGCCTGGCTCGGCTGGTCGCAGACCGCAAGCATGGCTGGAATGCTCCAGGTGCTATGGATCGTGATCGTCCTGTCGGTGCTCGAAATTTCGCTGTCGTTCGACAATGCAGTGGTCAACGCCAGCGTGCTCAAGGACATGGACCCGGTGTGGAAGCGGCGCTTCCTGACCTGGGGCATGGTCATTGCGGTGTTCGGAATGCGCATCCTGTTCCCGCTGGCCGTCGTCGGCATAACCGCGCACCTCGGGCCCCTGGAAGCCGTGCGGCTGTCACTGCGCGATCCCGAAACTTACGAGCGCCTGGTCAGCAGCGCGCACCTGGCGATCTCCGGATATGGCGGCGCCTTCCTGGCAATGATCGGGATTCAGTTCTTCTTCGACAGCGACAAGGAGGTCCACTGGATCGGCACGATCGAGCGGCGGCTGGTCCATTTCGGCAATGTCGATGCCTTCGGGCTGGGGTTGCTGCTGCTCGTGCTGTACCTGATCTCACGCTGGCTGCCGGTCGAGCAAGCCTATACCTTCCTCACTGCCGGGATCATGGGCATCGCCACATATATAGCGGTCGAGGCCATCGGCCACTGGCTGGAGCGCCACGACAGCAAAGCGGCTGCCGGAGCTGTGGGCGGCGCAGTGAAGGCCGGGCTCGGGGGGTTCATCTACCTCAACGTACTCGACGCCTCGTTCAGCTTTGACGGGGTGATCGGGGCATTCGCGCTGTCGAACAACATGCTGATCATTGCCCTGGGCCTGAGCATCGGAGCAATGTGGGTGCGATCGCTCACGATCATGCTGGTCGAAAAAGGCACGCTGGCGGAATATCTCTATCTTGAGCACGGCGCTTTCTGGGCGATCTTGGCTCTCGCTGCGATCATGCTGATCTCGCCCGGCTATGCGGTATCGGAGACCGTGACGGGCGTCATCGGGGCGGTGCTGATCGCGGCGGCGCTTGGGTGGTCGATCCGCCAGCGGCGGCGGGATGCGCGCGAAGCGGCTCCGGAGGGAAACTCCGCCTGAGCCACTCGGCGATCGGCGCGGCGATCACCATCTGGCACAAGTGGTAAACCAGCAACGGCAACAGCACGATCCCGGCGGCAGTGGGCGCGAACAGCACGGTGGCCAGCGGCGCGCCCATTGCAATGCTCTTGTGGGCCCCGGCAAACAGCAGCGAAATCCGGTCGTCGCGCGGTAGCCGAAGCAAACCGCCCAGCATCCAGGCTCCGCCATAGCCGAGCATCAGGATTGCCCCCACTCCAGCCAGCAGCCAGCCCCATTCGGGTAGTGTCACGCGGTGCCAGATACCCTCGACCACCGCACCCGAAAACGCGACATAGACCGCGATCCCGATGGAGCTGCGGTCCATCGTCGAGACCAGCTGGCGATGCGCCAGCATCCAGTCACGCGCCCAGTGCTGAAGCATCTGTCCGGCAATGAACGGCGCCAGCAGCATGACGCAGACCTTGACCAGCGCGGCGGCATGAAACGGCGTCACGTGGCTCCCCGCCAGGGCCGAAAACAGCGGCGCGCTGATGAACACCCCCATAATGTTGAGCAAGGCCGCGGCAACTACCGAACTGGCGACATTGCCCCCGGCGAGCGAGCTGTAGGCGGTGGCCGATTGCACGGTGGAGGGCAGCGTGCCCATGTAGAGGAAGCCCAGCGCCAGCAGCGGGTTGATCACCCGCCCCTCGCCCTGCCACACCAGCCAGCCGCCCAGCGCCATCACCCCGAACACCCACAGCACCAGCGGCACCAGCAGGCGGTGATTGCTCAGGCCGGCCCGCACCTCGGCGCGCGACAGGCGCAGGCCATAGAGCAGGAACAGCAGGAAAACCGCAGCGTTGGAGATGAACTGGGCCACATCGCGCGCGCTCCCGCGCACCGGCAACAGCGTCGCCAGGACGATCGCCACCCCGATCAGCCGGACCATCGGATCGATCCGCCGCCACAGTGTCACGGGGTTCTTCCTTCACCCATCCGCACCGGTGGCGCGGGGGTGCGCGAAAAGCGCGGGACCGGCGCGGGCTGGACGATGCCGCCCGCAGTCACGAACGCCTCGCGCGCCTGGTTGTGGGGATGGAGCGGGGCCTCGGCCAGGCTCAACACCGGGGCGAAGCAAGCGTCGCAGCCTTCCAGGAGCGCGCTCCATTCGGCACGAGTTCGTGTCCGGAACACGCCGGCCAGCCGCTCGCTCAGCCGGGGCCAGTCCGCGCGACTACCCTGACCGGCGAAGTCGGGGTCGCCTGCCAGCCCCATCCGGTCGATCAGCATGGCATAAAACTGTGGCTCCAGCGCGCCTACCGCGATCCACAGGCCATCGGCAGTCTGATAGGTGTCGTAATAGTGCGCCGCGCCGTCGATCTGGTTGCTCTGGCGGTCATCCACCCAGCGCCCGCCGCCATGCAGCCCATATTGCATCGCCGAGAGCAGCGCCGCGCCTTCGCTCATGGCGCAGTCGATCACCTGGCCCTGCCCCGTCGCGCGGGCCGAAAGGATCCCGGCGAGCACGCCGAACGCCAGCATCATGCCCCCGCCGCCAAAGTCGCCCACGACATTGACCGGCGCTGCAGGCTTGCCCAGGCCGTACATATGCAGAGCGCCCGACAGCGCGATGTAATTGATGTCATGCCCGGCACGCGCGGCCAACGGGCCATCCTGACCCCAGCCGGTCATCCGCCCGATGACAAGGCGCGGGTTATCCGCCAGCAGCACTTCAGGCGCGAGGCCCAGCCGTTCGAGCACGCCAGGCCGGAAGCCCTCGATGAAAGCGTCAGCAGTGTTGATAAGCGCACGCAGTCGAACAATGCCGCCCGGGTCTTTGAGGTTGAGGTGTACCACCTCGCGATTGCGCCCAAGCACATCGCAGTCATCCAGCACCGCCGCCAATCCGCCACCGGCGCGCCGGGCGATCCGGATCACCCGCGCGCCGTGGTCAGCCAGCATCATGCCCGCGAACGGCACTGGGCCCAGCCCGGCCAGCTCGATAACGGTCACCCCGTCCAGCGCACCCGGCACTATGCTCTCCTTGCCCGACTAGGCTGGCCTTGCCGTGAGGCGCGGGGTTTGTCGAGGTGGTGCTTAAGACCTCACCCGTGCAGATCGTACTGCTTGAGCAAGTCGTACAGCGTCGGCCGGCTGATCCCCAGCAGCTTGGCGGTGCTCGAAATGTTTCCTTCGCTCCGGGCCAGGGCGTGGCGGATCACGCGGCGGTCGGCGTGTTCGCGCGCGGTTTTGAGGTTGAGCGCCTGGACCAGGCCCTCGTCCGGATCGTTGAGATCGAGATCGGCCGCGCCAATCAGTTTGCCATCGGCCATGATCACCGCGCGCTTGACCCGGTTTTCCAGCTCGCGGACATTGCCCGGCCAGCCCCAGCCGTCGATCGCGGTCAGCGCGTCGGCGGCGAAGCCTTTAACTGCCGGGTTCATCTCGCGGGAAAACCGGTGAAGGAAGGCTTTGGCCAATAGCGTGGCGTCGCCCGCGCGCTCGGCCAGGCCAGGGATTTTCACGACGATCTCGGCCAGGCGATAGTACAGGTCTTCGCGAAAGCGCCCCTCGGCAATCATCGCGTCGAGGTCCTGGTGGGTTGCGCACACGATCCGCGTGTCGACTGCGATCGAGCGCCGCGCGCCGACCCGCTCGATCACGCGTTCCTGCAGGAACCGCAGCAGCTTGACCTGCAATTGCAGCGGAATGTCGCCGACCTCATCAAGAAATAGCGTGCCGCCGTTGGCCTGCTCGATTTTGCCCTCGGTGGTCTTGACCGCCCCGGTGAATGCGCCTTTCTCATGCCCGAACAGCTCGCTTTCAAGCAGAGCCTCTGGGATCGCCGCGCAATTGATGGCCACGAAAGTGCCATCGCGCCGGTCGCTGGCCTCGTGCAGCCCGCGCGCGAGCAGTTCCTTGCCGGTGCCACTCGCGCCCAACAGCATGACCGAGACATTGGTGTTGGCGACCCGCTCGATCGTCCGCGCGACGCGGACCATTTCGGGTGCAGCGGTGATCAGTCGGCCCAGCACGCGGTTCTCGCTGCCCGACTTGGAGGCCAGGGTGCGGTTTTCGGCCTCGATCGTGTGAAGCTGGAAGGCGCGGCGCACGATAAGCCCGAGCGCCTCGATATCGACCGGCTTCTGATAGAAATCGTAAGCCCCCTTGGCGATCGCGGCGAGCGCGGATTCGCGTGCGCCGTGACCGGTGGCGACCACCACCTTGGTGTCGGGCTTGAGCGCCATGATCTCGTTGAGCACGGCAAAGCCTTCGCTGGTCCCGTCGGGATCGGGCGGCAGGCCCAGGTCCAGCGTGACGACAGCGGGCTCCTCGGAGCGCAAGGCGGCCATCGCCGAAGCGCGGTCGCCTACGACGATTACCTCAAAGTCCTCGTAGGCCCATTTGAGCTGTGCCTGAAGCCCGGGATCGTCCTCGACGATCAGCAGCTTGGGCAGCAGCCGCGATTTCAGATCGGACATCAGGCTACCTTTTGATCGTGTTCGAATGAATGGAGAATATTGCTGGCGGCGGCGAGCGGCAGCCGGATCACGAAGCGTGAGCCTAGCCCTTCGCGCGATTCGACCTCGACCCGGCCCTGCATCGCCCGGACCAGTTCGCGCGCCTCGAACGCGCCGATCCCGAAGCCACCCTGTTTGGACGATACGAACGGCTTGAACAGGCGGCTGCGGACGAAGTCGGCGCTCATCCCGTGGCCCGAATCAATCACCTCGATCCGTCCGTGCAGCCCGTCACTGACGACGTTGAGAAACACTGTTGAATCGACTGCGCTGGCATCGACCGCATTTTGCACGAGGTGGACCAAGACTTGCTCCAGCGCCTCGCGCCGCGCCGAGACCCGGCATGGCTGGCATTCGATCACCTGGACCGGGTGCTGCGCCTGGAACTGCTCGGCAACAGCGCGCGCAACCTCATCCGCCGACACGTCTTCAAGCCGGTCGACGCCCATGTTCCCATAGCGCGATAACCGCGCCAGCAGCGTGTTGAGCTTGTCTGCCGAATTGCGCAGCGTCACCAGCATGTCAGCACGAAATGCCGGGTTTTCGGCATGGTGCTCGGCATTGCGGGCAAGCAGGCTGAGCTGGCTCGCCAGATTCTTGATGTCGTGCATGACGAACGCGATGCGACGGTGGAAGTCGTCGAACCGACTGGATTCCGCCAGCGCCTCTTGCACGGCGCTTTCAGCCAGATAACTGGCGAGTTGCTGGCCGACCACGCGCAGCAGGTCGAAGTCCTCCCAATCGAGCTTGCGCGGCTGCGACGGGCGCGCCAGCACGACCACCCCGACCAGGCGGTCGTAATGGAGCAGCGGCATCATTGCCCAGGCCTTAGGTTCGTCCCTCAGCCATTGCGGGACGATATGGCCCTCGTCGCGCAGGCTGGTGCCGCGACGCACGTCATCGAGATCGATCACGTAAGCGCCCTTTTCGAAGAAGCCGACGGCCTGCGCGGGCAGCGCCTCGCTCGGCACCTCCAGATGCGGCCATTGCCAACGCGCCGCCAGAGCCAGTTCGCCGCTATCGCCCGGCGCGATCAGCAGCCCGGCCGAGCTGTCGGTAATATCCGCCAGCGACTGAACGATCCGCTCTTCCAGCGCGAGGGCATCATCCCCGCCGCGCCCGATCGTGCGGGTGAAGCGCAGCCATTCGGCGCGATAATCGTAACGGTGCTGGAACAGGTGCTTGGCCAGCATCACCCGCAGCCAGCTTCGCAGCCGTCGCGAGGGCAGGACCAGCAGAGCCACTACCGAAGCGGTGAACAGGAACCCAACCTGGACCGCCCGCGCGGAATTGCCGCCCGACAGCGCCAGCCAGCGCGAAACCGCGACCATGATCAGCAGGTATGCGCCAATAACCAGCAGCGAGAACGTCTGGAAGGCCACCGCGCGCGAGGGCCGAAAGCGCAGCTCTGCCGAGTCCCGGGCGACGCCCAGCGCCAGCAGGATCGCCACCCCGACCGCCGCCAGCCCGCGCAGAGCCGCCAGCTCGCGCGGAAGCTCGTCGCCAAGGTAGGCCGTCGTATAGAGGTTGAGATCGAACCCCCACAGCAGCGCCAGCGCCGCCGCCGGCCAGCGCAGCGCGGCCCGGGCGGGGGGGGCGGCGCCGACATAGAGATTATGCGCCAGGACCAGCCCACCCACGGCCAGCAACAGGCGGAACAGCACTGCCACTTCGAGCACGGTATCCGACTCGCCCGGCCCAAGCGCAAAACTGTCGGCCATCAGGATCAACGCCGGATTGAGCAGCTCGAGCACGGTCAGCGTTGCGACCACCCAGCGGATCGGCCGCATCGTGGCATAGCGCCCATCACCGGCGAACAGGCGGAACAGCACCAGCAGCCACGCCAGGTTGCGCACGGTTTCGGCCAGGCTCGAGACGATCGATCCGGCCCCGGTAAAGGCCACCGCCAGGCACCACGAAGCGGTCAGCGCCAGGCTGGTGGCAATCGCCATTCCGGCGCTGCCAAAGCGCTCGCGCCGCTGGAAGATATGCGCCGCCGCCGCCGCACTGGCGCAAGCGCCCGACAAGTGGGTGATCAGCGCGATCGCCGCCCATGGCCCGGACACGCCCGCCATCATCTAGCGTGCACCCTCATGCCACAGCACGACCCGCAAGGTCTGAAGGATAATCAGCAGATCGAGGAACGGCGTGTAATTCTTGGCGTAATAGAGATCATATTCAAGCTTGTGACGCGAATCCTCGATCGAGGCGCCATAGGGATAGTTGACCTGGGCCCAGCCGGTGATCCCCGGCTTCACCATATGGCGCTCGGCATAATAGGGCAGCTGTTCCTCAAGACCGGACACGAATTCGGGCCGCTCGGGACGAGGCCCGACAAAGCTCATCTCACCCTTGAGCACGCTCCAGGTCTGGGGCAACTCGTCGATCCGGACCTTGCGGATGAATCGTCCGATGCGGGTGACGCGCGGATCGTCCTTGGCCGCCCACTGCGCGCCCGCAGCCTCGGCATCGGTGCGCATCGAGCGCAGCTTGATCACGTCAAAGTTCTGGCCAAACAACCCGACGCGGTTTTGGCGAAAGAACGCCGGGCCTTTGCTGTCGAGCCGGACCAGCAGCGCAAACAGCAGGATCAGAGGCGCGGTCAGGAACAGCAACAGGGTGCTCGCCGTAATGTCGAACACCCGTTTCGCGACGCTCGATACGGCTCGCCCCGAGGAGAACCCGTCGGAAAAGATCAGCCAGCTGGGATTGACGGTGTCGAGATCAACCCGCCCGGTTTCGCGCTCGATGAAGCTGGAGAAATCATTGACGTGGACCCCGGCAGTCTTGATCCGCAGCAGGTCCTTAAGCGGCAGCGCATTGCGCCGTTCCTCCAGCGCCAGCACCACTTCGCTCACCCCCAGGTTCTCAACGAAGCGCGTCAGGTTGTGAATCGCGCTGCGGTTGATCGCTTCCTCGACCGCGTACGGCCCTTCGCTCATTCCGATATAGCCGACGATGACGAAGCCGCTCTCAGGCCGCTCGCCCAGCTTACGCAAACGATCTGCCCGCAGCCCGGCGCCCAGCACCAGCACCCGGCGACGAAAGGCCTGGGCGCCAAGGATGCCGCCAACGATCACCCGGTTCATCACCAGCAGCCCGATCGCCAGGCCCATCGCGTAGGCCAGGGTCGAGCGCCAGAAGTTCTGTCCGGCCAGGACGAAGTCGACAAACGCCAGGGCAATGATCCCCAGCGAGATCGCAACCAGCAGCCGCGCCGCGGCAAAGCGCATCGAACGCAGTGAATCCGCACCGTAGACCCCAACGGCGATCATCGCGGTCAGCATGATAGCGACAAAGCCCAGGTGCGATCCCGCCCTGAGGCCGATCGGGCCCAAGGCAAAGTCGATTTGGCTCGCCCGTAGTCGCCAAGCCAGCTCGGCTGCCAGGAACAGCAGCCCCAAGTCGAACAGTCCGAGCAGCAGGACCGCGTGCGGAATGTAATGTTTAAACAGCCGGATCATGAGGCCAAGTTTAGGCCCGAGGTGTTTATTGTCGGTAAATTTTACAGCTGGTTTCGCGCAATTGGCGGAATTCTTGACAATGGGCCTTGCGCAGCAACCCGCAATTCCGGCCGTTTCGTTACCAATTGTTTACCACCTTGGCCCTAGGCCAGCCGGGCAACAGCGCGGGGAACGCTTGGTGAAATATGTGATCGATATCGTCGAACGCGGGCTGATGGCCGTGCTGTTCGTGGAATTCTGCAGCCGCATCGGCTTTGCCCGGATGACCGACCCGGTCAATTTCGGGATGGTGGTGATCGAGGTGCTGGGCATCTTCTACATTTTCACCCGCAAGCGCGGCGCAGTGATTACCGATCCGTATGCATTCACCATCGCTATCCTGGGTACGACCTTCCCGCTGCTGGTCTCGCCATCCGATCACGTCATCGCCCCCAACTGGTTTGCGGTGCTGTTCGTGCTGTCGGGCCTGTGCTTCTCGATCGCCGGGCTGCTCTCGCTCAACGACAGCTTCGGGCTGGTTGCCGCCAACCGCGGGGTCAAGCGCGGCGGGCCCTACAAATATATGCGTCACCCGATCTACGCCGGCTATATGCTGACCCACATCGGCTTCCTCAGCCAGAACTTCTCGAACTGGAACTTGATGGTTTACGCGCTCGGCTGGGCCTTGCTGATCATGCGGATTTTGGCCGAGGAAGCGTTCCTGGGCGAAGACCCGAAGTATCGGGATTACTTGGGAGCGGTGCGGTATCGGTTGGCGCCCGGGGTCTTTTAACCGCAATCCTCGCTGCTTCGGGAAAGACTTTAGCCGCCCGCAAAAGCAAACGGCGTCAGCCCCCGACTGCGCTCATCGAAACTGAGCGCGATGCCCCGGGGCGCGAGCGAGCGTTGTCGGCAGTCCGGGCGCCGACACGCCGCGCAGCCCGGCCCAACCGGCGTTGCCCCGTCAGCTGTCAGTGACATCCCCCGCGCATGGGCCAGGCTCCCTGCCAGCCCGGCCTCTACTCCCAGAGCCACCACGAATTCCGCGCCTCGCACCCCGGCCACACCGGGACTCGCTCCGCTGCCCTGAACCGTGCGCGAAAGGGTGAACCAACGCGAGCCATCCTCGAAAACGATGGTTTCGGTCAGGATCTTGCCGGCGCGCTCAAACGCCGAGTTGAGCGACCACAACGGACAGCTTGCCTCGCTTTCGAGAAACAGCGCGCCGCTGGCCCCAGCGTAGCGCTTGGACAATTGCCCGGCGCGATCAACCCGGGCCATGAAGAACGGCAGGCCGCGCTGGCCAACTTTTTGCAGTGTCGTGAGCCGGTGCGCCAATTGCTCGAAGCCGACCCCGAAGCGGCGCTGAAGTACCGCCAAGTCATAGCCGGTCGCCTCGCAGGCCCGCAGAAAACGGGTGTAGGGCATCAGCACGGCGGCAGCAAAATAGTTGGTCAGGTGGCGACGGAACAGGCGCCAGGCGGCGCGATCGGCGAACTGCGCGCCGTCGGCCAGCGCGGCGATTGCCTCGCGCTGCTCAAGCTGGGCGATCTGCGCGGCGAGCTGAAAATTTCGGCTGGCGGGGTCGAGCGTTTCGGACAACTGGACCTGACGGGCGTGCATGTCGAGCCGGGACAGCGCATCGGGCATAACCTCGCCCGGCAGGATCCGCACCCCAAGTTGGTGGCGCAGGCGCAGGCGTTCGGCGAGCCCCGGGCCGATATCGGCGCTCGACAGGCGGACCTCGTCTGAGACCGCTTCAGCGGCGGCGTCGAGGTCGGTGAAATGGTTGCGCCAGCGCTCAATCTCGCGCCGCGCGGCCAGGGTCGGATCGTCGCTGCGCGCGCCAGAGGCCGAGGAATTGTCATAGAGCCGGGCGAAAGCGGCGGCAGCATGGGGCGCGGCTTTGAGCCATTCGACGATCTCGTCGCGGTCTATCCCCAGGTCAGCGAAGCGTTCGTCGGCCAGGCGGCGACGCAGACCATCGACGCCGCCAACCTCCTCACTGCTGCCCAGCGAGCGCGGATCGAAATCGAATCGTTCGGCCAGGGCCAGCACCAGCCGCGCCGATAACGGGCGCTGGTTGCGCTCGACCAAGTTGAGATAACTTGCGGAAATATCCAGCGCCTGGGCCATTGCCGCCTGGGTCAGGCCAAGCCTGCGGCGCAAGCGACGCAGGTTCGGGCCAGCAAAAAGCGCCTGCTGGCTCATATCGTAGTTTGTAAATTATCATACAACATTACAATATTGATACGCGATATCCCTGCCAAAGGACAGGAAATTTTGTTGATTATTATACCACTGCGGCTGAGAACCGGATTAAGTGATTATCACGTTATTCAGCCCATCGGGAGCAGCCGCCATGACCACTTTCGCCGATCTCGTCCCCGCTTCCAGTGACCGCTTCGACGGCATCCATCGGACCTACACTGCCGCTGACGTCGAGCGCCTGCGCGGTTCAGTCCAGATCGAGCATACCCTCGCTCGCCGCGGCGCGCTCAAGCTGTGGGAACTGCTCCGCGACGAGCCCTACATCAACGCGCTGGGCGCGCTGTCGGGCAACCAGGCGATGCAGATGGTCCGCGCCGGATTAAAAGCGATTTACCTTTCAGGCTGGCAGGTCGCTGCCGATGCCAACACGGCCGGTGCGATGTATCCCGACCAGTCGCTTTACCCCGCCAATGCCGGGCCCGAGCTGTGCCGCAAGATCAACAACACGCTCCAGCGCGCCGACCAGATCGAACATTCCGAGGGTAACATCACCCGCGACTGGTTCGCGCCGATCGTGGCCGATGCCGAAGCCGGCTGCGGCGGGCCGCTCAACTGCTTCGAGATCATGAAAGCCTACATCGCTGCGGGCGCTGCGGGAGTCCACTTCGAGGACCAGCTCGCTTCAGAAAAGAAGTGCGGCCATCTCGGCGGCAAGGTCCTGATCCCGACCCAGGCGCATATCCGCAACCTTAACGCGGCACGCATGGCCGCCGACATCTGCGGCGTCCCGACCGTGATCTGCGCTCGCACCGATGCCGAAAGCGCCAAGCTGATCACCTCCGACGTGGACGAGCGCGACCGCCCGTTCATCGTCGAAAACGAGCGCACCGCCGAGGGCTTCTACCGCCTGAAGGATGACACGGGCCTGGCCCACTGCATCGCGCGCGGGCTTTCCTACGCCAAATACGCCGACGCCCTGTGGTGGGAGACATCGCACCCCAATCTCGACGAAGCGCGCGAATTCGCCGAGGCTATCCACAAGGTCTATCCGGGCAAGCTGCTGGCCTACAACTGCTCGCCGTCGTTCAACTGGGAAGCCAATATCGACAAGGCCACCATCGCCAGGTTCCAGCGCGAGCTGGGAGCGATGGGCTATAAGTTCCAGTTCGTCACCCTGGCCGGTTTCCACAGCCTCAACCACGGCATGTTCGAACTGGCGAGGGGCTACAAGGACCGCGGCATGGCCGCCTATTCCGAGCTGCAGCAAAAGGAATTTGCCTCCGAGGCGGCCGGCTATTCGGCCACGCGTCACCAGCG
>JAYWBP010000130.1:0-30890 GCA_043781375.1 Novosphingobium sp.
GTGATCTGACCCATCAACCGCTCCTAAGTGCGCTCATAAGAGCACGCTTAAGACCGGTCACTCACCCACCCGGCAAGGCGGGACCCGCCGGAGGGATACGTAGCTACAAACCATAGCATGGTTGCAGACAGGCCCAACTAGCAAGAGGCGGTGCGGAGCGTAGGCGCGCGTAAATGTGTCGGTCGCAGCCTCGGCGGCGAAGCGTCCAGGAACCAGTTAATCGCGACAGGGATCAACGCATTAATCGCGATGCTGACGCAAGTCTGTTGCCGAACCGCCCGCCGCAGCTCTGACCCGATACTCATCTAAGCCACTTGTCCGATCATGATCGACGCATTCCGCAAGGCTCCGCACTCTGCGGCGCGTTATCTATCGCCTTGGGAAAGCCGAGCTTAGACCGTCCTTAAACCCCGCGCGACTTGTCAGGTGCAGATCGGCGCTGGCACAGCTTCGAGACGAGGTCGAAGTGGAACCTGCCTCCTTTACCCGATACGATCAGTTGCGGATGCGCCGCGACCAGCAGGGCATTCTCGAAGTGCGGCTGCATACACGCGATGGCTCGTGCCTGGTCGGACCGCGAACGCATCAACCCATGATCGTTGCCTAGTACGACATCAGCCGCGATCCCGACACGCGGACGGTCAGGCTGCGTTCGGAATATCAGTCGCGCGGCAGACCATTGTCGGTCCAGCCCTGCCAGTCGCGACTCACCCGACGCTCGTTGATCAGCGTGCGCTGAAAACAGACGTCGCCACGAAACCATTGCCAGGTACGTGCACGGTGGAGACCGTCGGCGGCGTGCTGGATCATCTCATAGAGGTACATGTCGTCATCGCCCTTGCGCTGCCAGTTCAGCACGGTGGTGCGATGATAGTCGTCGGGCTGCATCGGCGCAGCCCAGCCGGTGATCAAATCGTTGTCCCACCAGATCCGACCATCGGCGTACCAGGCTGGAAACTCACGAAAATCGGTGCGGCCGTCTTCCCAGAAATACTGGTTGGTCTGGTAATAGGGATACTCGGCATCTTCGGGCATCAATCGGCACAGCAGCCGCGAGCGGTGCTGATCGGTCAGCGCGCCAGTTGTGGCATCATAATAGCGATACCATCCCTCCCAGACGCCTTCGCTCTCCATCAGCTGCGGCATACGCTTGCGGAAATCGTCCCAGTCGACCGTTTTCGGGTTGGGTAGGTGATTGATCATTCTAATCCTCCTTTTCTTGCTCAGCGGGCGCGCAAATCTACTACGACCTTGCCCATCGATTGCCCCGACGTCAGCCGCTCGACCGCATCGTAGACCGCGTCCAATCCGCAAAATTCGACGCTGTCGAACGTGACCCTGATCTTGCCCGCCTCATACAGGTCGAACAATTCCTGCCGGGCATCCGCCCAGTATTCGGCCAACAGGCCGTTCATGAAGGCGCGGACCGACGCGCCTTTGTAATAGAGCTTCTCGACCGCCCTGGGCGCCAGTCCAACCCCGCTCCCGCCCGCCATATCCTGCGCCGCGCCGGACACAACGAGGCGACCGTGTGGCGCCAGATTGTCGAGCATGGCGTCGAACACCTGGCCCCCGACCGTGTCAATCGCGACATCGAGCCGATTGCGATATTCGTCTGCCAAGACGTCGGCGAGGTTTTCGGTCTTGTAATCAATCGCGCGATGCACGCCGAGATCGCGCAGGAACTGCGTCTTATGGGGTCCGCCAGCGACGCCGATGACGTGGCATCCATGAAGCAGCGCCAACTGGACGTAGAGGTGCCCCAATCCCCCGGCAGCGGCAGAGATAATCACCGTCTCCCCATCGCGCACCGCCCCGACATGCTCCAGCCCCAGTTTCGCCGCGACCCCGCTCGACACGAGCGCGAGATAGTCACGCGTTGCTTTGGGGATGGCAACGAAGTGCGACGCCGGGGCGACATTGGCTTCGCGATAGCCGCCAGTGAAGCGCACCGAGGCCACGGCGTCTCCCACGGCGAACGCCTCAACCCCCTCGCCCACCGCAACGACCGTCCCGCACGCCTCAACCCCGGTGAGGCTTGGCAGGCCGATCTTGATATAAGTCACAGCATCGCGCGCGCTTTGCGTATCGAAGATGCCGTTGACCCCGCACCAGGCGTTGCGGACCGCGATCTCGCCGGGTTCCGGTGCGCCGAACGGCAGCTCGACAATCTGCGTCGCCGCGCGAAAACTTTCGGCGAAGCGATCAAGCCGGATCGCGCGGTAGGTTTCGGTCACAGGGCGTCGAAGCCTAAAACGCCGGGATTGAGCTGGCGCTTTGGGTCGACCGTCGCCTTGATCGCGTCCAGCAACCGGCGCGAGCCTTCGTCGCGGCTGTCACGGTAAGGATAAGTGCGGCCGATCTGGAAGTGCCCGCAGCCGTGCCTGGTGAACAGGTCGACGACGCGCTGCTTTGCATCGGCGACCACCGCGCTTGCCGCAGGGTTAGATTCCAGCCGCGGCAGCCGCGCCAGGTGCGCTGGCTCGACGTGCACCTCATGGATCGGACGCCAGCCATGCGGCCAATAGAACACCGGCTCGATCGTGATCGCGTTGGTCGAGACGCTGGTGAACAGATAGCCGGTGAAGATACCATGCTGTTCGAATGCCGGAGCAAACTCGGCAAACAGCGCCTGCAACTCGGCGAAAATCGCGGGCGCTTTCGACAGCGGCATCATGCCATGCACCGGCGCCCAAGCCTCGCCATCGGGTCCGAGTATCGAATTGAGCGGGGGAAACGGCAACGCCCGGATCATCTTGGCGATGGTGTTCTCGACCTCTTGCCCGCCATGCGTCGCAGCCATCCGGCGTGCCTCGGCGATGTCCGCCGCAACGCTCCCAGCCGACCGGCCCTCGGCGATGAGGTGGAGCGAATAATCGTCGCCCTCGATAAAGTTGCGCCCCCCCAGCGCCATCCGCGCCGCCGACATCAGCCCCTTGGATAACGACTTTTGCCGCACAACAACCGAAGCAAGCGCCTTGACGTCACTGGCCAGCGACATTCGCCGCATCCGGACTCGGGTCAGTCCCGGATCGAAGCCGCAGGTTTCGCTGGCAATTCCGGCCCTGGCCACATCAGCCAGCATCCTGAGCATAGCCTCGCCGGTCGGGAACGAAAACGAGACATAGTCCTCATGCGCTGGAGCTTTCATCAGGCGCAGGACGATTTCTGCCTTGATGCCAAGCGTTCCGCTGTCGCCGCAGAACAGACCAGTCAGATCGGGGCCGTAATGGCGATAGAATGGCGAATCTCCATCGTCGCCGCGCACGCCGGTGCGAACCAGCGTGCCGTCGGCGAGCACCACCGTCAGCGCCACGACGCTCTCGCTGGATGTGCCATGCTGGCTCGCGCCAAGCATTGCATTCAATTGCGACAAACCTCCGCCGATAGTCGAGGCCAGGCCCGACATCGGGCCCCAGAACGGCGTCCGCAGGCCATGCGGCTTGAGAGCGTCGTTCAGCGCGGCCCAGGTGCATCCCGGCCCGACCGTGACCGTCATGTCCGGCGCATTGATCGACAGCACCTGGTCCATCCGCCGCATATCGAGCGACAGCGCGTCTCCGCTCATCGGCAGATGGCTCGAGGTATAGCTCATCGCCGCGCCGCGCGGTGCCACAGGGACACCTGCAGCAAAGGCAAGCTTCATCACCGCGACCAGTTCGTCAATCGATCCGGGCGCCGCCACCAGCGCCACCGTGTGCGCGGAGGCCGACCAGATATCTTCGCTGTGGAGTGCGCAAAGCGTCGGATCGCTCGACACATGGGCGTCGCTGAGGATCTGGCGCAAGGATCCTTCAAGCGACTGGCCGGACGGCGCCTGGCTGATCGTGGCCTGGACTGCGCTCATAGTGCATTGCTCCGTTGGGGTATTAAAACTCTCTACGCTCAAGCTCGTCCGCTCAACCGTATGCCCGCGGGCAATGACCGCAATGCGGACATCTGGCCGCGCCTCTCCCGGGAAACGAACTTCGGCGCGACTTCACGTCAGGCATCAGTTTACCTGCGTGAGGTAGCCGCTGAGCGCAACAGGCATGACGGAAAGAGTCAGCAACGGTTTGTTCACTCGAAGCCCTGGTTGCAGACGCCAATATCGACTGAATGAGGTCAGGGTCGCTAAGGCCTTTGGCGAACGAGGCAGCCTGTCTGTTCGTGCTTCGGTAAAGCGCTATTTGCACCCGCCTCTCCGAACTTCGGATTTGACATGCTTTTGCATCGAGCGGCATGCGTCAATCGCTCGTTCTGGATCCCGACGGTGGGCGCGGTCGACGAAACAAGGTCAGTGTGATGCGCGATGCAACCGATTTTTTGTACGCTGGTCGCTTGATCACTGATTTTGCGTTGCTCGCAGCATGAGCGCTTTCGAATTCAGCGTACCGGTGCTGATTGTCGGGGGCGGAGCCTGCGGGGCGGTGGCCGCGCTGGCCGCGCACGAGGCCGGAGCAGGCGTGCTGCTGATCGAGCAGGACGTCCGTCCGATGGGCAGCTCGGGCATGTCGCAAGGCCTGATCTGCGGCGCCGGGACCAAGGCCCAGGCTGCTCTGGGGATCGCCGACGGACCCGACACTTTCTATGCCGATATCATGGCCAAGACCCGAGGCCAGGCTGATCCGGTGATTGCCCGCGCGCTGGCCGACCGGTCGGGTCCGGTGTTGGACTGGCTGATCGAGGCGCAGCGGATGCCGTGGCAAGTCGATCAGGGCTTCCGGCCGTCCTACGGCAACAGCACCTTTCGGGTTCACGGCTGGATGGGTCACGATGGGCAGGACATGGTCGATCTGCTCCATGCCCGGATTGACGAAGCGGGGATCGACCGGATCCTCCAGGCGCGGCTGACCGCAGTTATTGCCGACGCCGAGGGCCGCGTCGAGGGGGTCGAGATCACCCGGCCCGACGGCGCTTGCGAGCGGATCGGTTGCGATACGCTGATCCTGGCTTGCGGGGGCTTTGCCGCCGACCGGGTCATGGTCGAACGCTACATCCCCGAGATGAGCGAAGCGCGCAACAACGGCCACGAAGGCAGCCGCGGCGATGCCATCCGCTTTGGTGAGGAACTGGGCGCTGCGCTGGGCGATATGGGCAGTTATCAAGGCTATGCCATGCTCACCGATCCGCAGGGGATCACGGTTCCGCCGGGAATTCTGGTTGAAGGCGGCATCCTGATCAACACCCAAGGTGAGCGCTTTGTCGATGAAACGGCTGACATTGCCGGCATGGTCCATGCCGTGCTGGCTCAGCCTGGCGACCATGTCTGGGTCCTGTTCGACGAACATATCGAAAGCCGCTGCGGTTATATCCCCGAGACCAAGGCGCTGATTGCGCTCAACGCGATGCGCAAGGCGGGCGATGTGGACGCCATGGCTGAGCAGACCGGGGTGCCGGGCGTGGCATTGGCCAGGACGCTTGAGGAAATCCGCCTCGCAAGGGAAGCTGGCAGCATCGATCGCTTCGGTCGCCGGTGGGACCAGGACCGACCGCCCGTCCCCGACTTTCGGGCCTTGCGCGTGGTCGGGGCGCTCTATCACACCCAGGGCGGGCTGCAGATCGATCGGCAGGCCCGGGTCATGCGCGCCGACGGCAGCGCCCTGCCCAACCTGTTTGCTGGCGGCGGATCGGCGCGCAGCGTTTCCGGGCCGTCCTCGTGGGGCTATTTACCCGCGATGGGCCTGTGCACCGCAGTAACACTGGGCCACATCGCCGGGACCTCTGCCGCGCGGCAGGCGCTAGGCAGCAGCTAGGCTGTCATCCACCCGATCGGCGAATTCGCGATAGCGACCGAAAGTCAGCAAGCTCGCCGAAACCGCCACCAGCACGACCGACGAAACGGTCAGAGCCAGATGATAGTTGCCGTAGTGATCGAACGCCCAGCCGAACAGCAGCGGTCCGAATCCGGCGCCCAGCGCGTAAAAGACATAGAGCACGCCGTAGATCGCCGAATACTGGTACAGTCCGAAATAGCGCGCCAGCAGGTAGGCCATCAAATCGTATTCGACGCCCAGGGCAAACCCGATCAGCAGGATCGCAACTGCCCCCGTGCCGAAGCTGACCGACCCGGCGGCGAGCAGCCAGAACGATATCGCCGGGAGGCTCAGGATCACAAAGCCCACTGCCGGTGCCCAGATCCGGTCCATCAACCAGCCACCTGCGAGTCGGCCCATGATGGCCGAAAGGCCGACCAGCGGGGTCAGCTTGAGGATCGTTTCCGGCGGGACATGGCTGGACTTGAGGATGCTCTCCAGGTTCGGAACCGTTCCGCTCAGACAAATCGAGATCGGCACCAGCGCGAGTGCCAGCAGCCAAAACCGCCATTCGCGCAGCGTCTGCACTAAAGTTAGTCCGCCCGGGGTTGCCATGGCGGTATGCGGACTGTCCGGCTCCTCAGCGTCGTGAAACAAGAAGAAAGCCACGGGAAAGGCGATCAGCAACGGCAACAGCCCGATCCCGACATACCCCACTCGCCAGCCATACGATCCGATGATCCACGCCAGATAGGGCTTGGACAGGATCCCGAACAGGCCAGTCCCGCTCAGCACCAGCCCCAGTGCCAGACCCTTGCGCCGATCGAACCAGCGATTGACCGCGCGAGTCCAGGTGATTGGCAAGGTGCCCGCCCCGGCAATCGCGATTACGGACCACAGAGTATAGTACAGCGCCAGCGATCCGGTGTTGAATGCCATCGCAATGAATGCCAGGCCAAAGGCGACCAGCGAGGTCAGGGCCATTTTGCGGACCCCGTATTTGCCCACCAAAATCCCGACCAGTGGCCCGGCCCACAGCACCATGAACGTGGTCATTGTCAGGCCGAACATGATCTGGCTCATCGACCAGCCGAAGGCCTTGGCCAGATGCGGTGCGAACACGCCAATGGTATAGAACGGGAGCGGTGACAGCCCCAGACCAATGCCCAGGAAGGCGCCCAGGACGATCTTCCAGCCCCGGCTGAACTCACCCTGCGGCTGGAAATCCCGGCCCGGCATTGGCTCTGTGACGCTCATATCGACGTTTCCCTGCGTGGCCTTGAGGCTTTGTCACAGACTTGTCAGGCAGGGTCCAGCACAACACTATTCGGGCGACAATCCGCTTTGCGGATAGCGAACAGACTGCATCGGTCGTGCAATACTATTCCTAGCCGTGGCTGACATCGCCAAAATCGCGGCTAATTTTCATGAATGCCCGCATATCTGTCGCCGCACCTTGGCGGAGCGAGGCGCTGGACTTCGACATCATGGCACCCAAATCCGCAGTGCGGAGAGTCTGAGATTGCCCCCTGACGAAATCGCTGCAAAGCCGTAGCAACCATCCGCAGTGCGGACCTATGGACCGAATAGCCTCGCGTTCCGACGCAAGGGTGTGCTCTGATCATATCGCGGACCCCGGTTGCATCCATGCCGGGTCAAATTTTATCCTGTTTTGCGGAGACTTCAGTGAAAGCCTTTCAGATCGGCCCCCAGACCGGCCTCGCTTCGCTTACCGCCACGACCCGGCCCGATCCGGTCGCCGGGGCCGGGGAGGTGGTGCTGAAGGTTCGCCTGGTCGCGCTCAACCACCGCGACATGCAGGTGCTGGAGGGCACCTATGGCGCCCGGCGCCCGGAAACGCGCATTCCCCTGTCCGAGGGTGTCGGCGAAGTGCTTTCGGTGGGCGATGGGGTAACTTCCGTCGCTCGGGGCGACCGCGTGGTCTTCGCGCATTTCGTCACCTGGCTCGACGGCGATTTCACCCCCGCTGCATTTGGCCATGATCTGGGCATTACCCATGACGGCTGGCTGGCCGAGCAGGTCAAGGTCCCCGCCGCAGCGCTGGTCAAGCTGCCCGATACGGTGAGCGACGAACAAGCCGCTCCCTTAGCCTCCTCTGCGCTGACGGCGTGGCATGCGGTTGTCGAGGTGGGCAAGGTCAAGGCCGGTGAAACGGTGCTGGCGCTGGGCACCGGCGGTGTTTCGATCTTCGCGCTGCAGATCGCCAAGGCCCACGGCGCAAGGGTCGCGATCACCTCGTCGAGCGACGAGAAGCTGGCCCTCGCGCGGGACCTGGGCGCCGATATCTGCGTCAATTACCGCACCACGCCCGACTGGGCGGCCGAGATCATGAAGCTGAGTGGCGGAACCGGGGCCGACATTGTGGTCGAAACCGGCGGCCAGACCACTCTGGCGCAGTCGATCGGCGCGGCGGCAGCCAATGGCCGGATCGTGATCATCGGCGCTCTGGCCGGGGCCGCCAGCGAAGGTCTGCCCAACTATGGCGCGATCATCGGCAAGAACCTGTCGCTCAAGGGCATTGCCGAGGGTAGCCGGGCGATGCTGGCACGGCTGGTCCGCGCGGTAGACGTGAATCAGATCCAGCCGGTGATCGACCAGACATTTGCCTTCGACGAAGCTGGCCAAGCCTATAGCTATCTCA
Source organism: Novosphingobium sp. (assembly GCA_043781375.1). Lineage (GTDB taxonomy): Bacteria > Pseudomonadota > Alphaproteobacteria > Sphingomonadales > Sphingomonadaceae > Novosphingobium. The sequence goes on from JAYWBP010000130.1 coordinate 8,398, forward strand.
AGTCAGGTGGACACGTCGGTAAAGTGATGATCAAGGTCAGCTGATGAAGTCCCCGTCGCACAGCATATCCGCCGATCTCAGCTTGCGGACTTAAATGCGCAGGCGCTTGCCGTAAGGTGATTATGCCGAACCGATAGGGTGCGGCTACTGAACCAAAGTCGCCAGGAACAGGCTCGACGTTTCGGATGATCAGGCATGATCGCACCAGGAAATCGGCAGAAAAAACGCGGCCAGCACAAAACTTGCAGGTGGAATCGCCGCCGCCGCAAGCGCGGCGCAAGCCCGGGACAATCGAAAGTGACGATCGCCCTCTACCGCGACCCGTGCCCGATCCATGCGCGCAGGATCAGTGAGACGACCCCTACTGTTGCGACGCCCGCCGCCCATAGAGCGACGAACCACAGCCAGCGCTTGACGGCTGGGTGCACGTCGGGCGTCTTCAATGATACCCCTCATGGCCGACCTTGCCGCGGAATACCCAATAGGTATAGCCGGTATAGGCGAGGATGATCGGCACCATAATGCCGACGCCGACCAACATGAAAATCTGGCTGGACGGTGGCGCGGCGGCGTCCCAGATGGTGATCGACGGCGGCACCAGATAAGGAAACATGCTGATGCCGAGCCCCACGAAGCTGAGCAGAAAGATGCCGAGCGCGAGCAGGAATGGCATCAACTCGTCGCGCCGCCTCAGGCTTCGCACAAACAGCAGCGCGACAATGCCGACAAGAATCGGGACCGGCGCAGTCAGGTATATCCCCGGCGATCGAAGCCAGCGGCTATAATAATCATGGCTGAGAAACGGCGTTGCGGCGCTGACTCCGACCAGGGCGACCAGCGTCGCCGCGGCGATCCATGGCACCAGGCCATAACACCGCTCCTGCAATGCGCCCTCGGTCCGGTAGATCAACCAGCACGCGCCGAGCAGACCGTAACCGATGACGACCGCGATACCTGTCAGCAGGCTAAACGGGGTCAGCCAGTCCCACCAGCCGCCGCCATAGCTGCGACCATGCACGATGATGCCCTGCAGGATCGCGCCAAGGGTAATGCCCTGCGCCAGTGCCGCCAGCACCGAGCCGAATGCAAACGCGCCGTCCCACAGCCATAGTCGGCCGGTCCGCCCGCGAAACTCGAACGCCACACCTCGGAACACCAGCCCGAGCAGCATCGCAATGATCGGCACATAAACCGCCGGCATGATCACGGCATAGGCGAGCGGGAACGCGGCGAGCAGCCCGCCACCGCCAAGCACCAGCCAGGTCTCGTTACCGTCCCACACCGGTGCGACCGAGTTGATCGCCGCATTGCGCGCCTCGCCCTTGGCAAGCCACGGGAACAGAATGCCGATACCCAGGTCAAAGCCGTCCATGACGACGTAGGCAAAGACCGCGAAGGCAATGATGCCAGCCCAGACGATGGTCAGGTCGATGTGCATAACCTACTCCGTCGGACTGAGGAGAGACGGATCCAGCTGCAGTGCCGGCGTGATCCCTGAAGTACGCGTTACGTCTCCGCGCGCTGGGCCGGTCTCGCCGGGGTGTGGCGAATGCCCCATCAATTTCAGGATGAAGGCGGTGCCTGTGCCGAACACTGCGAAATAGACGATCACGAACGCAATCAACGACGTGGCGACGGCGGGCGCGGCCAGCGGCGAAACGGAATGGCTGGTGCGCAGCAGATGGAACACCGTGAACGGCTGCCTTCCTGATTCGGTCGTAACCCAGCCTGCGATCACTGCGACGAAGCCCGCCGGCCCCATCAAGACCGCAAAGCGATGCAGCCATTGCCAACGATAGAGCCCGCCACGCGCCCGCGCTACGAGGCTCCACAATCCGATCCCGAGCATCCCGATGCCGATACCGACCATCAAGCGGAACGACCAGAACACGATATTGACCGGTGCCCAATCAGCGCGCGGAAACGCGTCAAGGCCCTGGATCGGGGCGTTCAGGCTGTTTTTCAACACCAGCGAACCAAGCTGCGGAATTTCCAGCGTATGACGCATCACACCGTTCGCCTGATCGGGAAGCCCGAACAGGATCAACGGCGCGCCTTGCGGATAACTCTTAAAGTCGCCCTCCATCGCGGCGATCTTCGCGGGCTGATACTCGAGCGTGTTCTGGCCCTGGGTGTGCCCGGCAACGACCTGCAGCGGAGCGACGATCGCCGCCATCCACATCGCCATCGAGAACATGACTCGCGTACCCTCGCTGGGCCCCTCGCGGTGGTGCCGTTCGCGCAGCAGGTGCCACGCCCCGACCCCGCCGACGACGAAGGCGACCGTCAGATAGGCCCCAAGGACAGTGTGGACCAGTCGGTAGGGCATCGACGGGTTGAAGATGATCGTCCACCAGTCGAGCGGCACAAACTGCCCATTGGCATTGACGCCGTGGCCTTGCGGGGTCTGCATCCACGAGTTGACGACGATAATCCAGAAGGCCGAGATGAATGTCCCTGCCGCCACCGCCAGTGTCGCGACGAAATGGAGCGTGCGGCCGACGCGCTCCATGCCAAACAGCATGACGCCCAGGAAACCGGCCTCGAGAAAGAACGCGGTCAGGACTTCGTACGCCATGAGCGGACCGATCACTGGCCCCGCCTTGTCGGAGAACACGGCCCAGTTGGTGCCGAACTGGTAAGCCATGACGATGCCCGATACGACGCCCATGCCGAAGGTGATGGCAAAGATTTTCAGCCAATACTTGAACAGAGTCAGGAAAACCTCGCGGCCAGTGCGCAGCCACAAGCCCTCGAGCACCGCGAGATAGCTGGCGAGCCCGATCGACAATGCCGGGAAGATAAAGTGGAACGACACCGTGAACGCGAATTGCGCCCGCGCCAGGTCTATGGCCGAAGCGTTATCGAACATCAGTCGGTCTCAGGTTCAGTGCCATGTGCGCCGCCGTCTGTTTCAGTATGAGCTCCGGTCGAGTGCGACATAGGCGCCCAGTGAGCGCCGCAATGCGCTGTTCTCCGGATCCAGGCATACGCCTTTGTGGACGAGTGGAATAGCGCAACCGACGGGAATAATGTCGCAGTAACAGATGAAGCCCAACGCCGTGGTCTGGGTTGATGGCTGGCTCGGAGCGCAGGGCTCGCGCTCCGCCAGCTTCGCCGCCGACGCGGGCGACTTTCCGGCGTTCCGTTGCGTTCGACAATGCGATAACCGGCTCCTGCACGACTGGCGATGTAGGGCGACGCTAGGACAGGTGGGCAGCGCGAGACAGGTTCGGAAACTACGCAGACTGGCTCGAAGCCGCTTTGTCAGGGCGACACTCCGGTTCCTCCGACTGGTGAAAAACGCGTGCCAGAACGATCATCGAGACCGGAAACGTAATCATCCAGAGCGCGCCGACATAGATCAGGACGGGCCAGACAAGTTGCAGGATCAGGACCGGCAGGAGGAGGCCGTTTGCTACGAACCAAAGCCGCACAGCGCGCAGTTTCGTCGAGCCGGTGAAGGCGGGCGCAGCGAGGAGCGTCGATGCGCTCATCAGCGTATATCCGAGCAGATCGACACCGGTCAGGAATTGGCCATGGCCGCAGCAAGCCAGCAGTGCGTAGCGACCTCCGTCGCCGCGCAGGTCGTGGGGAATCACGACACCCAATTGTGTGACATAAACGATGCAGGCCAGCACCGCATACATGATCGCCAACGCCAGCGCGGCGAGGGTCCAGATTTGTCGCACGACCGGCGCCGCCGAGTGGACTGCAACCATTGTGAGAACGAACGCGGGTGCCAGCACAAGCGATGGCGCGAAAATGAGGATCCGGTCCCAGGGGTCGACCAGCACTCCGGCGAGCTGAAGAAGCTGTGGGATGTCATAACCGACACTCGCCAAAAATGCCGCAATCGCCGCCCAGAAGCCGAACCTGCTGGGCATAGTCGAAGGCAATGCTGCCGCCGTTTGAGGCTGGTTGCTAGGCAAGCACGGCCGCCACAGGGCGACGGGCCGAGAACGGAAGTGGACGGCCCCAGCCGAACCGCATCACAATATCGGGACTGCGGCCTGGCATTCCGATCGAGGATGCCAGCTCGGGCCGCAGCCGGACCACTTCGACAGGCTGGTTCACGAAGGCGTGCTTCAACCCCAGGGCTGTCGCCTGCAGCTGGAATCGCTGGCAGGCGCGGCCGACCTGCACCCAGTGTTCGGGGTCTGCCCGCGCCCCGACGAACACGGCGATGCCTGCCGAGGACTGCAGCTGGCGCGCATATTTGTCGTTCTCGTTTGCGAGATTGGCGAAACGGTCGAACATGACCGGGCCAAGCCATGTCGGCACGACCGGGCGGCCCGAAGCCGCGCTGAACAAGCCATCACCCTTCGCCAGCGCTTCATGCGGATTGAAGCGCAGCCAATGCTTAAGCTCGGTCAGAAACGCAGCATCGGTCATCTGCGCGGTGTTGCCGACGACGACCAGTTCGGTGATCTGCGCCATGTGCGCGCGATCGGTGACCATCACCACGTCCACGTCGGGGAAGGTTGCAGCCTCCCTAAGCTGCCTCAGATCGGACGCACTGACCGATCGACCATCATAGTCGGCGCGCGTCGATTGACGGTGGCGAATGGCTTCGAACAGCGACAATGGGACGGGCTGGCTTTTGCCGAAGACGATACTTACCGCGCCAGCCCCCGACGGATCGAAACGGACATCTCCCGAACGCCCCCGTGCTGCAGCTGCAAGCGCAAGATTTTCGGCGGCCGCGCCAAGGCTGACGAAGACGTGATGGTCGTCCGGATCAACGACAGGTGTCCGCAGCGAAAAGTCGGGCAGAATGTCGATTCGATCGGTCCCGACGCGAAACCGCCACGGCTGGGTATTGTGCCCGTTCGGCGCCAGTGTGGCGAACCTGACAAGCTCCCGAAGCGACGGTTTTTCTGCCAGAGCCGCGCGCGATGCGGCCACTGTCGCAATGTAATCGTCCATCGCAGCCAGATGGCGATAACCCAGTACGGCGGCACCGGCACCGGCGAGCACCAGCGCGCCACTCCCTGCCAGCGCATTCCGCCTGTTGACTGCGATCATCTCGGGTCTCTCGGCGTCGAGTTTGACGCTGAAGTTGCGAAACTACGGTTGGCGGGACTTCTTGATAGCTTCGGAAATTACCTAGAGCGGTCGACTGGCCGCACAAAAGACTGGTTCGCAAGCCAAGCTCTGCGTAATTTCCGAAGGTTTTCGACAGGGCCGCCCAGGCCGATGTTCGGTATTCTCGAACGCTCGCTGTCAGGAACACCCGAAACCATGGACACTCCCCTCGAACACCTGACAACGCGCCACGGGTTCCGGTTCGATGTCCGCCCTGTCACCGCTGACGATGGCCCGATTTTCGAAGAATTCTTCACTCATGTGACCCAGGCCGACCTGCGATTCAGGTTCCTGACTGGCATGAACAAGGTCGGCCACGATCGCATCGCCGCGCTCACTCTGGTCGATCACCAGTTGACTGAAAACTTCGTCGCATTTCCCGAGGGAGAAAGCGTCATGATCGCAACGGGAATGCTTGCTTGCGATGCAGCGCTCGATACGGGCGAGGTCGCGATTGTCATCCGTGACGATTACAAACGCCGAGGGATCAGCTGGGAATTACTGGCCTATATCGCGCGCTTTGCCGACCGGAAGGGCGTCAAGTCCCTGCAATCGATCGAGAGCCGTGCCAATCACGCGGCTATCGAACTCGAGCGTGAAATGGGCTTCAAGGCGAGCGAGTTTCCCGGCGATGCCACGCTGATCCTGCTCAGCCGGAAGAACAGCAAACTGGCATAAGAACGTAGCCATCGCGGGCCACATAGTGAATGCCGTCGCGAACGATCACAGGATTTTCTTTGTCGCAGCGAGCGCCGAGCGCGCAAGTTCGGGAAGTGATTTCGCGCCCATTTTGTGCATTACCGATGCCCGGTGATTTTCAACCGTGCGCTGGCTGATGCCGAGATCGGCGGCGATATTCTTGCTCGGGTGCCCCGCCAGAACCATCTCCATGACCTGGTGCTGGCGCGGGGTTAACTCCGCGATATGGCGAGCAGCCGTTTCCTGAAGGGCCTGATCGATGCCGATATCATGGGACTGCGCAATCGCGCGGTTGATGCTCGCCAGCAGTGCGACCCGGCTTGCCGGTTTTTCAATGAAATCACAGGCTCCCGCCTTCATCGCGGCAACGGCCATGCCCACGTCGCTGCTCCCGGTCATCATGATCGTGGGCATCGGGTCGCTCAGGCTGCGCAACCGGTCGAGCAGATCGATACCGCCCATCCCCGGCAATTTGGCATCGAGCAACAGGCACCCTTCGCGCCCCGGCCGATACGTCGCGAGGAATGCTTCCGCATCGGCAAAAGCCTCGACACGGTGCCCATCCGCTTTGAGCACGTCGCTGATCGACGCGCGCACGTCAGCATCGTCATCGACGACGAAAATTACGGCATCGTGTGACCCGGATTGCGGAGCGGGTGCAAGCTGACTGCCCAGCAGACGTTCGATCACCGCTATGAGTTCGTGCGATTTGACGGGCTTGCTCAACTGGACACAGTCGCTTGCAGCAATCCTTGCCTGGGTTGCTTTCGAAATATCTCCGGTCAGGATGATGCCGGGCACCGGCTGCTTGAGCACGGCGCGGATGCCGGCGAGTACGGCTAACCCGTCCAGAGCGCCGGGAAGGTTGTAATCGGCAAGCACGATGTCGGGCCGGAGTGCGCCTTTTGCGATCAGGGCGATGGCCGCCTCGCCCACTGCGGCCTTGCGCACGCTGTGGCCTTGGGTTGTCAGGAGCAGTTCGAGCAGATCGCGCACTTCGGCATCATCTTCGACCAAGATGATTTTGCCATGTCGCGCCGCCGTTGCAGTTCCGTCAGCCCGTTCTGCCAGGCGCTCGGCGATCTGCGCTGCAGCGCGAGGAACCTTGATCGAAAAGACCGAACCTTTCCCAAGCTGCGAGCGCACGCCGATATCGTGATCGAGCAGCGCGCCGAGCCGTTGCACGATCGAAAGGCCCAGGCCCAAACCCTTGCTCCGCTCGCGCGCGGCATTGTTGATCTGATGGAACTCGTCAAAAATCGTATGAAGTTCGGTATCGGCAATCCCGATACCCGTATCCCAGATTTCTACGCTGACCTGCCCATTGGCGTGCCGACAGCCAAGCAATATCCGCCCGGCCTTGGTGTATTTGATCGCATTTGCCAGCAGATTGCGGATCATCTGTTCAAGCAGGCGCGGATCGCTGTGGACGGTCGCCGTGCAGTGGAGGATGCGCAAATCGAGCCGCAGCGATTGCGCCTGATAGGAAAACTCGCTGCGCAGCCGGTTGAACATCGCGTTGATCGAAAAATCGATCGGGTCCGGCTGCACGACCCCAGCCTCGATCTGGTTGATATCGAGCAGGACGTTGAGCATGCCCGTCATCGCATCCAGCGTCTGCCCCAGGCGATCGACAAGCCTTGGGGCTTTCTCGCCTTCGACAGTCTGGGCCAGCAGCGCCTGCAGCAACGTTAGCGATTGCAGCGGCTGGCGCAGATCATGGCTGGCCGCCGCCAAAAAGCGCGATTTGGCAATGTTGGCGAGCTCAGCCTCGCGCTTTGCAGCCTGCAATGCTTTGCCGACGCGCTTGCGCTCGGTGACGTCGCTGAAAGTGATGACAACGCCTTCGAGCTTCTTGTCATGTGCAAGATACGGCAGGATGCGGCGCAGAAACCAGCTTCCGCCCGACACTTCGATCTCGCGCTCGATCGGTGCCGATCCTTTGAGTACGGCCTGCGCGTCGGCAGTGAGCCAGTCATCGGCGGACAGCGAGCGCAGATCGGCGAGCGGTCGCCCGACATCGCCAGGGATGACATTGAACAGCGCGCGGGTGGCCGGCGTGAAGAACCGGATATGGAGATCGGGATCGAGGAACAGCGTCGCAACATCGGTGCTGTAGAGCACGTTCTGCAAATCGTCCGAGGTCGAGCGCTGGCGTTCGAGAGTCTCCTGAAGCTGGCTATTGAGCGCTGTCAGTTCTTCATTGAGCGACTGGAGTTCTTCCTTCGAGGTTAGCAGTTCCTCATTGGTCGACTGGTATTCCTCGTTGACCGACAACGCCTCCTCGTTAATCGCCTTTTGCTCCTGGCTTGAGGTTTCGAGCCCTTCAAGTGCGATGCGGAGTTCGTCACGGGTGATCGCCAGTTCGTGCTCAAGATCGCCGACGCGGGCATTCGTGGCGGGACTCTGGGCCTTGCCTTTATGGGCGCGCGCCGGATCATCGACGAACGCAACCAGCAGTAAATCCTCGCCATCGTGGGTTACTGCCTGGACGTCGACGCTGAATACCGAGGTGCCGATCCGGCTGTGGCCGATGACAACGCGCGGCTTGTCCTTGCCCACCTGCCTGATCGCAGACCGCAATTTCGCTCGCAGCGCGGGTGTTGCCATCGCCAGCAGATCGTGCGTGGGGTAGCCCGTGGCGACTTGCAGGTATTTATCGGTCGGCCCCAGCGAATAGAGGCATTTGCCCGTGCGATCGATAAGAACCGCAGCGGGGGCATGGGTTTCAAGCACGATGCGCCGCGCAAGATCGGCAAAGGCCGTTTCCCGCGACCGCGTGTGCCCCGATTCCGCCCGAACCAGCGCATTTTTGTCAGCAGTCGTTTCAACGTCGATGTCCGACAGGCCAAGGCGACCCTGACCGACTTGCCGATAGATCCGCTCCGCCTTGGCAACGGTTTCGAAGCGCCCAGCCATATTTCCAATTGTTTCGGCACTGCCCAAAAGCAAAATGCCGCGCTTGCGGAGCGCAAAATGTAACCGCGTAATCACTTTGGCCTGCGCCGGCGGCGTCAGGTAGATCAGCAGGTTGCGGCACGCGATCAGATCGATCCGCGAAAAGGGCGGGTCGACCAGCACGTCCTGCACGGTGAACACGATGGCGGCGCGCAAATCGGGATTGGCCCGGTAGCCATGCTCGTCCTGGATGAAAAACCGTTTCAGCCGCGCCGGTGAGATGGCTTCGCAGGCGGCCTCGGGATACAGGCCTTCACGCGCCGCCGCGACGGCATCGGCATCGGCGTCCGAGGCGAACATCTGCAATTTGATCGGGCGTTTGGTGGCGGCAATCGCTTCGATAAACAGGATGGCAAGCGAATAGGCCTCTTCGCCGCTGCTGCATCCCGCGCTCCACACCCGCAACGGCTGATCGACATCATGGTCCCTGACGAGTTTGGGAATGATCTTGCTCGCCAGCAGGTCGAACGTACTGGTATCGCGAAAGAAACTGGTGACATTGATCAGCAGGTCCTTGGTCAGCAGATCGCGTTCGCCTGCCTCTTTATGAAGGACATCGAGATAGGCGGGCATGTCGTCCGTGGGGATTTTGGAAAGCCCCATCCGTCGTTCGACGCGGCGCTGCAACGTGCCCGGCTTGTACAACCGGAAATCATGGGACGAGTTGGCGCGCACGAGTTCGATGATCGCCTTCAGGCCATTCTCTGCCCGACGCTCAGCGGGGTTTTTTGAAAAGGCGGCAAGCGCGGCGGGGATGCGCGCGATTGGCAGCACGGCGTCGACGGTGCCGGTATCAATCGCGCTCTGCGGCATCCCGGCAAACTCCGCTTCCTGCGGGTCCTGCACCACAATCAGGCCGCCTGCATCTTTCAACGCCTTCAAACTGCCGCTCCCGTCGGCGCCGGTGCCCGACAGGACGACTGCGGCGATCGGATGCCCTTCGACCCCGGCAAGTGCGTTGAGCAGATGATCGAACGGCAACCTAGAGCCGTGCCGCTCGGCGGGTGTGGATACTTTCAACAGGCCGTCGGCAACCGCCAGATAGGTGCCGGGCGCGATGACATAGAGGTGATCGGGTTCAAGCGCAGCACCCCCGATCGCCTCAACCACTGCCATGTCGGTATGTTTGGCAAGCAATCCCGCCATCAGGCTTTTGTGCGTTGGATCAAGATGCTGGACCAGAATAAATGCCATGCCGGGCGATTTGGGCAGCGCCTCGATCAGCTTGGTGACCGCATCGAGCCCGCCTGCCGACGCGCCGATCGCCACAATCGGGAAACCCCCTGGCGCATCCCGCGCGGAAGTAGATTCGCCCTTCGCCGAAAGGGTCTCAGGCCCGTCGGTTTGCTTGACGACGGGCCGCTCCTGCGCCTCCGACTCACTGATCAAAGCAGACATATAATTTCATTAGCACAAGTTTCGCTCTACCTTACCACTGCCCAATCAAGCTGGCTAAACGCGCAGCGTATGCGTGGATTCCGAATCTAGCCATTTCGCGCCTCAAGGGTCAAAGGTTCCGGAATGACAGCCGTTCGTATCCTGATCGCCGAAGACGATGCCATGATAGCGATGTTCCTGGAAGACCTGCTGGTCGCGATGGGGCACGAGGTTTGCGCGATAACGTACGATCAATCCGAGACCATTGCTGCGGCAGCGCAACATGGGCCCGATCTCATGATCGTCGATGACGGACTGCGCGAAGGTAGCGGGGTCTTGGCCGTCGCCGAAATTCTCAAGTCCGGGTTCGTGCCCCACATCTTCGCAACCGGCAATTTTTACCGCGTGCTCAACCACAATCCGGACGCGATCGTGCTGCAGAAACCCTACAATGCGCAAGCTCTGGTCGGCGCGATCGACCGCGCACTTCAGCCATTGGCGACGCCGGACTGAGGCTTGCAACGTTTTTGCCACTGCTGACTTGAGGATATTCCAGTTCACGACCGGTATGCCCGCCGACCTGCGCTCGGCAGATCGGCGGGCTGTCGGTTGGCTAGGTGACGATCAGATCGTTGTCGACACTGGTCGTGCCGGGCGCGGCCCATGCGGTCGATGCCGCGGTCCAGCGTTCGCCGAGCGTATCGACGGTACCCGTCAGCTTGACCTTGCCGCCAACGGCCGTGACGTGGACCTTTTCGGGAGCGAACCATGAGCGGTGCAGGGCAACGCGGATATCGTCGCTGATGTTACTGGCATCGGCGCGCGGCTTGATGGTGATGTTGTCGGAAACACCGATCACCCCCATCAGGCCGCCGATCACCCGGCGGGCGGCTTCCTTCTCGAAATGCCAGGGAACCTGACCGCTCAAGGTGACCCAACCCTTTTCGACTTTGACCTTGATCGCGTCGTGCGGGACCGAAGCCTCCCACCCGAGCCGGTCCACCGCAGCGCGGGCGATGTCTTCGTCGTTGCGCTTCACGGTATAAGGCAGCTGAACCTCAAGCTCTTCGGCGACGGCTTTGACGCCTTTGACGCGTGAGGTTGCCATTTCGGCGGCGTGCTTTTCCCACCACGTATTGACGTGGCCGGTCAGCGTGACGATCCCGTGATTTGCGGCAACACCGATATGCGCGGCCGTAATGCTCGGTTCCCAAGCAAGTTCGGCGAGCACGGATTCCTGAAGTTGGCGATCCTGAGACATACTCTTTCCTTTCGTCGTATCGCGAGCGACGGTCCGGGTTGGAGCGCCAGGCGCTGTGCATCGAACAATGGTCGCACCGCCGGGAAGCTGGTAGCCTCGGAAACTACGCAGCGACGCCTTCAGTGCGACAGCAAAGCGCAGCGTTCACCATGCAGAATGCTGCGCGTTACCCCGCCAAACGCCCATTCGCGCATCCGGCTATGGCCATAGGCGCCGGCGACGACGAGGTCGGCACGCTGCTGGCGAAGGATCGCCTCCAGGCTTGCGCCAGCGTCACCGGCTGACGGTGCGGCAAGCGCAGTCGACTTGATGCCGTGCCCCGCAAGCCAGGCCGCCACGTCGGCCGCGCGTGCTTGCGCAATCGGCACATCGCCCTCTTCGGCAAGCTCGATGATAGTCACGGTGGTCGCCGCCTTCAGCAAGGGCACCGCATCGCGCACCGCCCGCCGTGCTTCGCGGCTATCCTTCCACGCGACGACAATCCGGTCGAACGCGACGGCCGCAGCGGCTTGCGGCACGATGATGACCGGACACCCGGCCCGCATGATCAGATCGCCGACATTGACGTGACGCGCAGTATCAAACAGCTTTTGGGGTGTCGGGCTGGTTACTATGAGGTCGGCGCAGCGCGCCTCGCCGGAAATGTAATCCGACAGGGCCTCGCAGGTCCAGGTCGAACGCCACGAGATCGGGTGCTTCGCAGCCGCGAATGCCTTGCGAAATTCCGCTTCTGCAGCCGCGGTTTCCTTGACCATTTCGTCGCGCAAGATGACCACAGACGCGCCGTTGTCATAGCCGCCGCCATCGGTAAGGGGCACCGGCTGGGTCGCTGCGATGCCAACCAGCCGCGCATCGTGACGCCGGGCAAGTTTAGCTGCGGTTGCCAGCACGCGATCGTTCGGCTGTCCGGCCGTGAGGTGAACGAGTATCGTTGCATAGCTCATGGCTGCTTCTCCGCCGGTTTCTGCGCGATACCCCGCCAGGAGGCCGCAGTTAGAACGTGCCGCCTGGAAACGATCCGATCCAGCTTCGGAAATTACTTAGTGCAGAATGACACTTCAGTTTCGCCCCGATCTTTGCGACACCGTCTTTGTGCCGCCTGCAGCATCAGGACTGCGGCCTGAAATCGACGGTCCAGGCGGTGATGGACAGCGCCGCTGCCCAGGCCGCCGCGATCCACAGGCTGGTCAGACCGATGGCCGCATAACTTGCTGCGCCCGCTAGCGCTCCCGCCATCAGCGCAAGCCAAAGCAGCAGATATGGCATCCAGGCGGTGCGGTTGCCCCCCCGCAACGCATCCGAGATCCGCTGGCCCAGCTTGACCAGTGTGCCGGTCATATAGGTCACCCCGATGCTGACTTCGCCGTCGCGCTGGAAGACCGTGTTGGCACAGCCCATCGCAACCGCCATGGCGACCACAACCGCGTTGCCGCTGGTCAATCGCTCAAGCGTTGCGGCCGCAATCAGCATAACGGCGACCGCAGCAAGGACGGCTGCCTTGCGCTTGCCATCGGGGGCAACGGACGAAATCAGCGATCCGGCGATGACGCCGACGACAAAACAGCCGATCAACATTGCGGCAATTGCGGCGACGCCCGATTGCGTGGCAAGTCCGACCGCCAATCGCGTCGAATTCCCGCTCATGAAAGCGACGAACAAACCGCCGAGTTTCAGAAATCCGAGCACATCGACAAAGCCCGCGAGCATCGCCAACGCGAACGCGAGGAAATGGGCGCGCCGTCGGTACTGGATCATGCGTTTGCCGCCCTGTCCGCATCCATCGCAGCGATGGCCGAGCGGATGACTGCCGCCGAAGTCAGCAACGCCGCCAGCTCGGGCGCATCGAGGGAAGGCACGATAACGCGCTCGATACCACCTGCGCCAAGAACACAAGGCAGGCTCAGATACAGGTCGGATAGACCCAACTGGCCGGTCAGCAATGACGAAACCGGCAGCACGGCGTGTTCGTCGCGCACGATTGCCTCGCAGATATGAACGATGGCGGTGGCAATCCCGAACGACGTATAGCCTTTGCCGGCGATGATCGTGTAGCCTTGGTTGCTGACGCGGTGCGCGATGGACGGACGATCGAGCGCTATGCCGAATTCGTCGCCAAATTCATCAAGCGTCTGGCCGCCGATGCGCACGGCCGAAAAAGCCGCAACGGCGCTATCGCCATGCTCGCCCAGAACCATACCCTCGATCGAAGCCGGCGCAACCGCCAGCTTGGTCGCCAGCGCTTGCCGCAGCCTGCTCGAATCCAGCAGCGTGCCGGTGCCAATGACTTGGGCAGCAGCGAGCCCGGCGTGGCGAAAGGCAACCAGCGCCATCAGGTCCACCGGGTTGGCGGCGACCAGGATGATCCCCTTGAAACCCACGCCTGCCAGTTGCCCGGCACACTCCCGCACCACGCCTGCGCTCAAGGCCATCACCGCAAGTCGTGATTGCGACCCGTGCGTCGCAGCCCCGGCGGTGACGACCACAATTTGCGCCGTCGCGGCATCGGCGTAGGTTCCCGCCCAGATACGCGCCGGTCGGGCCAGAGCGTTGGCATCGGACAGGTCGGCTGCTTCTGCCTTGGCAAGCGCGGCATCGCTGTCGATCAGCACGATCTCACGAAACAGCGCGCGCAGCATCAGGGCATAAGCGGCCGTGCTGCCGACATGGCCCGCGCCGATGATCGCCACGCGCCCCTGGCCGTGCCTCTGGCCCTGCCCCTGCCCCTGCCCCTGCCCCTGCCCCTGGCCCTGGCCCTGGCCCCAGCTCTGGCCGATTGTCATATCTTTACCCGGTTGAGCCGCAGCGCGTTAAGCACGACCGTCAGCGACGACATCGCCATCGCCGCGCCCGCAAACATCGGCGACATCAGAATGCCGAAGGTGGGGTAGAGCACGCCCGCTGCAACCGGCACGCCGATGCCATTGAAAACGAACGAGAAGAACAGGTTCTGTCGGATATTGGCCATCGTCGCCTTGGCCAGGGTCCGCGCACGAACGACGGCGGCGAGATCGCCCTTGGTCAGCGTTATCCCCGCGCTTTCAATCGCGACATCGGTGCCCGTGCCCATCGCAAGGCCGACGTCGGCAGCGGCAAGGGCGGGCGCATCGTTGATGCCGTCGCCAGCCATTGCCACCGTGGCGCCGACTTCCTTAAGCTTGCCCACGATCAACGCTTTGTCCGCAGGCTTCATTGCGGCATGAACCCCGTCGAGGCCGCCGACCATCGCTGCGACGGCATTTGCCGTTGCCGGGTTGTCGCCCGTCAGCATGATGACCTTCATCCCGGATTTGCGCAGCGCCTCGATCGCGGCGCGCGCGTTGGCGCGGACTGGATCGGCGACTGCGACAAGTCCGGCAAGCGTGCCATCGACGGCAGCGAACATGACCCCCGCCCCTTCGCAGCTGCGCGTGTCGGCAGACGCTTGGACAGCGGCGACGTCGACCCCGACCCGCGCCATCTGCGCGGCGTTGCCGACCACCACGGTGCGTTCACCAACTTTTGCGCTGACGCCCATGCCGACCTGTACCGCGAAGTCCTGGGGGTCGCCCAGCGACAGTTTCCGCTCGGTCGCAGCGGTGACCAGGGCATGTGCCAGCGGATGCTCTGACCGCGCCTCGACTGCGGCGACCAGGGCAAGCAGATCGTCCTCGGCCATCCCGCCGACAGTCTCGATTCCGACCAGTTTCGGCTTGCCCTCGGTCAGCGTGCCGGTCTTGTCGATGAGCAGTGTATCGACCTTTTCAAACGCTTGCAGCGCCTCGGCGCTTTTGATCAGCACGCCCGCTTGCGCGCCACGCCCGGTGCCGACCATGATCGACATCGGCGTCGCCAGCCCCAGCGCACACGGGCAAGCGATGATGAGCACGGCAATCGCATTGAGCAGCGCATGGCTCAAACGCGGTTCTGGCCCGACCGTGTACCAGACGATGAATGCGACGACCGCTATCAGGATCACGAGCGGCACGAACCACCCCGAGATACGGTCGGCGACTGCCTGAATGGGCGCGCGGCTGCGCTGGGCATCGGCGACCATGCGGACAATGCGCGCAAGCATCGTGTCACTGCCGACCGCCGTTGCCTCCATGACAAGACTGCCGGTGCCGTTGACTGTCCCGCCCGTGACCGCGTCACCGATCGTTTTGGAAACCGGCACGGCTTCGCCGGTAAGCATCGATTCATCAACCGACGAATGGCCATCGAAGATCGCGCCATCGACCGGGACGGCTTCGCCCGGACGTACACGCAAACGATCCCCCGCCACGATCTCAGCCAGCGGCACTTCAGCTTCGCTGCCATCGGCGGCAATCCGTCGCGCGGTCTTTGGCGCAAGGTTGAGGAGCGCACGGATTGCCTTGCCGGTCGCGGCGCGGGCGCGCAGTTCGAGTACCTGCCCCAGCAACACCAGCGTCACGACGACGCCCGCCGCCTCGTAATAGACCGGCACCATCCCGTGCATGCGGACCGTTGGCGGAAACAGGGCTGGTAGGAAAGTTGCGACAAGCGAATACAGGAACGCTGCACCAACGCCGATGGCGATCAGGGTGAACATATTCAGGTGCCGCGTAAACAGCGATGTCCAGCCGCGCTGAAAAAACGGCCAGCCCCCCCAAAGCACGATCGGCGCAGAGAGTGCGAGCTGAACCCACGGTGAGACCATGGGGCTGAGCAAGCGTAATCCGAATAGATCGGCCCCCATCGAGAAAACCAACAGCGGCACCGCAAGCACCGCCGACACCCACAGTCGCCTGGAAAAATCGATTAGTTCGGGGTTTGGCACGTCGTCGAGCGAAGGCTCCTCGGGTTCGAGCGCCATTCCGCAGATCGGACAACTGCCCGGCCCGTCGCGGCGGATTTGCGGGTGCATCGGACAGGTCCAGATCGCACCTGCGGGTGCTGCGGCCACGGACTTTGGCGCGTCGGTCAGATATTTGTGCGGGTCGGCGGTAAACTTGGCGGCGCATCCGGCGCTGCAAAAGTAAAACGTCGCGCCGTCATACTCGGCGCGATGCTTTGCGGTTGCGGGATTGACGGTCATGCCACAAACCGGATCCTTGATCGCCGTCGTCAGTGCGGCGTCGGCGGCGTGCATTTCGGTCATGATGGTTGCCTAGTTTGCGTAATAGAGTGGCCGCTCGTCGTAAGCGGTTGGGGGCGGCATATGTTCCCCGGTCAGACAGCGGGATCGTGCGCCCGCGCCCGCGCCACCTCGACGAGCTGGCAATTTCAACCAGCTACCGGTGCTGGGGTTCAGGAACCGACACGCCGGTGCGAGCCGCTTGAGCGTCACCTGCGCGACTGAGCGAACCGGGTCAAAACCAGAAGCGCACCCCAGCCACTGCCGATACCGCCGAGACCCGTTCACCTGCCAGCCGCTGACGGTGTGCGGTATCACCCAGGCGGGCCTCCCAATGAACGCCCACATAGGGGGCAAGTTCGGGGGTGACCTGATAGCGCAGCCGCAGCCCGGTCTCGATCCGCTCCAGCCCCGCTCCGACGTTTAACGCAGGTACTGCCTGAAAGGCCGCGTTCAATTCGATCTCGGGCTGGAGGATGAGGCGGTTGGTCAGACGCCAGTCGTGGCTGGCGCTGACCCGCGCGTGGATGTCGCCCTTGTTCGAGACCAGTAACTGGCCTTCGACCTCGATCCAGTAAGGGGCCAGGCCCTCGATCCCGAGCACGGCATAGCTGCGCTGCGGCGCCGGATGAAAGTCGTGGCGGACTCCCGCCTCAAGGTTGAAATAAGGGGCGATCGAGTGGCGCCACAAAAGCGAAAATTCGGCCCGCTCGGCTGGCTGGCCGAAGCTGCCCTCGCCCTCGGTAGTCAGCGCGATCCGGTCGATGTCGCCACCGACCCAGCCCTGCGCCTTCCAGCCATAGCCGTCCGCGCCCCGGACCGCGCGGTACTCGAGCCGATCGACAAACAACGCGGCGGTGGTGAAATGCGACTCGCCGTTCAACTCGCCGCGCGATCTCGTGATTTGCCCGCCCGGGTAGAACCGCGCGGCAGCAAGGTCGGTTGGAACCGGCGGTGCAAGAGCGGTGCCGACCTCGGGTTCGGCGGCGGCGGGCGGGGCGTCCGACATATCCATTCCCGGCATCGCTTTGGATGCCGGAGCCGACGCCGACGCCGGAGCCAACGCCGACGCCGGATCAGGCGTTGCGGGTTTGGGCGCTGTGGGTTTGGGCATATCCATCCCGGGCATGTCCATCCCGGGCATGGTGTGCTGGTCATGCTGCATCGCCTGGGCACCGGCGGGTAAAGCGGTCAGCGCGATTGCGCCGATCAAAGCCCTCATGCTGCCGCTCCTTCGCGACGCACAGTGACAATGCGCATCATTCCGGCGTGCATGTGCAGCAGCATGTGGCAATGGAATGCCCAGTCCCCCTCGGCATCGGCGGTCAGATCGACCGACACCTTGCCGCCGGGCAGGACATTGACCGTATGCTTGCGCGCGCGGTTCCCCGGCGCGCCGCTGACGAGTTCAAAAAAGTGCCCGTGGAGATGGATCGGGTGCGGCATCATCGTATCGTTGATCAGGTTCAGGCGCACGCGTTCGCCCAGCCGGAACGGGATCGGCTGGGCGCCATCCGCCATGGTCTGGCCGTCGATCGACCACATGTAACGCTCCATGTTGGCGGTCAGGTGGAGATCGACCTGGCGGCTGGGCGTGCGCTGGTCGGGGTTGGCTTGCAACGCGCGCAGATCGGCATAGGTCAGTACCCGGTGATCGACCGTTTCCAGCCCGGTCGGCTTGTCACCCAGCCGATCGACCGGCATCGGTGAGATCGTGGCAACGCCAGGGCCCATTTTCACGCCCGGCGCATTGGCTGGATCGCGCATTTTCATCGACATGCCTGCCATGGACTCGTTGGCAGGCTTGCTCAGGTCGATCTCACCACCGTGGCCCATGTCCATCGCCGCCATGTCCATGCCCATGTCGCGCATGGTCAGGACCGGCCGCTTCCGCAGCGCAGGGATTGGCCCGGCCATGCCCGCCTGCGGGGCCAGGGTTGCACGGACCAGCCCCGACCGGTCGAGCGCCTCGGCGATGATCCCGAAGGGTTTCGCCTCGGTCGGCGTGACGATCACGTCGTAGGTTTCGGCTATAGCAATTTGCAACTCATCGGTTTCCACTGGCTTCAGGTTCTGTCCGTCAGCAGCGACCACAGTCATCGCCAGACCCGGAATGCGGAAATTGAAATTGGTCATCGACGAGGCATTGATGATCCGCAGCCGCACCCGCTCGCCGGGCGCGAACAGCCCGGTCCAGTTTTCGGCGGTGCCATGGCCATTGACCAGATAGCTATAGGTGGCCCCGGTGACGTCGGAAATGTCGGTCGGGTCCATTCGCATTTTCGCCCATTCCAGCCGGTCCTTGAGCGGCTGGTCACGGTGCGCCAGCAGGCCTGCCAGGGTCTGCTTGTTGCGGTTGAAATAGCCGCTCATCAGCTTGAGTTTGCGCAATTGCTGGTGCGGATGCATCGTGCTGAAGTCCGCCAGAACCAGCACATGCTCGCGGTCGGACTGGACCGGATCGGGACCTGCCGGATCGATCACGATCGGGCCATAGAGACCCATCGCTTCCTGCATCCCGGAGTGGCTGTGGTACCAATAGGTTCCCGCCTGAATAATCGGGAACTCGTAGGTGAAAGTCTCACCCGGCGCGATCCCGGGAAAGCTGACGCCGGGCACGCCGTCCATCTGGAACGGCACCAGCAGGCCGTGCCAGTGGATCGAGCTTTGTTCGGCCAGGGAATTGGTCACCGCGATCCGTACCCGCTGACCTTGCTTCAGCCGCAACAGCGGCGCGGGCAAGCCGGCGTTGACCAGCACCTGATGGGCCGAGCGACCGCCGGTTGTGAAATGCCCCTCGCCGATCGACAGGTTGATGGTTTCGCCCGACAGCGTCTGCCCTGCCGCCAGCCCAGCAGTTCCGCGCTGGGCCCATGCCGGAGCCAGCGGCGCGAGCGCCATGGAGGTCATCAGCGCGCCGCCGCCGCCCAGCAGGGTGCGGCGATCTAATCGAGGGAATTGGATCATACCGCTTATACGTGTGCAAAGCCCCTACCCCTCAAGCAATTCCGTCAATTTCTGGCGCGCGCGGTAGATCCGGGTTTCAACAGTCTTGCGGCTAACCCCCAACAGCGCGGCTGCTTCGTCCTGACTAAGCCCTTCGAGGGCACACAAGAGCAGGGGGTCCTTGAGCTTGTCTGGCAAGTCCGCGAGCGCGGCGCGCAGCCGATCTGCCTCACCTCGCGCGGCCAGCACGCTTTCCGGATCGGGAGCAAGATCGGCCACCTGGGCGGCCTCGTCCAGCGGCCGGGCGAAAGTAAACAGGCGCCGGACCATGCGCCGCCGTCGCCAGTCGTGGCATTTGTTGATGGCAATCCGCAGGATCCAGGCTTTGAACGGACGCTGCGGATCATAGCGCGCAAGCGCGGCAAAGGCAGCGATGAAGCATTCCTGGGTCACGTCGAGCGCTTCGCTCTCATCGCCCAGATGGCTGCGTGCGAGGCGATAAACCGGTTCGCGATAGCGCTTGAGCAGAGCGCTATAGGCGGTTTGCTGTCCGGCCAGGGCCCGGGCAACCAGTTCGCTGTCGGGGATGGCCGTAAGGCTGCCGCCGTCCGCGGCTTCGTTCACGCGCCTGACTATCGCTGGCCAGAGCCCGTCAGCACCTTGCCGACTGCCTCGTCGAACCGCCGCGCCTGATCGGGCCGCAACACCGCCCGCATCGCAAAGACATGACTGAGCGTCGCCTTCTGCAGGTCACCCATGGCCATGTGCGAACGGTCTACCGCCTCGCCGACCTTTGCGCCGTAACGATGCTCGCTAGTGATCGCGGCGGCAAGCTGCGCATTGGCGCGCGCCAATTGCGCGTCGAGGGAATGCCGCTGGCTGGCAAACTGGGTTTCGAGCTGCTCGACCTTGGCCCGTTGCGCCGGGTCAAGTTGCAGGTGCTCATGCATCAGGGCGTGAAGCTCTCCACCTGGGGCGTGGCGGGGCTCCGCAAGGCTCCGGGCAATCCACACCGCCGCCAGTGCCGCGCAAAACGCTATCGCGGCAACCAGCAGATAGCGCGGCAGATTTCGCATCAACGCCCCAGCAACTGCGATGGCGCCGCGTCCGGAACGCTCAGCAAAGGCTCGGCAAAAGCGGGAGCTGTCGGCGTCAGACTGGCCAGCCCGCCAATCGTCACTGCGACCAGCCCCGCCAGGATCATCCCGCGCCGTGCTACCACTGCTTCACGTCGCACGGCAATCCCGGCCACGACCGCAGAATCGAGGTCCGACAAACCGGGGTGAACCGGTTCCAGCCGCAAATTGATCAGCATTTGGTCAAGGTCGCGCATTGTTGGCCTTTCAGGTTTCCTATCGCAATACGCCGGGCTGCACGCCATCCCTTATGTTGCACCGACAGCATCGAGGGAAAAATCTGCCGCCGGGCCGAGGGACAGCCGACCCGATAGCGTATCATGTAGCAACGATACTGATGTTCCGCGTTCGACCTGTTTCAATTTACAATCCTGGAGTCTTCCCAATGCGCCGTCTTGCCCTGCTAACCCTTGCCCCGATCGCCGCTGCTCTGGCCCTGCCCGCCACGGCCTTCGCCCATCCCCGGATTGTCACGGCAACGCCGTTGGCCAATTCGACCGTTGTCAAGCCGACCAGCCTGTCGCTGACCTTTACCGAGGCTCTGGTCGCCCCGCTGTCGGGGATCGAGCTGACCATGACCGGGATGCCCGGCATGGCCAAGCACCAGCCGATGCCGATCCGCGGTTTCGTTACCAAAGTGACCGACAAGACCATGGCGGTAAAGCTGCCCCGCGCCCTGCCTGCCGGAGCCTACCTGCTCAGCTGGCATGCGGTCGCGACAGATCAGCACCGGGTCCAGGGTAGCTACGCCTTCACCGTGCGCTGACCCGCAGTGCCCGACGCGATGCTCACCGCGGCCAGGGCGCTGGTCTATGCCGCGCTGCTTACCGGGGCAGGCCTGCCGATCTATCTGTTGAGCGCCGGACGCGGCCTGGCCGTGACCAGCACGGTCCGTGTCGCTCTGGCATTGATGGCGGCAATCGGCGGGGTGGCTTCGGGGTGGTGGGCCCTGGCCAGCGTTGCTGCGATGGCCGCGCAACCGATCGGAACGCTCGACTTAGCGACTGTAAAGGCTGTGCTGCAGGCAACGCCTTTGGGAATGGTGCTGGCAATCCGGATGGCGGCACTGGCGGGATTGGCGATCGCCGCACTGACGTTGCGCCAACGCGGCCTAGTACCGGCAGCGGCGGTGTGCGGAAGTATTGCACTGGCGACTTGCGCCTGGACCGGCCATGCCGGGGCCAGCGAAGGCAGTTTTGGCCTGCTCCATCGTCTGGCCGACATCGGGCACTTGCTGGCTGCCGGAACCTGGCTCGCCGCCCTGATCGTGCTGCTGAGCCAAGCCGTCGCCGACACGACCTCGCGCGTGTTCGAACAGCGCCTGGCCGCATTCGCCACCACCGGCACCGTGATCGTCGCGACCTTGCTGGTAACGGGGATCATCAACACCCTGGCCATTGCCGGATGGCCGGTACCGGCTGCGCTGTGGCGCAGTCTGTGGATGGCGCTACTGGCGATCAAGCTGCTCGCTTTTACCGCAATGCTGGCCCTCGCTGCGCTGAATCGCTGGCACCTGACCCCGACGCTTGCGCAAAATCAGCACCGCGCGGCGGCCCGCTTGCGCCGCTCGCTGCTGCTCGAGACCGGGCTGGCCTTGGGCGTGGTCGTATTGGTGTCAGCCGTGGGCCTGCTCGACCCATCGAGCTAAGCGTTCACTCTACGGGGCGGTAGACCGGGCGCGTTAAGTCCGGTGTCCGCTGACTTCGCGCCCGCTGTCGTGTGGCAGGCAAACCCCGTGGTGGGGTCCTCATCCGGCTCAATACCCGCCTCAAGGGCAAGGAAGCGGGCTATATCCTCAGAAAAAAAAGGGCCGCGATTGCTCGCGGCCCTATGATTTTGTCTGATCAGTGCAACTCATACCAATGTGCATTGATCAGTACTTATGGGCCCATTGCCTGAGGCCGATGGACATGATGCGCCACGGCTGATCGACGAGCGTGTTCCAGGCGTGGCA
>JAYWBP010000131.1:0-30791 GCA_043781375.1 Novosphingobium sp.
CGGGCAGCTCGCGGTGGCCGGGGCGACCGGCTATGTCGCGCAGTCGATCACCACCACGTACGGGCTGTTCAGCCTGACCAGCACGGGTGCCTACACCTACACCCTGACCAAGCCCTATACGACCAGCCCTGGTGCCAACGATGGCGCGGTGGTTCCGGCGGGCGGGTTCGAGACGCTGGGCTACACCGCGCAGGATGCCGGCGGCAACACCGTCACCGGTACGATCACGATCAATATCCAGGACGACGTGCCCAGCTTTGGGACCGTGCAGAACCAGCAGACCGATAATATTACCACTGCGCCGTATGTCGCGGTCGGCACTTTGCACTTCACGTCGGGAGCCGATGGGTTCGGCGCGGTGACGGGGATTACGGCCTCAACCACAGCGACCTCGAGCGGTTTCGGACTCGTCTACAATACTGTCGGGAACGTGCTGACCGCCTATCAGGATGCCAATTCGAACGGCGTCTACAACGCGCTGACCGATACGACCCAGGTGTTCACGCTGACGGTCGATCCAACCGCAACGCCGCCGGGTCAGCCTGTGACCAATCATGCGGGAACTTACACTTTTGACCTGATCACGGCGCTCGACAACGGGATCGTTCAAACAGCTATCGGCGGTGCGACTACCTTCGGCGCGGGTCCAGCCGGCGAACAAGAACTGACGGGTGGTTCGCCGACGCAAAACCTGGCCATCCTATCCGGGTTTTCTTCATCGCAGACAACGGCAGCCCTTGCTTTCAATCAGGCGTTTTGGACCCAGCAGCAGGTCAATTCATCCGTCGCGGGTTTTGGTGTCAACAATAACAATCTCGATGCCCAAGAAATCTTCATCAGTGATTTCCATGAAGCCAATGCGCCCGGCGTGGTTTTGCCTCCGCTGCAGACCGACCCGTTTGGACCTTTGATTGCCTATGCAACATACACGTTCCCGGGCTTTGGCAGCGGCGACGCAGTGTTTTATCAGGCACACTATGAAAACAATTTGGGCGTCGCGACAGGTACCAGTGCGATAACCCAGTTGACCGGCGCCGAATTGACCGGAACGCTGACTGTTACAGCAGCTGTCGGAACCTATCTCGACTATGTAGTGTTCTTCGATCAGTCCGGCGGCGGAAAGTTCAAGCTGACCAATACCGGAACGCTGTCGACGACTATTAACCAGACGATAACCTTCACAACTTCCGCCAAAGACGGCGATGGCGATATTGCCACGACCGCCGCCTTTACGGTCAACGTCAAAAATGGTCTGACCCCGCTAACTCCGGTGGCGCCGATCGTATTCGATCTGACCGGCGACGGCTTCCACTTTGTCAGCTGGTCTGCGGGCGTCGCGTTCGACTATACCGGCAGTGGTGCGTTGGTCACAACCGCCTGGGCGGGCAGCGATGATGCCATTCTGGCGATCGACCTTAACGGCAACGGCAGGGTCGATAGTGGCGCCGAGATCGTATTCGGTGGCAATGGCCTGACCGATCTTCAGGGCCTGGCCGCGACCTACGACAGCAACCATGATGGCGTGCTCGATGCCAAGGACGCAGCTTTCGCCCAGTTCGGGGTGTGGCAGGATGCCAACGGCAACGGGGTGAGCGATCCAGGCGAATTCCGCACGCTGACCCAAGCCGGGATTACCAGCATTTCGCTGGTCTCGGACGGCAAGAGCTACACTGCCGCCAATGGCGATGTGATAGTGGCCGGGCAGGCCACGTTCACCCGCGCCGATGGCAGCGCCGGGATCGTCGCCGACGCGTCCTTCGCCACCTCGGCGATGGACAAGATCGCGGCCAAGTCGGCCGAGATCGTGGCGACCACTCTGGCCGCGGCAGCGGCGGTGACGACCATCACCGCAGCAGCAGCGGCCACTCCAGACGCGACCAGCGTGCCGGCGGCGGTGGTTCATGAAGCGTCGCCGGTCGAAGCGGTTCAGCACGCGATGCCCTCCACATCCGAGGCGCAGGTCATCGCCAGTTCGCTGTTTGACGATCAGTCGGCCAAAGCTGCGGCTCCGGCCAGTGAAGCTCAACACCTCAGCGATCCGGCACCCGCCGCCGCGTTGGGCAGCAGTTTCCATGTCGCAAGCACGGGCGATGCCGCGCAGGCTGTCGCGGCGAGCCACCCGGCTTTCACCCTGCCGACAAACCTGTCGGGCGCGATGGATGCTTTGCTGACGATGGCTGCTCAGGCTGGACCGCTGCCCGACAAGGTGACTGCAGCGCTGCCGTCGGTGGTCGCGGCGATCAGGGACGGGACTGCCGCGCAGGCGGTCGACGCGCTGATCGATCACTTCGCTCCGGCTGCCCATGCCGTCAACGCTCCTGGTCATATCGACATTTCCGCGCTGTTCGCGGCGGTGGCGAACGATCCGGGATTGGCCACCTTGGCTCATTCGTTCGACTTCAGCCAGGCGATTCACGACATCACCGCGGCGATGGCGGCTCACGGCTGAACGGCTTTCAAGAACTATAAAACTGCAATCCGAAAAAGGGGACACGGGATGCGACATGATCGGAAACCACTGGCGCTGGGAATTGCGCTGGCTTTCGCGGGTTTTCCCGCGATCGCGATGGCTCAGGCGTTACCCGACGACCTGATGGGGCTGAGCGGCGGGGCGCTGCACGATGCCGTGCAGTCGCGCTATGCTGCTGCCCTCGCCATGACCCAGGATGCTGCTGTCGTTGCTGCCGACAATACGCATTTCACCTGGGCTTCTCAGGCCAAGGCGCAGTGCGGGATCGCGCTGGGCTTTCTCAAGAGCGGGACCAAAGATCCGGTCAGCATTGGTAAGTGCGCCGATGCCGCGCTGCGCATGCAGATGCAGGACGCACCGCCGCCGGTTCCGCTGGCAACGCCGGTCAGCACCGTACCTGACGAAGTTTGCCGCCAGCCCATCGCCGGGATCGTCTTCTTCGATTTCGATAGCGCGGTGGCTCCGGAAAGTGCCGGACAGACGCTCGATGCGGTGACCCAGAACATGCGGTCATGCGGGTGGACCTCACTTACCGTCACCGGTCATACCGATCGCTCGGGCAGCGATGCCTACAACGATGCCCTGTCGGTGCGGCGGGCCAATGCCGTGGCTGGACTGCTGGCTGGCCGGGGGATCGCGCAGGCTTCGCTCATTGTCGCCGGACATGGCGAGACCGAGCCGAAGGTTCCGACGCCCGATGGCGAGCGCAATCCGACCAATCGTCGTGTCGAAATCACGGCCAAGTAACCGAGCAGGGGGTATTTTCGATGACAAATAACATCTTGCTGCGGGCCGGTCTCGCAGTTCTCATGGCCGGTTCGGCCCATTCCGCCTTCGCCCAGTCAACGGGGGCGATCAGCATGTCCGACGCGATTGCCGTGGCGGTCAATTCCAATCCGGAGATTGCCCAGGCGCAGTACAACACCGAAGCGATCCAGGAAGAACGCCGTCAGGCCCAGGGGCTCTATGCGCCGCGGGTCAACCTGGAAGCGTCGGCCGGCATTCGCCAGCTCGATAATACGACCCGTCGTTCGCTCGGCATCGCCACGCAGACGCTCTATCCGCTCGAGGCTATTGCCCGGGGCGAGTGGACGGTGATCGATTTCGGGCGGCGCCGCGGCGAGTTGCTGCGCCAGGCGGCGCGCGTCGACGGGGCTTCGCTGCGCGTGGTCGAACGGTCGGAATTCATTGCGCTGCAGGTTGCGCGGCAATATCTCGACGTGCTGCTGCAGCAGCGGATTTACGCCGCCAGCCAGGATAACGTTGCTTTCCATCAGACTTTGGTCAACGATCTTGGCACAGGCGTGAAGCAGGGTTCGATCTCGATTGCCGACCAGCAACAGGCGCAAGAGCGGCTTCAGGCCGCGCTGGTGCGCCAGACTGAGGCTGACCAGGCGTCGGAAGATGCCAAGATCAGCCTGCGCCGCTTGACCGGGCTCGATATCCAGCAGGTGACGGTTCCGCCCGAACTAACCGCCAACATGCCGGGCTCGGTGTCCGAAGCGATCGGTCTGGCCCGCACGGAAAATCCGCGGATCAAGGAAGCGGCGGCCGACGTCGATGCCGCGACTGCCTTGGCCCAAAGCGCCAAAGGTGATCTCTATCCTACGATCGGGGTCGAACTGACCGGGCGCATCGGCCAGGACATCGATGGCTTCAGGGGCGAGACCAAGGATGCCCAGGCTCGGGCGCTGATCCGCTGGAACATCTTCGATGGCGGGATCAACCGCGCCAAGTATCAGGAGATGGTGCGCCGCGCGAGCGAAGCTCGGTACAAGCTGTACACGGTTACCCGCGAGGCCGAGGAAGATGTCCGTTCGGCGATGAATGCGCTGCGGATGCAAGGCCGGATCAGCACCGACCTGGGCACCCAGAGCAAGGTCAGCGACGACCTGTTGCTGTCCTATCGCAGCCAGTTCAATGTCGGTCGGCGCTCGCTGCTCGACGTGCTGGATGCGCAGAACAGCCGCTACAGCGTCCAGACCCGGCTTGAGACCGCGCGGTTCTCCGAACTGTTCGCGCGGTATCAGACGCTGGCGGCGACCAACCGCCTGCTGACCTCGCTCAACCTGGTTCCCGGAGCCGGCGCGGGCATGCATGAGCGGGACAAGTACAGCTACGGACCGCCTGCTCCGGCAGAGCTGCAGTACCGTACCCAGCCCTAGGGCTGAGGCGCGGTTACTTCAGGCCCAGCCCCAGCCCTAGGGTTGGGGGCGGTCACTTCAGGCCCAGCCCCAGCCTTAGGGCTGGGGGGCGGTCACTTCAGGCCCAGCCCCATCCCTAGGGCTGGGGCGCGATCACTTCAGGAATGTCGCTCGAATGAATAAAATGGCTGCCCAGCCTGTCGTCGCGTCGTCGATTGCCGACCCGCTGGTCGCCTGCATCGCGCAGCTGGCCGCACGGTTCGACATGGGCTTCGCCATGTCGGGGTTTTCCGGGCTGGCAGTCGATGGCGAGGGGCGCTTGCCATTGCATCAGGCAGAAGCGGCGCTCGAGCTGGTTGGGCTCAACGGCGACGAGCAACGCGGCGCGCGGTTGCCGCGTACGGCGTCGGCCTATCCGGCGATCCTCGCGCTTGGCGACCAGGGGCCGGTGGTCGCGCACGAACTGCGTGACGGGCAACTGCTGGTGTGGCGCCCGGCGACTGCCCAGGCGCAGTGGGAACCGTTGGGCGTCGTCCAGAAATCTTACACCGGACGCGCAATCACCGTGTTCGGCGATCCAACCACGTTGCGCGATGCTGGCCAGCCGTGGAACCAGCGCGCGCGCAGTCACTGGTTCTGGAGCGAGATTGCCAAGACCCGGGGCAAGTTTGGTCCGGTCCTCGCCGCCACCGCGATGATCAACCTGCTCGCCCTGGCGCTGCCGCTGTTCTCGATGAACGTTTATGACCGGGTCATCCCCAACCGCGCCCAAGCGACGCTTTGGGTCCTTGCCGCCGGCGTGACGATCGCTTTCGTCCTCGACTATGCGCTGCGCAGGGCGCGGACCCAGGTGCTCGATGGGATCGGCCGCGATCTCGACCTCAAGCTGTCGCAGAAGATATACGGTCGCATCCTGGCAACGCCGCTGGCCGAGCGGCGCGGCAATACCGGGACACTGGCGGCGCGGGTTTCCGAGTATGCCATGGTCCGCGATTTCTTCGCCTCGACGACCATCGTCCTGATCGTCGACATGATATTCCTGGTGCTGTTCGTAGTGACGATCGCATTCATCGCCGGATGGCTCGCCCTGGTCCCGGTGGTAGCCGCGATATTGATGGGGCTGGCCGGGCTCAACCTCCAGCGCAAGGTCGTCCACGCCGCGCGCGAAGCTCAGGCCGACAGCGGCTTGCAGCAGACCCTGCTGGTTGAATCGATCGCTGGACTGGAAACGCTCAAGAGCATTTCGGGTGAAGCCGCGATGCTCGGTCGCTGGCGGACAATTGCGGAGATGGGCAGCCAGTCGCAGCAGCGCCTGCGCGACATTTCTTCGACCGCAGTTAGCCTGGCTTCGACCTTCCAGCAGGTTTCGAACATCGCCCTGATCGTAGGCGGCTATTACCTGTTCGCCTCGGGCGAAATCACCATGGGTGCGATTATCGCGATCGTCATGCTGTCGTCGCGCTCGCTGGCCCCGGTCGGCCAGTTCGCTTTCCTCCTGACCCGCGGCCAGCAGGCCAAGCAGACGCTCGATTCGCTGCAAAAGTTGTGGGACGGCGCGGATGAACGGCGAATGGGCAGCGCCGTCCTCGCGCCCACCATCCGCACCGGGCATGTCAAGCTGGAGAAGCTGGCATTTAGCTATCCCGACACCTCGATGGCCTCGCTCAGCGAGATTGACCTGGAGATCCAGCCGGGCGAGCGGATTGCGATCATCGGTCGAGTCGCCTCGGGCAAGTCGACCTTGGGCCGGGTGCTCTGCGGCCTGTACGAGCCCAGCGCCGGGGCCATGCTGGTCGACGGCATCGACAGCCGCCAGTACCGCCCGCAGGACCTGCGCGAGGCCTTGCGGTATGTCCCGCAGGACGCCGGGCTGTTCACCGGCACGATCAAGGACAACCTCGCGATGGGCGCGCGCGGCGCCACCGAGGAGCAGATGCTGGCGGCGCTGCGCACGGTCGGCGGCGACCTGTTCCTGTCGCGCGATGCCGGCGGGTTCGATCGCCCGGTCGGCGAGGCAGGCAATCGCCTGTCGGGTGGCCAGCGCGCCTTCCTCAGCCTCGCCCGGGCCTTCGTCAGCCCGGCCAAGCTGATCTACCTCGACGAGCCGACCGGGGCGATGGACAGTCAGACCGAGAAACTTTTCGTCGAGCGCCTGTCCCAATCCCTGACACCTGGCCAAACACTGGTTATTTCGACCCATCGCCCGGCCCTTTTCAGTGTGTGCACCCGCCTGATCGTGCTCGACAACGGGCGGGTTGTTGCCGACGGACCTTGCAGCGAAATGATCGCCAACGCCGGGGTGGAGGCAGCAAGCTGAACATGTCGAACGCCGCCATTCTCGATCTGGGCGAAAGCCTCCCCGTCGGCCCGACGCCGCACCACGGGTTGAAGCGTGCCGTGGTGGTGATCGTGGCCCTGCTTGCGCTGTTCGCTTTCGAGCGGGCCGGCGGGGTCAGTGCGGTAGGCCATGCGTTCCGGACGATGACCGGGCAGCAAGCCACTTCGCCTGCGGTCCGCTTCTCACTCGATGCGCTACACCGGATCGACACCATGACTGTCGACGACAAGGCTCAGCTTCTGGCCGAGGGCTCCGATGCCCAGCAGCGCAATGCGCTGATCGCCACGTCGAACCTACCGCTGGAAAAGGTCTCGGCCTTCAACCTGGCCGGATCGCAGGACGGCAATTTTTCCACTGCGCTCAAATGCCTGACTCAGGCGGTTTATTTCGAGGCGGCAGTCGAGCCGCTCCAGGGCCGCCGCGCGGTGGCGCAAGTTGTCCTCAACCGGATGCGCCACCCGGCCTATCCCAAGAGCGTGTGCGGTGTGGTCTATCAGGGATCGCAACTGCGTACCGGCTGTCAGTTCAGCTTTACCTGCGACGGTACCTTGCTGCGCACGCCGATGGCCGGACCCTGGCGTGAAGCAGCAGCGGTGGCTCTGGACGCGCTCA
This sequence comes from Novosphingobium sp., assembly GCA_043781375.1. GTDB lineage: Bacteria > Pseudomonadota > Alphaproteobacteria > Sphingomonadales > Sphingomonadaceae > Novosphingobium. The sequence goes on from JAYWBP010000131.1 coordinate 7,565, forward strand.
ACGGCCGGATCGAGCCAAGCGTCGGCACCGCGACGCATTACCACGCCGACTATGTCCTGCCTAAATGGGCCTTCACCATGGACAAGATCGAGCAATTGGGGCGCCACATCTTCTATCGCTTCGATGGCAGCTGGGGTCGGGCCCAGGCGTTCAACGCGCGTTACAGCGGCATCGAGCAGATTCCCCTGATCGACTACGCCGCGCTGCGGGTCCGAGCGCTTGAACACGATATCGCGCCCGAGGCGCTGGCCGCGCAGAGCTTCGTGCCGGGGCTGACCGTGATTCCCGCAGCGTCCGACCGCCACACCGCGAGCGATGTCGGAGGTCGGCTCGACCTGACCAAGGAATGGCGGCTAAACATCCCCGATCCGGTCACGGCGACGCAGCATTATCGCCAAGCGACCGGCGGCGGAGCAGCCGAACAAGCCAAGGCCGAACCCGCCGGGCCGAGCATTGGCGAAAAGATCGCGGTGATCAGGTCCGAAGACCAGAAGACGATTCCATGACCCTGCGTGAGCGGCTGCAGATTGATGAGTGGGACGCCAACCGGCGCCTGATCGCGATCTGCGCGGCGGGCCTAATATTACTGCTGCTATGGGCCTCGCTCGCCCGGATCGACGAGATCACGCGGGGCATGGGCAAGGTCGTGCCCTCAAGCAAAGTCCAGCTGGTCCAGGCTGCCGAGCCATCGACCATCACTGCGATCCTTGTTCGCGCTGGGCAACTGGTCAAGCAGGGCGAACTGCTGGTCCAGTTGGATGATTCACAATCGAGCTCCGCCTTGGGCCAGCTCCAGGCCGAGAACGTCCGTCTCGCCGCGCGCGCCAACCGGCTGCAGAGCGAAGGCACCGGGGTTGCACATGTCGGCTGCGGGACGGATAATCCCTGTGTCGAAGAAGCCCAGCTCGACGCCGTCCGCCGCGCCACCGCCGGCAGCCGCCAGAATGCCTTGTCCGCCGCGGTCGAACAACGCCGCCGCGACATGCAGGAAGGGCAGGCCACTGCCGCCGCGCTGACCAACAGCGTCAGGCTGGCGCAGGAACAGGTCAACATGCTTGAGCCACTGGCCGCGAAAGGCATCGTCCCCAAGACCGAGCTCATTACCGCTCAGCGCGAATTCGTCGATGTTCAGGGCCGCCTCGCTGCGGCGCGCCAGGGCGAGGCCCGCGCTGCCGCCGCGATTCAGGAGGCCCAGGCCCAGCTTAGCGAAGCCCGGCTCGATTTCCGCCAGCAGGCACTAAACGAGCGGAGCGAAGTCGCGACCAAGCTGGCGGTCAACCAGGAGACTATCAAAGGCGCCTCGGCCCGTCAGGCCCGCAACGAACTGCGCGCACCGACTGCGGGCTATATCAACGAGGTTGCGGTGACGACTGTCGGCGGCTTTGTCGGCGCGGGCGAAAAGATTATGCAGATCGTGCCTGTCGGCGACAAGCTGCTGATCGAGACGCGCATCGCGCCCAAGGACATCGCCTTCATCAAGGTGGGTGACCGCGCCAATGTCAAAGTCACGGCCTACGATTTCTCGATCTACGGCGGCCTTGGCGGCCAGGTCCGCAATATCAGCGCGGACAGCATATATGACGAGGCCGAGCGCCAGGCCTATTATACCGTGCTGGTCGAGACCGACCGCGCCTATCTGGTCAAAAACGGTCAGCGCCTGCCGATCATGCCGGGGATGATCTGCGATGTCGAAGTGATCACCGGGCGCAAGAGCGTGCTGACCTATCTGCTCAAACCGGTCCTGCGCGGGTTCGACCAGGCGCTGACCGAGCGGTAGCGTTTTTTTCGCTCCCGCACTCCCGTCAGAGTCTCAATATCCGTGGAGCCACTTCTTGCCGTTGCTGAACGACAGGATCGGCCGATAGTCGTAGCTCTGGCTGGCATCGAGAACCTGGTCCGAGGCGTTATCGAGCAGCCATGACCGATCGCCTGACTTCACCACCAGCAGCGCGTGGTCGGCATGGCGCACGGTGTCACGGGCAATGGTCAGGAACATGTCGGAGCGCGATACGCCCAGCGCCGCGAGCAGCTGCATCTTGGCGATGGCAATGTCCTCGCAGTCACCCGCGCCGCGGGCCAGTGTGGTTCGGGCATCGGCCCAATAATCCATCTGGCCGTATTGCTGCGCGTCCTCGACATAGTGGACCTTGGCATTGGTCCAGCTGTTGACGGCTGCGAACATCGCGGTTTCGCTGAGGCCTGAGGTCGAGCGGCCAAGCGCGGCATAGGCTTCGTGCGGCAGCGACTGGCGGCGGACCCGGTCCCAGGCGCCGTCGAAGGCAGTGTGGCGCACGGCGAGGCGCTTGCTGGCAAGAAAGTCCTCGCTGCTCGCAGCAGCAATGCTGTGCAGGCTTGGCTGGAATGCGAAGCTCTGGCTGCGCGGCAAGGCGAACTGCGCGCAGGCCGAGCCAGCGGCTGGGGCCAGCCCCGAACCCGGCAAGCCTGTAGTTGCGCCAAGCTGATCGGCCAGCTTTGTCGACCCGGCCATCTGGAGGGGCGAGGCGAGCTGTAAAGAGGCCATTCCGGATTGCTGGCGAGCGATCAATTCGAGCCTGCTGACCTGTCCGCCCAGGATAGCACTCGCCTTGCTGGAATAGACCGCAACCGCAAATGTCGATGGGGCCGCTGCGCCAGGCGCGGGGCTGGCAACACTGCATTGCGCGTGCGGATTGAGCCCGACCAAAGCCACCGACATCGGCAGGACTCCGAAACCGGTTGCTGCCTGAGCCGGCATGCCGAGCCCGGTGAGACCGGCCAGGACTGCTGCTGACAGCATGATGCGGGTGGTAGCCATACGGGATAATTGCGCATGCGATTGTCAAGACCCGGTAGCCGAACCTGATTAACTGAAATTAGCCATGATCTTGCTCAGGAACCCTGGATCTCCCAAGCCTGTGAACTCAGGCTCAACCGGAACCAACCGGGTTGACGGGTTCAAACCGCCCCAAACCGCCGTTGCCACAGCGGCCTCGGGCCAGAGACGGTAGGACAAAATTAAATCAGGCTGGGAGGGCGAGTCCCCGCCGTGGTCATCGACGATGCTTGCCGCTTTTTGCGGGCGGGCCAGGACATATGGCCAAAAGAATGCATGGGGTGCGTGAGCGAAGCACGTCCAGCTGCTCACTTTTTTCCATCGCCCGCTACGGCTGTTACAGCACCAGCCAGGCCATGCCGAGGGCGGCGGCAAAGCTGACCAGCGTTGCTGCCATCACCGGCACCAGCGCGCGCCACCCGCACTCCATCAGCAGATCCATCCGCGAGCGCATTGCGGTTGCCGTGACCGCCAGCAGCAAGAGCCCTTTTGAGACGACCAGGCCATAGCTCGACAGCGCGGGCGGAATGCTGATCAGGCTGTTGAGCACGACCACGCCCAGGAACGCGGCGATGAACCACGGCAGTGCCAGCCTGCGCCACAACGGCGCGCCGCGCGCTTCGTCCGCACGGCCTAGCGCGAGACTGACCAGCGCTACCACCGGCGCGAGCAGGGCCACGCGCGCGAGCTTGACGATCGTGGCATAGCTGCCCGCAGCGTCGGAAAAGGCATAGCCGCCGCCAATCGCCTGGGCGACGTCGTGGATCGAGGCGCCGATCAAAAACCCCGCCTGGCGATCGTGCAGCCCGAGCATTTCGGCTAGCGCAGGATAGGCCGACATGGCCAGAGCGCTTGCCAGTGAAACGCCGACTAGGGTCAGCGCAAACTGGGCCTGGCTCAGCCGGTCCTTGCCGATCACGCCGTACAACGCCAGCGCCGCGCTCGCCCCGCAGATCGCGGTCGCGCCGCCTGCCAGGATCCCGGCGTAACTCGTTTGCCCGGCCAATCGTGCGCCGAGCACGGCGGCAAGAAAGCTTGCGCCCATCACGGCCAACAGTGCCGCAAACGGCGTCGGGCCAAGCGAGGCGATCTGGGCGACCGTCACCTGCAATCCCAGCAGCACGATTCCGGCGCGCAGACAGTTGCGCGAGGCGAGGTCGAGGCCGGGGTGGGTCGCTGCATCGCGGGTGACGAAGTTGAGCGAGAGCCCGACCAGCAGGCCGAGCAGGATAATCGGAAAGCCGTAATGATCCGACAGCCAGGCGGCGGCAGCGGATGCGACGGCGCAAATTGCCAATCCAGGGAAATAAGCCTTGAACGGAACCGCTTTTGCCCGCTCGGCGGGAAGCGAGGCGGCCAGATCCATCTCGCCAAACAGGTCGCCGCCGTGCGGCAGGCTGTCCCAGTCGACGTCACGCATGATCGCGCCTGAAGTAACTATGGCTGCTAGATGTGTCCTGCGGTGTCATGGCACTTCCTTTATGATCCGGCGGCGTTAGGGTGCAAGTGCGATCTGCGCCAGGCAGACGCAGGATGCGAGGTTGAAGATGGAGCAGGGCGAACCGGGTCAGGCACATGAGCAGCAATTGCGCACGATGCGCCGCTGGCTGATCGCGCTGTTCTTCTTCGGCACGATTCTCAATTACGTCGATCGCCAGGTCCTTTCGCTGCTCAAGCCGACGATCGAGGCGGCTTATGGCTGGGGCGATGCCGAGTTCGCCCACTTCGCTTCAGTTTCGCAGCTCGCTGCTGCCATGGCGCTGTTGCTGGTCGGTTGGCTGATCGACCGGTTCGGCGTGCGTCTGGCCTATGGCATAGCCGTCGCGGTGTGGAGTGTGGCGGGCATGGCCCATGCTTTTGCGGCCAACGTTGGTGAATTTGTTGCCGCGCGCGTGGTGCTGGTCGCAGCCGAGGCTGTCAATACTCCCGCTGCGGTCAAGTCGGCGGCGCTGTTCATGCCACTGCGCGATCGTTCGATGGCGATGGGCATCGTCAACACCGCGCCGAGCCTGGGCAATATCCTCGCTCCGCTGAGCATTATTCCGTTTGCTGCTGCGTTCGGGTGGCAGGCGACTTTCATTGTTACCGGTGCGCTGGGGTTCGTCTGGCTGGGCTTCTGGGTTGTGGGCACCCGCAAGCTTGTGCCGCTGCCCCGCGCTGCCGCAGTCGGTCCCACCGCGCCGCCCATGCGCGAGGCGCTGCGTGACCGGCTGACCTGGGCGATTGCGGGGGCCAAGGCGATCACCGACATGTTCTGGTGGTTCTTCACGTTCTGGTTACCCGACCTGTTTCACAAAGTGTTCCACCTCAGCCAGACCCAACTGGCCGGGCCGACTGCGCTCGCTTTCACGCTGGCTGCGCTGGGCGCACTGAGCGCGGGCGGGCTGTTCCCGCGCCTGCTGGCTAGCGGACGAACTACCAACGCTGCGCGCAAAACCGCGATGCTGATCTTTGCCCTGATCATCCTGCCGATCCCGCTGGCGCTGACTGCCTCAAGCCCATGGGTGGCTGCGGCGATCATCGGCCTGGCGCTGTTTGCACATCAGGGTTTTTCGACCAATATCTTCGGTCTCGCTGCCGATGCCGTCCCCGCCAGCCGTGTGGCGACGGTCATGGCGATCGGGGCGATTGCGGGGAACATGGCCGGGTTCGGAATCCAGGAGACGACCGGCTGGTTGCTGACCCACGGCTATGGCTACCAGCCGTTGTTCGCGGTGGCGTCGGTGGCTTATTTGCTGGCGCTCGCTTGGATCCACCTGCTCGTGCCGCAGATTGTTGCCGAGGATGAGGTGGTGGGCCCCGCCCTTTGAGGGACGGGGATCACATCACTCAGAACCCGATCTTACCGATGATCCCGAAGTAGCGATCTGCGTCGCGCGGGATCTGGTAGCGGTAGGGGTTAGCCGCGCCGTTGAAGAGGATCGTGGCGGCAAAGCTTTGGTCCAACAGGTTGCGGCCGACCAAGGTCAGCTTGAAGTGATCGTCGGGACTGGCGATCCCGATCGAGGCGTTGACAAGGCCATATGCAGCGATGCGCGTGGCGGCCCTGATCACGGGATCGGGTGTAAAGAATGAATCCTGATCGGACTGATAGGTCCCCTGCGCGCCGAGCAGCACGTCGACCGCGCCGCCGGTGCGAATGCGGTAGTCGGCCGAGAGGCTACCCTTGAACCGTGGGGCATAGGCGAGGCGGGTGCCGTTGGCGACGATGTCGTTTGGAAGGCGGACGGCTGGTGGGCGGAACTGGTCGACGTGCGCATCGGTGTAGGCAGCGCCACCAGTGATCGAGAAGTCACGGCTGGGGCGATAGGCGAAATCGAGTTCGGCGCCGCGAGTGGAGACCACGCCGGCATTGGTGAACCGGCCGATGACCGTAGTCACGCCGTTGATTACCAGGGTGTCAGGGTTGTTAGCCTGGAAGTTGTCATACTTGGCATAGAACGCCGCCAGATTGATCGTCAATTGGCCGCCCATCAGCGTGTTTTTGAGGCCGATTTCGTACGAATTGCTGGTCTCCGGTTCGAGCGCTTTAACCCCGGTCGCGACAAGATTGAAAAACAGATTGAATGCCGGACCCTTGTAGCCGCGAGAATACGAGGCGTAGCCGGTCATGTTGCGCGAGAAGTCGAACTGGACCCCGGCCTTGCCCGAAAAGTTGCTGGCCATGGCCTTGGCACGAAAGGGGATGCCGTTCGACGCGGCGGGGCTGCCGTTGGATGCGTCATTGAGCCGCGAATCGAACACGCCTTGGTCGAACGCCGGATTGGAGGCACCGTTGCCCGGGCTGGTTACGCGGATGAACGAGACATTGAGTTGATCGGTCGTGTAGCGCACCCCGCCGATAACGCGGAAGCTGTCGGTGAAGTTCAGCGTGCCCTGACCAAAGATCGCCAGGTTCTTGGCAGCGTTGTCGTAAGTCGCGCGGCCGAACGCAGTCGTCGACGGTGCGGCCAGCGGGCTGGTGCAGGGGGTCAGGACCCCGACGGGCAGAACAGCTCCGGCAGCCGCAGCGCAGATCGTGTTGTCGCGCTGGAACACCCGGCGGGTGTAAGTGTACGAGTAATAAGCGCCCAGGACGTAATCGAGGAACTGCTTGCCCGGCGAAGTCAGGCGCAGCTCCTGGCTGAAAGTGTGGCCAGTCTGCGGACCGGTATCGTGCGATTGCGGCGCGCCGATATAGGCCTGCGGGTAGAAATCACCGTCGCGGATCTCGTTGTTGGCAAAGTTGCGATAGGCGGTGATCGAAGTCACCGTGTTCCCACCCAGCTCGGCATCGAACTGACCCGAGAAGCCATAGCCGGTCTCGATCGTGGTGGTGATCAGGTTCTGGTTGACCCGACGGGTCTTGTCGTAGGCCAGCGTCGGCAGCACGGTCTGGATCACCGCAAGATTGGTGGTGTTGATGGCGCCGGGCGTCGCGGTGAGCGCCCCAAACAGCGGCGGGCCGCCGATCACGTCGGCGCAGCAGGCGTCGTTGTTATGATGATAGTCGCCGATCACGGTCAGCTTGACCGCATCGCTGACATCGGCCTCGATCACCGAGCGGACGCCATAATGCTTCTGGCCATTGACGCGGCGGTTGGCGGCGACGTTGAAGATATTGCCGTCATAATGATCATAGAAGGCTGTCGTGCGGGTACGTACATTGGGGCTGAGCGGCAGGTCGATGGCGCCACGGACGCGGTATTCGCTGCCATTGTTGAAGAAGAACGCACCTTCCAGCTCGCCGCCGACTTTGTCCGACGGGCGCTTCGAGATGATGTTGATCACGCCGGCGCTGGCGTTCTTGCCGAACAAAGTGCCCTGCGGCCCGCGCAGGACTTCGATCCGCGCAATATCGACCAGGTCGGTAAAGGCTTCGCCCGAACGGCTGAGGACCACGCCGTCGAGCACCGTCGAAACCGTCGGGTCGAACGCGATCGACAGCGAGGTTGTGCCGATCCCGCGCAGGAACAGCGTCTGGTTGAGCGAGGAACCCGCCTTCACGAAGTTAAGCGAGGGGACCAGCTGGGTCGCGCCTTCAAGGTTGGGCTTGGCGCTAGTCGCCAGCGATTCGGCGCTGAGCACCGAGACGGCCACCGGAACCTGCTGGAGCCGCTCGGTCCGCTTTTGCGCAGTAACAATGATCTCGGCCGGGGCCTGGGCTTCGACAGCGGCCGCCGGGGCGGCAGTCTGGGCGAGCGCCGGGCTGGCGATGACAGCGGCCAGAGCCAGAGTCAGGCCCGTAGATGCGCGAAGTACGAATTTCATGGTGTTCTCCCCTCGCCGGTGTCGCCTTGGTGCGGACTTCGGCTGAAACTATGCAGCCTGGCCACAGGGCCGAGCGTTTGAGAGCCTTGATCTGCAACGCAGCTCTGGATATGTCAAGCGGTGTCATACGATGCAGGTTATAGTCTAGCGCGCACCTGTGGCGACGGAGCAACAGGTTGACAACGGGAATAAGGATCATCGGCAACTTGCTGATTTCTGTAGTTAAAGATGGCTTTGATCTGCATTTTGCGGGCCGCCTGGTGCTGCGCCATCGCGCCGACAGCCCCATCCTGCGCCTGGCCCGCGGCGCGCCCGAAATTACCATGCTACGGGGCAACTTCCGGATCGAGGATGCGCCTTGTGAAATGGTCGAGCCGGTTGAATGCCAGATTTCCGGGGCCGGTGTAGACTTGCTGACCGGCGGGCAGATCGTGGCTTCGATCGCAATCAGCGGCGATGCGTTTACAGTAACCGCACTCGACCCCTCCTACGACCGCCTGTGGCTGCGCTTCCACGCCGAGCCGGGTGAGGCCGTCTGGGGCGGGGGTGAGCAGATGAGCTATCTGGCGCTCAAAGGGCGCCGGTTCCCGATGTGGACCAGCGAGCCGGGCGTTGGCCGCGACCAGACCACCGCACTGACCCGCCAGATGGATAAGCTGGGCATGGCGGGGGGCGATTACTGGACCACCAATTACCCTCAGCCCACCTTCCTGACCTCGCGCTGGCTGGCGGTGCATCTCGACGCGAGTTGCTACAGCGTGCTCGATTTCACCGATCCGACGGCACATCGGATTGAGGTATGGAGCGGCATGGCAAGGTTCGAGCTGTTTGCCGCCGCTGGCCCGCAGGAGCTGGTCTCGCAGCTTTCAACCCGCTTCGGGCGCCAGCCGCGATTACCCGATTGGGCCATCGACGGGGCGATTGTCGGCCTTAAAGACGGGACGCGCAGCTTCGATCGTCTCGAGGCATTCCTCGAGGCTGGCGCTGCGGTGTCGGCGCTGTGGTGCGAGGACTGGGCCGGCATTCGCGAGACCAGCTTCGGACGGCGGCTGTTCTGGGACTGGCGGCGCAACGAGACGCGCTATCCCGACCTGCCGGGCCGCATCGCTGCGCTCAGGGCTCGGGGCATCCGCTTTATGGCCTATGCCAATCCCTATCTGGCAGTCGACGGCATGTTGTACGAAATTGCCCGCAAGGCCGGGCATTTCGCGCTGCGCCAGGACAACGACGAGCCCTACCTGATCGACTTCGGCGAGTTCGACTGCGGCGTTCTGGACTTTACCCGCACCGAGACGCGCGAATGGTTTGCCGAGGTCCTTGCCCGCGAAATGCTCGACATCGGCATCGACGGCTGGATGGCCGATTTCGGCGAATACCTGCCCACCGACCTGCGCTTGGCCGATGGCTCCGACCCGATGGAGGCGCACAACCGCTGGCCGGTATTGTGGGCGCAGGTTAATGCCATGGCTTTGGCCAAACGCGGGCGGAGCGGCGACGCACTGTACTTCATGCGAGCGGGTTTTTCGGGGGTTCAGGCACACTGCCCGCTGCTGTGGGCGGGCGACCAGTCGGTCGATTTTACCCGCCACGACGGCATCGGCACGGTGATCACCGCGGCGCTTTCATCGGGGCTGCTGGGCAATGCCTACAGCCATTCGGACTGTGGTGGCTACACCTCGCTGCTCGGCAATGTGCGAAGCGTGGAATTGATGCAGCGCTGGTGCGAACTGGCGGCTTTCGCCCCGGTGATGCGCAGCCATGAGGGCAACCGGCCCGATGACAACCTGCAGTACGATTCCAGCCCATCGCTGCTCGCCTGCTTCGCCCGCTGGAGCCGGGTCCACGCGGCTTTGGCGCCCTATGTCCGGCACCTGTGTAATGAGGCTGCGGACATTGGGCTACCCGCGCAACGGCCGCTGTTCCTTCACTATCCAGAGAACCGCGCGCTGTGGCCGATCCAGGACCAGTTCCTTTATGGCCGCGATCTGCTGGTCGCCCCGGTGATCGAGGCGGGGGCGAGCGAGCGCGAGGTAGTCCTGCCAGGGGCCCAGCCCTGGCGAGACGTGTGGAGCGGAGAAGACTTTGCTCCGGGAACCCACACTTTCCCCGCGGCGATAGGCAATCCCCCGCTGTTTTACCGCCCGGACAGCCCATTCGCCCCGCTGTTTGTTAGCCTCGCAGGGATCATGCAATGAACCCCCGCTCCAACATCCGCGATGTCGCGGCGCGGGCAGGGGTGGCGGTCAAGACCGTCAGCCGGGTCCTCAACGGGCACCCTTATGTCAGCACCGACACCCGTGAGCGGGTCGAGGAAGCGATGCGCGCGCTGGAATTCCGCCCGAGCATCGCCGCGCGGATCCTGTCGGGGGCCAAGTCTAACCAGATCGCGCTGATTTATGACAACCACAGCCCCTATTATATGTTCCAGATCCAGACCGGCTGCTGGTCGCGGTGCCAGAAGGACGGGATTCGCCTGCTCGCCCAGCCTGTCGACGTAGCCGATCTCCGGGTCGGAGAGCAGGTCCGCGGGCTGGTCAGCGAGACTCACGTCGATGGCATAATCCTGTCCTCTCCGGTGACCGACTGCGAGCCGGTGTTGCGCGCGCTCGAGATGATGGACGTGCCGTTCGTGCGGATTTCGCCGGGCACCAACCATGCTCTGACCAGTTCGGTGTTCATGGACGATGCCCAGGCGGCGGACGACATGACCACCCACCTGATCAACCACGGCCACCGCCGTATTGGCTTCATCAAGGGCCATCCCAGCCACCGCGCCTCGGACGACCGCCTGTTCGGCTATCGCCGCGCGCTTGACCGCGCAGGGATCGCCTACGAGCCGCAACTTGTGGCCGAGGGCACGTTCGACTTCGACAGCGGAGTCCAGGCCGCCGGAGTATTCCTCGACCTGGCCGAGCCTCCTACTGCGATTTTTGCCGCCAACGATGATATGGCCGCCGGCGTGCTGGCGGTAGCGCATGATCGCGGGATCGATCTTCCGGCGCGGCTGTCGGTCGCCGGGTTTGACGATACCACGCTCGCCCGCACCGTCTGGCCGCCGCTGACCACGATCCATCAGCCGATGTTCGACCTGGCCTATACTGCCACCGATATCCTCATTTCCGGCGGCGATATCAGCCACCGGCGCCTGCCCCATACCCTCGTCGAGCGCGCCTCGATTGCGCCGCCTTTCAGGAAATTGCCATGAGCCTATTGCCGCTGCCCCCCGCCACCCGCACGCTCGGTCCCGGCGGGCCAGCCGTGTCGCCGATCGCTTGGGGGATGTGGCGCCTGGCCGAGAACGGACGCAGCGTTGGCGAGGCGGCGCGGCTGGTCCATGCCGCGCTCGATGCCGGAATTACCCTGCTCGATACCGCCGACATCTATGGCTTCGATGGCACTAATGGTTTTGGCGACGCCGAGCGCCTGCTGGGAAAGGTGCTGGCGACCGAACCGGCGCTGCGCGGGCGGATGGTGCTGGCAACCAAGGGCGGCATCCGGCCGCCGCTGCCTTATGATCAAAGCAGCAAGTATCTGGCCGAGGCGATCGATGCTTCGTTGCGGCGTTTGCATGTCGAGCGGATCGACCTGTGGCAGATCCACCGCCCCGATATCCTTGCCCATCCGCATGAGGTTGCGCGCGCACTCGACAATGCCGTGGCGTCGGGCAAAGTCGTGACGGTAGGGGTTTCGAACTTCACCCTCAACCAGACTTTAGCTTTGCAGCATTTTCTCGATCACAAGCTGGTCAGCACTCAGCCCGAGATCAGCCCGCTGCGGATCGATCCATTCGAAAACGGCGAGCTGGACCAGGCGATGATGCTTGGGCTGGTGCCGCTGGCGTGGTCGCCACTGGGCGGGGGACGGCTGGCCAAACCGGCGAGCGACCGCGATCATGCGGTGGCGGTGGCACTGGACAAGGTGGCGGGTGAGCAAGGAGTTTCGCGCAGCGTTGCGGTCTATAGCTGGCTGATGGCGCACCCCGCCGGGATCGTCCCGATCATCGGCTCGCAACAGGTCGAGCGGATTGCCGAGGGCGCGCAGGCGCTGACGGTGCGCTGGTCGCGCGAGGACTGGTACGCGGTGCTGGTCGCAGCGCGGGGGGAAGGCTTGCCATGATCCGGGGTTGGCGCGGGGGCTGCGACAGGCTCAGCCGATGCGGGCTTTTGGGGAAACCGCCTGAACCAAGCAACAAAGTCCGCTCAGGCTGAGCCCGTCGCAGCCCATGCACAACACTAACCCCCGCCCAGGAGCCTAACCCATGACCCAGCAATGCGAAATCGCCTGGTTTTCCGCGCTGTGTGACGATGACTACGAATTCCTCGGCGTGCCCGATCCGGCGCTGCAATCGAGCTGGGAGCATTGTCGCAACATCGTGCTCCAGGCCGAGAAGGGTGGGTTCGACAATGTGCTGCTGCCTTCGGGCTACCAGCTCGGGCTCGATACCACGGTTTTCGCTGCTGCTATCGCGCCCATTCTGCGGCGGATGAAGCTGCTGTGGGCAACGCGGATCGGCGAGGACTGGCCGCCGCAATTGGCGCGACGCATTGCAACACTCGACCGTATTCTGGGTGCGGACGTGGCGGGGAGCGGGGGCAAACTCAACGTCAACATCATCTCCTCGGACATGCCTGGCGAAACTTTGGCGAGCCCGGCGCGCTATCGCCGGACGACCGAGGTGATCCAGATCCTCAAGACCCTGCTCGATGGCCAGCACCTCGATCACCAGGGCGAGTTCTACCAGCTCAAGCTCGATCCGCCGAGAATCAAGACTGTGTCGGGCAAGGCCCCAGCGTTCTACTTCGGCGGGCTCAGCGAAGACGCGCGCGAATGTGCGGCGCAGGGTTGCGACGTCTATCTGATGTGGCCGGACACGATGCCTAATGTCCGTGCGATTATCGGCGACATGACTGCGCGCGCCGCCCGTTTCGGCCGGACGCTCAAATTCGGCTACCGCGTCCACGTGGTCGTGCGCGATACTGAGGACGAAGCGCGCGCTTATGCCGACCGGCTGTTGTCCAAGCTCGACGACGCGGCCGGCCGGGCGATCCGCGAAGCTTCGCTCGACGCCAAGACCGTCGGCGTCCAGCGTCAGGCCGAACTGCGCGGCGCGGCAGGTGGCGACGGCTTTGTCGAGGATAACCTGTGGACCGGCGTGGGCCGCGCCCGCTCGGGCTGTGGCGCGGCGATTGTCGGCAATCCTGACCAGGTTCTGGCCAAACTGCGTGGCTATCAGGAGCTGGGGATCGAGGCGTTCATCCTCTCGGGCTATCCGCATGCGGCCGAGGCCGACCTGTTCTCGCGCCACGTCCTGCCGCACATCACACATGGGCCGCTGGCACTCTAGAGCGACGACCGGAGCGTAATCCAGGATCGCGCGTCTGGGTCAGTTCGTCCTGCTCGATCGACTTGGCGTGGAGCATGGTGTGTGCTCGCCGGGTCTCCGGTTTCGGCGGTGCTGCTCATCCAACCTAGATGCGTCGGGTTCCCTCCCCGCCCGAGCAGAGCCTTTCCATGTCACCGATACTGGAAGCCATCGGCCGGTACGGTCATCCCTTCGGCTGGTCTTTTCTAAGCGAACGCTGCCGGTAGCTTGAGCACCTACGCTACCGTTCGTAAAAACTGGCAGTCAGGTCCCGTTTGCCCGATCACGACGCGCCGCGCGCTGGCCCGGAATTACCGTGGCGTCCCTGTTGGAGTGCAGGTGCTGCTTCGTCCGCAGCGAAGCCCGGCGATGGAACGCATGCGCCTGGTCAAGCCTTCGAAGTGATCTTCAAGGAGCCCAGGTAGTGATCGCGCGGCGGATAATGTGACTAACGGCGCAACCGATCTGAAAGATTCAACATACCATCATCTTTCATGACCGTACGAGGAGGACACCATGACGAAGCCGATCCTGATTTCCGCGCTACTTGGCGCTTCGTGCCTCGCCACCCCAGCCTGGGGGCAGAGTGCCAGTGCGGCATCCACTCCAGCAGCGCAGCCGGCATCGGACGATCAGGACCGCAACGCCGATATTCTGGTGACCGCCCAGCGCCGTAAGGAATCTCTGCAGCAGACGCCCGTCACCGTAACCGCACTGACCGGGGAAACGCTGGCCCGGCAGGGCATCGTCGAGGTGCAGGATCTCAAGCGGGCGGTTCCCAACCTGCAATTGCTGCCAGTCACCGCCAACCCCTCGACGCTCCAGGTGGGCCTGCGCGGCGGTGCGGAACAGACTGGAGGCATCATCCTTTCCGAGCCGGTGGTCGGGATTTACGTCGACGATGTCTACCGCGCCCGGCTCCAGGGCGCCAACGCCCAGCTTGGCGATATTGAGCGGATTGAAGTGCTGCGCGGTCCTCAGGGAACACTTTATGGGCGTAACAATTTCTCCGGGGCGATCAAGATCATCACCAAGACCCCGTCGCGCGGCAACGAATGGACCGACTTCATGGTCGGGGTCGGAAGCTTCAAGGAAGTTCGGGCACAAGCATCGATCGGCCGCGCGCTGAGCGATACGCTCGGCGCCTCGATCTCGGTGCTCTACCGCAACGTTGATGACGGCTATATCTACAACCGCGCCCAGAACCAGAAGCTGGGCAAGGAGCGCAATTTCGTCGCTCGCGGCAAACTTGCCTATAGTGACGGTCCGATCGAGATCGTCGGCACGCTGACCTACAGTAAGGACGACAACGACGGTTACATCGCCGTTGCCGCCAAGTTCCCGCGCGGCGCTCCGACCGGACGGACTGACTTCGTGTCGAGCGCTGAGACCAAGCCGCGATTCGGCACCGATCCCTACGTCACCGAATATCCCCAACCCTCGCTAGGGCTGACCGAGACCACCGCCGCCTCGCTGAACGCGTCGTATGACCTGGGCGGGATAACAATCCGCTCGATCACCGGATATGTCGACCTCAAGGACAATTTCCGCTGGGACCTGTCAGGCGGATTCTCGCCCGCGCCGGGCGTTTACTCGCCGGGTTTCGACCGACTTTCGGTGGCCAAGGCCAACCAGTTCACCGAGGAGCTCCAGTTGATCGGCAAGAGCGCAGATGCGCGCCTCGATTACATCGCTGGGCTATTCTATTTCCATGAATCGGGCGACCAGTCGCTGACCGACAACATACCCCTGTTTGGCCTTTTCAACCTCGCCCCGACACTGCTGCATCCGAACACGAGCAGTTGGGCAGCATTCGCCCAGGCCAGCTATAAGCTGACCCCCGCGCTGTCGGTGACAATCGGCGGGCGCTATACCGAGGATGCCAAGAAGTTCGACGCCTCGATCCAGTCCGGGTTTGGGGCACCACCGCCCCGTACGGCGGTATCGGTCGCGCGCACCTTCCGCGCGTTCACGCCTAAGTTCGGGATCGACTACAAGTTCTCTGCCAATGTGTTCGGCTACGCCTCGATATCGAAAGGCTTCAAGGCGGGCGGTTTCAACGGGTTGTCGGTGCTCAATCCCGCAGTGCTGTCGGCAATCTACGATCCGCAAACGGTCTGGGCCTACGAGGCGGGGCTTAAAACCGACCTGTTCGATCGCCGGGTCCGCGCCAACTTCACTGGCTTTTATAACAAGATCAGGGGTTTGCAGCAAACTGCGCTGATCGGCCCTGGTTCATTCGCCGTCCAGAACGTCGGCGATGCCCATATCTATGGATTCGAGGGCGAGCTTCAGGTGACCCCCACGCGCGGGCTGCGTCTATTCGCCAATGTCGGCTATCAGCACGGCGCCTACGATCGGCTCAATCCTGCAGCCCAGGCGGCGACAGCGAAAGCCACTGACCTGCCACTGGTCTCGGATTGGACCGTTCAGGCCGGGTTTTCCTACGAAACTCCGATCGTCGGGGACACCGTGCTGCGCTTTGGTGCCGACGGGTCCTATGTCGGTGACAACTTCTTCGAGGCGACCAATTCGTTCCTGGTGAAAGGATATACCCGCTACAACGGCTTCATTGGCATCGCTGGTGCCAATGACCGCTGGCAAATCAAGGTCCAAGGCCAGAACCTGACTAACCAGGCCAATTATGTCAGCGGATCGGCATCCCTTCCGGTGCCCGGGCTGACCATTCTCAAGCCGCGCACCATTCTCGTCAGCATGTCTTACAAGATGTGAGGCAAGATGTGAGGATTGATACGGGCGTTTTCGCTTTACGCGGCCAGGGTTTTTCTAGCGTCCTGGCTCTGGCGGGGCTCAGTCCTCCAGATTAATCTCAACTCCCAAGCCCTGAGCTTCGGCAGCTAACCACACTGCGTGCGCAGCAATAAGGTCCTGCGCGGTCAGGCCCAGTGACTTGTAAACGGTGATCTCGTCTGGCGTGTTGCGGCCCGGGACAAGGCCCAGCAGCACGTGACCGATTTCGCCCGCGACATGGTTCGTCTTGACCATTCCGGAGGCTATGGCATCGCGCAATTCACCCGCTGCAGCCAGCGCCGCCGGCAGCGAATCGACATAAAAGCGCGAGCGCCGCACCACCTCGCCGTCTGCCTCCGCGCTTGTTGCGACTGCGGAGCCGACAAGATTTACGTGAACTCCGGGCACTAGTGTTACGCCGTTCAGAATTGGCGTGGCTGCCCCAGTGGTTGTGCAGATCACGTCGGCCTTAGCGACTTCGCTATCGAGATTGTCCGCCACGGATCCACCGATCAACTCCGCAAGTGCCGACGCCTTCGACCGGTCGCGCGCCCAGATCGTCACGTGATCGAACGCGCGAACCAGGCGCAGTGCCGTGACATGGGCGCGGGCCTGTTCCCCTGCGCCCAGGATAAGCAAATGCCGAGCATCTTCGCGCGCGAGCACATCGGTCGCCATGGCGCTGGTAGCCGCAGTGCGGATTTCGGTCAGGCTGGCCCCGTCGATCAGGGCTAGTGGCAGGCCATTCTCCGCCGTGAAGATCATCACTGCGCCGACATGCGTTCCATGCGGATCCCCCGGCACGCGCGGGAACTTGGAGACAATTTTGACGCCGAAGGTAGCGGGATCGGCCAGAGCCCCTGGCATCACCGCCATCTTGCCCGCCGTGCCCGGCACGGTCATGAATTGGCGCAGCGGCAGCACAGCTCCACCGGCCGAAACCTGCGCCATTGCCGTGCGCATCAACGGGATCGCTGCCGCCATCGGCAGCAACCTGACCACTTCGGACCTGGTGATGATCCTCACTGCGGCTTGGGCGCCACGAACCGCATTGCCGCTTGGACCTGGGCGACGTCTTCGGGGCGCGAGAACACCTCAGGCATCGCCTCACCAGGGTCACGCGGGCGACCGATCGCGGCGAACTGAGGTGCCCAGGACTTCGCCCTTCCGCCCAGTCCCGCCAAGAACAGCAGCGGCGCTCCCCTGCCGCTGCGAAGGCCATGGATGCCATCAATCGTCATGTGGCCTCTCCGCCCTGCCGCTTTCTAAAGCGAGGCCTGCTGACTATCTCGCGATAGGCTCCCCGCCGACATTTTAGAGTAATTTTCTTCGTCAGGCGGCCATAAAGGGCGGTGTGGCGGACTTGTCCGAAGCGCAGGTTCTTTATTCGTGCAGGTCTCAACTTTAAGGAAAGGCACGGCCATGGCATTTAATCACCATCCCTTGCGCGCGATCAACCAGGACGACATCGACACTTATGCCCGCGATGGGGTGGTGTGTCTGCGCCGGGTGTTCGATCCCCAGTGGCTTGCCAGCATCGAAGGCCCGGCCCGCGAACTGCTGATCGATAAGCGCGACTTCGGCCTGCTACCAAGCAATCCCGGGCGCTATATGGCACGCACTATGCCCGCCTTCCGCCGCTTCGTGTTCGAAAGCCCGGTGGCCGAGGCAGCAGCGCAAGTGATGCAATCGAGCGCAGTCCGGTTCTTCTTCGACGAGATTTTTGCCAAGAAGCCGCACTCAGACGAAAAGACAATCTGGCACAACGACCGGATGGGCTGGCCAGTGACGGGCACGATGGTGCCAAGCCTCTGGATACCTCTGGTTCCGATCGTCAAGGCCAACAGCCTCGAGGTCATCGCCGGGACGCAGGACTATGATACGCGCCACTGGCTGTTCAGCCCCAACGCGCGGCAAATGATCAAGCCCGACGACCGCCCCTGGCATCCCGACTGCGAGCCCTTGCGCGACGATCCAGCCTATGCCGGACGGTTCCTGACCTGGGACATGGAAGTGGGCGACATGCTCGTCGTCCATCCGTGGAGCCTGCATTATTCGCACGGAAATCCCACCGACGACTGGCGTATTGCAGTCTCGGTGCGGGTCTTTGGCGACGATATCCGCTGGGCGCCGCGGCCCGACTGTGTCAACCTTGCAGGCGTGTCGTGGGACGAACTGGTCCACGGCGATGCCCCCGACGGCGATCTGTTCCCATTGCTGTGGAGCCAGGACGGCACGTGCGACGGTGACAGCCGCTATCCTCGCGGCTTTGCCACCCGCTGGCAGAAAGCGCGCAAGGACGAGGTCAATCCGTATGCTGATTTTATGGCAGCCAGCGCGGCCAAGCCGGGCGTGATTCCGGCGACCACGTAAGACGCAAGGATGAGTATGCTGCGCTCGCATTATAGCCACATCATCGTCGGCGCTGGATCGGCAGGCTGCGTGCTCGCTAATCGGTTAAGCGAGGACGCGGCGAACACCGTCTTGCTGATCGAGGCTGGAAGCCGCGATACTTCGCCCTACGTCCATATTCCCGCCGCGATCGTGAAAGCGATCGGCAATCCTCGGCTCGATTGGATGCACCTGACCGAGCCCGATCCCTCGCGCGGTGGCCGGGTCGACCTGTGGTCTGCAGGCAAAGGCCTGGGCGGGTCGAGTTCGATCAACGGCATGCTCTACGTCCGCGGGACCGAAGCCGATTATGATGCCTGGGCGGCGCTCGGCAATCCGGGATGGAGCGCCACCGATGTCGCACCGCTGTTCCGCCGGATGGAGCGCACCGCCTTTGGCCAGGACCAGGTGCGCGGGCGCGATGGGGCGATGGTGGTCGAGCCATTGCGCAGCCGCCACCCGCTCGGCGCGGCGTTCGAGGCGGCGGCGATCGAGGCTGGGTGGAGAGCCAACGACGACTACAACGGCCGGGTCCAGGAAGGGGTCGGACCCCCGCAGGTAACCCAGCAGCGCGGCCGCCGGTTCAGCGCGGCGCGCGGCTACCTCGATCCGGTGCGTGGGCGCCGTAACCTGACTATCCTCACCGGCAGCCTGGTCGAACGACTGACTTTCGACGGCCGCCATTGCACTGGAGTGATGCTACGCGGGCGCGGCGCAGTGACAGCCGATGAGACGATCCTCAGCGCCGGTGCGATGGGGTCACCCAAGTTGCTGCTGCTCTCGGGCATCGGCCCCGCAGCCGAGCTGCAGGCGCTGGGTATTCCGGTGGTCCACGACAGCCCAGAAGTTGGGCATAATGTGCAGGAACATCCGCACGCGGCGATCAGCCACGATGTTCGCGGGCGGACCTACAACATGGAGATTAACGGCCCCAGAGTGCCGCTGCATCTGCTCAATTGGCTGCTGTTCCGGCGCGGACCGGTGACCAGCGCCTATCCTCACGCGGTCGGGTTCTTCCGATCGAACCCCGCGCTCATTGCGCCCGATCTGCAGCTGATGTTCGGGCCGTTCGCCTTTTCAATGTCGCCCCAGGGAATCGTCCGCTATCGCAAGCCCGCAGTGACCAGCGTGATCGCGCTGTCCTATCCCAAAAGCAGCGGGCGGATCAGCCTGCGCAGCGCCGATCCCGATGCACCGTTGCGGATTGAGCACCGCCTGCTCGATCATCCCGAAGATGTCGCGGCGCTGGTGCGGGGGCTGCGTATCGTGCGCGAGGTCTATCGCCAGCCCGCTCTCGCCCCGCACGTGATCGGCGAGCGCCTGCCCGGAGCCGGGCTTGAGAGCGACACAGACCTTGAGGCCTATGTCCGCGCGACCAGTTTCCCGACCAATCATCCGATGGGCGGTTGCCGGATGGGCAGCGTGGTCGGCCCCGACCTGAAGGTGATCGGTGTTGAGGGGTTGCGGGTTGTCGATGCTTCGGTGATGCCCCGTCATGTCAGCGGCAATATCAACGCCTGCGTGATGATGATCGGGGAGAAGGCAAGCGACCTGATCCGCCGCCCCCCCGCATAGCTTCAGTTTGCATTGGGAGCCGTTGCCGGTGGGCTGCGCAGGCCCAGCGCGATCATCGCCACTCCGCTGACGAAAAGCCCGCTGGCCACGGTGGCAATCGACCAGCGGATCGCCAGCGGATCGTGCAGCACTAAGTCGGTCCAGGCGGCGATTGCCCAGGGCCCGCCGCCGGTTCCGATCAGCGTCGAGAACAGCATGTAAATCGCGAATATCTGGCCGCGCATTCGGTTAGGCGCAAAGCTGACGATTTCTGCCGATCCTGCACCAAACGGCATCGCCCCGAAGAACATCGCCGGGACCATCAGTATCAGCGATAGCTTTGCCTCCCCCGCCAGTGGAAAGGCAATCACAAACGGCACCGCCAGCAGTCCCGTCACAACCGGCACCACAAGCCGCGCTTTCGCGAGACCGCGCTTGGTCAACCAATCCGCCAGGATCCCGCCCGACACCGTCCCTCCGGTTCCGCACAGGATTACCAGCAGCCCGAAGATCGGGCCGATCTCGCCAGCTTGCCAATGATAAGTGCGGATGAAGAAGGTCGGGACCCAGGCGTTCATCGCAAAGTTGGCGGCGGCCAAGAGCGGTATGCCGAGGAGCAGGGGCAGGACGGTCGGGAGGTTCGCGCCAATCATCCGGAAAGTCGCGGACAGCGGCACCGCTTGGCCCACCGCTTCGCCGCTGGCCGAAGAGCGGGGGGGCTCTCTCACCAGCAGCATCAAGGCGGCGAACAGGAGGCCCGGAATCGCCGCAAGCATGAACGCCATCTGCCATTGGTGCGCAGTGCCGATGAATGGTGGGACGATGTCGGGATGCCTTCCCAGCCAGCCCAGCACTGCGCCGATGATGATGAGGGCCAGACCGGAGCCTGCATAGGTCGAACCGACTATGAGGCCAACCGCGCGGCCGAGCTTTTCAGGCGGAAAGTAATCGCCAAGGAGTGACATTCCACTCGGGGTCAGCGTCGACTCGCCAAAACCCACGAACATGCGGGCGGCAAACAGCATGAGGAAACTTGTCGCCAGCCCACACGAAAAAGTCGCAAGCGAAAAGACCAGGGTGCCCCAGATGATGACGCTTACCCGCTTGCGGGCATCGACTATCCGTCCGATCGGCAACGCCATCAGCGCATAGAATATGGCGAAAGCAAAGCCCTGGAGCAGGCTGATCTGGGTGTCGGAGATTTGGAGGTCAGTTTTAATCGGCTCAACAAGCAAATTGATCACCTGGCGCTCGAGCATTGACGTCACGTTGCCGAAGCACAGGATCGCGACGACGGCCCAAGCGTAGGCGTTGCTGCGGAAGGCGAAACGTGGTGAGCTCTGACGTTCGATCATAGCAGCGCGAGAGTGATCTTGAAGGTGAGGTGGCTGCCCAGGCCAGCACGGCCGCTCTGCAGTCCGATGCCGGAGGCCTTCGCCGCGCCCATCGGAACGGCAGGGTCGGCCCGAGCCTGGCAGTTAACATAAGTTGCCCCAACTTGAAGCCGCTGCCACGCTCGGTCGGCATCGCGCCAGCGTTGGGTCCAGATACTGCCCGCCAAGCCATAAGGCGTGGCATTGGCACGCTCGATCACATCATCGAGATCGTCAAATGATCCGACTACTACGACCGGACCGAAGGTTTCTTCCTGCGCCGAGCGTGTCGTAACGGGCAGGCCTGAAACGATCACGGGGTTGCCCTCGCCCTCCATTCAGGAGTTTGCGACCATCAGCCGCGATTGTGCGGGATCAAGCCCGGCCAACGCACCGGCAACGCGGGGATCAGTCATTCTGAATCTCCATACGCAGCGATCCGCTCAGCCATCTGCCGAGCACCGACCGTAGCCTTCAGATCGACCGAGGCGATCTGGTCACGCATCGCCGCAGACGAGCCATTGCGCACGATCGCGACATAGGCGGCGGCCAGGGCGTTGGCGGCAGCGCTCATCGCGGTCGACGGGAACAAGAGGAGGCTAAAGCCTGCGCTACCGGCGTCCGTCGCCGAGCCGAATGGCGAACCGCCCCCTTCGATCATATTGTGAACCAAGGGTACTTGACCACCGAGCTCTGCCATGAGCCTGGCGATATCGGCTGGAGCGACCAGCGACTCGATGAACATCAGATCGCAGCCTGCGCCGATATAAGCGACCGCTCGATTGAGGGCATCGTCGATGCCGGTAGTCGACAACGCATCGGTTCGAGCACTGATTAGAAACCCATCGTCGAGACGCGCGTCTTGGGCAGCGCGGATTTTGCCGACCATTTCCGCGATCGGCACCAAAGGCCGCTGACCTAACCCGTCGGCGGGTTTTAACACGACTTGATCCTCGATCTGGACTGCCGCCGCTCCTGCTCTGCATAAACCGCGAACCAGCCGTTGGAGGTGGGCCGCGTTGCCGTACCCGCTGTCGCCATCGACGAGCACCGGCAAGGTCACACGGTCACAGATACGCGCCACACTGTCGATCAATTCGGTCATCGTCATCAACCCGAAATCCGGCATGCCGAGTTGGGTCGCGGCAAGAGCATTGCCTGAGACGAAGATGGCCTCGCACCCTGCCGCTTGCGCCAGCATCGCCGAAAGCGGGTCATAAGCGCCGGGGGCCACCAGCGGATTGCCGGTGCGCAGACGGTCTGAAAGAATGGTCATCTACTTAAGGTCTATCGGCAAACGCACATAGACTCAGATGCGAACAGTTTCATCCGCGTGGCGGATACAACGATGCTGCAGGCCTTCGCACAAACCCGGCGAGAACGGGTCGAGGTGGTGAGGGGGAACTGTCATGTCTAGGGTCAGGACCTATTAACAGGATTCCCAGGGGCAACCGTAACGCAAGGAAACACGCTGGACGCTCGGCTGAGGCAATGGCAGCGGCGCGTTGCCTATCGGGCACGGTTATGGGAACCCGACCTTGATCTTGAAAAATTAATAAAATTAAAGATCGGTGGCGGAGACGGAGGGAGCTAACTTACGTTGTAAATAAACGAATATTTTCTTTAAAGCAAACGAAGCCATAAGCTGAGCCATATGAGCGATAACGTTCTATGGCGATCTCACCCGCACTGAAATGAACGACGCTCTCTCCGAAGTTATGTCGGTTGCGCACC
>JAYWBP010000132.1:0-30768 GCA_043781375.1 Novosphingobium sp.
TGGAGCCGGGCAGCGGCGAGCCGCCGCTCAACGTCTATGACACCTCCGGGCCCTATACCGATCCCGCCGTGACGATCGACATCGCCGCAGGCCTGGCCGAATTGCGCCGCGACTGGATCCGCGCCCGCGGCGATGTCGAGGAGGTGACCCAGCGTGAGGTCCGCGCCGAGGATAACGGCCAGCTTGGCCCCGACCGTTCGGGCGGCGTCCCCGCTTTTCCCAACGTCCGCCGCCAGGTGCTGCGCGCCAAGCCGGGGCAGAACGTCAGCCAGATGCACTATGCCCGCCGCGGCATCATTACCCCCGAAATGGAATATGTCGCGATCCGCGAGAACATCGGGCGTGACGCTATTGCGGGGCTGATTCGCGATGGCGAGAGCTTCGGCGCCGCCATTCCTGATCACGTTACCCCTGAATTCGTGCGCGATGAAGTTGCCCGGGGCCGCGCGATCATCCCTTCCAACATCAACCACCCCGAGTCCGAGCCGATGGCGATCGGCCGCAACTTCCTGGTCAAGATCAACGCCAATATCGGTAATAGCGCGGTCGCCAGCGATGTCGCCGCCGAGGTCGACAAGATGGTCTGGTCGATCCGCTGGGGCGCCGACACCGTGATGGACCTCAGCACCGGCCGCAACATCCATGACACCCGCGAATGGATCGTCCGCAACAGCCCGGTGCCCATCGGCACCGTCCCGATCTATCAGGCGCTGGAGAAAGTCGGCGGCGTGGCCGAAGACCTCACCTGGGAGATCTACCGCGATACCCTGATCGAGCAGGCGGAGCAGGGCGTTGATTACTTCACGATCCACGCCGGGGTTCGCCTCGCCTATGTGCCACTGGCGGCCAAGCGCGTCACCGGGATCGTCAGCCGCGGCGGCAGCATCATGGCCAAATGGTGCCTCAGCCACCACAAGGAGAGCTTCCTGTACGAGCGGTTCGACGAGATCACCGAGATCATGAAGGCCTATGACATCGCCTACTCGCTGGGCGATGGCCTGCGCCCCGGCAGCAACGCCGACGCCAACGACGAAGCCCAGTTCGCCGAGCTTTACACCCTGGGCGAACTGACCAAGCGCGCCTGGGCGCAGGACGTGCAAGTAATGATCGAAGGCCCCGGCCACGTGCCGATGCACAAGATCAAGGAGAACATGGACAAGCAGCTCGAAGTCTGTGGCGAGGCTCCGTTCTACACCCTCGGGCCCTTGGTCACCGACATCGCGCCCGGCTATGATCACATTACCAGCGGCATTGGCGCGGCCATGATCGGCTGGTTCGGCACCGCGATGCTGTGCTACGTCACCCCCAAGGAACACCTCGGCCTGCCCGACCGCGACGATGTCAAGGTCGGCGTGATCACTTACAAGCTGGCCGCCCACGCCGCCGATCTGGCCAAAGGGCACCCCGCCAGCAAGTTGCGCGACGATGCGCTGAGCCGCGCGCGGTTCGATTTCCGCTGGCGCGATCAGTTTAACCTCAGCCTCGACCCCGACACCGCCGAGCAATACCACGACCAGACGCTCCCCGCAGAAGGCGCCAAAACCGCGCACTTCTGCTCAATGTGCGGCCCCAAGTTCTGCTCGATGCAGATCAGCCAGGAAGTGCGGGAGTTTGCCGCGAAGCAGAACGCGGGGGCAGACAGCTTCATCGCGGCTGAGGAGGCGGAAGCCGGAATGGTGGCTATGAGCGAACTTTACAATGAGACCGGTCGCGAATTGTATGTGGGCGCTGGCGGGCGGGAACATGACTGATCCAAATGCATGTGAGCCTTGCGTTTACTTCGTGAACTGACCGGCGCGGGTTCACCGAATATCCAGCGAATATCCAGGGACAGTATACCCATTCCGCTTTACCTCTGAATATCCAGGGACAGTGAATATCCAGGGACAGTATACCCATTCCGCTTCAACTCCCCAGGAATATCCGGAGACCGTATACCCATTCCGCTTCAACTCCCGATCGATACCGCTAGCGCATTGCCTCGCCAATCTTCCCAGCGCCATAACTCCCGTATGAACACGTCCCTTAAAATCACCAAGATCGGCAATTCCGCTGGGGTCATCCTGCCCTAGGAGGTGCTGGCGCATCCTGGGGCGGCGCAGGCGGGCGTTGCGGGAACTCGCGAAGTAGCATGACCCGGCAATGGGTCTGGATTGCCACGGCTGTGGCCAAGGCCGTGCATACCGAGCAGTTGGCCGAGCATGGCGGCGGTGAGCGAGGACGAATTGGCGGATTGGTCTCGGGGCCTCTGGCTTAGCGATAACCCCCTCCCCCCACATTCGCCCTGTCCTACACCCCACCCCCGCGCCTACCGTCCCGCGCATGTCCCGCGCCAAGCGCCTCACCCGCAATCCGCCGCCGTTCACCCCGGTGCCCAGCCGCGCGCGCGGCGATGGGTGGACGGTGGCGCGGCAGGCGGGGTTTTTGGGGGCTCTGGCGTTGACCGGCTCGGTGAGCGCGGCGGCGGGGGCGTCGCTACCGTGCATGGACAAGACAATTCCGCGCTTTTGGGCCTATGGGGACGGATCGGGCGGCGGCGCGGCTTTAGGACAGGAAACAGGGGATGCGCCATTTTTCAAACCCGGTCTTTAATGTGAGATTCTGGGCCAGCGCCGGGCAGCCGGGTCCGGCACGCTGGGGCGCAGCGTTGCTGGTGCTGGCCGCCGGGTCGCTCGCCGCCGGGCCGCTCGCCGCTCAGACGGTCGCCGCACAGCCGCTCGCCGCACCGTCACTCGCCGCACCGCCGTTTGGTTCCCAGCTGGTCGATCCCCAACCGGTTGCCGCCCCGCCGCTGATCGTCGGGGGCTATTCCCCGATGCCGGTGCGCGAGGCGCTGGTTCCTGCGCGCTTTGCCGCGGCACGGCTGCCGCGCCATCGCCGCCTGATCGGGGTCGAGCAGGCTGAGCGACAGGTGGTCGCGGGGACCAATTATCGCCTGGTCCTGCGCCTTGCCAACGCCGCGCGCTGGCGGGTGGTGGTGTGGCAGCGGCTTGATCGGACGATGGTGCTGACCAGCGCCACCCGCCTTGCGCCTTGCCGCCGGGGATCGTCCTGCTAGGCTCGGCTCAAGGGTCGCGACTCAGGACTAGGGGATGATCCATGAATCGCTCGTTTGCTGTAATCATAGCCGCTGCCGCCTTGGCGACAGCGCTCGCCACGCCCGCCGCGGCCAAGACCCGCGGGCCCGCCGATCCGCTCAAGGCCGCCGAGCAGGCCTGGGCCACTGCGATGATCGACAAGGACGGTCGCTCCCTGCGGCGGATCATCGCGCCTGACTGGACCGGGCAGAACGACAGCGGCAAGATCGCCGACCGGGCCGAGCTGATCGGCAACTATACCGGTGGCAAGTCGGTGATCAGCGCGATGAAGCTGCGCGACATGAAGGCGCGCTATTCGGGCAACATGGGCGTGGTCCAGGGCGCCGATGACGAGACCAGCACCTGGCAGGGCAAGGATTCGAGCGGGGCCTACACCTGGACCGACGTGTTTGAGCGTCGCGCCGGACGCTGGGTGGCGGTCGCCTCGCAGGTGAGCAAGGTGAAGGCGGCGCCCTGAGCGACCCTGCGGCCCTGAGCGACCCTGCGGCCCTGACGGCGCGCGCCCTGGTGTCAGCCTTTGCGTTCAGGCGCAACGGCGCCTTTCTGCGAGGGATTGGAGGCGTTCTGCGGCTTGGGCTTTTCAGCCTTGGGTTTGCGCACTTCCTTGTTCGTCTTCTTCTGGCTCTTGGCCATGACGTCCTCCTCAGGGGCGAAAGGGCCCGGCTTGCAGCTTGGCCCGGGCGGGCAGCGGTGTCGACCAAAATGCGGCAGAGGCGCGCGACTGGGTCAAGAAGATCGAACTGGCGGCTGGGCAGTTGCGGTGCAATGACAGGCACTTGCCTCCGCTCCGCCGCCGCTGCGATCGGCGGCTTGATCCTGATCGCACAGGCGCCCGACACCCTTGCCGCCGCGCCCCGCGCCGCATCCGCGCAGTTCGATCCGGTCGCCTTCTTCAGCGGGGCCACAGAGGGCACCGGGCGGCTCAAGAAGTTGATGTCCTTGGCGCAGCAGGTTCACGTTATCGGCCACGGCGTCGCCCGGCGCGATGGCTCGCTGGTGCTCGATCAGACGGTAACGATCCCGGGAGAGGCTGCGCGCAGCAGGCACTGGCAATTACATCAGAGTCAGCCAGGCCTGTTCGTGGGGACGCTCAGCGATGCAGAGGGCCCCGTGGTGGCGCGGGTCGCGGGCGCGCACTTGCTGATCCACTACACCGCCATGGGCAATATCGACGTCGACCAGAACCTGACGCTCGAGCCCGGCGGCAGCGGCGCCCAGAACGTGACGAAGTTCCGCAAGTTCGGCGTTGCCGTCGCAACGCTCAACGAGTTTATCCGCAAGATTGGCGCCTGAGCAACGGGCCGCCCGTGGCTTCACGCACGGCCCTTGCCAGGCGTGGTTAAGACCAGACGTAAAAATTGCGGTAGATCCGGACCACGCGGCCGTTGCGGGTGTTGCTCGGCAGCAGGTCGCCATCACTGCGGCCGTACCGATAAGAAATGCAACAAGTCTCCGGTTGTGCCCTAGCTGCGCAAATTATGAGCGCGATTCAACACGAATGTCAGCATGGTTGGTCGCGCAGTTGATTTACCCGGAACTGTCGCGCCCGCCGACCATTAAGCACACACAGGCATGGCTTTCCGGGCAGTTGAGCGCGGTGGGCCGATGTGTTCTATCGGAGAGCCCCCACCATGAAACAGCTTATTGCGCTATCGCTGGTTGCCGCCACGCTCACTGCTGGCTGCACCACTTATGGCAACGATCGATACGGCGACCGTTATGCCTCGGCCTCGACCGATCCTTATGGCTATTACGACCGCAACTATTACCAGCAATATGGGTCATACGACTACAACAACCCTGATCCGCGTTACGGCGGATATTATGCCGACAAATACTACCGCAGCGATCACCGCTATCATGATCGCGCCTTGTCGAGCGATGACCGGGTTTATCGCGGGCGTGACGGGCGATACTACTGCCGTCGTTCGGATGGGACGACCGGGCTGATCGTTGGCGGAATCGCCGGTGGCGTGATCGGCAACATTATCGCGCCGGGCGACTCCAAGACCCTCGGAACAATCCTTGGTGCGATTGGTGGCGCTGCCGTCGGCGCTGCGGTGACGAGCAACAACAACTCCAGCAGCTACAACGCGACCTGCCGCTGACGTAAACCGGGCGGCCCGTTATGCGGGCCGCCCTTGCTTGGCGAATTTACAACTTAGCTCAGTACCACTGGCTAACGCCTTTGTGCCCGGCGCAAGTGCCGGTGCGGTTCATCGACTTGGAGAATGTGCCATCACCGCACTTGGCGGTGGCATTGCCCGGTCCGGTGGCATGGATCACCGCCGGAACTGCGACTACGCGCGGTGCCGCAGCAGCACGGTGTGCCGCCGGAGTGGCTGCCGGACGCATCGCCGCCACTGGCGCAGCGTGGACCGGAGCAGCCGAGCGACAGGCGGCTTTGGTCGCATTGCCCGCCTTCGAGCAGTCATAATTACGCGCCACACTGGTGGTCTTGGTCACACTGGCAGCGTGTGCGGGCGTTGCTGGACGGACAGTTGTGGCCGTCGTGCGGGCCACGGTTGCGGGATGAGCCGGAGTCGCGGGCTTGACCGTTGTGGTCGCATGCGTCGTGCCCGTCGCAGTGTGCGTGGTGGTCTTGGTGGTCTTCGCAGCTTCGGTAGCCTTGGCAGTGGCTTGAGCGGACCCGGCAAAGCCGAGCATGGCAGAGGTGGCGAGCGCAGCAGCAATGAGAGTGCGGTTCACGATATATCTCCTCGCCCGGTCTGGGCATTGGTAATCTGCCACCCTCAGATAAGGCTTGCAAGCCACGGCATTAGATCAGGCAAAAAATCGCAGCTGCGCTGGCTTCGGTGGGTTGCGGCTGGGTTAAGGATAGGCCCGTTTCAATTTGACCAGCGCCTCGTCGAGTGCTTGCAGAAAACGCGATCGGTCGGCTTTGGCAAACGGGGCGGGGCCGCCGATAATGTCTCCTCCCGCGCGCAGATCGGCCATGATCGCGCGGGTCGCAATGGCGCTGCCGATCGAGGCCAGGGTGAACGGTTTGCCGATTGGTGAGATCACCACCGCTCCAGCCTTGAGGCAGCGATCGGCCAGGAGGATGTCGGCGGTGACGACGATTCGGTCGGGCCCGGCCTGCTCGGCAATCCAGTCATCGGCGGCGTCGAAGCTGTCGCTGACCACGATCCGGTCGATCAGCGGGCTGTCGGGTATGCGCAGGCGGGCATTGCTGACAATCGTTGTGTTTACACCGTGGCGTCCGGCAACTCGGTAAATCTCGTCCTTGACCGGGCAGGCATCGGCATCGACCAGGATGCGGACTTGCGGGGGGACTGGGGTAATGCGATCGGGCACGGTCATGCTGCGGCTTGCACTGTTGCATGGCCCGCGCAACTCAAAAGCCCAGGGCAAACGAATGCCGGGAGCCACCTTCAAGGTGACTCCCGGCCGGTTCGACCCGGAACGCGGGGCAACTAGGCCCGCGCGCTATTCGTTCAGACCACGCGTCGACCGGTGACGAAATGCACCACCAGGGCGATGACCGCAACGATCAGAAGAAGGTGAATTAGGCCACCAGCGGCATGGAAGGCGAAAAAGCCCAGCAGCCACAGCACGACCAGGACAACTGCGATACCTGCCCACATAATATTTCTCCTCACTCAATCTTCGGGACGACCCGCTTGCAGGTTTAACTGGCGTCGTGACGTTTGTTTCCCGCTGGGTCGGCGACTGGCCGCAGGGCGCGGGCACTGCCTGCCAGGCAAATTACACTTGCCAAGCGATTCGCCCCGCGACACACTTCGACCGCCTATCGGCACAGGGGGAATTACGTATGACCAAAGCCAAGCTTCTGCAGGCCGCGCTGGGCGCGTTCGGCCTGGTGTTCTGCTTGATCTACTTGCTCGCAATCTCCTGGCCGTCAGGCTGGGCGTGGCATGACGGGCCGCCTGCGGCGAACCACTATTTCATGATGATCGTCGGGGTCTATGCCGTGCTCGGCGTGTTCCTGATCCGCGCCGCGTTCGATCCGCCAGCGCACAAGTCGCTGATCCAGTTCACCATCTGGTCGAGCGTGGTCCACGGCGCGATCATGGCCGCGCAGACCCGGACGATGCCGGGGATGGAAGGTCATCTGCTGGGTGACGTTCCGGCGTTGTTCCTGGTGGCGGTGGTGCTCGGGTATCTGACGCTCGAACCAAAAACCGTAGCTAAGGAAGTTCCAGCTTAGTCTTTCGCCAGCAACAGCGCCGCCGCCAGCGGCCCGCCGCCAGAGGTTGCGACCGCCACCCGTGGATCGCCCGGAATCTGCCGTGCGCCACCGTTGCCGCGGAGCTGGATCACCGCCTCATGGGCGAAGCCGAAGCCGTGGAGTCGTCCTGCGCCAAGCTGCCCGCCGCCGGTGTTCATGGGCAGTTCGCCATCGCGGGCAATGCGTTGGCCACCCTCGATAAAGCGGTGGCCTTCGCCTTTGCCGACAAAACCAAGTCCTTCGAGCCAGGTGATCGGCAGAAAGGCGAAACCATCGTATAACTGGACGGTGTCGACGTCCATGTGAGTGTAGTCAGTGCGCGTCCACAGGTCGGCACCGGTTTCGTAGCTGGCCGGCCAATCGACCTGGTCCCAGCTGTAGCGATCGACCGATCCCGCCATCGCCGCGATCCGCACTGGCTGACAATTGACTTCGTCGAGCGCCTCGCCGGCCGAGACAATTACGACGGTCGAGCAATCGGTAAAGCGGTCGCAATCATAGAGGCACAGCGGGCTCGAAATCATCCGTGCGGCCATGTACTTGTCGAGGGTCAGCGCCTCTTTGGTGATCGCGCGCGCGCGCAAATTGAGCATGGCGTTGATCGAGCCATTGATCGCGATCTGGCCCAATTGCTCGCGGGTCATGCCATAGCGCACGACGTGCCGCATCGCGTATTGCGCGGTCCAGTTCGCAGCCGAGATTGCGAAAAACGGCGCGGTCCACTGCGACAGGCCCTCGACATGGCTGCGGCTGAGCGGGGCGAATTCGTCAGGGCGGGCCAGCGCAGCGGCTTCATAGACGGTGCGGAAGCAGATGATATGCCGGGCCAGCCCTGCCTTCACTGCCATTGCTGCCGCCGCGATGGCACTGAGCTGGGCGGGCTGCTCGAAGCCGCCGTAGTGCCACTTTGACTTGATGCCGAGCTGCTCGATCACGTCGTCGGCGCCGAGCGGCGAGAAGCCGAGGAACCCGGGCGAGCGTCCGGGGAAAGTGCCGACCCCGTCGATCTGCGCCAGGCTCAGCCCGGCCTCGTCGAGCGCCTCACGCACCGCGTCGAGCGTCAGCCCCATCGGCGAGCGGGTCAGCCGCACTCCGACTTCGGACTGGCCAACTCCGCTGATATAGGCTTCGCCTTTCATGGTCCGGCCACTTTCTCAAACAGCGGGAACCAGATGCCGTCCTGCTCCTCAAAGACGACGCGCACAGGGTCGTCGAAGCGGACGTTCTCGACCGGGCAATTCACGATGTTGGTGGTCAGGATCACGCCTGGCACCCCGTCGAGGCGCACCCGAGCGATAATGAAAGGCACCTCTAGTCCGGGAACCCAGGCTTGGTGATTGACAGTAAACGTCTCGATCGCCCCGGTTCCGACGACCGCCACGGCCTGCATCTGCTCGGCCTGGCAGTGGCGGCAGATCTGGCGCGGGGGGTGAGTGAACTGATCGCAGACGCCGCATTGCATCATCCGCAGCTCGCCTTCAGCCCCACCTGTCCAGAAGGCGCGATTGTCAGCGTCGAGTTTGGGCCGGGGGCGTTTGGCGGTCATCGGGGGTCGGTTACCATGAAGGTGCTTAACCCTGCTGCGCCATTGTGAGGCAATCGATATGCCTTGAACGCTTTATCCGATGAACACTCGTACGTGTCGAGCGCAGTCGAGGTACGTTGTGGAGCATCGCTGGCATGATTGCTTGCCTCCCCCTCTTGCGTGCCCGCCGTCCTTGCGGGACACCCCGGACATTGCCTGACTTTGTTGGCCAAAACCAGCGGGGCGGCAATCGGCGAAGCCCACGCTCGGGCGATATCGCTAACCTTGGGAGAACCTATGCGCGCCGCATCGCACCCGCTAGTCAGCGCTTTCTTCGCTGGGCTGGACCTCCACAGTGGCTGAGCGCGATCTGCTCGACCTGGGCGGCCAGATCGCCTTCGTCACCGGCGCGGGCCAGGGCGCGGGCCGCAGGATCGCGCTGATGCTGGCCGAGCACGGCGCGGGCGGAATAGCGGTCAACGACTTCGTGCTCGCCCGCGCCGAGGCAGTAGTTGAGGAACTCCGCGCGCTGGGCGTCGTGGCGGTGGCGGTACCGGCCGATGTCGGTGATCTTGCATCCGTTCGCGCCGGGTTTGCCCGGACGACGAGCGAACTGGGCGCCCCGACGATCCTGGTCAACAACGCCGGAAATGCCGGACCCAGCTTGGCAATCCGTCACTCCCAACCGTTTTGGGAAGCGGATCCGGGCGAGTGGGACCGGTACCTGCACACCAACCTCCAAGGCGTGTTCAACTGCTGCCATGTTGCGCTCCCGGCGATGGTCGCGGCGGGGCGGGGGCGGATCGTCACCGTGATCTCCGATGCCGGACGGGTCGGCGAGGCGCGGCTGGCGGTCTATTCCGCCGCGAAAGCCGGGGCCGCCGGGTTCGTCCGCGCGATTGCCCGGGAGAGTGGGCGCCACGGCATCACCTGCAACGCGATCTCACTAGGCTCGCTCGAACCGGCGATGAGCGAGGAGGAGCGCGCTGCCTTCTTCGCCAGCGAGCAGATCAAAAGACAGCTCTCCAGCTACATCATCCGCCGCTACGGCCAGCCCGACGATGTGGCCGCGCTGACGCTGTTCCTGTGCTCCGACGCGGCCGGATGGATCACCGGTCAGACCTATCCGCTCAATGGCGGCTATTCGCTGGCGCTGTGAGCACCTGCACCCATGCATCGCGCAATTCGTAGGTCATCAGCGCGGCGTTCCAGTCGATGCGGGGTTCCTGGACGAGCGTAACCCCCGGAATCCGGAACAACCGGTCGATGAAAATCCGCGTCTCGGCCATTGCCACTGCGGCGCCGGGGCAACGGTGGGCGCCATCGCCGAAGCTGAGGTAGGCGCCCTGCTCGCCCATCCGCTTGGCGCGGTCGGGATCGATCGCATGGGGGCAGGGGCCCGTCGCGGCCTCGTCAAAATTGGCGACCCGCATGTCAAGACTATAGGCCTGGTTGGGCGCGATCCGGCTTACCAGCTTGTCCGGCACCGCGTCTTCGCTGCGCCGATACAGGTAGGTCGCAACCGGCTCGAGCCGCAAAATTTCATCGCAGATTGTCAGCTGTCCGGCTTCGTCGGCGCCGAGATACCGCGCGCGCAGGTCTTCGTGTTCGAACAGGTGCCAGGCAACCATAGTGATGAATTCGCGCGTTGTCGCCATCCCGGCCGCGGCATAGGTCATGCATTCGATCAGCATGCCCGGCTCGGAATAGCCCTCCTCGATCAGCCGCGAGATGATGTCGAAGCGCGGCTCCTTGCGCCGCGCGCGGACCGCCGGGCGAAGATCACGGATCAGGAAGTGGATCACCCGGGCGCGGACTTCGATCGCTTTGAAAAAGCGCCGGACCGGGCCCAGCGCATGGATTTTGGTCTGCTCGAGCACGCCCTCGATGCGCGGGGCCATGTCATCGGTCGAGTGCACTGTCAGCCCGACCACTTCGGCCGCGACCGCCACCGCCATCGACCAGGTGATCTGGTCGAGCTTGACCCGCTTGCCCTGGCGCAACTCGGTCAGCAGGCGATCGGCGCTATCCTCCATTACCTGACGATAGTGCGAGGAGATCGCCTTGGGAGTGAAGAACCGCGCAATCGTGCTGCGCTTGCGCTTGTGGTCCTCGCCATCGAGGAAGAATACCGGGGCTTTGGCCGGTTCGTCGAGCGGGATCTGATCTGCGCCCAGGCCAGCCTGCTTGAGCGCGGGGCTGCGCAGCATCTCACGGGCGAGGGCGAATTCGCTGATAACGTGAGGGAAAGCGGGCTTGGCGAGGCGCGCCGCGAGAGCGGCGCTTTTGCGCGAATCCCGCGTATCAGCGAACGGACAAAGCTGAGTCGCGATTTCGGGAGCCATAGCGCCGGACCTTTTATGATATATGGTGGATCATAAGCTGGTCGCCGCGACTGTCAATTGCGCGCGTTGCCCATCGCCGGGGCGCATGGCATGGCACGCCCATGGCGGAGCCGAGGTTCAGCACTGGTAAACGGATCAGGCCGGGCGTGTTCGTGGCGGTCCTGCTGCTCCATGTCGTGGCGATCCTGTTCCTGATCCGTGCTTTTGCACCCACCTTCACCGCGCAAGTGACCGAGCGCGTGCTGGCGACGTTTACCGTGACCGTGACGGCACCTTCGCCTGCGCCCGGTTCGACGCCTACCGCCGAGCCTCAGCGCCGGGCCGAAGCGGCGCAGGCTGCCCCGGCGCGCAAGGCCGCGCCCAAAACCGTCGTCGCGCCCTCGTCGAAAATCGCTCTCGCGCCGAAAGCGGCGCCCAGTGTTGCAGCGCAACGTAATGCGGCGCGCGCGGGGGCTAGCGCCGCCGGACCGGGCAGCGGCGCTGCGGGCCAGGGCTCCGGGTTCGGCAGCGGCGGGCAGAGCAGCGGCGGCGGTGAACAAGGCGGCGGCGGCGGCGGCGCGGCGCATCGCGCGGTCAAGATCATCGGCGATATCCAGTCAGCCCGCGACTACCCGCGCGAAACACGCGATCTGCGCCTGGGTGACTATGTCGAAATCGTCCTCAGCATCGATCGCGAAGGGCGGGTCAGCAACTGCCGGATTCAGCGTTCGAGTCGCGATCCGCAAGCCGATCGAATCACGTGTCATCTTGCCCAGCAGCGGTTCCGCTTTCAGCCTGCGACCGACAGTGCGGGAAACCCGACAGCCTCGCTTTTCGGTTGGCGTCAGCGCTGGTATAATTGAGCGCAGCTGCAGCAGGTTGCGGCTCGCGACAAAAAGAATCGGGATATCAAGCGTTCAAGCGGTGCTTGCGTACGATAAGACTTGCTACCACTATTCGAATTGCTGCATTGCAGCGAAACCAAAACGCAAGATGAACGTTAGGGGACTCGTTACTCAAATTTACGGTGCATCGATGAACGCTTCAGCTGATTCAGGCTTTTTGTCCTCTGCACCTGCGCCAACCGGCGCCGCGATTCTTCCGCTGTTTTTCACTACGACCGCTCGTCCCGCTGCCAGGACTGCCCTGCGGGTGGCGCTGATCGGGAGCTACACGCCGCGCAAATGCGGCATTGCGACCTTCACCCGCGATATCGAGCAGCAGTTCAAGGCGTTCCGCCCGGATGTTGGCGTCGATATCTACGCCCTCGACGCGCCCGGCTCGCAACTCGACTATTCGGGCGTCGCGTTGAAGATTGCCCAGGATTTGGTGGATGATTACCGTCTCGCCGCGCGCCGGATCAACGAATCGGCGGTCGATGCGGTCTGGGTCCAGCACGAATACGGCATCTTCGGTGGCCCCGACGGGGAGATGATCCGCGAACTGGTTGACCGGATCGCCGCGCCGTTGGTGCTCACCCTGCACACCGTGCTGGCCGATCCCTCCGAGCGTCAGGAAGCGATCCTGCGCCACCTGATCAGCCGCGCCTCGCGGATCATGCTGATGTCTCAGCATTCGCGCGATTTGCTGGAACATCGCTACGGGGCGCCGCGCGACATCATCGAAGTCATCCCGCATGGCGCACCCGATCGCCCGTTCGGTGGGGAGGAAGCGTTCAAGGCTCGACTCGGTCTGACCGGTCGCAAAGTGCTAACCACCTTCGGGCTGCTTGGCCCCGGCAAGGGCCTGCGCGAAGCGATCGACGCGCTGCCGGCGATTGTCGCGCGCCATCCCGAAGTGATTTACCGCATCGTTGGCGCAACGCACCCCACGCTCGTCCAGAACGAGGGCGAGGCCTATCGCGAATCGCTGGTCGCTCGGGCCGACGAACTGGGCGTCAGCGACCATATCGTCTGGGAAAACCGGTTCGTGGACACCGAGGAACTGCTCGACCAGCTTGAGGCCTGCGATATCTACCTGACCCCCTATCCTAACCTTCAGCAGTCGACGTCGGGCACGCTCAGCTATGCGGTGGCCTTGGGCAAGGCGGTCATTTCGACGCCTTACCTCCACGCGCGCGAGTTGCTGGCCGATGGTGCCGGACTGCTGATTGAAAACAATTCGAGCGGCGCGATCGCGCAGGCGGTCAATCGCCTGCTCGACAACCCGGAACAACTCCTCGGGCTTAAGCGCCGCGCCTATGCCAAGGGTCGTCAGACGACTTGGCCCAGCTTCGCCGCGGCCACTGCCGGCTTGCTTGAAAATGCCGTAGCAGCCCCGGCCAAGGACGTGCCGCTGACCGCCACGCCAGGGCTCGGCGCGGTGTTGGCGATGAGCGATACCACCGGCATGCACCAGCATTCGATCGGGATCGTCCCCGATCGGCGCCACGGCTATTGCCTCGACGACAATGCCCGCGCGCTGATGCTGGTCAACGTTGCGCGGGGTCTGACCCGCCATGAGCGGCTTGGCCTGCAGACGACCTACGCGTCGTTCGTCCAGCACGCCTGGAACCAGGATCTGGGCGTGTTCCGCAATTTCATGCGCTTTGACCGCACCTGGTGCGAGGACGTGGGATCGACCGATTCCAACGGTCGCGCGATCTGGGCTCTGGGCCAGACTGCTGAGTTAGCCGAGGATCCCGACATCCGCTCCTGGGCCCAGGAATGGTACAACTGTGTCTACCTGACTGCGCTAAAGTTCGATTCGCCGCGGTCGATTGCTTTCGCCATGCTGGGGGCTGCGGCCGTGCAGCGCAGTGGAGCCGAACACACCGGCGCCCGCGACCAGTTGCTGCGCGGCGGTGATTTGTTGAGCCGACTGCTCGATACCGAGCGTCGGCCCGACTGGTCATGGTTCGAAGCGATCCTGGGCTATGATAATCCGCGCCTGCCACAGGCCCTGATCGAGGCCGGCGAGATGTGCAAGCGGCCCGACTGGATCGCCGCCGGGATCGAGACACTCGAATGGATTGCCGGGCAGCAGCTTGCCGCGACCGGCAATTTCCGCCCGATCGGCGCAGAAAGCTTCGGTAAGCCCTATAATGCCTTGCCGTTCGATCAGCAGCCGCTCGAATCGCAGGCCGCGATCGAAGCGGCGCTGACCGCGTATCGCGTTACCGGTGAGACGCGCTGGGTGAAGCATGCCGAAGCAGCCTATCGCTGGTTCTTCGGTGCCAACGATCGCGGCGCGGTTCTTGCCGATCTGGCGACGGGTCGCTGCCGTGACGGGGTGACACCGCGCGGGGTTAATGCCAATTGCGGTGCCGAATCGATCCTGGCGTTGCAGCTGGCGCACTACGCGATGCTTGCCATCATGGAAGCGCGGCCCGCCACCGGCCCGGGCGATTCACCAGTGAGCGGATCACATGGAGAGAGTTTTGAGCCGGGACCGCAAATTCGTTACCAGCCCGCTGCGCATTCTTGATACGCGTCTCCACGCGGATCACGCCCGCGTTGTCCTGCGTCCGTTTCACCTCGGCTGGCAAAGCTCCACCGCCGAGGCGAGCCGCGCCCACAAGCTGGTCGATGATATAGCCGGCTTGTCCGAGCGGGCAGCCAGCGCCGAATATCGCCGCGTGCTGACCGACTTCAAGGAGCGGCACTGGCAGACCGAAGCGATGTTTGAAGAACGCTATGCCGAAGTGGAAAAGTCGCTCGAACTTGATGGCCAAGACTATTCGCGCTCACGCAAGCGGTTGATCGGCGCCTACTTCTGCCACGAGTATACCTACGCCGCAGCAGCGCTGATGAACCCGTCGATCGTGCCCCATCCCGATCAGTCGGGCATGACCAAGGGCTCCTGTCGCTTCGTCATGTCGCTGCGCGCGGTGGGCGAGGGGCACATCAGCTCGATCTCGTTCCGCGAGGGCATCGCCCAGCAGAACGGCGAGTTCACCCTGTGGCCGCAAGCCGCCTTCGCCACCTCGGTCGAGCTCGACGACGCCTCGATGACCGATGCCGACGATGTGGTGACAGTGTTCCGTCACCCCGAGAGCAACCTGTCGAACACGGTGATCTTCCCGATTACCGAGCAGCAGCGCGGCGGACTGGAGGATTTGCGCCTGGTCCGCTTCGACCATGGCGACGGCGATTATGAATGGATCGGCACTTATACCGCCTATTCGGGCTCCTCGATCCGCTCCGAACTTTTGCGGACGCGCGATTTCCGCGAGTTCGATCTCCAGCCGATTCAGGGCCGCGCCGGGCGCAACAAGGGCATGGCGCTGTTTCCCGAGAAGATCGATGGTCAGTTCAAGATGGTCGGTCGCCAAGACGGCAAGAACCTGTTCCTGATCCGCTCGGACAGCCTGACCTGCTGGGATGACGACGGGGTGCTGCTGATGGAGCCCAAATACCCGTGGGAATTCATCCAGATCGGCAATTGCGGCAGCCCGATCCGCACCGACAAAGGCTGGCTGATGTTTACTCACGGGGTCGGCGCGATGCGCAAGTATGCACTGGGCTGTGCGCTGCTTGATCTCGACGATCCCAGCAAAGTGCTCGCCCGCACCCGCAAACCGGTCCTGACCGCCGAGGATGCCGATCGCTCGGGCTATGTTCCCAACGTCATTTATACTTGTGGCGCGCTGCGGATCGGCGAGCAGTTGCTGATCCCCTACGGCATCTCCGACAGCGCGGTCGGCTTTGCCACCACCCGGATCGACGACCTGCTGGACCTGATGGATTGAAAGCACTGCGATGACGACGCCCCCGATGACGCCCACCATGACAATTGTTCCGGTTATCCTGTGCGGCGGCAGCGGCACGCGATTGTGGCCGCGCAGCCGGGTGACGAAGCCCAAGCCGTTCCTGCCGTTGATCGGCGACACGACGCTGTTCGAGGCGACTTTGCAGCGCGCGGGCGGTGACCAGTTTGCGCCGCCGATAGTGGTCACCGGCACCGCGCATCTGGCGCATGTCGAGGCACAGCTTGGCGCCGGGCAAGGCGCGCAAATCATCGTTGAGCCCGCGGCCAAAAATACCGCTGCGGCCATCGCCCTGGCCGCACTGCGCCTCCCCGAGGACGCAGTTATGCTGGTCTGCCCAAGCGACCACCACATCGCGAATGTCCCCGCCTTCGTCGCCGCCGCTACCGCCGCTGCGGAACTGGCCGAGCAGGGCTGGCTGGTCTCGTTCGGGATTGAACCGCAGGCGCCCGAGACCGGCTTCGGTTATCTGCGCCAGGGTGAGGCAATCGGTGGCTCTGGAGGCATTGGGGGCTACAAGGTCGCGCAATTCGTCGAGAAGCCCGATCTCGCCCGCGCCGAGGCGTTCCTGGCCGAGGGCGGCTATGCCTGGAACGGGGGGATTTTCGCCTTCCGCGTGCGCGAATTCCTCGCCGAGCTGTCAGAGCACCGCCCGGCCATCGCCGCAGCCGTGCGCAAGGCGGTCGCGACCGGGCGCAGCGACGGGCAGCGCTTTCATCCCGACCATACCGAATTTGCAAAGATCGAGGGCGAATCGGTCGACTATGCGATCATGGAAAACACTCAGCGCGCCGCGATGGTCCCGGCCCAGATGGCCTGGTCCGACATCGGCAACTGGCAGGCGCTGCATCAGGCGCGCGAACGCGATGCGGAGGGCAATGCTGTTCACGGCCCCGCAGAACTGCTCGATTGCCGCAATGTCCTGGTCGACACCGACGGGCCGCGCGTATCGGTGATTGGGCTGGCGAACGTGATCGTGGTGGTCGATGGCAACGATGTGCTGGTAACCAGCGCGGCAGGCACGCAGAACGTCGGCAAGCTGGCGGGTGCGGTGAACCAGTGACTGGACTTCCGATCCGCGAAGTGGCCAAGCCGTGGGGCCGTGAGGTCCTGCCCGCGCCGTTCCAGGCCCCGCCGGGCGAGAAGATCGGCGAAGTGTGGTTCGAGCCTCCCGCCGCGCTGCCGCAACTGCTGGTCAAATATATCTTCACCAGCGAGGCACTGTCGGTCCAGGTCCACCCGTCGGACGCCCAGACGCTGGCCAAGGGCCTCGGCCGACAAGGCAAGGAAGAGTGCTGGCTGGTGATCGATGCCGAGCCCGGCGCAGTGCTGGGGATCGGTTTCGATGCGCCGGTGACCACCAAGGCCATGCGCGCCGCCGCGCTTGATGGCTCGATCGAAAAACTGATGACCTGGCACCCGGTTCAGGCGGGCGACTTCTTCTACATCCCTGCGGGCACGGTCCACGCGATCGGCGCCGGGGTCAGCCTGATCGAAGTACAGCAGAACAGCGACATCACCTATCGCCTGTATGATTACGGCCGCCCGCGCGAATTGCATCTCGACGAGGGCCTGGCCGTGGCCAAGGGCGAGCCCCACGATCCTGCGCTGCGCCGCCATGTTCCGCGGCAGGGCGATGTGACGCTGGTTGAGGGGCCGCTGTTCCGGCTCGACCGGATCGAGGGTGCACCCGATGCGGCGATTGCCCAGCGCTATGGCAACAGGCCGCTGCTGATCATCCCGCGCAAGGGCGATGTGCGAATCGTCGGCGAGGCGATCGCAGTGGGCGGATGCGGGCTGGCGGCGTCGCTGGCGGATGTTGAATTCGGCGATCTTAGCCTGATTACACAACCCTGCTGATAGCCCTGTTCCTCCCCGGCACGGGGAGGGAGGCCAGGGGCAGCATGACGGAGGAGGTTCACGTCATGGCGCGTCCTCTTCCAGGAGCGCACACGGCCAGCCTCTTCCATCCTGCCGCCTGCGGCGTCGCGGGCCTCCTATATGTTTGGGGGAGGAACCTTCCCCCGCCCCGGACTCCACGTTAGGGTACCCCGAACGGAGAGCACCCTTGTCCACAAATCATCCTGTCCCGCCCGAATGGGCCGCGCGCGCTTACGTCGATGCTGCGGGCTATGCCGCCAAGTACCAAGCCTCGCTCGACCAGCCTGAGGCGTTCTGGCGCGAGGAAAGCGCCCGGCTCGACTGGATCAAGCCTTGGACCCAGCTCTCGCGCAGCAGCTTTGCCGAGGCTGATTTTGGCATCGAATGGTTCGCCGACGGCACGCTGAATGTCGCTGCCAACTGCCTCGACCGTCACTTGGCCGAGCGCGGCGACACCGTCGCGATCATCTGGGAAGGCGACGATCCCGCGCAGCAACGCAAAATCACCTATCGCCAACTGCACGAAGATGTCTGCCGCATGGCCAATGTGCTCAAGGCGCTGGGTGCGCAGCGCGGTGATCGGGTTACGATCTACCTGCCGATGATCCCCGAGGCGGCGATGGCCATGCTCGCCTGCGCGCGGATCGGCGCGGTCCATTCGGTGGTGTTCGGGGGCTTCTCACCCGAGGCGCTGGCCGGGCGCATCCAGGATTGCAACAGCCGCCTGGTCATCACCGCCGACGCCGGGATGCGCGGGGGCAAGCCGGTGCCACTCAAGGCCAATGTCGACGCCGCGCTTGAACAATGTCCGGATGTCACCGCCGTGCTGGTAGTGCGTCATGTCGGTAACGCGGTGACCATGGCTTCGAGCCGCGATCACTGGTGGGATGAGCAGCGCGAAGCCGCCGCGCCCGAGTGCCCGGCGGAGGAAATGGGTGCGGAAGACCCGCTGTTCATCCTCTATACTTCGGGCAGCACCGGCAAACCCAAAGGCGTGCTTCACACCACCGGCGGATATCTGACCTGGGTCGCGATGACCCACCACTACGTGTTCGATTACCGGCCGGGCGAGATCTTCTGGTGCGCTGCCGACGTGGGCTGGGTCACCGGGCACAGCTACGGTGTCTACGGCCCGCTGGCCAACGGCGCGACCACCATAATGTTCGAGGGCGTGCCGCATTATCCGACGCACAGCCGCTTTTGGGAGATTGTCGACCGGCATCAGGTCAACATCTTCTATGGCGCGCCGACCGCGCTGCGATCCTTGATGCGCGAAGGTGACGACTGGGTCACCGCGACCTCGCGCAAGTCGTTGCGTCTGCTGGGTTCTGTCGGCGAACCGATCAATCCCGAGGCCTGGGAATGGTACTGGCGCGTGGTTGGCGAGGGGCGCTGCCCGATCGTCGATACCTGGTGGCAAACCGAAACCGGCGGCGCGATGATCACGCCTCTGCCTGGCGCTACAAACCTCAAGCCGGGATCGGCTTCGTTTCCGATGTTTTCAGTCGTGCCGCAACTGGTCGATGCCGAGGGGGCGGTGCTGGAGGGCGCGACCGAGGGCAACCTGTGCCTGACGCAAAGCTGGCCCGGCCAGATGCGCGGCGTGTGGGGCGATCCCGAACGTTTCTTCCAGGCCTATTTCACTACCTATCCCGGCAAGTATTTCACCGGTGATGGCTGCCGCCGCGATGCCGATGGATACTACTGGATCACCGGGCGGGTCGACGATGTGATCAACGTCTCGGGTCACCGCATGGGCACCGCCGAGGTCGAAAGCGCGCTCGTCGCCCACGCCAAGGTTGCCGAGGCGGCGGTGGTCGGAATGCCGCACGAGATCAAGGGCCAGGGCATCTACGCCTACGTTACGCTCAACGCCAACGAGGAGCACAGCGACGACATCCGTCAGGCGCTGGTCAGATGGGTCCGCCAGGAAATCGGCCCGATCGCCACACCCGACGTGATTCACTTTGCGCCCGCGCTGCCCAAGACCCGCTCGGGCAAGATCATGCGCCGGATCCTGCGCAAGATCGCCGAAGGGGATGTCTCAACCCTGGGCGATATTTCGACGCTGGCAGACCCGGGGGTAGTGGATGCGTTGTTGAGCGGGGGACGGGACTGACCGGGCTGGCTAGGGCTGATTATGGGTGGTTAGGGCTGGCGGGTGCGCCGTAACATCGTAGTATCATAGCCCAGCGCCGCTGCCCGGGCGATTAGCGCATCGACATCGTCAGCCGCAGGTACTGGCGTGCGCGACAGCAGCCACAGGTAGCGTCCCGATCCATCGCCCACGATTGACCAGCTGTAATCCGTGGCATGATCGAGAATCCAGTAGTCGCCATAGAACGGACCGAAAAAGCTGACCTTGAGTTTCGCGTTGGTGGCTGGATCGACGATTTTCGCCACCCCGTTCGCTCGCTTCACGCGTCCATCTGGCTTGCGGCATGTGTTCAGGACCGAAAGTCGTCCATCGCTCCGCAGCGAATAGTCCGCCGTGACACCGTCGCAGTCCTTTTGAAAACCTTGTTCATACCGGGCAATTTCGTACCAGCGTCCCAGGTAGCGGCTGAGTTCGACTGGCTTGGTCGGCTCCGGCACCGCGCCGTTTCCCGACACGTGGGGCGAACTGATTGCAGCGCAGCTACCCAGCAGAACCGATAGCCCGGCAAGCGCGGCAATGGTCGCGAATTTGCGGCTCGATTTCATGAGAGACGCAACGGTCGGCAATTGCTATGGTTCCTCAGGTGCCGGGTTGTTCGATCGCTGGGATTTGGCACTTCAATTCGCTTGTCTGCGTCCCTATCAGCACTCCATGATTGCCCAGACCATCCAGCTCGCCCTTGCGCCCGTGTTCGTGCTGGTGGCGATGGGCAATATCCTCAATATTCTTTCGACCCGGCTCGGGCGCATCGTCGATCGCTCGCGTTTTCTCCAGACCCGGCATGAGGTTACGACCGGCAAGGATCACGATCTGGTGGTACTTGAAATTCGCCTGGTCGATCGCCGGATTGCGCTGATTGCCCGGGCCATGCGCCAACTGGTGATCTGCGGGCTGGCGATCGGGGTGACCGTGGCCGTGCTCTTTCTTGAGGAACTGGTCGGCTTTCACCTCCAGCGCCTCGCCGCTGGCTTTTTCCTCGCTGCGATCGCGCTGCTGATGTGGGCGCTGGTGCTGTTTTTGCAGGAAACCCAGATCGCTGCTGCCAGCTTGCGGATTCCGCAGGATTATCTGGAGTTGCACCGGGATTTGTGAAGGCCCAGCCTGGGACCTATTCCTTCACTCCAGCAATTTGCGCCCCTGCTTCTCGATCGAGCCTTTGATGATCGGTTCGATGAAGCTAAGCGCGGGGGGGAGGTTGACCGTAAACACCAGCTGCTCCTCTTCGATATCGATGGTGCTGGGCACATGCTGGCCCATCGCCGTGACGTCGAGGTTCATCCGGTCCTCGCCGGTCCACGAATGGGTGACGTCGGCCATGCCGCCGGGGATGAATCCGGCCAGACTGGGGATGCGGCTGCGCAGGCGGCGGCGAACCTCGTCCTTGCCCAGGGTGTGGGGGATCGCAATGCGCATCAGTGCTGCTCCCCAGCAGCTTCGGCATCGCCGTATTTGTAATCGAGATAGCGCGTGCGGATCGCCAGCTTGTCGATCGCGCCTTCCGCCAGTTGCCGCGTAACGCTGTCGATCTCGGTGCTGATCTTGCCCAGGCTGTCGGCCAGTTGCTCGTCCGGACTGCGTCCGGCACGCGGCTCGGCGCGCAAGTGGCGCGGGATGCTGGTGTAGCTGGAGACCAGCTCGGGCAGATGTTCGCCAACCAGCTTGCGCACTTCGCCCACCGCCGGGACGCTGTCGTCGAGCCCGTCGAGC
This sequence comes from Novosphingobium sp., assembly GCA_043781375.1. Lineage (GTDB taxonomy): Bacteria > Pseudomonadota > Alphaproteobacteria > Sphingomonadales > Sphingomonadaceae > Novosphingobium. The sequence continues at coordinate 21,615 of JAYWBP010000132.1, forward strand.
TGGAGACCCAAAGCATCAAGCTGGACCCCGATCTGGTCGATCAGACGCACCGCAGGCGCGGGCAGGGCAGGGCGCTGGGCCTCAAGCCACAGTTCGGTATTGCCGACCAGGCGCCGTATGTCGCCTTTGGCCAGCGAGGCCTGCGCAGGGACCTTGAAGCGGGGGAAAGCCGCAAAAACGCCCACCGCCAGGACCATCGCCAGCACGGTCAGGATGATCCCGGAAATGCCGATACCATCGACCACCAGTCCGACGGCCATCGCCCCGACCACGATCCCGACGACCGCAACCAACATCCGGGCCACCTTGCGCGAAAGATGCCGCCGCTTGACGTCGGCCGAGCGCGCCCCGATCGACTGGCGCCGCCCGCCGGCGCGGTTCGCCACCAGCGAGGCGCGCGCCTGCGTCAGGGTGCGGTCACTGTCGTGCGCAGGACTGGCCAAACTAGCCCTCAAGGCTCAGCAGCGAAGGCGCATCCTGGCTCAGCTTGGCCTGCGCGGCGCCTTCTGCGCGGGCGATGTAGCCTTTGGACTTCGCGACCTCGCTGGTCAGGGTGGTGACCGTCGCCTTCATCGATTCCAGCGCCTTGACCTTGAACGTGTCAATATTGTCCATCGTGTCGTAGACGTTCTGGAACGCCCGCTGGAGCACTTCCAGCGGGATTGTGCTGGCGGCGGCTTGTTCGTGGATCTTGCCGGTCTGCTCGCGCAACAGGGTGCCGGTCGAATCGATAATCTGCGCGGTAGTCTGGTTGAGCGCGGTGATCTGCTGAAGTACCAGCCGCTGGTTGGTCATCGCCTGGGCCACGGTCACCGCGGTGCGCAGCGCGCCCACTGTGGTGGTGCTGGCGCGGTCGACACCCTTGACCAGCTCGACATTGTTCTTTTTGACCAGGTCGAGCGCAAGATAGCCCTGCACCGATACTGCCATCTGGGTCAGCAGATCCTGCGTGCGCTGGCGGACGTAGAACAGCGCGCTCTCGCGGATCGCCTTGGCCTTGGCTGGATCGGTGTGATCGAGATCGGCGGCGGTCGTCTCCAGCTTGGCATCGAGCGTGCGCGAGATGTGGATCATCTGTTCAAGGTTGCCCATCGCTTCCCACAGCTTGCTGCGTTCGACGTCGATCGCGGCATTGTCCATCAGCAGCTCGTCCTTGCCCGAACCGAGCCGGTCGAGGATCGCGCTGATATGGCCTTGCGAGCTGACATAGCCGTCAAAATACTTCTTCAGGCTGTTACCCAGCGGGATCACGCCGAGGAATTTGCGCCCGGACGAGAGTTTGCCTTTGCGACCTGGATCAAGGTCCTCGATCGTCCGGCGCAACTCGGCCAGATTGGCGCCGACGCCCGAATCCTTGTCCATCGCGCGCACTGGACGGTCGAGGAAGCGGTTGGACATGCTCGAGGCGACGGCAATTTCCTTGCGACCCATGTTGGTCAGCTGATCGACCTTCTGGCCGAATTCAGGCGAATTGGCATCCTGCGCAACCAGATCGGCGACGAAGGTATCGACCCGGGTTGTCAGCTTGGAGCGGTTTTCCTCTGAAACCGGAACCAGGCCGACAGCCTGCTCGGGCAAGACTACGGGCACCGGTTCGGGCGGGGTCAGCGTAAGCGGGGAGGCGGTAACCGTCTGGGTCGGCGTTGTAGCCATGAGTGAAGCAATCCCGTGTGTCTGTTCGAGCCTGCCGAACATGGGGTCCAGGGCGGCGTTCCGCAAGCTGTATTAGCGGGGTAAGACACGGCGGGCAAGGTGTGGAAGGGGACTTGTCCTAAACCGGGGAAGCGTTCGAGCCTCCTCACCCGAAATCGAAATGCTCCATGAACCCGCCGCCCGCACCGAAGAACGGCCCGGCGATGGTCTTGAACCGGGTGAAGGCTTCGCTGTCGCGCGCGGCGTTGTGGGCCTCGAGCGAGGCCCATTCGACCAGCAGGCAGAACTTGTGCGGGTTTTCGACGCCGCGCCCGATCCTGACCGTGCCGCCGCCGGTCGCCTCGGTCAGCGCCTGGCTGCCGCCGCCGGGGCCCATCGCCTCGACAAAGCCGTCTTCTCCGCCTTCGCGCACCGGCAGGATCGCCACTTCACGGATCATCGAATTCTCCTGCCTCGCAAAAAAACCCAAAATGATGAGTGGCCGTGCCCGGTGCAACCGGCGCTGAAACATATCGGCTGGGCGGTGGGCCGCCGCCTGAGTCAACATGGACGATTACCTGATTGCGGCGTTGACAGCACGCAGTGCGATGGAAACAGTCGCCCGGCGGGACGAATCGACAAGGAACCATCATGGAATCGCGCAAGCTGGGTCGGCAGGGCCTGGAAGTTTCCAAAATCGGGTTTGGCTGCATGGGCCTGAGCATGGCTTACGGCGGCGGGGTGCCCGATGCCGACGGCCTGACGGTCCTCCATCGAGCGGTCGAGCTGGGCATCACCTTTTTCGACACCGCCGAGGTCTATGGCCCGTTCACCAACGAGCGCCTGCTCGGCCAGGCGCTGGGCCCGGTCCGCGACAAGGTGGTGATCGCCACCAAGTTCGGCTTCAAAGTGCGACCCGAAGGCGGCCGCCCGCAAGGTGTGGACAGCCATCCCGACCGGATCCGCGCGGTTTGCGACGCATCGCTTCAGCGCCTGGGGATCGACTGCATCGACCTGTTCTACCAGCACCGGGTCGATCCACAGATCCCGATGGAGGATGTTGCCGGCACCGTTGGTGATCTGATCGCGCAGGGCAAGGTGCGTTACTTCGGCCTGTCCGAAGCCAGCGCGGACTCGATCCGCGCGGCCCACGCGGTCTATCCGGTGAGCGCGCTACAGAGCGAATATTCGCTGTTCACCCGCACGCCCGAACACCGCGTTCTGCCGGTCTGCCGCGAACTGGGCATCGGCTTTGTGCCCTACAGCCCGCTCGGCCGCGGATTCCTGGGCGGAGCCGGGCGCACGGCAGAGCTCGCTCAAGGGGATTTTCGCCGGGACATTCCGCGCTGGCATGGTGAGGCGCTGCAGGCCAATCTGAAGCTTTATGACAGCCTTGACAGCCTCGCCCGGACCAAGGGCAGCACCGCAGCACAGCTCGCGTTGGCCTGGCTGTTCCACCAGGGCGAAGACATCGTCCCGATCCCCGGCACGACCAAGGTCCATCGCCTTGAGGAAAACACTGCGGCTACCGCGATTTCCCTGTCGGCTGAGGAGCTGGCAGCGATCGCAGCGACAATGCCCGAGGAGGCAGTGCAGGGGGAGCGATTCGATCCGGGCGGGCGGGTGCTGGTCGAGCAGTGAGGGACATCGCCATACCTTCCCCATCGATGGGGGACGGGTTACGCGTTCACAACTCCGGCAACCTTTGCTCGGCAAAGCCCCAACCCGCCAAGCCTTTGCCATTAGCGCGCGTAACCAGCCGCGCGGCATCGCCGATGGCATAAGGATGGGCGTCCTTCATTGCCGCCAGCTCGCCCCAGGTGATCGGCACCGCGACCGGGGCGCCGGGGCGGGCGCGGGCGGAGTAGGGGACGATGGCGGTGGCACCGCGCTGGTTGCGCAGCCAGTCGATGAAAATCTTGCCGACGCGCTTGGCCTTGCTCATCGTTGCCACGAATCGCTCGGGCTCGGCCATGGCGAGGGCCTCGGCAAAGCGCCGGGCGAAGTCCTTGTGCGTTTCCCAATCATGCCCCGGGGTCAGCGGAACGATGACGTGGATGCCCTTGCCGCCCGACAACATGGCGAAGCTGACCAGGCCGATGTCGGCGAGGCGGTCGCGGATATCGATCGCGGCGCTTTTGACCGCTTTGAAATCCAGCCCCTCGTCGGGATCGAGATCGAAGATCATCCGGTCAGGCTGCTCGACCGCGTCGGCCCGTGCGGCCCAGCCATGAAATTCGATCGTGCCCATCTGGACGCAGGCGATCAGGCCCTCGGCATCGTCGACATAAAGGTAATCTTCGACCTGCCCGTTCTTCTCGGCGATCGGGACGTGGTGGACGTGATCGCCGAAAGTGCCGGCGTCGTGCTTCTGGAAAAAGCATTTCTTGCCGCGACCCTGAGGGCAGCGGACCAGACTGATCGGGCGATTGCCCGCGACCGGCAGCATCAGCGGCGCGATCTGGGCATAGTAGTCTGCCAGGTCGCCTTTGGTCAGGCCGCTCTCGGGAAAGATCACCCGCTCGCGGCTGGTGACCTTGGTGGCGATTGCGACGGGAGCAGGGCTTGCTTCGGCTTTTTCGGGGGTTACCTCGCGCGCCTGCTTGTCGTCGCGCAGGCCCAGAAAGCTGCCGTGGCGGACACGGTTCTCAGCGGTGAATTCGGCAAAAGCGATTTCGGCCACCAGCTCCGGCTTGACCCAGCTGACGCCGCGCTTGTCGGTGCGGGGGACGTCGACCGGGGCGGTATCGCGCGCCAGTTTCGCAAGCTTTTTGGTGAGGTCATCAAGTAGCTGCCCGTCGAACCCCGTGCCGACCTTGCCCTTATAGACCAGCTTGCCAAGCTCGTTCTGAGCCAGCAGCAGCGACGAGAACGGGCGGGCCTTGGCGGTCGATTTGCGCCAGCCGACGATCACGAATTCCTGGCGGAGGGTGCATTTGATCTTGAGCCAGTTGCGGCTGCGCTTGCCGACATAACGTCCGTCGATCCGCTTGGAGATGACCCCTTCCTGCCCGGCCGCGCACATCGCTGCCAACAGCCTCTCGCCCGCGCCGATGACGTGGTCGGCAACGTGGATCGGCGGTTGGGCGGCGGCGAGCAGCGCTTCGAGGCGCTCCTTGCGTTCGATATTGGGCAGTGCGGTCAGGTTCTCGCCATCAAGTTCGAGCAGGTCGAAGGCATGGAATGACAGCGCAGTGTTCTCGTCCTGCGCCCCATGGCCGCGCTTGAGCACGGCCTGCAGCGCGGAGAAATCCGGGTTGCCTGCCTTGTCGTAGGCGACAATCTCGCCGTCGATCAGGCAAACAGGAAGGTTAAGCGCCGCCAGATGCCGGACGAGGGGGGCGAACTTGTCGGTCCAGTCGAGGCCGCTGCGGGTGTAGACCGTCACTCTGTCGCCGGACGCGGCGATCAGGGCGCGGTAGCCGTCGAATTTGATCTCGTGGAACCACGCGTTGCCAGCAGGCACTGCATCGACCAGCGTCGCCAGTTGCGGGCTGCGGAATTTGGGCAGCGGCGAAGACTTGCGCGATTTCGCAGCGGGTTTGCGCTTGGCCACCAACTTGGCGTTGTGCTGCGCGGTATCTTGCATCGCGGCGAGGAAGTCTGTGTCGCTTTTGCCTGCAAGTGAATGGCTGGACTCCGCGTCGCCCGCAATTTCGGCCATCGAACGCCCGGTCAGGACGCTGGTCAGTTCGCGTTCGACCAGGACGTCGCCGGTGGTGGCGTATTCGTCCGAAACCTTGCGCAATAGCCAGTTCTCGCGCTTGTTCCTGTTCTCGCGCTTAGCGGGGCCGCGCGGCTTGAGCCGGAAGATGATCCATTCGCCCTTCATCCGCTCGCCGGCGAGGGTGAAATGGAGGTGGCCTTTGTCCAGATCCTTGGCGCTTTTGCCTGCGATCGGGGCCCAGGTGCCGCGATCCCACAACATCACCGTACCGCCGCCGTACTCGCCTTTGGGGATGGTCCCTTCGAACTCGGCATAGGCGATCGGATGGTCCTCGGTCCGCACTGCCAGGCGCTTGTCGTCGGGATCGCGGCTGGGGCCACGGGTCACCGCCCAGCTCTTGAGCACGCCGTCGATCTCGATCCGGAAGTCCCAATGCAGGCGGGTAGCGTCGTGTTTTTGAACGATGAAGCGATTGCCGGTCGCGCTGGGCGCGGCCTTTCCCGCAGGTTCGGCGGTGCGCTTGAAATCGCGCTTGGCGTTATAGGGGGCGAGGGGGTCCTGGCGGGGCATGTTATCGGGGCTTGCGCTGTTGGTTGCGCGGGGCCTGCGGCGGGGTCAGGCTGAGCCGGGTTTTGGTGAAGACGTTGCCAATTAAAATACGGCCCCACTCCCAAAATCCGCGCCTGCTAAGCCAGTCGAAGGACACGCGCGCCATCAGCCTCACGCCTGCTTGCGCGCTGGCGCCTTTTTGGGCGCAGCAACGGCCGCCGGAGTCGTCGCCTTTTTCGCCGCCGCCGCCGGAGAACTCCCCACCGATTTCTTGAGCGCTGCCATCAGGTCGATGACATTGCCGCCGCGCGCCGGGGTGGGGTCGGAGACGTCCTCGAGGATTTTCTTGCCCTTGGCCTTGACCTTCTTGGCGACCAGCTGCTGCAGCGCGTCGACGTAACGGTCGTGGAAGATCTCGGGCTTGAATGGCGCGGTTTTTTTGTCGATCAGGGTGGTGGCGAGGTCGAGCAATTCGGCGGCAGGTGCCGCGTCGCCGATGTCGCGGAAGTACCCTTGCGCGCGCTGGACCTCGTCGGCATAGCGCAGCACTTCCAGGATGATCCCGCGCCCGCACGGCTTGATCGCCACCAGTTGCTCGCGCCCGCGGACCGACAACTGGCCGAGCGCGACCTTGCGGGATGCGCGCAGGGCCTCCCGCAGGACGACATAGGCTTCCTCGGCCAGATCGTCTGCCGGGACCACGAAGTAGGGCTTCTCGTAATAGAGCACGTCGATCTCGTCGATGTCGACGAACTGGACGAGGTCGAGGGTCTTGCGGCTCTCGATCTTGACCGCCTCGATCTCGTCATCCTCGAGCAGGACGTAATTGCCTTTCGATACCTCGTAGCCCTTGAGGATCTCGTCGCGGTCGACCGGGCCGATCCCGGCGACGACTTTCTCGTAATTGACCCGCTTGCCGCTGGGCTCGTGGATCTGGCGAAAGGCGATTGCGGCGCCCGAGCGCGTTGCTGGGTAGACTTCCACCGGAATCGAGACCAGCGCCAGCCTGATCTGTCCCTGCCAATAGGCCCGTGCCGCCATTATCATGATCCCTTGGTTTTCGGCCTGTGCTTCATGGCAAGATGAATCATTTGCGGCCTTCCGGTTCCCGCTGGCGTGGTTCGTACCCCTTATCCACCTGATTTCCTGACGGCGCGCGCCTTCGCCGGGTGGACGCCGCGTGTCGGCTTAGGCAATACCCCCGGTCATGTGGCAGCTCTATCAATTCCCCCTGTGCCCGTTCAGCCGCAAGGTTCGCCTGCTGATGAGCGAGAAGGGCATCCCCTATGAATTGTGGCGCGAAAACCCGTGGGAGCGGCGCGACGAATTCCTTGAGCTCAACCATGGTGGGCGCACCCCGGTGGTGCATGAGGCAGGCCGCGGGATTACTCTGGTCGACAGCCAGGCGATCTGCGAATATTTTGAAGAGACCGTCGACAAGAACCCGATGATCAACGGCACCGCCACCAATCGCGCCGAAATCCGCCGCCTGGTTTCGCTGTTCGACGAGAACCTTTATGCCGATGTCACCGGCCCTTTGCTGCAGGAACGGATGATGAAGCGGCTGGTGATGCGCCAGTCACCGGACTCCACCGCACTGCGCCGAGCGATGAAGATGGCCGACGAACATCTTGATTACATCGATTATCTGATCGACAATCGCCCGTGGCTGGCAGGGGCGACGATGAGCCTGGCCGATCTGGCCGCTGCGGCACAGCTATCCGTGGCGGACTATCTGGGCGGGATCGACTGGTCGGGCCACGAGCAGGCGCGCAGCTGGTATTCGGTGTTCAAGAGCCGACCGAGTTTTCGCCCGCTGCTGGCCGAGCGGATGGAAGTGATCCAGCCGCCCTCGCACTATGCCGATGTGAACGCCTAAGCCACAGGCTTGGTCACGCCGGTTTATCCCAGTGTTGGCCCCAGTGGTGCCCCTGTGTTGACCCCAGTGTGTTGGGGCTAAGTCGGCCTCGGGAATAAACCTTATGCAGCGGGGTTGGGCCCAGCGGTAGCGGGCTCAACGCATTTGGGTTCAGCGCAGTTAGGTCGGCCCTGCCTTGCCCCCGAACCGGCCGTGCTTGCGAAACCGCACCATCCAACGTTCCAGAAACAGCCCGAGCGGGTGCGGCGTCACGCCCAGCGCCGTGAGCCCGGCACCGCCGTCCTGCGCGACGTTATCGGCCTTGAGCAGGGTCCACTGGTCCGAAGTCAGCGGCGCCCCCGGGAGCCAGCCGGTCAGGCGAGCGAAGCCGCTCGAGACGAAATCAGGCAATTCTGCGAACAGCCGCGTGCGGCCCTGTGCAGCAGCGATGCGGCGATTTAGCTCGCCCATAGTGATGACCTCGGGCCCGGCAATCTCGTAAGTCTGGCCACCGTGGCGGTCGGGATCGGCCAGAGCATGGGCCACCGCGGCTGCAGCATCGTCGACGAACAGCGGTTGCAATTGCGCGTGCGGTCCGAACACCGGCAGTGCCGGAAACAGCGCGATCAGCTTGGCGAACATCATCACGAAATTGTCGTCAGGACCGAACAGCACCGAGGGGCGCAGGATCGTCGCCGCTGGAAACGCCTCGCGCACCGCCGCTTCGCCCTCGGCCTTGGTCCGGGCATAGGCCACCGGCGAATCGAGGTCGGCGCCGATTGCCGAGACATGGACAAGAGCCGTCGCCCCAGCCGCACGTGCCGCTGCCGCGATCGTCCCCGCGCCGCGGCCCTGCACAGCTTCCAGATCGCCCGCAAAAGCCCCGACCAGATTGACCACCGCGTCCGACCCGGCGATGACTTCCGCCACGCTCTCGGGCTTGGTCACGTCGCAGCGGGCGAACTGGACCTGGCCCAGATTGCCGAGCGGGCGCAAGGCAAAGGCGCGCTCGGGATGGCGGCTGGCGACCCGCAGCCGGGCACCCTGGCTAAGCAGTTCCTGCGCCAGATGCTTGCCGAAAAAGCCGCTACCGCCCAGCAGGGTGACGATCTTGCCTTCGAGGGGCCGGTCAGAGTTGGCAGGCATGGCGCTGGGATCCGTCAATATGGCCGCAACGCGGCGGGGGCAGGTCCTCGCCTTGGCACAGCCCGCCCCGCACCCGCAACACTGATCCGCCGCTGCCGACCTCAACCAGCCATCGGCGCGATTTTGTCCAAGCGCGATTGACAGCAACCCCCACGACCGCCTATCGGCGCCCTCCTACCCGGCACCGCAACGTTTTCGCGGTGCCCCGTGCCCAGATGGCGGAATTGGTAGACGCACCAGCTTCAGGTGCTGGCGCTCGCAAGGGCGTGGAGGTTCGAGTCCTCTTCTGGGCACCATTTGTT